>NZ_LT598496.1:4502106-5145264 GCF_900091425.1 Micromonospora krabiensis
GACGACGAGTTCGAGCCGTGCGCCAGGTACCACGCCAGCGACAGGGTCAGGGTCCCGCTCGCCGGCAGGGTCACCGCCGGGGACCGGGCGCTGGTCACGCCGCCGTCCAGGTCGTAGTCACCCGCCGCGGAGCCGGCGAGCCGGCCGGTGACGAGGTCGTTGCTGCCGGCGTACGGGGTGAGCTGCTTCGCCCCGCTGGACGTGGTGGCCTGCGCGGCGCCGCGCTCGAAGACGCCGACGGTCGCGGTGTCCGTGCCGCTCGGGTTGATCGTCCACCCGGTTGCCGTCTCGAAGGTGTCCGACCAGACCGTGGTGCCGCCACCACCGCCGCCGCAGTACTGCGCCTGCTTGCCGATCGCCCGGTACGGGCAGTCGGCGTACTCGCTGAGCATCAGCACCGCCTCCCGGTTGCGGGAGGTCTGCGCGGGGATCACCTCGTCCGGCGGGTAGAAGCCGCCGCCGCTGGCCGAGCCCGGGTACATCTCGAAGGTGTACGCCCAGATGCCGTGCGCCGCCCACATCCAGTCGATGCTGGTGCCGTCGGCGATGTAGAGGTCACTGGACTGCTCGGGCGTGTAGCTGTTGGTGGCGGCCATCTGCTGGCCGATGGTCGCGAAGGTGTTGTACTGGTCGGCCGTCATACCGCTGGGGGTGTTGGCGGTGGTGTAGCCGAACGGCCAGAGCACCAGCTGCGAGTAGGTGTGGAAGTCGATGTTGGCCTTGATCTGCTGCACGCCGCCGACCACGCGGCTGTTGACGAAGTTCCGCAGCGCCTGCGTCTCCGGCGCGGAGAACGCGGACGGGCCACGGTAGGTCTCCGACGAGGTGGAGCCGGACGAGCCGCCGCAGCAGCCCCACTGGTAGCTCCAGTTCCGGTTGAGGTCGGTGCCGACCGACGACGAGCCGCTGTTCGGCTGCCGGTTCTTGCGCCAGGAGCGGTACGAGCCGGTGGCGATGTCGTACTCGCTGCCGTCCGGGTTGACCGTCGGCACGATCCAGATCTCCCGGCCGTTGACGATGTTGGTGATCCGGGAGTCGCTGCCGTAGTTGTCGGTGAAGAGGTTGAGCAGGTAGATCGCCATCTCGACGGTCAGGTGCTCGCGGGCGTGCTGCTGGGCGTTGAAGAGGATCTCCGGTTCGTTCTCGTCGGTGGCGACGTTGTCGGAGATCTTCACGGCCATCAGGTCCCGGCCCTCGTACGAGCTGCCGATGCTGAGCTTGCGGGCGATGGTGGGGTGGTCGGCGACGACCTGGTTCACCAGCGCGGTCAGCTCGGCGTAGTCGTGGTAGTTGGAGTCCGCGGGCGGGAAGGCGAGGGTCCCCACGTCGCCGTGGTCGTGCTCGTCCGCCGACGGCTCGGTGACCTGCTCCAGGCGGAAGCCGAGCCGGGAGATCGCGGCCGCCTCGGCCGCGGTAGCCGACACGTGCAGCACCCCGTGCTCGCTGTAGTCGATGGCCGCTCCGGTGCGGGCCACCGCGTTGCGGTCGACGAGGGTACGGGGGCCGAGCACCCGGTAGCTGGCGGATGCCGTACCGGTGGGTTCCGGCGCCGGTCGGGCGGAGACCGGCGCGGCGGCGACGGTGACGAACGCGAGCCCGGCGGCGACGGCTAACGCCAGGGCGCGGCGGAGGGGGAGGGGGGAGCGGAAGGCCATGGACAACCTCCTCGGGTACGGGGAGATCCCGTTCGGTGGAGCACACTTCACCATCCGTCACATGGTCATATCAATATTGATCGCTGCCTCTTCCATGCCAGGCGGATCATCGCGCTGGCAATGATTTTCCATCTGTCGACATCTGGCGAAAGTTCCTTCCGAGCGGGACACTGACCGGCGACGATGCCCATCACACCCGCGGAGCACCCATGGCCAGATCACGCCTGAGCGTGGCCGCCCTCGCTGGCGTCACCGCGCTCACCCTCCTCGGCACCGCCGTACCCGCGACCGCCGCGCCGCCGGTCACCGCCGGCCCGGCGACCACCCGGCCGGTCGTCCACGACGAGCAGATCACCTTCCAGGAGTGGTCCCGCTATCCGGACTGGCGGCGCGGCAGCCACGCCGGCACCCGGGCGGTCCCCGGCGCCCGACCCGGGCTGACCCTGTCCCGGCCCGCCGGCACCACCGACTACACCGACCCGCACACGGGCACGACCCGCACCTGGGAGTACGCCACCTGGACCTCCCCGGTCACCGCGGTCGGCTTCGACGCCACCGAACTGGTCGCCTCGTGGAACGCGACGACCCCCACCGGCACCTGGATCCAGGTCGAGCTCCAGGGCAGCTACAACACCGGCGCCACGACCCCGTGGTATGTGATGGGCCGGTGGGCGGCCGGCGACGCCGACATCAAGCGGACCACCGTCAACCGCCAGGGCGACCCCTGGTCGACGATCTGGACCGACACGTTCAGCATCGACGACGCGGCCGCCGGGGTGCTGCTGCGGGCGTACCAGCTGCGGCTGACCCTCTACCGGGCCCCCGGCCAGAAGGCCGCGCCCGTCGTGCACACGCTCGGCGCGATGAGCTCGAACGTGCCGGACCGGTTCACCGTGACGCCGAGCGCCGGGCACATCGCCTGGGGCGTCGAACTGCCCGTGCCGCGCTACTCGCAGAACGTCCACGCCGGCCACTACCCCGAGTACGACGGCGGCGGCGAGGCCTGGTGCTCCCCCACCTCCACCGAGATGGTGATCGAGTACTGGGGTCGCCGGCCGTCACCGGAGGACACCGCCTGGGTCGACCCGACCTACCCGGACCCCACCGTCAACCACGCGGCACGGATGACCTTCGACTACGCGTACGACGGCGCCGGCAACTGGCCGTTCAACACCGCGTACGCGGCCAGCTTCCCGGGCCTGGAGGGCCGGGTCACCCGGCTGCACTCGCTGGACGAGCTGGAGCGCTTCATCGCCGCCGGCATCCCCGTGGTGACCAGTCAGTCCTTCCTCGCCAGCGAGCTGGACGGGGCGAACTACGGCACCTCGGGGCACCTGTTCGTGGTGGTCGGCTTCACCACCGA
Organism: Micromonospora krabiensis; assembly: GCF_900091425.1. GTDB lineage: Bacteria > Actinomycetota > Actinomycetes > Mycobacteriales > Micromonosporaceae > Micromonospora > Micromonospora krabiensis. The sequence goes on from NZ_LT598496.1 coordinate 4,505,125, forward strand.
CGGTGACGTGATCGTCAACGACCCCGCCTCGTCGAGCAACGACGTGGTGCGCAACGTCTACCAGCGCGAGCAGTTCGAGCAGATCTGGCTGCGGACCAAGCGGATCAACGCCAGCGGCGGGGTCTCCGGCGGCTCCGGCGGCATCGCGTACCTGATCAAGCCGGTCCACAAGCCCTGGCCGCACGTGCCCGGCTCCACCAACTGGTGACCTGACCCGCCCGGTAGCCGGTTGATCAAGAGGTTCGCGTCACCCCAGGTCGTCCCGGCGACGCGAACCTCTTGATCACCGGGACTCGTCGGGGCGGGACTCGTCGGTGCGGGTCTGGTCGTCGCCGGCCAGGGCGCTGCGGAGGCGTTCCTTCTCGCTCCGGCGGCGGGCCGACGACTCGGCCATCTCCCCGGCCATCTCGTCCCGCCAGCCCTTCAACAGGAAGAACGACAGCGCCGCGGAGAACACCAGCGCGAGCATCAGCTTGAGGAAGACGCTCATGTCGATCAGCCAGAGGGCCGCCAGCACGAGGACGAACAGCCCGATCCGTCCCAGCGTGTACTTGACCGCCGCGCTCACCCGCACCACTCCGTTCTCGTAGCACCGGCCCGTCCGGCGCACACCTCGGCCCGCTCGGTGGGCCGCTCAGCCAGTGCGGCGGGCCAGCCAGCGGACCCCGGGGAACCACACCACCGCGTACGCCACGGTGAACGTCGCCGCCGCCAGGGCACCCGACACCAGCCCCGGCAGACCGGCAGCCGCGCCGGCCACCAGCAGGCCGGTGACGACACCGACCGCGGCGGCGAGCAGTCCCGCCACCACCCGCGCGGCGCCGAACTCCCAGGCCCGGAAATCCTCCCAGAGCAGCCACGCGGGGAGGATCACCGCGAGCCACCCGTTCGCCCGCCCGAACTCGCCCGCCCCGAACGAGGCGAACGCCCAGTCGAACAGCACCAGGGCGACGACCCCGATCACCCAGCCGGCGAGACTCACGCCGAGAAGGTCACCGAGGGCACGGATGCGCCCCTCGGCGTCGCGCCGGGGGAATCCGCTCTGCTGCTGCTCCGTCATGGTCCTACGAGGGTACGCGAGCGGGCCGCGGGCACCACGTCGGCTCGAGCCGGGACCACCGCCGCGCGCCGCCCGACCCGGGGAACGGAACCGTTCAGGCCCAGACCTGCTGCGGCTCGGCGCGCCGCTGCGCCATGCTCGGCGCCCTGTCGTACTCCCGCACCACGTTGTAGCGGGTGTCCCGCTCGACCGGCTGGAACCCGGCGTCCCAGATCAGGTTGAGCAGGTCCTCCCGGTGCATGGTGTTCGGCGTCCCGTACGCGTCGGCGTCGTGCGTGATCTTGTATTCGACGACCGAGCCGTCCAGGTCGTCGGCGCCGAAGTTCAGCGAGAGCTGGGCCACCGACAGACCGTGCATCACCCAGAAGCACTTCACGTGCGGCACGTTGTCGAAGAGCAGCCGGGAGACCGCGAAGGTCTTCAGCGACTCGGCCGGCGAGGCCATCGTGGTCTGCGCCTGGATCCGGTTACGGATCTTCCCGTCGGCGGAGTCGACGAAGTCGTGCTGGTAGCGCAGCGGGATGAAGACGGCGAAGCCGCCGGTCTCGTCCTGCAGCTCACGCAGGCGCAGCACGTGGTCGACCCGGTGCCGCGGCTCCTCGATGTGGCCGTAGAGCATCGTGGACGGCGTCTTCATGCCCTTGCTGTGCGCCAGGCGGTGGATGCGCGACCAGTCCTCCCAGTGGCAGGCGTGGTCGACGATGTGCTGGCGGACCTCCCAGTCGAAGATCTCCGCGCCGCCGCCGGTGAGCGACTCCAGCCCGGCGTCCATCAACTCGTCGAGGATCTCGTCGGCGGAGAGGCCGCTGATCTTCTCGAACCACTGCACCTCGGTCGCCGTGAAGCACTTCAACTTGACGTTCGGCAGCGCCGCCTTCAGCTCGCGCAGCACCTTCGGGTAGTAGCGCCAGGGCAGCGTCGGGTGCAGACCGTTGACGATGTGCAGCTCGGTGAGCTGCTCGTCCTCCATCTCCTTGGCCTTGCGCACCGCCTCGTCGATCCGCATCGTGTACGCGTCCTTCTCGCCCGGCTTGCGCTGGAACGAGCAGTAGGCGCACGAGGCGGAGCAGACGTTCGTCAGGTTGAGGTGACGGTTGACGTTGAACATCACCCGGTCGCCGTTGAGCTCGGTGCGCCGGTGGTGGGCGAGCCGGCCGAGCCAGACCAGGTCGTCGCTCTCGTAGAGGGCGATCCCGTCCTCCCGGGTCAGCCGCTCACCGGCGTACACCTTCGCTTCGAGCTCGCGCTTGAGTCCGGCGTCCATGGCACGTCCCTTCCACCCGCGGTACCGGTCGAGCCTACGTCGGGGCACCGACGGCCCCGCCGGCACCGTCTCGGCGAGGGCCCTTCACCGAACTCTCAGCCTCCCGTTACCCGCCGGCGCATCGACAACGTTGCCCGGACTGAGGTAAGACAGGATGGGGTCGCGAGGCACTGGTAGCGTCCCCACCGCCGCGCCCACCGGCGCGGCGGCTGCGTGCGGACGGGGAGCGGAATGGTCTACAGGCGGCACGGGCGACGGCAGCGACGACGGAACCCCATCGTCTCCCCGGTGCTTCGTCCGAGGCTCTGGGCCGCCCTGCTCGGCGCGGTCGCCGCCGCGGTCCTGGCCACCCCGGTCTACGCCGATCCCCCACTGCCCACCACCGTGCCGGACAGCGGCTCCCGGCCCACCGTCACCGGCACCCTTCAGCTTCCCGGCGGCGCGCCCCTCGCACCGGGAATGCCCGGCGCCCCGATCGGCGGCGCCTTCGGCGCCAGCTCGCTCGCCGCCCAGGTCGACGCGGCCGTCGCCCAGGTCGGTCTGCTCGGCGACACGCTGCTCCAGCTACGTCAGAAGCGCACCGACGCGGAGACGCAGCTCGCTGCGGCCGACCAGACCCTGAAGGTCGCCCGCGACACCCTGGCGCGGGCCCAGGAGGGCGCCGACAAGGCCGTCGCCGAGGCGCTCAAGGCCCGCGCGGCACTGCCCCCCGCCGAGTTCGCCGACGACATCCAGGGCTGGAGCCAGCTCCAGCGGATCACCCGCGGCGAGAAGGTCGAGGGGTCGACCACCGCGGCCGCCGGTGAGCTGTCCCGGGCGCGCGCCGCCGAGCAGGCGGCCTACGCGGCGTACGCGACGGCGGAGGCGGCGGTCCGCAGCGCCGGCGAGGAGTTCGCCGCCGGCGAGCGGGCGCTGCGCACCGAGGAGGCGAAGCTGCTCAAGCTGCGCCGCGACCACGAGACGCAGCTCGTCCAGCTCGAACGGCAGCAGGAGGCCGCCGAGCAGCAGATCGGTGCCGGCTACCTCCAGGGTCAGAACGCCAACGGCCTGACCGCGCACCCGCGCGCCATGGCGGCCGTGCGCTACGCCCTCGCCCAGCTCGGCGACCCCTACCTGTGGGCTGCGGAGGGGCCGGACCGGTTCGACTGCTCTGGTCTGATGTGGGCGGCCTACCGCTCCCCCGGGGCCGACTACTTCGACCTGCCCCGGGTCTCCCGGGACCAGTACCGGGCGACCCGCGCCCGCACTGTGGACCGCACCGCGCTGCTCCCCGGTGACCTGCTCTTCTTCGCCTCCGGCAGCAGTTGGACGAGCATTCACCACGTCGGCATGTACATCGGCAACGGCAAGATGGTGCACGCCCCCACCACCGGCGACGTCGTCAAGATCTCCACGGTGACGTGGTCCCGGCTCTACGCGGCGACCCGGGTCGTCGGCGCGGTCCCGGCCCCGCCCACCAGCACCCCCACGCCGACGCCCACGCCGAGCAACACGCCGCGGCCCACCCCGTCGGCGACCGGCTCGCCCACGCCGAGCACGACGCCCAGCACCACGCCGAGCGGCACCCCGACTCCGACGCCCACGCCGAGCAACACCCCGTCACCGACCACGCCGCCGCCGACGACGCCGCCCCCGCCCACCACGCCGCCGCCGCCGACGACGGAGCCTCCGTCGCCCACCACGGCGCCGAGCTCCAACTCGCCGTCGGCCAGCGCGACCGCCAGCGCCAGCGCGAGCAGCAGTGAGGAGCCCGCGAGCAACAGCCCGTCGGCGAAGGCCTCGGCGAGCGCCAGCACCGGCAGCTGACCCACAAGCCTCCACTCCGGCTGTGCCGCGGGGGCGGAATGTGGCACCGTGGCATCCAGGCACGCCCGGTCCCGGCCGGGTCCGGGTGCGAGCGTGGCGCGGAGGGCGAGCATGGCCGAGCAGAAGGTTCCGGCGGAGACGGTCGACCCTGCCAGCAGGCCCGTGCCCGAGGAACCGTCCGCCACCAAGCCGGCCGAGGACGCCGGCCCGGTCGAGGGCGACCCAGCCGACGGCGGCCCCACCGGTGACGACTCCGCCAGCCCCGCGCGCACCGACCCCGACGCGGTGACCGACGACGGCGCGCCGACGAGCGGTGCCGCCGGTGACGGCGTGGCGTCGGATGCCGCCGGTCCCACCCCGAAGCCGGCCGCGCCGGTGCGGGCGCGGGCCAGTGTGGCCACGACCACCGGTGGGACCCCGGCGTCGTCGCCGGCGGTCGGCACCACCTACGGATCGGTCAAAACCGATGCTCCGGCCACCGCGCTCCCCGCCCAACGGGACGGCTCCGCGGCACCCGCACGGGCCCGCGCCGCCGTACCGGTCTCCGGCCAGAAGGCGACCGACGAGGGTCGGCCAGCCGCTCGGGCCGGCGCCCCGGTGCCGGGAGCGAGCCGGCCGACGGGTACCGAGGCGGGTGCCGTCGCCCGAGCGTCCGCCGCCGCGCTCGGCGGCAGCCGGGTCACGGCCGACGAGGCGGTCGCGGCCGGGGCGCAGGCCGGATCCGGTGCGACGACCGTGTACCGGTCCGGCCCGGTGAACCCCGAGCCGCCCGAGCCGGCACAGCCCCCGGAGCCGGCTCAACCGCCGAAGCCGCCCACCCCGGAGCCGGAGCCTGCGCCCGCGCCCACCCCACCGGTCCCCGGTCCGACGCCACCGTCCCCGGCCCCGCCGGTGCCCGAGCCCACCCCTCCGGCGCCCGGTCCCCGTCCGGGTCCGCCCAGGCCGGGGCCACGTCCCACGCCGCCCGGGCCGGTGCCGCCCCTGCCGAACCCTCCGGCGCCGCCACCGGGGCCACCGGTGCCACCGCCGCCGCCACCTCCGGGGCCGATGCCGGCACCTCCGTTCCCGCCACCACCGGCGAACTCGGCGTCCGCACCGGCCGCCCGCGCCACTGCTCCGGTGTCCGCCCCACCCGGACGCGCCACTGCTCCGGTGTCGGCGCCACCCGGACGCGCCAGCGCCCCGGTGTCCGCCCCACCCGCGGGCTCCGGCACCCCGGTGTCGGCGCCACCGGGTCCCGGCAGCGCTCCGGTCTCGGCGCCACCGGTCGTTCCCGAGCCCGCCCTGCCGACCTGGCCGCCGGCCGCGAGCCCGGCCGAACTCCGCCCCGCCGGTCGCACCCCGAGCGCGGGAACACGAAGCGGCACCACGCCCACCGACGTCGGGAAGCTCTCCGGCGGCGCCCCGTCGACGGCGCCGTTCGGGGCCGTCCCGCCAGCCCGTACGTCGGTCGGAAGCTCGCGCGACGGCGGCGCCCCGGCCGGCGGTCGCTCCGTCCGGTACGACGGCGGCCCCGACCTCCAGGGCACCGTCTACGGGGCGGGCACCGAGGGCCCGGGGTTCACGACCGTGGCACTGCCCACCAATACGACCGAAACGTCCGGTTCACTCACCGGGCACATCCTGGCGCAGGGCTGGGCGGACGCGCCGGCCGAACGGTCGCGGACGGCTCGGGTCGTGGTCGTCCTGGGTGTGGCACTCGGCCTGCTGGTCCTGGTCAGCGTGCTGCTCGTGTTACTCGCCGACGACGCCGTGAGCGGGTTGATCGGCAACCTCCTCAACGGCTGACCCGCCCGCCCTGCCCTGCCCTGCCCTGCCCTGCCCTGCCTGACGTGCGCGATCTTGCAGTTTCGGCCCCCGGTTCGGGGCATTCGCCCGTTCTCACAGGACACAAACTGCAAGATCGCCGGGGCGGTCAGGGGTGGGGTCGGGTGGGCAGGTGGGGGGCGCGCACCGTTGTCGACTATGGCGGGCGTCGATGGCTCTGGCCGGCGGCGCGGCGTCCGGCGATCCGGTCGACCGACTGGTGAGCCCGCCCACTACGGGTCAGGCCGGGTGGCGGCTCGCGGCCGCCGCCGTACACTTGTGTAGATCACTGACCTGGCGCGCGTTTCCGTGCGCCCCTGGGCGGTCTTGCGGGCGACTTGGCGGCGTTGAGCTGCGGCAGGCCATCGCGAAGATGCGCCCCGCTTGAAAGGCACTTCTTGACCACCTTTGCTGACCCCAGCACGTTCCCGTCCGCCCTCGACCCGACCACCGCTGAGGAGCACGACGCGGCCGCCGAGCCGGCCGCCTCGCCGGAGAGCGCCGGCGACACGCGCGACTTCGCCGCGCTGGGCCTCCCCCAGCCACTCGTACGCGCGCTCGCCCGGCAGGGCATCACCACCCCGTTCGAGATCCAGAGCGCGACCCTTCCCGACGCGCTGGCCGGGCGTGACGTGCTCGGCCGGGGGCAGACGGGCTCCGGCAAGACGCTGGCGTTCGGCCTGCCGGTGCTCGCCCGGGTCGCCGCCGGTGCCGCGGCCCGCCCGCTGCACCCCCGCGCCCTGGTCCTCGTCCCGACCCGCGAGCTGGCCATGCAGGTCAACGACGCGCTGCTGCCGCTCGGCAAGGCGGTGGGCGTCTTCCTGAAGACCGCCGTCGGCGGGGTGCCGTACGACCGGCAGATCGACGCGCTGCGCCGTGGCGTGGAGATCGTCGTGGCCACCCCGGGTCGGCTCGGCGACCTGATCGAGCGGGGCGTGTGCCGCCTCGACGACGTCGAGGTGACCGTGCTCGACGAGGCCGACCAGATGGCCGACATGGGCTTCCTGCCGGAGGTCACCGAACTGCTGGCGAAGACCCCGGCCGGGACGCAGCGGCTGCTGTTCTCGGCCACGCTGGACGGTGACGTCGACACGCTGGTCAAGCGGTTCATGACCGACCCGGTCACGCACTCGACCGCGCCGCCGACCGCGGCGGTGTCCACGATGGACCATCACATGCTGCTGATCCCGCCGCAGGACAAGTTCCCGGTGGTGGCGTCGATCGCGGCGCGCGACGGCCGGACGATGGTGTTCGCCCGGACCCAGTTGGGCGTGGACCGGCTGGTGTCGCAGCTCGCCGCGGTCGGCGTACGGGCGGGTGGGCTGCACGGCGGCAAGACCCAGCGGATGCGTACCCGCACGCTCGCCGAGTTCCGTGAGGGCCGGATGAACGTGCTGGTCGCCACCGACGTGGCCGCCCGCGGAATCCACGTGGACGGTGTCTCTCTGGTGCTGCACGTCGACCCGCCGAAGGACCCGAAGGACTACCTGCACCGGGCCGGCCGGACCGCCCGGGCCGGCGAGTCGGGCGCGGTGGCCACGCTGGTGCTGCCCAAGCAGCGCCGGACCACGTTGGCGATGCTGGAGAAGGCCGGTGTCGAGCCGGAGCAGACCCGGGTGCGGGCCGGTGACCCGACCCTCACCGAGCTGACCGGCGCACGGGAGCCGAGCGGCGTCCCGGTCCGTGAGGAGCCGGAGGAGCCGCGCCGGCAGGGTGCCCGCTCCGGCGGGCCGCGCCGCTTCGGCGACCGCCCCCAGGGCGAGCGCCGCTTCAGCGACCGCCCGCACGGCGAGCGCCGCTACGGCGACCGGCCGCACGGCGAGCGCCGCTTCAGCGACCGCCCCCAGGGCGAACGCGGTTACGGCGACCGCCCCCAGGGCGAGCGCCGCTACGGCGACCGGCCGCAGGGTGAGCGACGCTTCAGCGACCGCCCCCAGGGCGAGCGCCGCTACGGCGACCGCCCCCAGGGCGAGCGCCGCTTCAGCGACCGCCCCCAGGGCGAACGCGGTTACGGCGACCGCCCCCAGGGCGAGCGGCACGGCGGCGACCGGCCGCACGGCGAGCGCCGCTTCAGCGACCGCCCCCAGGGCGAGCGGCACGCCGGAGGCCGGGACGAGCGGCGGGACGGGGACCGCTGGCAGGGCGAGCGCCGCTACGGCGACCGTTTTGCCGGAGAGCGTCGCTACGGGGACCACGACGGGCGTACCCCGGCCCGCGCTCGCTGAGCACTTAGCTGGATCTTGGTAGGTTTCGGCCCCTGGAGGGGCCGTTTCCTACCAAGATCTACTTTGTCTGACTGATGGTGTCGGTCAGGTCGCGTAACGTGCCGCTCATGCCGACCATGCCGAAGTCCCTCTTCTGGACCCGGACCGACACCGCCGGCAGCGAGCACGTCGTCTTCGACGACGGCCAAGGGTTGGCGGCGCGCGGCACCATGCTCGCCGTCGACCCGATCCCGTGGACCGCTCGCTACCGGCTGGCCACCGCCCCGGACTGGACCACCACCCGCTTCGAGATCGAGGTGGAGGGGTCGGGCTGGCTGCGGAGCGTACGCCTGGAAAGGGCCGCCGACCGGTGGCGGGTGACCACCGCCGAGCAGGGTGACCTGGACGTGGCGTTGACCGCCGCCGGGCACCCGCCCGCCGGGCTGCCCGGCACCGACGACCCGGATCGGCTGGCCGACGCACTCGACGTCGATCTCGGCGGGTCCCCGCTGCTCAACGCCCCACCGGTGCACCGGCTCGGCCTGACCAGCGGGCCGGCTGATGTGCCACGCCGGATCACCGTCGCCTGGGTGCTGGTGCCGAGCCTCGTCGTGGTTCCGGCGGAGCAGACCTACACCTCGCTGGGGCCGGGCCGGGTGCGCTTCGCGAGCGACTCGTTCACGGCCGACATCGAGTTGGACTCCGACGGTTACGTGCTGCGCTACCCGGGGCTGGCGGAGCGCGCCGCACCGCGCTGACCCCCGAGCCGCCGGCGTCGCCGCGCCGGCATCCCCACCGCCCCGACGGCGTGCCGCTCAGTCCGCCTCGGCGCGTCGGCGCTGCCGGCGCTGGCCGGCTCGGCCCACCGCCCGCAGGAGTGGCGTGAGTCCGAGCGCCAGGCGCGGCGCGGCGTCCAGCAGCCGCACCTGCGCGCCTCGCCAACGGGGCAGACTCACCACCGGACGTGGCCGCCGGGCCAGCCGCGCCACCCGGGCCGCGACGCGCTCGGGGGTGAGCATCGACCCGGTGAACGAGGCGACGGCGCCCGGGTCGTCGAGCCGGTCGTGCAGCATCGGGGTCCAGATGCCGTCCGGGCACAGGCAGGAGACGCGTACGGCCCGGTGGCCGGCCATCCGCAGGTCGGACAGGATGCCGAGGCTGAACGCGAGCAGCGCGTGCTTGCTGGCCGCGTAGACGGTTTCGCCGGGCGCGGCCACGAGCCCGGCCAGCGACACGACGTTGAGCACGTGACCGTTGCCCTGGGCGCGCATCACGTCCACGGCGGCGAGGGTCCCGTTCATGGCGCCCAGTGCGTTGACGTCGAGCACCCGACGCCGGGTCGCCGCGTCATGCCTCCAGGGCGGCCCGGTCACCAGGATGCCGGCGTTGTTCACCCAGAGCCCGAGGGCTCCGGCGTGCGCCGCCGCCTCGGCGGCCACCTCGGCGCAGGCGCCCTCGTCCCGGACGTCGAGGGCACGGGACCAGCCGCCCAGCGGCTCCGCCACGGCGGCCACGGCCACCCGGTCCACGTCGGTGAGGAGGACCTGCCAGCCGTCCGCGTGCAGGGCGGCCGCGATGGCCCGGCCCAGGCCACCCGCGGCGCCGGTGACGACGGCCGCCCCGCTCGCTGGCGAGATCATCGGCGCAACGTACCGCCGACGGCCGCTCCGCACCAGGCCCCGCCCGTGACGACGCGCGCCCGCTCCAGGCCGTCTCGGCGGCGCGTCGCCCGAGCGGTGGCCGGTTCAGGTGGCGGGCGGGGTGACCGGTTGGGGGCGGTTCTCCCACTTGGTGGAGAGCGCGATGCTGGTGCGGGTGGAGGCCACGCCGGGGGTCCGGTTCAGGCGGACGATCAGCTGCTCCAGTTCGGCGATCGTGCCCACCCGGGCCTTCAGCAGGAACGACTCGACGCCCGCCATGAAGTAGCAGGACTCGATCTCGGGCATCGCGCGGAACGCCGCGAGGACGTCGTCGGTGTCCGCGCCGGAGTCCTCGACGATGCCGATCAGCGCGGTGACGCCGAGGCCGATCGCCTCGGGCGCGACGTCCGCCCGGTAGCCCCGCAGCACCCCGCCGGCTTCCAGCTTGCCGACCCGTTCGTGCACCGCCGGTGCGGACAGGCCGACCTGGCGGGCGAGTTCGGCGTAGGAGAGGCGGGCGTTGCCGCGCAGCAGCTCCACGAGGCTCAGGTCGATGGCGTCCACGGACTGTGACCCTAACGGGTGAGGCGTAACGCCCGGACTCCGGCATCCGTTGAACATGACAGCAGGTAACACTTCGCGTACGCAGAGTCAAAGGAGCGCAGCGCCGGTACCATTGACTAACTTCCCACTCAGTGCGTTTTTCGCGTTTGGCGGACAGGCCAGGTCGCTGGTGCTGTAATTGCCATACGTCCCTCATGACGGCTCTGGGCTCGCACCGGCCGGGGGCAGTGTGTTCAGCCGGGGGCTTCGTCGAACGCGAGGAGGGGGCTGTGGACACTGGAGATCGCCTGCTGACACCGGGTGAGGTCGCCGCGCTGTTTCGGGTAGACCCGAAGACTGTGACGAGATGGGCCGCGGCCGGACGGATCGGCAGCATCCGGACTCCAGGAGGGCATCGCCGGTTTCGGGAATCCGAGGTGCGAGCCCTACTCGAGGGGGAGGGCATGCTGGACGAGGCCGACGACATGGGGAAGGCGCGCAACGTCGGCCCCACCGCCTCGACCGGCCCTGGGCCGGCGAACGCCGGGATGTACTGACGCGTCGCGCGGGCCGGCCGACTGGTCCGGCCCGCGGCCCCGGATCCTCGTCCGGCGCGCCTCCGGGCCGGCGCCGCACGATCAGTCCCGGGCCGCGCCCAGCTCTCCGGACCAGCGTACGAACAGGGTGTGCGGCACGCCCAGCGCGTCCAGCACCTTGCCGGCGACGAAGTCGACCAACTGCTGGGCGGAGGCCGACGCCCCGGCGCCGTAGAAGCCGGGACTGGCGGGCAACACCACGGCGCCGGCATCGTGCAACGCGATCAGGTGCTCCAGGTGGCTGCGGGTCACCGGGGTCTCCCGAGGCACCACCACCACCGGCCGCCGCTCCTTCAGGTTGACCTCGGCCGCCCGTTGCAACAGGTCCTTCGAGAGGCCGATCGCGATCCCGGCGCAGGCCGCCGTGCTCGCCGGGACGACCACCATTCCGCGCGCCCGGTACGAGCCGCTGCTCGGCCCGGCCGCCAGGTCGCCTGCGGGCCAGTGCCGCACGTCGGCGTCGGCGAGGTCACGGCCGAGCCATCCCGCCAGGTCCTCGGCCCAGTGCCCGTCCCGGAACGGGCGGCCCGTCTCGTCGAGCAGGGTCAGCCGGGCCGCCCGGGAGACGACCAGGTCCACCGGCTCCCCGGCGTCGAGCAGTCCGCGTACGACGGCTGCCGCGTAGGGCGTGCCGGACGCACCGGAGACCCCGACGACCCATGGTTCGCGCATACCCACCAGCCTGCCTGGTCGTCGCGAGGGGCCGACGGCGGCCCCCGGTCTCGGGCGCACGGGCAGCACGCGCCGTGTCCGGCCGGGCTCACGACGCCCCCGTGGACCTGCCATGCTGCCGGCAGCGATTCGCACGGCGGCGTCTTCGCGCGGGGGAGGAATCGAGGATGACCGGGTCGGTCCTGGAGTCGCTACGGTCCGAGTGCCCCATCCCGCCACGGCTGTCGCCGTACGCCGACCGGGTGCAGGAGTGGCTGACGGCGGACCTGCTCCCCACCCTCGGCCTCCCGCTCGACGCGGCCGGGGCGCGGCGACTGGCCGGCGCGGGCTTCGCCCGGTACGCCAGCCGGCTCTACCCCGACGCCACGGAGCCCGACCTGCGGCTGCTGACCGCGCTGTTCACCTGGTTCTTTCTGGTGGACGACGCCTGCGACGGCCCGGGTCGACTCGACCTGGGGCAGATCCGGGCGCTGCGCGACGGTGCGGTCCGACTGTTGGTCGACGGCCCGCGTCACCGGCACCCCGGGCTGGCCGGGCCGCTCCGCCGGTTGCTGGTGCGCTCCTGGCGCGAGCCCCGCCGCCGGATGTCCGCCCGGTGGCGGCAGCGCTTCGCCGACGCGGTCGCCCACCACCTGACGGGCACCTGGCGGGAGGCGGCGAACAAGACGGCGGCCCGGGCACCCGGCGTCGCCGAGTACGTCGAGCTGCGCCGCGCGACCTCGGCCGCGTACGTCTCGTTTCCGCTGGTCGAGTTCGTCACCGGCCGCCCGCTGCCGGACGCCGTCTACCACCACCCGCTGCTGCGGGAGATCGCCGACACGGGCAACGACCTGCTCGCCTGGTACAACGACCTGGCGTCGCTGGAGCGGGATCGGGCCACCTCCGGCGGGCACAACCTCGTGCTCGCGGTCGCCGGTGAGCGGGGCGTGTCGACCGACGTGGCGGTGGAGTTGGTCGCCGACCGCTGGCGGGCGTCGATGCGGCGCTTCGTCGAGCTGCGCGCGACGGTGCCGTCGTTCGGCCCGGCGCTGGACGAGGCGGTCACCGACCTGCTCGACGGGATCGCCAACGCGGTCCGGGGCACGATCGACTGGACGATGGAGAGCGCCCGCTACCCGCTAACCCCCTGACCCCGCCCCCCGGTCGCGGGCCGGCCCGACGGAGCAACATCAGGGAAGTAGTGGCCTCCGCCGACACGGGACGCCACTACTTCACTGAAGTTGCGGGAACGCGGCGCATAGCGAGCGCCGCGCACGGCACCCGCGCGTGGGTCAGGCGCGCAGGTTCAGGCGGATCACCAGGTCGAGCAGGGCGAACGCGAACAGCGCGATGCCCACGAAGCCGTTCGCGGTGAAGAACGCCCGGTTGACCTTGCTGAGGTCGGTCGGGCTGACCACCAGGTGCTGGTAGGCGAAGGCGACGGCGGTCAGCGCCAGGCCGATCCACCACAGCCAGCCGAAGCCGACCAGCGCACCGAACCAGATGAACAGCGCGAAGGTCACCACGTGCGCGACCGTGGAGGCGTGCAGCGCGAAGCGCCGCCCGTAGCGCGCCGGGACGCTGTGCACGCCGATCTCCTGGTCGATCTCGGAGTCCTGGCAGGCGTAGATGAGGTCGAATCCGCCGATCCACAGCCCGACGGCGGCACCGAGCAGCCAGGCCGGCCAGGAGCCGGCGAAGGTCCCGGTGACCGCCAGCCAGGCGCCGACCGGCCCGACCGCCTGGGCGATCGCCAGGATCGCGTGCGGCCAGTTGGTGAACCGCTTGCCGTACGGGTAGACGACCAGCGGCACCACGGCGAGCGGGGCGAGCGCGAGGCAGAGCGGGTTGAGCAGGGCGGCGGCGGCCAGGAAGACCACCAGGGCGACGGCCGCGCCGGTCCAGGCCGTCCGCACGCTGACCGCCCCGGTGACGAGTTCCCGCCCGGCCGTACGCGGGTTCCGCGCGTCGATCCGCCGGTCGAGGATCCGGTTGGCGGCCATCGCGAACGTCCGCGCGCCGACCATCGCCACGGTGATCAGCAACAGGTCGAGCCAGCGTACGTGCCCGCCGTTGACCCGCATCGCGGTCAGCGCCGACAGGTACGCGAAGGGCAGCGCGAAGACCGAGTGCTCGATGGCGACCAGTCGGAGGAAGGACTTCACCCGGCCCGGTCGTTCCACGGGCTCCAGCACGGCCGTCATCAGATCCCGTACTCCTTCCAGCGCTTGTCGACCAGCGAGACCACCTCGGGCGACATGCTCATCTCCTCCGGCCAGCCACGGGTGTAGCCCTCGGTGGGGAGTTTGCGGGTCGCGTCGACGCCCGCCTTGCCGCCCCAGAACTGCTGGTACGAGGCGTGGTCCAGGTGGTCCACCGGACCCTCGGTGAGCAGCAGGTCCCGGGCGTAGTCGACGTTGCCGAAGGCGCGGAAGGCGACCTCGTTGTAGTCGTGCACGTCGCAGTCCTCGTCCACGATCACGATCAGCTTCGTCAACGACATCATGTGCGCGCCCCAGATCGCGTTCATGACCTTCTGCGCGTGCTTCGGGTAGCGCTTGCGGATCGACACGATCGCGCAGTTGTGGAAGACACCGGCGGCGGGCAGGTCGTAGTCCACGATGTCCGGGATCAGGAAGCGCAGCAGCGGCGCGAAGATCCGCTCGGTGGCCTTGCCGAGGCCGTGGTCCTCCTGGGGCGGCTGCGACGTGACGATCGAGTGATAGACCGGGTCACGCTGCATGGTCATGCACTCGACGTGCATCACCGGGAACGGCTCCACCGGTGTGTAGAAGCCCGTGTGGTCACCGAACGGCCCTTCCGGCATGCGTTCGCCCGGCTCGATGTAGCCCTCCAGCACCACCTGCGCGTGCGCCGGCACCTGCAACGGGACGGTGAGGCAGTCCACCATCTCGACCCGTTCGCCCCGCAGGAAGCCGGCGAACAGGTATTCGTCGATCTCGGCGGGGAGCGGTGCGCTGGCCGAGTAGGCCACCGCCGGGTCGGCGCCGATGGCGATGGCCACCGGCAGCCGCTGCCCGAGCCGCTCGGCGACGGCATGGTGCGCCGTGGAGTTCTTGTGGATCTGCCAGTGCATGCCGATGGTGTTGTGCGAGTGCTGCTGGAGCCGGTAGAGCCCCAGGTTGCGCTTGCCGGTCTGCGGGTCCTTCGTGTGGGTCAGCCCGAAGTTGTGGAAGATCCCACCGTCGCCGGGCCAGACCTGCAACCCCGGCAGCCGGTTGAGGTCGACGTCGTCGCCGCGGTAGACGACCTGCTGGCACGGGGCCGTCTTGACCTTCTTGGGCGGCATCGACTTGAGCTGCATGACCTTGCCGAGGCCGCCCATCATGCCCGCGAAGCCCTGCGGCAGCTCCGGCTTGAGCATCTCGCCGATCCGCTCGCCGATCTCGTCGAGGCGCTCCACCCCGAGCGCCATGGCCATCCGCTTCTCGGTGCCGAAGAGGTTGATCGCGACCGGCATCTCACCCCGGGTCGGCCGCTCGAAGAGCAGCGCCGGGCCGCCGGCGCGGACGGTCCGGGTGACCACCTCGCTGATCTCCAGGGTGGGGTCGACCGGGACGTCCACCCGCCGCAGCTCGCCCGCACGCTTCAGCGCCGCGAGGAAGTCCTTCAGATCGGTGTACGGGAAGCCACGAGCCGCCATACCCGCCAGTCTCCCCCACCACCGTCGTGGGCCGCCCGGCCGGGTCGGCGCGGCGCGGTCGATCCGACCCACCGGGGTGCGGAGTATGAGCCCCGCCACAGCGCTCGCCGGCCACCCGGAAAGTTGTCGGTGCCGACCGGCAAGATCCCTGCACCGTATCCCCCGAGGCGAGGAGTCCCCATGGCACGCCGCACGCCGGTGACCTTGAACGTGGTCGAGCACGGCACGGGTGTTCCGGTGCTGGCCCTGCACGGCTGGACGCCGGACCACCGACTGATGCTGGGCTGTCTCGAACCGGTGTTCGCCGGGCGCCCGGGCTACCGGCGGCTCTACCCGGACCTGCCGGGCATGGGCGAGTCGCCGGCCCCGCCGGAGATCGCCGGCTCGGACGACATGCTCGACGCCGTGCAGGATCTCGTCGACGACCGGATCGGCGACGCGCCCTTCCTCCTGGTCGGCGAGTCCTACGGCGGCTACCTCGCCCGGGCCCTCGCCAATTCCCGGCCCGAGCAGGTGCGCGGCCTGGCCCTGATCTGTCCCATGGGCACCGCCGTCGAGAAAGCGGACCGCCGGTTGCCGCAGCCGCAGGTGCTGCGGCCCGATCCCGACCTGCTCGCCTCGGTCGACGCCCGGACCGCCGCCGAGTTCGCCGACCTGGCGGTCGTGCAGTCCCCGGAGACGCTGCGCCGCTTTCGCGAGGAGATCCTGGCGGGCCTCGACGTGGCGGACACCACGGCGATGGCCCGGATCCGGCAGCGCTGGACGCTCGCCGAGGATCCGGAGGGCGGGGAGCCGTTCACCCGGCCGACCCTCGTCCTCACCGGCCGGCAGGACCACTCCACCGGCTATCTCGACCAGTTCGCGCTGCTGCCGCACTATCCCCGGGCGACGTTCGCGGTGCTGGACGTGGCCGGGCACAACCTTCAGATCGAGCAGCCGGTGCTGTTCGACGCGCTGGTGGGCGAGTGGCTCGACCGGGTGGCCGCCGAGGGTTGAGCGGGCCGAGGGAGCCGGTCAGGCGGCCGGCTCCCAGGCGTACGCGGCGAGGGGCGCGTCCACCGGCGCGGCGGTGAGCCGGTTGGCGAACGTCGAGATGGTGTAAGCCCCGATGCCGAGCACCACGTCCAGGGCGTGCCTCGGCTGGTAGCCGGCGGACAGGAACGCCCGTACGTCGTCGTCCGGGACGGCACCCCGGTGCGCCAGCACGGCCAGCACGAATCGCCGCAACGCCTCCAGCCGGCGCTCCGGCAGCGGCGCGCCGGCCCGCAGCGCCTCGATCAGCTCGGGCGCCGCGCCGAGCCGGTGCAGCGTGGCGGTGTGCAGCGCCACGCAGAGGTGGCACTCGTGGTGGGTGGCGACGGTCAGCACCAGCACCTCCCGGTCGAGGTGGTCGAGGCCCGAGGCCTCGAAGATCCGGCTGGCGGTGAGGAACCCCTTGAGGGCCTCCGGGGACTCGGCCATCCGCGCCACCGCGACGGGCAGGTAGCCGAACGCCTGTCGTACGCCGTCGATGGTGGAGCGGGCGGCGGCGGGGGCGGTCTCGGGGGTGTGCGTGGGGAAGATGTGTTCGGTCACGGGTGACCTGCTCTCGGGTAGCCGGGGTTCACGTCGCGTACGATCGTCAACGTGATTGACCAAATAGTAAACGTGGTTGTCGAACGTGGCAACGGCTGATCCCGAGCGGCCCGGGTTCCTGCTGCCCCTGCTGCTGCTCGCCGGGTTCCGTACGTTCATCGACGACCTGCACGCGGAGCTGGCCCGACAGGGACACGACCAGCTGCGCCCGCTGCACGGCTTCGTGCTCCAGGCCGTCGGCCCCGACGGCACCACCGCCGGCGAGCTGGGCCAACGGCTGGGCATCTCGAAGCAGGCGGCCGGCAAGACGGTGGACCGGCTGGTCACCCTCGGCTACCTGGAACGGGCCGACGACCCCCGCGACGCGCGCCGCAAGCTGGTCCGGATGACCGACCGCGGGCACGACGGGCTACGCCGCTCGGCCGTCGTCTTCGACCAGCTCCGGGACCGCTGGGCGGCGACCCTCGGCGCGGACCGGGTCGCCGCCATCGAGAACGACCTGCGGACCATGACCCCCGCGAACTGGTTCCGCCTCGACGTGCCCGGCTGGTTCGGCGGCTGACTCCGGACAGCCGTCGACGGGGCCGCGCCGGTCAAGCCCCCCGGGGGAAAGTCACCAACCCTGTCGTACGCCCCGGGAGCCGGCGCAGCCTGGACGACATGTCGGACGCCTACCTGGTCGGTGACCCGGACGGCCTGTCACCGCTGCTCACCGAGCTGCGGAACGCGGTCGCCCGGGAGCTGCACGCCCAGCTCGCACTGCGGGCCGAACGGATCGAGCTGGCCGATGTGCCCGAGGTGGCCTACCAGATCACCCGGCGCGTCGACGAGCTCCTCCGCCACCGCCGCGGGCGACTCCCGCATCCTCACTCGCCGAAGTAGAGCCGCTCCGGGTCGACCAGGATCACGTCCGGCCGGCCGGCGGCGACCTGCCGCAACTCGTCGGTGAAGCCCTCGCCGCTGGCCAACAGCAGCCGGGCCGCGTCCGCTTCGAAACCCTCCCGCGCGGCGAGCAACTGACGCGCACGCTCCAGCCGTCCGAGGTCGGGTCGGCCCAGGACACGGCCCCACTTGGCTTCGCCGATACCCAGCAATGGCCGCGCACCGTCGCCGACGGGTGGCTCCCCGATCGCCACGAGGTCGAGTTCGTGACTGGTCCGGGTCGACGGGTCGGTGAGAACGCCGGCGCTCGCCTCGGCCACGACCCCGCCGAAGGTCTCCGGAACGGCGAACCGCAAGGTCCACTGCCGTACCGTCTCCTCGAAGGCGGGTCCGAGCACGGCGCTGCCGAAGCGTCGCTGCGAACGCCGCCACACGTCCGCCCCGCGGCGCTGCTCCAGGGCCGTCCACGCCGGCCGCATGATCGCCTGATAGAAGGTGATGAGCGGTTCGGAGATCCGATAGCGGCTCCGCCCGCTACGCAGCGGGTCCGGGTCCCGGACGAGCAGACCCGCGTCCTCCAGGACGGTCAGGGGATGCTGCAGGTCGGTCGCCTTCCGCCCGATGTAGCTGGCGATGCCGCCCCGCGTGCCGTTACCCTCCGCCACCGCCGCGAGCACGGAATGGTAGAGCGCCGTGTCCCGCAGGTCCGGATCCTCGGCCAACAGGTAGCGCGCTTCCCGGAAGAGGGGCCGTGCCGGGTTCAGGATCGCCCGCACCACCCAGTCATCGAAGTCGGCCGGACCGTCCGGAGCGTCGTCCTGGACGTACTCGCGACGGTACGCGGGCGTGCCGCCGACGATGGCGAACACCTGGGCCGCCAGTAGCGGGTCGCTGAGGCCCCAGAACATCGCCGCGGTGCGGTAGTCCAGCGGCGGAACCGGAAGCTCCAGACCGGCGCGCCCGCGCAGTGGAGCCGAGCCGGCCAGGAGGCCTCCCATGAAGGAGAGCGCCGAACCGCAGAGAAGCAGGCGGGTACGGGACTCGACGCGTTCCGGCCGACCCGGCGTGAGGGCATGCTGGAGGATCGACGGCAGATCCCGACTGGCGCGCGCCAGGTACGGGAACTCGTCGAGCACGACCGTCGTCGGGCGCGCCCGTCCCAGGGCCAGCAGGGCGTCGACGGCACTCGACCAGTCGGGCAGATGCAGCGGACCCGGAGCGGAGGTGTGCTGGCCGAGTGCCTCGCCCAGGCGCCGGAGCGACTCCGCCGGGGTGGCCTCGGTGGCACCGAAATAGAACCCGCCCGTAGCCCGCGCCAACTCGTAGAGCAGGAACGTCTTGCCCTGCCGACGTCGGCCACTAACCACACCGAGGGTCGCGCCGGGGCGCTCGTCCGCGGCGAAGCGGGCCAACTCCGCCCACTCGTAGTCGCGGTCAAAGATGCCCGTCGGCTTCGTCAGCCCCACCCGTCACCTCAGAATGTAGAACTACAGTTCTTAGAAGTGTAGTCCTACAAAATGTGACGTCAGCTGAGGCCGCCGTACGAGTGCAGGCCGGTGAAGAAGATGTTCACGCCGAACAGGTTCATCAGCACGGTGAAGAAGCCGATCACCGCGATCCAGGTCGCCACGTTCCGCTTCACGCTCGGGGTGGCCCGGGCGTGCAGGTAGCCCGCGTAGACGACCCACGAGATGAACGCCCAGGTCTCCTTCGGGTCCCAGCCCCACGGACGGCCCCAGGCCGCCTCGGCCCAGATGGCTCCCGCGATCACCGCGAACGTGAAGATCGGGAACGAGAAGGCGTGCAACACGAAGGTCAGCCGCTCCAGGGCGGCCGCCGCCGGCAGCCGCTTGGCGAGCGTGTAGGGGAAGCTCCGCCGGCCCTGCTCGTAGCCGTTGCGCATCAGGAAGGCCACCGCCGGCACGACGCCGAGCAGGAAGATGCCGGAGGAGAAGACGATGGTCGACACGTGGATGACGAACCAGTACGAGTTGAGCGCCGGGACCAGCGGCACCACCGGCACGTAGAGCACCAGCTCGGCGGTGGCCAGCAGCAGCACCATCACCAGGGTCAGGAAGAGCCCGAGCCGGCGCAGCGACGGCCGCTTGGCGAGCACCACGAGCCAGGCCGCGGCGCCGATGAACGACACCGTGAGCACGAACTCGTACATGTTGCCCCACGGCATCCGGTCGGCCGCGAGACCGCGGGTGACCAGGGCCACGAGGTGCAGCAGGACGGCGACCGCGGTGGCCGCCACCGCGATGGTGCCGGCCAGGCGGGCGCGGGCGGCGGACCGGTCCGCCGGGGACACCGGCGTCTCCGGCGGGGCCGGAGGGGCGAGCGTCGCGCCGGGAGCGCCGACGCCGGCCCCCACCAGCTCGCGGGCGGGTGCCGCGGCGACCCGGGGACGGGCGTTGCCCAGCGCGTACTCGACCGCGTGGCTGATCATCGCGATCAGGTACACCAGCGTCGCGAACGTCACCAGCTGATCGGAGAGTGCGGACATCACTCGGTCCCTTCCCGCGTCCCGGCCGGGTCGCTGCGTTCCGCGCCGGCCCGCTCGTCCGGTCGCTCGTCACCGCGGACGGCGGCGACGAGCTGCGCGAACTCGTCGGCGAACCCTGGATGGTCGGTGCGCGGCAACCCACCGGCCTCGACCAAACTACTACCGCTCGTCGGAGTTTCGGCTCCGGGGGGCGCGATTCCGGCCGGCAGTACCCGGAAGAAGACGCGGCGGCGTCGGCCGAACAGCGCCCCCATCAGCCCGAGGAGCAGGACCCCGCAGCTCACCAGCAGCAGCGTCGACCCGGGGTCGTGCCGCACGGAGAGGGTCACATAGCGCTCGGTGCCCAGGAACTCGACGGTGGTGCCGTCGTCCAGCTTCCAGCTCTCGCCCTTCCTGAGCACCTTCTCGCCGACCTGCTTCACCTTGCCCATGCGGACCTGCCGCTGGTCCAGCTCGTAGACCGAGCCGGGGATGCCCGCGTCCAGGCCGAGGTTGCCGCGGTACGCGACGAGGTTGAGGGCCGGGTTGCGCTCGGTCGGGTACTGCGACCGCACGAACGGCGGCGAGTCCGGCGCCGTGGGCAGGTAGATGCCGGTGAACGCCATCTGGAGGTCCGACTCGCGCTTGCCGGTGGCCGGGTCGACGTTGGCGTCCGGGAAGGCGGCCAGGCCCTCGCCGGTCAGCCCCATGTCGCCAGTGGTGAGGAACGGCGTGGCGCTGGTCTGGCTGCGCCCGAAGCGGTCGGTGTAACGGATGACCGGGGCGTAGCCGTGACCGAGCAGGTAGACGCTGGCGCCGTCGAGCCGCAACGGCGAGTTGACCGAGAAGTCGGCGGTACGGGTCGCCCGGCCCCGCTCCTCCACCGTCACCGTGGCGTTAAAGTACTCCGGCTGCCCGGACTCCAAGAACCGCGCGTCGAACCGGTCCAGCGTCAGGCAGAAGGCGGGCAGGTGGGCGGTGTCCACCCGCGGGCCGAGCTTCGCCTCGGCGTACTGCTGCCGGGTGTTGCAGAACGCGTTGTCCGCGCCGGCGACGAGCAGCCGGTTGCCGCTCCAGCCGTACCAGGAGCCGAGCGCCACCCCGATCAGCACGACCACCAGCGAGGAGTGGAAGAGCAGGTTGCCGCTCTCCTTGAGGTAGCCCTTCTCGGCGGACACCTCGTCGCCGCGCACCACCACGCGCCAGCGCCGCCGCCGCAGCACCTCGGCGATCGCCGCCGCCCCGCCCTCGGGCGCGGCCAGCACCGCGTGCTGGGGCAGCCGGTCCAGCCGCCTCGGGGCGACCGGCGGCTTCGCCCGCAGGGCCCGGACGTGGTCGCGCAGCCGTGGCGTGATGCAGCCGATCAGCGAGATGAAGAGCAGCAGGTAGATGGCGGAGAACCAGACCGAGCTGAAGACCGCGAAGCCGCCGATCCGGTCCAGCCGGGGGGCCAGGTCGGGGTGGTCGACGAAGTACTCGTTGACCTTCTCCGGGCTGATGTTCCGCTGCGGCAGCACCGAGCCCGGGATGGCGGCGATCGCGAGCAGGAAGAGCAGCACCAGCGCCGTACGCATGGCGGTGAGCTGCCGCCACGAGTTGCGCAGCAGGGCCAGCACCCGGTTCGGCCGGTGCCGGGGCGCCTCGGCCGGTGCCGCGCGGCGGTCGTCCACGGCGGTCATCAGATGCTCACCTCGCCCACTCCCACGGTGGTCTGCAGCCAGATCACGACGTTCGTCCAGCCGCCGGTGACGAGGGCGAGGCCGATCACGATCAGCAGGGCGCCACCCACGCGGGTGACCCAGCGGCTGTTGCGCCGGATGGCGCGGAAGACCCCGAGCAGGCGCTGGAAGCCCAGCCCGAAGACGACGAACGGTATCCCCAGCCCCAGGCAGTACGCCACGGCGAGCACCACCGCCCGGTCGACCTGCCCGCTGACCGTGGCCATACCCGTGACCGCGGCGAGGGTCGGGCCGACGCACGGCACCCAGCTGAGCGCGAAGACCGCGCCGAAGACCGGCGCACCGAGCAGACCGGCGGCCGGGAGTCGGTGGATCCGGAACTCGCGCTGCATGCCGGGGACCACACCGACGAAGGCCAGCCCGAGCAGGACGATCAACGAGCCGATGACGATCTCCAGCGTGCGCTCGTACTGGAAGAAGACCTTCCCGACGCTGGCGAACAGGACCGCGGTGGCGGTGAAGACGACGGTGAACCCGGCGATGAAGAGCAACGTCCCGGCGAGCACCCGGCCCTTTACCGCGGCGGTCCCGGTCCGGGCGGCCCGCTCCCGCACCGCGACGGCCGTGCCGCCGCCGGACCCGCCGGCCGGCTCCGTCGGCTGCGGGCGAGAGCCGCGCCCCTCCAGGTCGGCGCCGGCCAGACCGGTGACGTACGAGAGGTAGCCGGGAACCAGCGGCAGGACGCACGGGGAGAGGAAGCTGACCAGCCCGGCGAGGGCCGCCGCACCGATGGCGAGCAGCAGCGGGCCGGAGAGGGCGACCTGCCGGAACGTCTCGCCCATCAGCGGGAACCGGCGGCGGGCTGCTCGGCGGCGACCCGCTCGACGATCGGTTGCAGCCCCGCCTGCTTGACCGCGGCGCGGATCACCGCGGCGACCCGGCCGTCCCGGTCGAGCACCACGGTGGCCGGGATCGTGTTCGGCGGGATGTCCAAGGCGAGGGCCAGCCGGCTCGGCGGGTCGAAGAGGCTCGGGTAGGACACCCGGCCCTCCTCGAACGCGATCGCCTTGTCCTTGCTGTCCTGCACGTTGATGCCGAGGAACGTCACGCCGGAGGCCTTGGTCGCCTGGTAGGTCGCCTCCAGGTCGTCTGCCTCGGCGCGGCAGGGCGCGCACCACGAGCCCCAGAAGTTGACCACGACGACCTGGCCACGGGCCTGCGAGACGTCGTACGCGCCGCCGGTGAGCAGCTCACCGGCGATCTTCGGTGGCGCGGAACGCTGCTCCGGCGCGCACTCGATCACACCCTCGGGGGAGGTGGTGCAGGACTTCTCCTGGCTCTTCGACGTGCAGCCGACCAGCCCCACCGCGGCGACGACGGCGAGCAGACCAGCGGTCCACCTCCGGGTGTGCATCAGGCCCCCTTGGCCGTCCGAGCAGTCGGCGACATCGCGATCAGGTGGGCGGCCGGCTCGGAGTAGCCGATGCCGACCACCTTGGCGCCGTCGAAGTGGAACGAGGTGAGGCTGGCCAGGCCGCACTGACGCCGACGCGGGTCGTGCCAGAGACGCTTGCGCTCGACGTACCGGCGCAGGGTCCAGATCGGCAGCTGGTGCGAGACCAGCACGGCCTCGCGGCCCTCGGCGGCGATCCGGGCGGCGTGCAGCGCGGCGAACATCCGCTCCGCGATCACCCGGTAGGCCTCGCCCCAGGACGGGGTCATCGGGTCGCGCAGCACCCACCAGTTGCGCGGGTCGCGGAACGAGCCGTCGCCCGGCGACACCTTCTTGCCCTCGAACCAGTTGGCGCTCTCGATCAACCGCTCGTCGACCCCGACCGGCAGGCCGAACTGCGCGGCGATCGGCTCGGCGGTCTGCTGCGCGCGCTCCAGCGGGCTGGCCACGACGTGCACCACCGTCCGCTCGGCGAGCCCCTGCGCGGCGGCCTTGGCCATCTGCACACCGAGCTCGGAGAGGCGGAAACCGGGCAGCCGCCCGTAGAGGATCCTGTCCGGGTTGTGCACCTCGCCGTGCCGCAGCACGTGGACCACCGTCTTGCTCACCGTTGCGCCCCCTTCGTTCGCGACTGCGGGGCTCGCAAACCCGGCTCACTCCTCGCGCGCACGCTACCCCCCGTGACCGGCCGCTGCCGCTGCTCGCGCCGCCACCGGAAGGGCGGTGGCGATCTGCTCCAGGGCGGCGTCGTCCAACGCCGCCGAGACGAACCACGACTCGAACGCGCTCGGCGGCAGGTAGACGCCGGCGGCGAGCATCGCGTGGAAGAACGCCTTGAACGCGGGGACCTGCTGGGTCCGGGCGCTGTCGTAGTCGACGACGTCCGCGTCCGTGAAGAAGATCGAGAACATGCTGCCCGCGTACGACAGCCGGTGCGGGACACCCGCGGCGGCGAGCGCGTCGGCGGCGAGCTTGCCCACGACGGCGGCCGTCTCGTCGAGGCGCCGGTAGAGCGCGTCGTCGGCCAGCCGCAGGGTGGCGAGGCCGGCGGCGCAGGCCAGCGGGTTACCGGAGAGGGTGCCCGCCTGGTAGACCGGGCCGGCCGGCGCGAGCCGCGCCATGATCTCCGCGCGCCCGCCGAAGGCCGCGGCGGGCAGGCCACCGCCCATGACCTTGCCGTACGTCCAGAGGTCGGCGTCGGACGGGTCGAGGCCGTGCCAACCGGAGCGGGACACCCGGAACCCGGTCATCACCTCGTCGACGATGAGCAGGGCACCGTGCGCGTGCGCGATGCGCGCCAGCTCCTGGTTGAAGCCGTCGCGGGGGGCCACCACGCCCATGTTGCCGGCGGCGGCCTCGGTGATCACCGCGGCGATGTGCGGCCCCTCGGCGGCGAAGGCCTCCTCCACCGCCCGCAGGTCGTTGTAGGGCAGCACGACCGTCTCGCTGGCCGCGGCGCCGGTGACGCCGGGCGAGTCGGGCAGGCCGAGGGTGGCGACGCCCGAACCGGCGGCGGCGAGCAGCGCGTCGACGTGGCCGTGGTAGCAGCCGGCGAACTTGATGATCTTGGACCGGCCCGTGTAGCCACGCGCCAGCCGGATGGCCGACATGGTGGCCTCGGTGCCGGAGTTGACCAGCCGGACCTGCTCGACCGGGGTGCGGTCGACGATCTCGGCGGCCAACTCGACCTCGCCCGGCGTCGGGGTGCCGAAGCTGGTCCCCCGCGCGGCGGCGGCCTGCACCGCGGCGACCACCTCGGGGTGCGCGTGACCGAGGATCAGCGGGCCCCACGAGCAGACCAGGTCGACGTAGCGCCGGTCGTCGGCGTCGTAGAGCCAGGGACCCTCGCCCCGGACCATGAAGCGCGGGGTGCCACCGACCGCGCGGAAGGCGCGGACAGGGGAGTTCACCCCGCCCGGCACGATGGCGCGGGCACGGTCGAACAGGGCCTCGGAGGCCGGGGCGTCGGCCGGATAGCGGCCGGATCCGGCGGAAGAAGTGTCGGTCACGATGACGCCATTGTGTCAGCGCTTGCCGGGACAGCGGCAATGACCCCTGGCTGGGGTTACCCGGCTCACCCGACCTCGGGACGCCGGCCCGGCGATCGATCGGAGCCGCGCGCCGGTGATCGACGCTCGGCGAAGACAGAAGTTGATCGCAAGCCGCGCCTCGACAGGCCGGGTCGACCGGATCGCGTTAGGCTGACCGGGTGGATCGTGCCGAACTGTCCATCACGGTACACCGGACGGGTGACGAAGCAGTGCTGCGCCTCGCCGGTGAGATCGACATGCTCACGGCCGCCCAGCTGTCGACCGTCGTGAACGAGGTCCTCGCCGACCCGCCGCCACGGATCGTGCTCGACCTCGGCGGGGTGACCTTCTGCGACTCGCAGGGGCTGGGCACCCTCGTCGTCCTCAGCCGCAAGGCGAGCCACTCCCAGAGCCTGCTCGTGCTGACCCACGTGGGCGATTTCCTACTCCGCGTCCTGGACATCACCGGCCTCCGCTCGGCCCTGATGATCCGCAACGACCAGACGACAAGCTGACCTCCCCCGGGGCCGCCCTTTCCTGACCCCGGGAGGCGGGGCGCGGGTGGGTCAGGTGGGGTTGCCCCAGCGGGCCTGTTCCAGCAGGTCGATCGTGCGGTCGCGGGCGTCCGCGTCGTCGGCCCGCAGCAGCGCGGTCGCCTCGTCCACCGCATCGGTCAGCAACCGCAACTGGGTGTCCCGCTCGCGTACGAGATCGGACTGTGCGGCGAGTTGCCGGGTCTTCACCCACAGCTCCACGAAGACCGACACCTTGGCCCGCAGCACCCACGGGTCGAACGGCTTCGTGAGGTAGTCGACCGCGCCGACCGCGTACCCGCGCAGCGCCAACTGGGCGTCCCGGTCGGCGGCGGTGAGGAAGATGATCGGCACGTGCCGGGTACGCTCGCGCCGCTTGATGTGGCTGGCGGTCTCGAAACCGTCCATGTCCGGCATCTGCGCGTCCAGCAGGATCACCGCGAAGTCGTCCACCAACAGTTGCTTGAGCGCCGCCTCGCCGCTCTCCACTGCCACCGACTGTACCGGGAGGCCCTGGAGGATCGCCTCCAGGGCCATCAGGTTCTCGCGGCGGTCGTCGACGAGCAGCGCCTTGGCCATCTGGGTCACGAGTTCTCCTCGGTGCGGCTGCCGCTGATCCAGGACGACATGAGCTCGATCAACTCGTCCAGGTCCACCGGCTTGGTGATGTAGTCGCTGCCTCCGGCGGCGAGCGCCGATTCCCGGTCGCCCGGCATCGCCTTCGCGGTCAGGAAGACGATCGGCAGGTCCGCGAAGCGGTGGTTACGGCGGATCTGGCGGGTGGTCTCGTACCCGTCCTGGTCCGGCATCATGGCGTCCATCAGGACGATGTCCACCTCCGGATGCTCGGCGAGCAGGCGGACACCGTCCGCCCCGTTATCCGAGTACAACACGGTCATACCGTGCAGTTCCAACGCAGAGGTCAGCGCGAAGACGTTTCGGACGTCGTCGTCGACGATCAGCACGGTGGCCCCGTCGAGCCGTCGGGTGGTCGGGCCGGCGGCCGGCGCGGGCAGCTCCACCGGGGGCATGAGCAGGGAGGACGGCAGTCCCGCCCGGGCCGGCGACGGCGGCAGCGGCGCCACCACGGCATCCGGCGCCAGCACGTCCGGCACGAAGAGCGTGAAGGTCGAACCCTGCCCCGGCGCCGACGAGACCGTGATGGTGCCGCCGAGCAGTCGGGCGAGGTCCCGGCTGATCGACAGCCCCAGGCCGGTGCCGCCGTACCGACGGCTGGTGGTGCCGTCGGCCTGCTGGAACGCCTCGAAGATGATCGACAGCTTGTCGTCGGAGATGCCGATACCGGTGTCGATCACGGTGAACGCGATGACCTGCCGGGCGTTCGTGAGCGCCGGCACGTCGAAGACCGCGTTGTCGGCCGCCGGGGCGATCCGCAGCGTGACCGCGCCGTTGTCGGTGAACTTCACCGCGTTCGACAGCAGGTTGCGGAGGATCTGCTGGAGCCGCTGGGCGTCGGTGACCAGCGCCGGGGGCAGGTCCTTGCTGACCCGCACCTGGAAGTCCAGGCCCTTCTCCTCGGCCTGCGGCGCGAACGCCTGCTCCACGTAGCCGCGGATCTCGGCGAACCGCACCTCGTTGGGCTCGACGTCCATCCGGCCCGCCTCGATCTTGGACAGGTCGAGGATGTCGTCGATCAGCGAGAGCAGGTCCGACCCGGCGCCGTGGATCGTGCGGGCGAACTCGATCTGCTTCGGGGTGAGGTTGGCCTCCGAGTTCTCGGCGAGCAGTCGGGCCAGCAGCAGCAGCGAGTTCAGCGGCGTACGCAGCTCGTGGCTCATGTTGGCCAGGAACTCCGACTTGTACGCGGACGCGCGGGTGAGCTGCTGCGCCTTCTCCTCCAGGCCGATCCGGGCCAGCTCGATCTCCCGGTTCTTCGTCTCGATGTTGCCCTTCTGCTCCGACAGCAGGGTGGCCTTCTCCTCCAGCTCGGCGTTGGTGCGCTGCAGCTCCGCCGACTGCTCCTGGAGCTCGTGCGCCAGCCGCTGCGACTGGGCGAGCAGCTCCTCCGTACGCCGGTTGGCCTGGATGGTGTTGACGGCGATGCCGATGGTGAGCACCAGCCGCTCGAGGAACGACAGGTGCAGCTCGGAGAAGGGCACGACGCTGGCGAACTCGATCACGCCGAGCAGCTCGCCCTCGAACAGGACGGGCAGCACCACCAGGTCGGCGGGGGGCGTGTCGGCGAGCCCGGATCGTACGGTCAGCGCGCGGTCCGGGGAGGCGCTGACCCGGATGGTCCGGCGGGACAGCGCCGCCTGGCCGACCAGGCCCTCTCCCGGCCCGAAGGTGACGTCGTGCCCGCGGGCCACGTACCCGTAGGAGGCGGTCAGCCGCAGCCGCATGCTCCCCTCGGAGGTGTCGGCCAGGAAGAACGCACCGAGCTGCGCGTCGACCAGCGGCGTGACCTCCAGCATGATCATGCGGCAGACCTCGCCGAGGTCGCGCTGCCCCTGGAGCAGGCCGCTGATGCGGGCCAGGTTGGAGTCGAGCCAGCCCTGCTCGGCGTTCTTCTTGGTCGTCTCCCGCAGGGTGACGATCATCTGGTTGATGTTGTCCTTCAGCTCGGCGACCTCACCCTGCGCCTTGACGTTGATCCGCTGGGTGAGGTCGCCGCGGGTCACCGAGGTGGAGACCTGCGCGATGGCCCGCAGCTGGGTGGTCAACGTCGACGCGAGCTGGTTGACGTTCTCGGTCAGATCGCGCCAGGTGCCGGAGACGCCCTTGACCTGGGCCTGACCGCCGAGCTTGCCCTCGATGCCGACCTCGCGGGCCACCCGGGTGACCTCGTCGGCGAACGACGACAGCTGGTCCACCATCGTGTTGATGGTGTTCTTCAGCTCCAGGATCTCGCCCTGCGCGTCCACCGTGATCTTCTGGCCGAGGTCGCCCTTCGCCACGGCCGTGGTGACCGAAGCGATGTTGCGGACCTGACCGGTCAGGTTCGACGCCATCGAGTTCACGTTGTCGGTCAGGTCGCGCCATGTGCCGGAGACGCCCTTGACCTGGGCCTGACCGCCGAGCTTGCCCTCGGTGCCCACCTCGCGGGCCACCCGGGTCACCTCGTCGGCGAACGACGACAGCTGGTCCACCATCGTGTTCACCGTCGACTTCAGCTCCAGGATCTCGCCCTGCGCGTCGACCGTGATCTTCTGCGACAGGTCGCCCTTCGCCACCGCCGTCGAGACCTGCGCGATGTTCCGCACCTGGGCGGTCAGGTTCGACGCCATCGAGTTCACGTTGTCGGTCAGGTCCCGCCAGGTGCCGGCCACGCCGCGCACCTGGGCCTGACCGCCGAGCTTGCCCTCGGTGCCCACCTCACGGGCCACCCGCGTCACCTCGTCGGCGAACGACGACAGCTGGTCCACCATCGTGTTCACCGTCGACTTCAGCTCCAGGATCTCGCCCCGGGCGTCGACGGTGATCTTCTGCGACAGGTCACCCTTGGCGACGGCGGTGGTGACCGAGGCGATGTTGCGGACCTGGCTGGTCAGGTTCGACGCCATCGAGTTCACGTTGTCCGTCAGGTCCCGCCAGGTGCCCGAGACGCCCTTGACCTGCGCCTGACCGCCCAGCTTGCCCTCGGTGCCCACCTCACGGGCCACCCGGGTCACCTCGTCGGCGAACGACGACAGCTGGTCCACCATCGTGTTCACGGTGTTCTTCAGCTCCAGGATCTCGCCCTGCGCGTCGACCGTGATCTTCTGCGACAGGTCGCCCTTCGCCACGGCGGTGGAGACCTGGGAGATGTTGCGGACCTGGCTGGTCAGGTTGCCGGCCAGTTGGTTGACGTTCTCGGTGAGGTCCCGCCAGGTGCCGGAGACCCCGCGCACCTGGGCCTGGCCGCCCAGCTTGCCCTCGATGCCCACCTCGCGGGCCACCCGCGTCACCTCGTCGGCGAACGACGACAGCTGGTCCACCATCGTGTTCACGGTGTCCTTGAGCTCCAGGATCTCGCCCTGCGCCGCCACCGTGATCTTCTGCGACAGGTCACCCCGGGCCACCGCCGTGGAGACCTGCGCGATGTTGCGGACCTGACTGGTCAGGTTCGACGCCATCGAGTTGACGCTGTCCGTCAGGTCCTTCCAGGTGCCGGCCACGTTCGGCACGTCGGCCTGACCACCCAGCTTGCCCTCGGTGCCTACCTCACGGGCCACCCGGGTCACCTGCTCGGCGAAGAGCCGCAGCGTGTCGGTGAGCGAGTTCATCGTGTCGGCCAGCTCGGCGACCTCGCCGCGCGCCCCGACCGTGATCTTCTGGGACAGGTCGCCCTTCGCCACCGCGGTCGCCACCTGGGAGATCGACCGCACCTGGCCGGTCAGGTTCGACGCCATCGTGTTCACCGAGTCGGTGAGGTCCTTCCAGGTGCCGGCCACACCCCGCACGTCGGCCTGGCCGCCCAACTTGCCCTCGGTGCCCACCTCACGGGCCACCCGGGTCACCTCGTCGGCGAACGACGACAGCTGGTCCACCATCGTGTTCACGGTGCGCCCGATGCGCAGGTACTCACCGCGCAGCGGCCGGCCGTCGATCTCCAACGCCATGTGCTGGGAGAGATCACCGTCGGCGACCGCGACGATGACCCGCGCGATCTCGGTGGTCGGCCGACCCAGGTCGTCGATGAGCGAGTTGACCGCCCGCTGCCCGTCGGCCCACGAGCCGTCCAGGCCCTCGTGGTCCAGCCGCTCGGTGAGCCGGCCGTCCCGACCGACGACCCGGCTGATCCGCCGCAGGTCGAGGTGGTGCCGCTCCTGCATCGAGACGACCTCGTTGAAGGCGTCCGCGACCTCCCCCGCCTGCCCGGAACGCCGGGGCAGACGGACCTTGAGGTCGCCGCGGCGCACCCGCCGCAGCGCCTCGGTCAACTCACCGAGGAGCGCCTCGTGGTCCGGCGCGGACGGATCCGCCACCGACTGCTTCGCCGTGGTCATTGTTCCTCGTCTCAGCTCGGGGGCCGCCGGCGCTGCCGACTCGCCGGCCATCCCATATTGTGCCCGCGCCGACGCCGCACGCCAGGTACGCGCGACCGCTCGCCACGCCCGCCGAACCCGCACGGCGGGGACAAGCCGGCCGGGGCGGCTTGGCACCCGGCGGGGCGGCGATGGAGGATACGAGGGTGTCGGCGGAGACGAGGCCCGCGTCGGCCGGCGGCCCGGACGGGCACGTCCGGCGCGTCCGCCTTCCCGCCGACCGGCGTACGCCCGCGGCGGCACGCGCCCTCGTCCGCTCGGTGCTGGCCGAGGCGGACCTGGACGAACTGCTCAACGAGGCACTTCTGCTCACCACCGAACTCAGCACCAACGCCGTGGAACACGCCCGCACCGAACTGGACATCGAGGTCGTCGCGGACGATCTCGGGCTCACGGTGACCGTCTCCGACTTCGCCTCCGGTCCCACCGAGGAGCTGATCGTCGGGGTCCGCAACGAGACCAGCGAAATCACCGAGGTGGCCGAGCGGGGTCGCGGGCTGCTGCTGGTGGACCACTTCGCCAGCCGCTGGGGCACGACATACCTGCCCACCGGCAAGGGGGTCTGGTTCCGGCTGGACCGCTCGGGTGCCACCGCCGCCGAGCCCGAGGGCGTCGCCCGGGTGCGGAGCACACCCGGCGCCGGTCCGGAGGGGGGCGCCGCGGAGGCCGCCAGCTCCGCGCCGAGCGCCGGCGCGATGAGCGAGCTGATGCAGATCAGCCCCGACCCGTACGCGGACGACCCGCTGCCCGACTTCGCCACCGGCCTGCTCACCCGGGTCGCCGAGATGGTCGGTGCGGCCGGTGGGGTGATCCGGCTGGACCGGGGCGACGGCAACGGGCCGCAGGTGTTGGCCCGCTTCGGCCGGCAACCCCGGGCGGGCAACGAGCTGCTGCGGGTGCCGCTGACCGTGCACCGGCCGTACGCCGGCGAGCTGGAGCTGGACGCGGCGCCGTCCGCGTACGCCCGGCCGCTGGCCGTTCTCACGGCCGAGCGGCTCTCCCTGCACCTGGAGAACGACCGGCTGCGCCGGGCGGACGTCCGCCGGCAGGCCTGGCTGACGTTCCTGGCCGAGGCGAGCGAGCTGCTCGCCCAGTCGCTGGACGTCGAACTCACCATGGCGCTCATCCCCCAGCTGGTGGTGCCCCGGCTGGGGCAGTGGTGCGCCGTGCACACGACCGACGAGTGGGGCCGGCTACGCCTCGCGGCCGCCAGCCACGCCGACGAGTCGGTCCTGCCGCAGCTGCACAAGGTGCTCGCCGAGACCGGCCCGGACTCGGTCCAGGCGCGGCTGCGGGAGGCGTCCCGCAGCGCGGCGCAGGTGCCGCTCGGCGGGCCGATGGAGGGCTTCGCGGTGCCGCTGATCGCCCGGGGCCAGCGCCTCGGCACCCTGGCGGTCGGTCGGCACCAGCGGCACCGGCACGATCCCGACGAGGTCGCGGTGCTGGAGGACGTGGCCCGGCGGGCCGCGCTGGCGATCGAGAACGCCCGCATCCACGCCGAGCGCCGCCGGGTGGCCCAGACGCTCCAGCAGTCGCTGCTGCCGCCGGTGCTGCCGGTGGTCGACGGGATCGGCTTCGCCGCCGAGTACGTCCCGACCGGCGGCGACGCCGACGTCGGCGGTGACTTCTACGACGTGCTGGCCCTGCCCGACGGGCGGTGGCTGGTGGTGATCGGGGACGTCTCCGGCAAGGGTGTGCAGGCCGCCGCGGTCACCGGGCTGGTCCGGGACGTGATCCGGGTGCTGGCCGGCGACGGCAAGCCACTGCCCGAGGTGCTCACCCGGCTCAACGAGACGCTGGTGGAGCGGGGCAGCGGCCGGTACTGCACGCTGGCCCTGGCCGCGGTCGCTCCCGGCGCCGGCGGCCGGCTGAACGTCTCGCTGCACCTGGCCGGGCACGACCGGCCGGTGCTGCTGCGTGGTGCCGGCGGTGGCGCGTTCGTCGGCGCCGGGGGCACGGCCCTCGGCCTGCTCGACACGATCGCCACCCCCACCGCCGACGTGCGGCTGGCGCCCGGTGACGCGCTGGTGTTCTACACCGACGGGGTCACCGAGCGGCGCCGGGGGCGTGAGCTCTTCGGCACCGACCGGCTGCGTGCGGCCGCTACGCCGCTGGCCGGCTACTCGGCGGACGTGGTCGCCGCGCGGCTACGGTCCACCGCGATCGGCTTCTCGGCCGAGCCGCCCCGCGACGACATCGCGATCCTGGTCGTCCGCAACGACGCCACCTGACCGGCCACATTCCGCACCACCCGCCACCACCCCGCCCGGCTCGACCACCCCGCCCGGCCCGACCACCACCCCGCCCGGCTCGACCACCCCGCGCGGCTCGACCACCGGCCCGAACCGCTCGACCACCGGCCCACGCCGCTTGATCGGCTCGGCTTTCCTGATGTCGCGGTGTCCGGGTGAGTCCGACACCCCGACTTCCGGGAAGCCGAGTCGATCATGGTGCGGTAATGACGCCGAGCGGTAGGGTGAGCCGCATGTCGACCACCGTGGATGCGGCCGCCGACCCGCCACGGCTGGTCCGCACCGTCCTGGTCACCCAACTCGCGGTCATCGCCGCCTTCATCGTGGTCGCGGCGCTCTACGTCGGGCGGATGCTGACCGCCCGCGTCGGCCCCGCCGAGATGCTCACCGGGGCGTACGACCCGAAGGACCTCGTCCCGTTCGGCATGCATGCCGCGAACCCGTTCTTCTGGCTCTACGGCGTCGTCACCGTCCTCTATCTGACGGGCGGCCTGCTCGCCGTGCCGATGGCGATCTACGCCGCGGCGGTGGCCGCCCGCGACGGCGACCGCCTGTCCCGGCGCATCCGGGCCCTCCTCCTGGTGGGCGCCGGCACCGCCGTGCTCCTTTTGCTGGCCCGGTTCACACCGGCCGGCGCCGACATGCACCGCTGGTGGCTGGACTGAGCGACCCACCCACAGCCACGTCGCGGCGAGGTTGCCGCGACGCCCCAGGGGCCTGCCGAGTCAGAGGCCGCCGGGCAGACGGCCGGGGGCGAGCCGGTGGTGTGGGTCGAGGTGCTCCTTGGCCGCGCGCAGCCGGGGCACGGTGGTCAGCTCGCCCCACAGGTCGACCGCCCGGCGTACCTGCGGCGGCGCAGCGAGCACCACGCACCGGCCCTTGCGGGCCAGCAGCACCCCGCGCACGGCGGCCAGGATGGAGGCCACCCGCTCGGCCGGGAGCGACCCGGGCAGCGCGGCGTGCACCACGCCCAGCCCGGCGGAACCACGGACGGGCACCGGGGCACCGGCCGCGTCGCGCAGGGCGTAGACCGCCGCGTGCAGGTCGGTGATCGGCACCTCGATCCGCAGTGCGGTGTCGCCCGGGGCGAACGGGTAGCGCCGCCACCACGTCGGTGGGGAGTGGGTGACGGTTGCGTGACCGTCCAGGAGCGCCACCAGGCGTTCGGCCCGTTCGACCGTGTCGGCCGGACCGCCCTCCAGCAGCACGACGAGGCTGCCGGCCCGGGCCGGAACGTGCGCCCGGCCGGCCATCGACGGGTGGCGGGCGCGGGCCGCGGCGGACGGGTCGTCGGGGCGGGGCAGCCGGTGGGGGCGGGTGGGGGTGAGGTCCAGCTCGACCGCCGCCGGGTCGAGACGCGCGGCGAGGATGGCGCGCACCAGGTCGTTGACCTCGAGCGGGGTCCACACCGGACGGGAGATCCACAACCGGCTCGCCGGCACCGGCTGCACCCGCAGGGTGGCCGAGACCAGCACACCGAGCCCACCCTGCGAGCCGCACAGCAGCCGGGCCAGGTCGAGCCCGGGGGCGCCGCCGCCGGCGTTGACCAGCTCCCCGTCAGCGGTCAGGTAGCGGACGCCGACCAGTTGGTCGCAGGGGCTGCCGTGCCGGTGCCGCAGCGGGCCGGCCTCGCCCGCGGCGAGCACGCCACCCAGCGTCGCGCCCGGCGACGGCGCGTCGACCGCCAGCCGCTGGCCGGTGCGTTCCAGCGTCGCCTGCACCGCCCGCAGCGGCGTGCCCGCGCCGACCTCGGCCGTCGGCGCGCCCACCGTCTCGTGCCCGATGCCGGCCAGCCGGCCGGTGTCGAGCAGGATGTCGACGTGCTCCGGGACGGCACCCCAGTCGATTTTCGTGCCGGCGCCGCGCGGCACCACCGTGAGACCGTGGGCGGCCGCGAGCCGGAGCACCCGCGCGGCGGCGGCCGGCGCGCCGGGCACCGCCACCCAGCGGGCGGCGCGCCCGGCGACCTCGTCGGCCGGGCCGGCGAACCGGGCGAAGGGCGGTCCGCAGATCTCCGTCAACCGCTGGGTTATCTCGAGGGCACCGGACCGGTCGATGGAACTCGCTGCAGCCGCCATGGCTGCCATCGTACATATGTTCGAACGACGGTGGTGCCGATTACCCTGATCGGGCCCGCGCGCACCGGGCGGCACGCGGCTTCCGGCCGGTAACGTGGCGCCGTGACCACCGAGACTTCCCCGCCCGCCGCCAAGCGGGTGCCGAGCGAGCGGATCCACCACGGCGACACCGTCGTCGACGAGTACGCCTGGCTGGCGGCCAAGGACGACCCGGAGACGATCGCCTACCTGACCGCCGAGAACGCCTACACCGAGGCCCGCACGGCCCACCTGGCGGCGCTGCGCACCGAGCTGTTCGAGGAGACCCGTCGGCGCACCCAGGAGACCGACCTGTCGGTGCCGACCCGCAAGGACGGCTACTGGTACTACACCCGGACCGTCGAGGGGCAGCAGTACGGCGTGCACTGCCGGCGCGCGGTCCGCGACGGCGAGACCGAGCCGCCGGTCAGTGCCGACGGCGCCCCGCTGGACGGCGAGGAGGTGCTGCTCGACGGCAACCTGCTGGCCGAGGGGCACGACTTCTTCTCCCTCGGCGCGTTCGACGTGAGCCCCGACGGACGCTGGCTGGCCTACTCGACGGACTTCTCCGGGGACGAGCGGTTCACCCTGCGGGTCAAGGACCTCAGCACCGGCGAGCTGCTGCCCGACGAGGTGCCCGACACGTTCTACGGCACCGCCTGGTCGAGCGACGCCTCGGTGCTGTTCTACGTGACCGTCGACGAGGCCTGGCGGCCCAACCGGGTGTGGCGGCACACCATCGGCTCCGCCGCGGCCGACGACGTGGTGGTCCACCAGGAGGACGACGAGCGGTTCTGGGTGGGCGTCGAGCTGACCCGCTCGGAGAAGTTCATCCTGATCGACATCCACAGCAAGATCACCAGCGAGGTGCTGGTCATCCCGGCCGGCAACCCGACCGGCGCGCCCGCGGTGATCGCGCCCCGGCGGCAGGGCGTCGAGTACGCGGTGGAGCACCACGGTCACCGCTTCCTCATCCTGCACAACGACGAGGCCGAGGACTTCGCGCTCGCGTACACGTCGGCGGACGCACCCGGCGACTGGGTGCCCCTGATCCCGCACACCCCGGGCACCCGGCTGGAGGCGGTCGACGCGTTCGCCGACCACCTGG
Organism: Micromonospora krabiensis; assembly: GCF_900091425.1. Taxonomy (GTDB): domain Bacteria; phylum Actinomycetota; class Actinomycetes; order Mycobacteriales; family Micromonosporaceae; genus Micromonospora; species Micromonospora krabiensis. Next base: position 4,541,440 of record NZ_LT598496.1, read on the forward strand.
TCGTCTCGCTGCGAACCGACGGGCTCACCGGGCTGCGGGTGCTGCCGATCGGCGGTGGCGACGCGTACGACATCGACTTCCCCGAGCCGCTCTACAGCGTGGGCCTGGACGCCAACCCGGAGTACCGGACCGGGCAGATCCGGCTGCGTTACGCCTCGCTGGTCACCCCGGACTCGATCTACGACTACGACCTGGTGACCCGGCAGATGGTGCTGCGCAAGCGGAAGCCGGTGCTGCCCGGGCCGGACGGCCGCCCGTACGACCCGGACGACTACGAGCAGCACCGCGACTGGGCGCTCGCCGACGACGGCACCCGGGTGCCGATCTCGCTCGTCTTCCGCAAGGGCACCCCGCAGGACGGCTCGGCCCCCTGCGAGATCTACGGCTACGGCTCGTACGAGGCCAGCATGGACCCGTGGTTCTCGGTGGCCCGACTCTCCCTGCTGGACCGTGGCGTCATCTTCGCGGTGGCGCACATCCGGGGCGGCGGCGAGCTGGGTCGGCGCTGGTACGACCAGGGCAAGCTGCTGGCCAAGAAGAACACCTTCACCGACTTCGTGGCCTGCGCCCGACACCTGGTCAAGGCGGGCTGGACGGCCAGCGACCGGCTGGTGGCCCGGGGCGCGTCGGCCGGCGGGCTGCTGATGGGCGCGGTCGCCAACCTGGCGCCCGACGCCTTCGCCGGGATCGTGGCGCAGGTGCCGTTCGTGGACGCGCTCACCTCGATCCTCGATCCGTCGCTGCCGCTGACGGTGACCGAGTGGGAGGAGTGGGGCAACCCGCTCGACGACCCCGAGGTCTACGCGTACATGAAGTCCTACACGCCGTACGAGAACGTGCGGGCGGTGGACTACCCGGCGATCCTCGCGGTGACCAGCCTGAACGACACCCGGGTGCTCTACCACGAGCCGGCCAAGTGGGTCGCGCGGCTGCGGGCCACCGCACCGCAGGGCGACTACCTGTTGAAGACCGAGATGGGCGCGGGCCACGGCGGCCCCAGCGGCCGGTACGACTCGTGGCGTGAGGAGGCGTTCATCAACGCCTGGATCCTCGACCGCCTCGGCCGGGCCTGACCGGGGCGCGGGCACGGTGACCACCGACGACGGCGAGCCCGAGGAGCCGACCGGCCGGCCGAGCCTGCGCGTGGTCGCGCGGGACCGGCGGGTGTGGGCGATCCTCGGGATCGTCGCCGCGGTGCTGGTGTGCTGCTGCTCGGTCGCCGTCGGCCTGACGATCTCCTGGGCCGGTGGGCTGCTGGGCGCCGGTTGACCCGGCGAACTGCTGACCGGCGCTCGGCGAGCCGCCGGTGTGGGCGCGCGCTGGACCGCCCGGCGCGCCCGCGGTGACCAGGGGACGCACCGGGCGTCAGCCGGCGCGGCCCGCGGTGGCCAGGGCCGCCGCCTCGCCGGTGCGGACCATCCGGTGCCAGCGCAGCCGGTTACCGATCAGCGCGGTGACCACCGACTGGACCACCACCAGGTACATCACCTGCCGGTAGACGAGCTGTTGGAGCGGCAACGTCCACAGCGGGCCGGGCCGTTCCCGGTCCAGGCGCAGCGCGTAGCCGGCCGTGAACACCTGGAGCAGCAGCAGCCCGAGCCATCCGAGGACGAGCGTCGACCAGGGCAGGAAGAGCAGCCCGTAGACGGCGAACACGTCGACCGCCGGCGCGGTGAGCGGCAGGACGATCTGGAACACCGTGAGGTACGGCAGGCCGCGCCGACCCAGTTTGCCGCCGGCGCCCGTCTCGCGCAGCGCGTGCCGGTGCTTCCACATCGCCTGCATGGTCCCGTAGCACCAGCGGTAGCGCTGCCGCCACAGTTGCCGCAGCGAGGACGGCGCCTCGGTCCAGGCGATCGCCGACTCCTCGTACACCACGCGCCAGCCGGCCCGGAGCACCCGCATGGTGAGGTCGGTGTCCTCGGCCAGGGTGTCCCCCGGCACCCCGCCGACGTCGAGCAGCACCTCGCGGCGGAACGCGCCGATCGCGCCGGGAATCGTCGGCATGCACTCCAGCACGTCGTACATGCGGCGGTCGAGGTTGAAGCCGATGACGTACTCCAGGTGCTGCCAGCGGCCGAGCAGTCGCCGCCGGTTGGCCACCTTCGTGTTGCCGGAGATCGCGCCCACGGTCGGGTCGGCGAAGCCCTGTACGAGCCGGTGGACGGTGTCCGGCTGGAACACCGTGTCGCCGTCCACCAGCACCAGCAGGTTCGCGCGGGCGGCCCGGATGCCGGTGTTCAGGGCGGCCGGTTTGCCGGCGTTCGCCTGTCGGATGACGCGGACGCCGCGTAGGCGCATCCGCTCGACGATGTCGGCGGTGCCGTCGGTGGACCCGTCGTCCACCACGATCACCTCGATCGCCGGGTACGCGCTGGCCACCAGGGACCGGACGGTCGCCGCGATGTTCGCCGCCTCGTTGTACGCGGGCACGATCACCGAGACCGGGGCGCGCACCACGGGCCGGTGGGTGTCGGGTCGGCGGACGCGGCGGACATGTCGTCGGGCGCAGACCACCTGTACCGCCAGGCGGGCGACGCCGAGCACCAGCGCAACGCCGAGCAGCAGGTTCATGGCGCCGGCCACCCAGCCCGCGCCGAGCTGGGCCCAGCGCAGCGCGGTGCCGCTGAGCCGGCTGCCGGTGCTCGCCGGCAACACGGACTCCGGCGCGCCGACACCGGTCGAGACGGTGGTGAAGGCGTACCCGTCCCGGGTGAGCTTCGCCAGCAGTTGGTCCAGCGCCGTGACCGTCTGCGCGCGGTCGCCGCCGCCGTCGTGCATCAGCACCACCGCGCCCCCGCCGCGCGCCGGGGTGGCCGCCGCGACGATCCGATCGACGCCGGGGCGCTCCCAGTCCCGGGTGTCGCGGTCGGCGAGCACGGCGATGTGACCGCTGCCGGCCGCGCCGCGCAGCGCGTCATAGTCGGCAGCACTCAGCTCGGACGGCAGCGACGAGAAGGGTGGGCGGAACAGGGTGACCTCCCGCCCGGTCGCTCCGGCGACCGACTTGCGGGTCAGCGAGAGTTCGAGGTCACGCCGCCAGCCGGGGAGGCTGGCGAGGTCGGCGTGGGTGAAGGTGTGCGAGCCGATCTCGTGCCCCTCGGCGAGGATCCGCCGCACCAGCTCGGGGTGCTCGTTGACCCGGGCCCCGACCACGAAGAACGTGGCGTGGGCGTGGTGGCGGCGCAGCACGTCGAGCACCTGCGGGGTCCAGCGTGGGTCCGGCCCGTCGTCGAAGGTGAGTGCGATCGTCCGGTCGGGCATCGTCCGGCTGACCGGGTCGGGCCCGTCGAGCCGGAGCACCGGCCCACCGGCGGCGACGGCCTCCGGGACACCGGTGAGGTGCTGGCCGCTGGTTCCGGCGGTGGCTGCCGGGCCGGAGCCGCCGCCCAGCCCGCTCACCAGGCCGTGCAGGGTGAGCGCTGCGAGCAGCAGCACGAGACCGAGCAGGAGCAGGAGCCAGTGGGCCCGGGGATCGCGTCGCGCGACGTGCCGTGGCGGTGTCACTTCGGCTTGCCCGGCGACTTGCTGGGCTTCGCCGTGTTGCGCCGTTCGTCACCCAGGCCCGGCTGGTCCGTCCCGTACGGGCGGGCGGTGGCCGGCGCGGGTCGGACGGCCGACGGGACGGCCGTCGGGGAGCCGCCGGCCACCGGGGCGGACGTGCGGGTGGCCGGTGACGGCAGCCCGGAGGGCGCCTCGCCGCTGCCCTCCCGCCCGTCGAGGCCCGCCTCGATGGGCTGCGCGGGCCGGTCGTCGGACCAGCCGGGCAGCGGCACCGGGGAGTCGAAGAAGAGACCGGCGAGGATCAGCGCGAAGCTGGTGAGGAGACCCAGCCCCATCGCGGTGCCGGCGATCACGGCGAGGCGGCGACGCCGGCCGGTGCGGTCGACGAACACCGGCGGGCTCCCACCGGGTTGGTTGTGCATCTGCTGGTCTCCCGCCGCCACGGCCGCCGGCCGCGCGGCCCGGCGTGGGCCCGACCGCCGGGCCTCCGGCAGAGACAGCGCCCCGACGGGTGGGGGCGTTACAGGCTTCAGGTCGTCCTAAGCTCCTCGGTCGCGGTGCTCGCCCGCAGGAAGAGCAGGCCGATCCCCACGGTGACCAGCACCGCGGCCAGCGCGCCGGCCCCGAGCAGCGCCAGATGCTCCAGCGGCACGTCCGGCGTGACCCGCACCTCCGGCGTGTGCACGATGCGGGTGTGCTGCTGGCGGGCCACCGCGTCGGCGCAGATGTCGGCGCTGGCCTCGCAGACCTCGTACGAGGAGGAGCCCCGGGTGGCGCCGGCGAAGACGCCCCGGGCCAGGAACAGGCCGACCCCCAACGCCAGCGCGATCGCGGGGACCGCGGGCAGCACCGACTGCCAGACGATCGACCGGGCCAGGGTGCCCCGGGGAACACCGGTCGCCACCAGCGCGGCGTACGCCCGGCGGCGCGCGACGATGCCCTCGACCACGGCGACCAGCAGGCCCGCCGCGGCGATGCCCACCGCGACGGCCACCGCGAGGTCGACCAGATTCATGGTGGACAGGTAGAAGGGGTTGGCCCCCTCGTCGATCCCGACGAGGCGGTTCTGCCGGCGTTCGATCTCGTCCTGCGTGACGAAGTACGCCCGCAGCCCGGCCGCTCCGGCCCCGAAGATCACGGCGGCCAGGAGCGCGGCGAAGGTCCGGCTGCCGGCCCACGGGTCGGCCATCAACCGTCCGGCGGCGAGCAGCGCGGCGGGGCGCCGGGCGTGCCTGTGCAGCAGTCGGCCGACGCTGTAGGAGATCCAGCCGGTGCCGGTCACCACGCCGGCCATCGCCACCAGCCCACCACCGGCGAAGAGGCCCAGCAGGAGCCCGACCGGGGGGTCGGTGGCGTCGTCGAACGAGCGCAGGGTCAGCCCGCCGAACGCGAACGCGGCCAGCCCGGTCGCGATGAGGACCGCCGACCACGGCCGTGGCCCCCGCTCCCGGTTGACCCGGCGGGTGACCCCGAGCGGGCTGGTGGTGACCCGGCGCAGGAGCACCGCGGTGGCGAGCGCGGCCACCACCGGCAGCCCGAGAACGACGGCCGCCAGCGCGCCCGGTGCCGGCAGCACGTCGGTGGGGAGGGCCAGTCGACCCCGGGCGTCGGGCCGGCCCAGCAGCACCCGGCCGCCCAGGTGGATCCCCAGGGCGGCGAGGGTGCCGAGGAGGCTGGCCACCCCGGTCTCCAGCACCGCGAGCCGACTGACCTGGCCCGGGGTGGCACCGGCGAGCCGCAGCGCGGCCAACCGCCGGTCGCGGGCCGGCGCGCCGAGCCGGGCGCACTGCCCGGCCAGCGCCAGCACCGGGATCATGAGCAGCAGCAGGGCGAACGCGGTGCCGCCGCGCAGGCCCGGCTCGCGCAGCAACGCGTTGCGGTACTGCTCGGCCTCGGCGTAGGGGTCACCGACCGGCTCCGGAATGGCGAGCACGGTCAGCGCGGCCAGCGCCGCCGCCGCGGCGAGCGCGGCGCTCAGCGCGGTGAGCAGCACCCGGGCCGTGTCGGTGCGGGTGCCGGCCAGGGCCAGCCGGAGCAGGGTGCCGGGCCTCACCGGTGGCCGCCGGCGAGCGGCGTGTCCAGGCCCAGCCCGGTGTGGTCGACCATCCCGTCGCGGAGGACCACCTCCCGATCGGCGTACGCGGCGATCCGCGGCTCGTGGGTCACCAGGACGATCGCGGTGCGCTGCTCCCGGGCGAGCCGGACCAGCGCGCCCAGCACCTGCTCGCCGGTGAGCGTGTCCAGCGCGCCGGTCGGCTCGTCGGCGAAGAGCACCCGGGGCTCGGTCACCAGCGCCCGGGCGGTGGCGCACCGCTGTTGCTGGCCGCCGGACATCTCCCCCGGACGCACGTCGGCAACGTCGGCGACACCGAACCGCTCCAGCCAGGTCAGCGCCGCGGTCCGCGCCTCTCGCCGCCCCGTGCCGGCGAGAAGCAGCGGAAGCGCGACGTTCTCCGCCGCGGTGAGCTCGGCGACGAGCTGACCGAACTGGAACAGCACTCCGAACTCGGTGCGACGCAGCCGGGACCGGGTCGCCTCGGACCAGCCGTCGATCCGCCGGCCCTGCCAGAGGACCTCGCCTGCGTCCGGGCGCAGGATCCCGGCGAGGCAGTGCAGCAGGGTGGACTTGCCGCAGCCGCTCGGCCCGGTGACGGCGACGATCTCCCCCTCGGCGACGTCGAGCGTGACGCCGCGCAGCGCGGGCGTCCGCCCGTACGCCTTGACCACGCCACGCGCCTGGAGTTCGGTCATGCGTGCACCTCCCGGTGCCAGTCGGCGACCCGGTCCAGAGTGGTGTGCAGCCACCGCAGGTCGGCGTCGAGGTGTGCGATGGCGAAGTCGGCCGCGACGACGTCGTCGAGCCGGGCCGCCGGGTCGGTCTTGAGCGCGGTCAGCTCGCGCAGTCGTGCGGTGTGCGCGCGGCGCTGGTCGATCAGGTAGGACCGGGCCCGGTCCGCGTCGGCGACGAGCAGCGCCACGACCACCTTGGCGAAGAGCGTGCTCGCCACGTACGGCATGGGTGGCTCGACGGTGGACAGCCAGCGGTCGAGTGCCGCGTGCCCGTCACCGGTCAGCGCGTAGGTCGTCCGGTCCGGGCCGGCGTCGCGGTCCTGCCCGGTGGCGGCCACCAACCCGTCCCGTTGCAGCCGGCCGAGCGTGGCGTAGACCTGCCCGAAGGCCAGTGGCCGGGCCCGGGGGAGCCGTTCGTCGTGTGCCCGCTTGAGCTCGTAGCCGTGCTTGCTGCCCGTGGCGAGCAGACCGAGCAGGACGTGCGGTGTGGACACCCCGCCACTATTCACCCGGTGAATAGCCGGAGTCAAGCAGGCACACACGTCGATCGCCCCCGGGCCCGTCCCCCCGGGGGTGATCGACGCGGATGTCAGCGGGTGGCGGCCCAGGCCGGGTCGCGGCCGGTCAGGCCGAGCAGGCGGTGCAGGTCGGAAACGGTGGCACCGGTCGGCACCGGCTCCGCGAAGACGCCCATCTTCCGGGCCGTCGGGCCGAGCTGCTCGGCCAGCTCGTGCAGCGCGAGGGTCGCCTCCGGGGCGGGCGCGTACTCCTGGCCGGTCGCCGTGGCGAGGTCCCAGCCGTGCACGGTCAGGTCCAGCAGCGCCATCCCGCCGACCGTGGTCTGCGGCATGCCCATCCCGGGCGAGACGCCCTCCTGGCTCGCCGGGTCGGACCAGGCCGCGATCAACCGGCCGGTCTCCGCCTCGAAGCGGTCCCGCCAGCCCTCCGCGAGGAAGTCCGGCTTGTCCGCCCAGTCGACCGGGCGCCGGGCCGCCAGTTCCTGGAAGTTGACCACCACCTCGAAGAGGTGGTTGAGCAGGTCGCGTACCGCGTAGTCCCGGCACGGCGTCGGCAGGTCCAACTGGTCGTCGGCGATGCCGCGCACCACCGCGACCGTACGCGGCGCCGCGGCCGCGAGCAGATCGCTAGTCTGAGTGGCCATAGGGCCAGCGTATGAGGGTGGTCTTGGAAAAATGCGACAGCAGCCGCGCGGTGACAGTCGGGGCATCCTCGACCCGAGCCGGATGTTGCGTCAGGTCCACTTCCGGCGCCACCTGCCCGCCGCGCCGCTACGCCGCTACGTCGAGCACTACTGGCTGATCGACTGGGACCTGCGCGAACCCTTCACCCAGCACGTGGTGCCGCACCCGGCGGTCAACCTGGTGTTCCAGCGCGACGGCGACGGTCGCGAGACCGGTGAGGTGGCCGGCGTCGGGCGGGAACTGTTCACCATCACCCTGTCCGGTCGGGGCCGGGTCTGCGGGGTGCAGTTCCGGCCCGGCGGCTTCCGGCCGTTCTGGCGCCGGCCGGTCGCCGAGCTGACCGGCCACCGCCGGCCACTCACCGACCTCGCCGCGTCGTGGCCGCCGGCCGCCGCGCACCACGGCGGCATCTGCGACGGTACGGACACCGAGCGCCGCCGCGCCCTGGACGACCTGCTCACCGGCTGGGCGCCCGAGCCGGACCCGGTGACCGACGAGGTGATCCGGCTGGTGGAGGAGATCCGTGCGGATCGGACGGTGCTGCGGGTGGACGCCTTCGCCCGCCGGCACGGACTGTCCACCCGCCGGCTGCAACGCCTCTTCCTCGACCGGGTGGGCGTCGGCCCGAAGTGGGTGATCCGGCGCTACCGGTTGCAGGAGGCGATCGAGCAGGCCGCCGAGGGCCCGCCACCGGACTGGGCGACCCTCGCCGTCGACCTGGGCTACAGCGACCAGGCGCACCTGATCCGGGAGTTCACCGCCGTCACCGGCACCTCGCCCGCGGCGTACGCCCGCTCACTCGGCTGACCCCGACGCGCCGGGCGCGGGCCGGTTCAGCGGCGGCGCAGGGCGACCACCGCGACGTCGTCCTGGATCTCCGGCGGGGCCAGCTCCACCAGCAGCCGCTCGCAGAACCGGTCCAGGTCGTCGTCGACGTGCCCGGCGACCCCGGCCAGCGCGGCGAGCCCGTCGTCGATCGTCGCGTCCCGCCGCTCGATCAGACCGTCGGTGTAGAAGACCAGCGTCGCGCCGGGCGGGAGCACGAACTCCAGATCCTCCGGGCGCTCGGCCCGTACGCCGAGCAGCGGCGCCGAGTGCTGCACGAACTCGACCTTGCCGTCCACATTGAGCAGCGGCGGCAGGTGACCGGCGCTGGCCATCCGCACCCGGCCGCTCGGCGGGTGCAGCAGCAGCACGCAGAGCGTCGCCAGCTCGGTCGGGAGCAGCGTCCGCATCAGCTCGTTGACCCGGTGCAGGATCGCCCCGGGCTGGTGCCCCTCCACCGCGTACGCCCGGACCGCGTGCCGCAGCTCGGCCATCACCGTCGCCGCGTGCAGCGAGTGCCCGGCCACGTCCCCGATCGCCAGCAGCAGGTGGCCGTCGAGCATCACCAGTTCGTAGAAGTCCCCGCCCACCTCGGTCTGCGCGCTGGCCGGCTCGTAGCGCACCGCCAGGTCCAGGCCGTTGATCTGCGGGATCCGGCGCGGCAGCAGGCTGCGCTGGAGGGTGACGGCGATGCGGTGCTCCTCGTCGAAGGAGCGCTGGGCCTCCACCGCCGCCGCGACCGCCTGGGCCAACTGCACCAGCACCGGGGTCCGCTCGGTCTGCGTGCTGGTGGGCACCACGACGTAGAGCGGTGCGCGGTCGTCACGCAGCCGGGCGGCTGCCACGGTCACCGTGTCGTCGGCCGGCCAGTCGAGCAACGCCCACTCGCCCGGGTCGGCGACCCGCACCGTGGCGCCGATCGGCACGCCCGTGTCGTCGACGACCCACGGCACGATGCCGGCTTCCCGCCCCGGGCCGGCGGCGATCCCGGCCAGGCAGTCGCCGTCGAAGGTCTCCGCCACCACGGCCGCCGGACTCTTGAAGATCTCCGCGGCGCCGGCCGCCGCCTCCGTCAACAGGCGGGTGAAGTTCGGGGCCGTGTGCACCGCCACGGTGGTGTCGGCCAACCCGAGCAGGCGCTCGGCGAGGAACTCGGCCCGCTGCCGGGCCTGGTAGTAGCGCAGCACCGCGTGCGCGGTCGCCACCAGCTCCTCCGGCTCGATCGGCTCGGTGAGGTACGCGTCCGCGCCCCGGGTCAGCCCCTGCGCGCGGTCCACCACGTCCACCGCGTGGGCGGACACGTGGATGACCGGCATCGAAGGGTGCGCCTGCTTGATCTGCTCGCAGACCTCGAAACCGCTCAGGTCGGGCAGCCGGACGTCGAGCACCACCAGGTCGATCGGTTCGATGTCGACCCGGGCCAGCGCCTCGGCGCCGTTGTCCGCCTCCAGCACCCGGAACCCGGCGCGGGTCAGCCAGCTGACCAGGAGGTAGCGCTTGGTCCGGCTGTCGTCGACCACCAGCACCGTCGACTGCGCGTCCACGTCAGGCTCCGGCCACGGGCAGGGTGACGGTGAACGTGCTGCCCCGGCCGGGCTCGCTCGCCAGCTCCAGCGTGCCGCCGAGCAGGGTGACCAGCCGCCGCGCGTACGGCAGGCCGAGACCGGTGCCACCGACCCGGGTCGCCCCAGGCACCTGGTAGAACTCCTCGAAGATCCGCTCGTGCAGCTCGGGCGGGATGCCGGGGCCGGTGTCGGAGACGACCAGCGACCAGTGCGCGTCGCTCCGGGTCGCCCGCAGCCGGACCTCGCCCCGCTCGGTGAACTTGAGCCCGTTGTGCACCAGGTTGCGCAACACCTGACCGAGCAGCACCTCGTCGGTGCGCAGCGTGGCCGGACTCGGCGGCTCCTCCACCACCAGCTCCACACCGGGGCGGGTGGCCAGCGCGCGCAGCGTGCCCCGCAGCTGCCCGAAGATCGGCCGGAGGTCCACCTCGGCCCAGTCCGGCTCGATCCGCCCCGACTCGGCCTTCGCCAGGTCCAGCAGCTCGTTCACGAGGGTCAGCAGGTCGGCGGCGGAGGAACGGATCAGCTCGACCTGCCGGGCCTGCTCGTCGGTGAGCGGATCGGAGGCGTCGTCGGCGAGCAGCCGGCCCAAGCCCATGATGGCGGTCACGGGCGCCCGCAGCTCGTGGCTGACGTTGGCCAGGAAGCGGCTCTTCGACTCGCTCGCCGCCCGCAACTGGGCCGACTTCTCGTCCAGCTCGGCGTAGAGGGCCACCACACCCCGGTTGGTCTCCTCCAGCTCCTCGGAGAGCTGCCCGTAGAGCGCCAGCACCCCCCGGTTGGTCTCCTGGAGCTCCTCGTTCAGCACGACCAGCTCGTCCCGCTGGCTGCGCACCTCGTCCAGCGCCGCGATCAGCTGCTCGTTCTGCGCCGCCAACTCGTCCAGGGCGCTGCCCGGAGCGTTGCGGCCGAGTTCCGTACGAAGGTCGGCGAGCCGCTCCGGGGTCAGCGCCCGCGCGGTGACGGGGACGCGTCGGGACATCCTCACGACCGTATCCCGCCCGACGCGAACCGTGCCCAGACTGTCCACCAGCCGTGCCACCGCGCCGGACTGCGGCTCGTACCGGTCAGCGGGCATCGGGGCGACGGGAACGAGGTCGACCCGGAGGTGGCACCGGCCGTCCGGCGCGTCGACGGCCTGGAAGACGACGTCTGCTCCACCGACCGCGCGCAGCAGGTCGCGGGCCACCTCGCTGAGCGCGGTGGCGATCCGCACCTGGTCCTGGTGCTCCAGCCCGACCGCCGCGGCGACCTCACGGCCCCGCTGCCGCACCACGAAGATGTCGTGTTCGACCCGCAGCGCCATCTGGAGCAGCGGTGGGCGGTCGGCCGTGTCCGTCATGCCCGCGCCACCACCACGCACGCGTCGTCGCGCCGAACCCCGCCGTCCCGCAGCAGGGTCGCGGCCATCACCAGCGGGGACCGCTCGGCCAGGCCCGGGTAGTCGTCGAGCTGCCAGCGGTCGGACACCCCGTCACTGTGCATCACCAGCCGGGCGTCCGACTCGAACGGGTAGTCGTACTCCCGGATCGTCGGTCGTTGGTGCCCGGCGATGCCGGGCAGCGAGACCAGGCCGCGACGGCGGTCGCCCGGTGCCACGAGGTGCGCGGCGATGTTGCCCAACCCGGCGAAGCGCAGGACCTCCGCCGCCGGGTCCAGCTCGGCCACGGCCAGCGCGGCGCCCCGGGTGTGCGACATCGCCCGGTGCAGGTGCTGGACCACCACGCCGGGCGACCCGGCCGGAGCCGCGTGGAAGGCGGCGACCGCCGCGTCGCTCGCGGCGGACGCCAGCGGCCCGTGGCCCAGCCCGTCGCTGGTCAACACCTGCCGGCGCCCGTCGGCGACCCGGATGGCGAACCCGTCACCGCTGACCGTCTCGCCGGTGATCGGCCGGGTCAGCCCAGCCGCCCAATCCGGCTCGGGCGCCCCCGACGGCCACACCTGGACGGTGAGCACCGTGCCCCGGCCAGGCAGCGAGTAGCCGTCGAACCAGCTGGCCTGCCGGACGATGGCACCGAGGCCGATGCCGAGGGTGCCGACGGTGGAGTGCCCGTCCCGGGAGGAGAGGGTCAGGTCGGCCATGCCCGGCCCCGAGTCCACGGCGATCAGCTCGACGCCGGCGTCCCGATGACGGCGCACCGGGCGCAGCAGCAGCATCCCGTCCTCGGCGTGCTTGACGAGGTTGCTGGTCAACTCGGCGACGACGATGGCCAGGTCGGCGGTGCCCGCCTCGCCCAGCTCCAACTCCCCGGCGAGGCGCTCGGCGGCCCGCCGCACCGTGCTGCCGGTGCTGCTCGACTCGACCCGGAACCACACGCCGCGGTCACCGACCGCGTCCGCGATCATCGGGACCACTTGGTGACCGTGATCCGGGTGCCGAGACCCGGTCCGGTCTGGATGTCGAACTCGTCGACGAGACGGCGCGCACCGCTGAGGCCGAGACCAAGGCCACCCCCGGTGGTGTAGCCGTCGGTGAGGGCCAGGTCGAGGTCGGCGATCCCCGGGCCTTCGTCGGCGAACACGATGCGGACGCCCCGCCGCCGCCCGTTGTCGACGGTCACCACCTCGACGGCGCCCCCGCCGCCGTAGACCAGCGTGTTACGGGCCAGCTCGCTCGCCGCGGTGACCAGCTTGGTCTGGTCCACCAGCGAGAGCTTCACGGCCACCGCGACCGTACGCACCAGCTGCCGTACGCGGACGACGTCCTCGTCGCTCTGGATCGCCTGCGCCTGCGGGTGGCCCAGGTCGAGGCCCGCTGTCATGGCGATGCCGTCGTCTCGGCGTCCGCCTCGTCGTCGAGCTCCTCCAGGTCGTGCTCGTCGGCGCGCGCGGCCGCGACCAGCTCCATGCCCCGCTCGACGTTGAGCGCCGTCCGGATGCCGTTGAGCGACAGCCCGAGCTCCACCAGGGTGATCGCGACCGCCGGACGCATCCCGACGACCACGGTCTCGGCGTCCAGCACCTTCGAGATCGAGGCGATGGTGGACAGCATCCGACCTACAAAGGAGTCGACGATGTCCAGCGCCGTGATGTCGATGATCACGCCGTGGCTGCCCGTCGCCACGATCCGCTCGGCCAGGTCCTCCTGGAGCTGCACGGCAGTCTGGTCGGACATGTCGACCTGGATGGAGACCAGCAGGATGTCGCCGATCTTGAGGATCGGCACCCGGTCCATCAGGCCTCCCGGCGCGACTGGCGGCGCGCCGTCTCGACACCGGAGAGCCGCAGCACGTGCCGCAGCGCGTCGGCGAGGCTCGCCTTGGTGGCGATGTCGCCGAACTCGATGCCCAGCGCCACGATCGTCTGCGCGATCTGCGGCCGGATGCCGGAGATGATGCAGTCGGCGCCCATCAGCCGGGCGGCCACCACCGTCTTCAGGATGTGCTGGGCGACCTGCGTGTCCACCGCCGGCACACCGGTGATGTCGATGATCGCGTACGGCGAGCCGGTGTCGACCAGCGTCTGCAGCAGCCGCTCCATCACCACCTGGGCGCGGGCCGAGTCGAGCGTGCCGACCAGCGGCACGGCGACGACTCCCTCCCAGAGCTTGACCACCGGGGTGGAGAGCTCCAGGAGCTGCTCGGCCTGGTCGGCGATCAGACTCTCGCGGGTGCGGACGTAGGAGTCGAAGGTGAACAGCCCCATGTCGTCGACCAGCGCGGAGAACGACACGTAGTCGCGGAGCATTCGCTCGCCGCCCGCGGACTCCAGCAGCTCCAGGACGACGTCCTTAAGGGCGAACACGCTGATCGCCGTCTCGGTGGCGGAGAAGCCCTGGCGGGCCCGCCCCCGGGACAGCTCGGCGAGCACGGCGCGCAGCTCGCCCGCGTGCTCGGCGTGCAGGTCCAGGAGCCCCTGCTCACCCGTGGTCACCAGGGCCCGGTGCAGCTCCTGGCACTGCCGGCGCAGCTCCGCGTGGCTCAGCCGGCCGCGCAGGGGCTCCGCGGCGAGCTCCGACCAGCGCTGCGTGATCCGCTCCGCGTGCTCACTCAGCAGGGCGGTGAGCCGGCCGCTCTCTTCGGCGTTCAACGCCATTACCAAACCCCCCTCGACCAGGACCGGCCGGACTCTATCACCGGGGACCGGTCAACTACTTGTCGCGAGGCAAAGGAATGATCGTCGCCACCGGATACCGGCTCCCGTTCTGCGTTCCACCTCGGTTGTGGGATACCGTTCCTCCGATAACAGGAGGTCTGGCGAATGTCCTTGACGGTGCACACGGAACAACGCGGCGACGTGGTCGTCGTGTCGGTCGCGGGCGAGCTGGACATGGCGACCGCACCGCAGCTGCAGGACCAGATCACCGACCTGCTCGACAAGGGCCGCAGCCGCCTCGTGTTCGACCTGGCGGAGCTGTCTTTCTGCGACTCGACCGGCTTGTCGGTTTTCGTCCGCGCCAAGAACAGCACCGACGAGGCCGACGGGGTCGTCCGGCTGGCCGCGCCGCAGCGCGGCGTGCTGCGCATTCTCGAGGTCAGCGGCCTGGTCGAGGTGCTGCACACGTACCCGACGGTGGACGAGGCCGTCGCCGGCGACCCGTCACCGGCCTCCTCCTGACCCGTTCGGCTCACCCCTCGTCCTCGATGTGCCGGGGACGGGCGATCACCATGCCCGTCGCCGTCTGCACCGCGAGCGCGACCAGCAGGAAGCCGATCGGCAGGTTCCAGCCGCCGGTGGCCTCGTAGAGGATCCCGACCAGCAGCGGGCCGAGCCCACCGATCAGATACCCGGTGCTCTGCGTGAACGCCGAGAGCGCCACGGTCCCCTCGTGCGTGCGGGCCCGTAGCCCGATGACCGCCAGGGCCAGCGGGAACGCGCTCTGCCCGATCGCCAGCAGCAGCACCCAGAGCAGCGCGCCGCCGTGCGGCGCGAGCGCCATCCCGACGTAGGCGAGCGCCATCGCGGCGGAGAGCGTCAGCATCAGCCCACGCAGGGAGTGCAGCCGGCCGGCGAGGGTCGGCATCAGCAACGCGATCGGCACACCCAGCGCGGTCCCTCCGGCGAGCAGCAGGCCGGCGGTCTGTGGCGTGAACCCGGCGTCGCGGAAGAGCTGGGCCAGCCAGCCCATGATCGCGTACGCGCCGAGCGACTGGGTCCCGAAGTAGATCGCCATCGCCCACCCGAGCCGGGTGCGCGCGGGTCGGACGGTCGGCCGGTCGGCCCCGGCCGCCGTGGTGGTCGCGGTCCGCCGCGCCGCTCGCGCCCGCAGCGCCAGCGGCACCCACGGGAGTACGGCCACCGCGGCCAGCCCGGCCCAGACGGCCAGCCCGGCCTGCCAGGAGCCGAGCAGGTGGGCGACCGGCACCGCCGTCGCGGCGGCCACCGAGGCGCCGATGGTGAGTGCCATCGAGTACGCGCCGGTGACCAGCCCGACCCGGTGCGGGAAGTGCTGCTTGACCAGGAGCGGCAGCAGCACGTTCGCCACCGCGATCCCGGCCAGGGCGAGGGCGCTGGCGGCGATGAAGACGGCCGCGGAGTCCACGGCGACCCGGATGAGCTGGCCCGCGGTGAGCAGGGCCATCGCCACCACCAGCAGGCGCGCCGGGGAGTGTCGCCGGACCAGCCGGGGGGTGATCGCCCCGAAGACGGCGAACGCCAGCGTCGGCAGCGTGGTCACGACGCCGGCCATCGTGCCGGAGAGCCCGAGGCCGCCCCGGACGTCGTCGAGCAGGGCGCCGAGACTGGTGATCGCCACGCGCAGGTTGAGCGCGACGAGCAGCATCGCGATCAGCACCAGCGCGCCGCCGGCCAGCGGTCCCACCGCGCGGGGGGCCGAACCCGCGCCGGGCGCCGGACCGGCGACGGTGGCGAGGGTCGGTTCCACGGTGGCGGCGGTCGGTGGCGGCGTCATGCTGTTGAACCTACAATCATGGGATGAATTTCGGGCCGGTGATGTAACCAGTGCCACCGTCGGTTGATTCCGTGGCGGTGCCGCCCCGCGGCCGCCGTGTCCAGCAGACGATCACCCAGCTCAGGGAGCGGATCCTCGGCGGCGAGTGGCCGGTCGGGGGCCGGATCCCGACCGAGCCGCAACTCGTCGCCGCGCTCGGGGTTGGCCGCAACACGGTCCGCGAGGCGGTCCGGGCGCTCCAGCACGCGGGCGTGCTGGAGTGCCGCCAGGGCTCCGGCACGTACGTGGTGTCGACCGACGAACTCGCCCCGGTCGTGGCCCGTCGGCTCAGCGACAACCGGATGGCCGAGGTGATCGAGGTGCGGCGCGCGTTCGAGGTGGAGGCCGCCCGGCTCGCCGCGCGACGGCGTACGCCGGAGGACCTGGCCGCGCTCGACGACGCGCTCGCCGCTCGCGAGGCGGCCTGGGACGCGGGCCGGGTCGACGAGTTCGTGGCCGCCGACGCGCTGCTGCACGACGCGGTGATGGCCGCCGCGCACAACCCGATGCTCGCCGAGCTGTACGCGTCGGTCGGCGCCGCCCTGCGCAGCACACTGGCTCAGGCGATCGGCGACGCACCGGAGCGGCACGTCGACCACTCCCGACTGGTGGACGCGATCCGGGCCGGTGATCCCGAGCGGGCCGCCATCGAAGCCGCCGCTTTTCTGGAGTCCCCTCCCGGGGCATAGGTTGTGCCGGACGGAAAACCGGACAGCACGGGAGTATGGATGCTCAGGGGCTTCAAAGACTTCATCATGCGCGGCAACGTCGTCGACCTGGCGGTCGGTGTCGTCATCGGTGCCGCGTTCACCGGCGTGGTCACCGCGTTCACCAACTCGTTCCTGAAGCCGGTCATCAAGTTCGTGGGCGGCGGTGAGGACCAGTTCGCGGGCTCGTGGAAGATCGGCGAGGGCAACTTCGTCACGTGGGCCGAGTTCCTCAACGCCCTGATCACGTTCCTGCTGACCGCGGCGGTGCTCTACTTCCTCGTGGTGTTCCCGATGAACAAGCTGGCCGAGCGCCGGCAGCGCGGCGAGGAGCCGCCGCCGAAGGCGCCCAGCGAGGAGGTCAAGCTGCTGACCGAGATCCGGGACGCCCTGGTCGCGGCCGGCCACCAGACGCCGGCCCAGCAGCGCGGCGCGCTCGACGACGTGCTCGGCCGGCGGGGCGAAACGCCCGTCCAACGCTGAACCGGACAGCCGCACATCGGCCCCTGTGGGATTCCCGCAGGGGCCGCACATTCTCGTACGTGTGTTCGATAGAGTCCGCGCATGGAGCAGCGAAAGCACTGGTGGAACGGGAAGTGGGGGCGGCTCGCGCGGCGGGACGTGTTCCTCCGCGTGGACGGCGACCGCTGGCACGTCGAGCAGCGGGCCGGTGGCGCCGAGGGGATCTCCCGCTTCTACGAGCACGACAGTGCGGACGCGGCCGAGGAGACGGTCCGGGCGCTGCTCGAGGGTACGGACAACTGGCGGGAGCTGTCGCCCCGGCCGCCGGGCGGCTGGGACCGGGGTGGCGTTTAGCGGCGCGCCGCCCCGGGAACCGCGCCTGAATGGAGCAGCAGGGCGACCAGCAGACGACCATCTCCCGGGTCACCACCGGCATGCCGGTGATCGACGTCGCCGGCACCGAGGTCGGCACCGTGGATCTCGTCCAGCGGGGGGACCCGAACGCGGTGACCGTGCAGGCGCCGACGACACCGGTGCCGACCGCCGACCCCGGCAGCAGCCTGGACGAACTGATCGAGTCGACCGCCGCCGAGGAGCCCGACGTACCCGCCGATCTCGCGGCCCGACTCCTGCACGGCGGCTACCTGAAGGTCACCACCGAACTGGCCCGCACCGGAGCCGTCTACGTGCCCGCCGAGCGGATCGCCACCGTCGCCGACGGCCACGTACGCCTCGACGTCCCGGTGGGCGACCTGCCACCGGAGGAGTGACCCGAGCTCCCGCGCCGCCCCCGCTCGGCCGGGCGGGCCGGCGGGGGTCGCCCCTCCCTCCCGCACCTCCTTTAGAGCTGATGTCGTAACGACTCAGCTCTTCGAGGCGTCCCTCGAATCCTGCTCTTCGAGGCGTCCGTCGAATCCTGCCGCCCCCACCGGCGGCTGATGTCGCAGACGACAGCTCCGAGCCTGATCCACTCCGTATCAGGGAAATAGCGGTGTCCGACCGCTGCGGACACCGCGTCATCACGGAAACGGAGTGGATCAACCCGGCCGGCCCGCCGCCGGCCGGGAAACAGGCTCCGGCTCACCCACGGGTCCGGGCGCGGGGGCCTGCGCGGGCGCGGAGGCCGGGGCGAGCGCGGAGGCGGGTTCGGTGGGGCGCCGGTGACGGAAGAGCAGGAGCATCAGGCAACCGGCGACCAGGCCCCAGAACGCGCCGCCCACGCCGACCAGCGTGACCCCGGAGGCGGTGACCGCGAAGGTGACGACGGCGGCCTCGCGTCCGGCGGGGTCGGCCAACGCCGAGGCGAGGGCGGTGGCCAGCGCACCGAGCAGCGCGAGCCCGGCGACTGCCTCGATCAGGATCGGTGGGGCGACCGCGACCAGCGCGGTGGCCGCACCGGCGCCCAGCCCGAGCAGGGCCAGCCCGACTCCGGCGGTCACCGAGGCGATCCAGCGCCGGTCCCGGTCGGGGTGGGCGTCGGGACCGGCGGCGAGGGCGGCGGTGATCGCCGCGAGGTTCACGGCGTGGCCGCCGACCGGGGCGGCCAGCACGCTGAGCAGGCCCGTGGTGCGCAGCGCCGCGGTGAACGGCGGCCGGTAGCCGTAGCCGACCAGCACCGCCATTCCCGGTACGTTCTGCGCGGCCATGGTGACCAGGAAGAGCGGCAGGGCGAGCCCCACCAGCGCGGACACGTTCCAGGACGGCGGGGTCAGTTCGACGACGGGTCGCAGCCCGATCGCGCCGAGGCCGGCGTGGGCGGAGGTCCACGCGATCGCCACCACCGCGACGACCAGCGCGCCGGGCACCGCCCAGCGGCGCGCGTACCGGTGCAGCAGCAGCCAGGCGACGACCACCGGCCCGGCCAGTCGGGGCACCTCGACCAGGGCGCGCACCGGTGCGGTGCACAGCGGCAGCAGCACCCCGGCGAGCATGGCGCCGGCGATCGGCTTGGGGATGGCGGCGACGGCCCGACCCAGTGGCCGCACCAGCCCGGCTGCCACGATGAGCAGGCCGGACACGATGAACGCGCCGACGGCCACGGGCCAGCCGCCCGGCACCGGCCCGGTGGCCATGAGCAGCGCCGCCCCCGGGGTCGACCAGGCGATGCTCATCGGTATCCGGTAGCGCAGGCCCAGCCAGGCGGCCGCCAGCCCGGACGCCACACAGAGCGCCAGCAACCCGGACGCCGCCTGCCTCGCGTCGGCCCCGACGGCCCGCAGGCCCGCCAGCACCACGGTGAACGAGCTGGCGAAGCCGACCACCGCCGTCACCGCGCCCGCCAGCACCGGTTGTGTCCGCGCCGCCACGTGCCACCTCCGCCAGTCCGCCCCGCGCCCCCGCGCTCCACCTCGCCAGTCGGAGGTGTTCCGTTTACGGAACGGCGGTCTGTAGCACCATAGCGGGCATGCCGCAGCCTCCACCAGAGCGCCGCCGCCCCCTGGACGCGGACCCCGCCGTGATCGGCGGCCGGGTCCGCAGCCTGCGGGAGGAGCGGGGGATCTCGTTGTCCACGTTGGCCCGCATGGCCGGTGTGGGGAAGGCGACCCTGTCCGGCCTGGAGAACGGCACCCGCAACCCGACCCTGGAGACGCTGTACGCGGTCACCGCCCAGCTCGGGGTGCCGCTGACCGCCGTACTCGCCGAACCGGCCGCCGGGCCCGCCGTGCGGGGGGCGGCGGTCCACGCCACGCTGCTCGAGGTGTTCACCGACACGGACGCGACGTACGAGCTCTACCGGATGCGGGTGGTCCCCGGCCCGGGGCAGCTCTCCCCCGCCCACCAGCCCGGGGTCACCGAGCACGTGACGGTCTTCGCCGGGGTGCTGCGGGCCGGCCCGGTGGACGCGCCGCTGACGGCCGCCGCCGGCGGGCACCTGCGGTGGACGTCGGACGTGCCGCACAGCTACGCGGCGGTGGGTGACGAGGAGGTCAGCGCCAGCCTGCTCCTGCGCTACCCGCGCACCTGAGCGGCTGAGCCGAGGCTTCAGCCGTCGACCTGCGCGGGGGCCGCGTGCCGGTGCCGTACGGCCCAGAGCGCGACCTCCGTCCGCGACGCCGAACCGGTCTTGCGCAGCAGGTTGGACACGTGCACGGTGACCGTCCGCACGGAGATGCCAAGAGCCTTGGCGGCCTGCTTGTTGGACATGCCGGCGACGAGGCAGTCGAGCATCTCGACCTCCCGGGCGGTCAGCTCGGCCTCCGCCACGCTGGCCGGCCGCGCGGCCGCCGACCGAGGCGCCACCGCGCCGACCGCCGCCGAACGAGTCGCCACCGCGCCAGACGTCGCCGGACCGGCCATCCCCGGCGGCGCGGGGCGGGGCGGCGGTGCCATGTGGGTCGGCCGCAGGAGCGCCTCCGGCGGCTGGCCGGAGTGGGCGGCGAGCAGCTCCGTCAGGGCGTACGGGTTGCCACCGGTCCGCCGCCAGACGGCGGTGACCAGGCGGGACGAAGGGCTGGACCCGGCGTACACCTGGGTCAGGACCTCGGCCACGTCGTCGGGGCGCAGTGGCCCGAGGTGCTGGCGGACGGCGCCGCGTACACCGCAGAGCCGGGACAGGACGCGGACCGCGAGGTCCGGCGCCACCGACTCCGCGGCGGGCCGGGTGGCCACGACGAGCAGGGCGGGCAGGTCGGCGGCGGCGGCCAGCTCGCCGACGAGGTTGAGGCTCGCCGGGTCGAGCGCGTGCAGGTCCTCGACCACGAGCACGGCCGGGCCGGTGTCGACGAGCAGCCGGACGGTACGCACGGCGAGCCGCAGCAGGGTGCCCGGCGCGTAACGTTCGCGGGGCGCGGTGGGCTGCTGGGCGAGCCACGCCAGCGCGTCGGGCGGCAGATCCAGTCGTCCGGTGTCGCGGCCGCTGAGCACCGCCGCCAACCAGTCGTAGGGGGCGGGGCTGTGCACCCGCGCGGCGCCGGAGAGGACCACCGCCGGTCGCGGGGTGAACGCGTCGAGGGCGGCCGCGACCAGCAGACTCTTGCCCACACCGGCGGCTCCGGTGATCACCGCCACGGTCGGTGCGGCGCGCCCGCCGGCCACCACCGTCGACCAGGCCCGGTCGAGCTCGGCCAGCTCCCCGGCGCGCCCGACCATGGACACCGGCATCATTCCTCAACCCTACGCAGTAGTGCGTAGAGACGCGGGTGGGGTGTTCTTGGCAAGCTTGACCCCATGACGCTGATCCTCCGCTCGGCCATCCTCAACGACATCGGTCTGGTCCGGACCAACAACGAGGACTCCGCCCTCGCCGGTGACCGGCTGGTCGCCGTCGCCGACGGCATGGGCGGCCTGCCCGCGGGCGAGGTGGCGAGCGAGATCGTCATCCGGATCCTGGACGAGCTGAACCCGCCGACCGACGCGGACGAGGCGGCGGACGCGCTCCGCGCCGTCGTGAGCACCGCCAACCAGCGCATCCACGCGGCGATCACCGTGGATCCGGCCCGCGAGGGCATGGGTACGACGCTCACCGCCGCCCTGCTCGCCGGCGAGACGCTGGTCCTCGCGCAGGTCGGCGACTCCCGCTGCTATCTGCTGCGCGACACGAAGCTGATCCAGCTCACCCGGGACGACACGTTCGTCCAGGCGCTGGTCGACCAGGGGGCGCTCAGCCCCGAGCAGGCGCGGCACCACCCGCAGCGGTCCCTGGTGACCAAGGCGGTGCAGGGCGCGGACGCCCCACCGACGATCGGCACGCTCAGTGTGCTGGCCGGTGACCGTCTGTTGCTGTGCAGTGACGGCCTCTCCGACTACGTCGAGGACGAGGCGATCGCCGTGACCCTCGGCGCGTACGGCGACCGGCAGCTCTGCGGCGAGCAGTTGGTCAAGCTCGCCCACCAGGCCGGCGCACCGGATAACGTGACCGTCGTGGTTTCCGACGTCACCCTGGTGTCCTGAGGATGGTCGTCCGCCGTGTCGGCCCCGACGACCGTTTGACGACCAGCTTCGCGCTCTCCGCGTACGCTTTCGAGCCGTCGCCGCTCTCCCCGAGCCGGACGGCGGAGTTTCCCCGCTACCTGACCTACCACCAGGGAAACCGCACCCTGATCGTGGAGGAGGACGGGACCACGCTGGCCGCCGCGTCGGCCATCCCCATGCGACAGAACCTGCGCGGGGCGGTGCTGCCGATGGCCGGCGTCGCCGGGGTGGCCACCCATCCGCTGGCCCGTCGCCAGGGCCACGTCCGGACGCTCCTGCCCCAGCTCCTCGACGAGATGCGCGACGAGGGTCACCCGCTGACCGCGCTCTATCCGTTCCGGCCCAGCTTCTACGCGAAGTTCGGCTACGTCGGGCTGCCCAAGCCGCGTACGGTCAGCTTCTCCCCGGCCGACCTCGGCGCCCTGCTCGGCGCCGACCTGCCCGGTGAGGTGGGCTGGGAGCGGATCGGCACCGGCTACCCGGTCTGGCGGGAGTTCACCGAGCGGGTCCTGCGGGAGCGGCACGGCTTCGCGCTCTTCCCCGACTACCGGGACGTGGGGCTGCGCGACCGGGACGAGCGCTGGCTGCTCACCGCGCGGGTCGGTGACCGGGTGACCGGCGCGGTGACGTACCGGATCGACGACCACGGCGGCACGCTGGTCGCCGACGACCTGCTCACCACCGACCCGCACGCCCGGATGTTGCTGCTGCAGTTCTTCGCCCGGCACGTCGACCAGGTGGACCGGATCAGCGTCCAGGTCCCCGCCGACGAGCTGCCCGAGCTGTGGCTCACCGACTTGGCCGTGCACGTGGAGGCGCGGGTCGCCCGACCGGACGGCTCGGCGCCGATGGCCCGGCTGCTGTCGCTGGACGCGCTGGCCGGTCTGCCGGCGGGGCCGGGCCGGGTGCGGGTCGAGCTGACCGGTGACCGCTGGCTGGCCGGGTCGCACGTGCTCGACGGCAGCACCGGTTCGCTGGAGCTGCTGGGCGCCCCCGGGGTGCCGCCGGTGCCGGCCGCCACGCTCACCGCCGCCGGATTGTCCGCGCTCGCGTACGGGGTGCTCGACCCGGTCGAGGTTCACCTGCGCGGGCTCGGCGAGGTGCCGCCCGACGCCGCCGTGGAGCTGCGCCGCCTCTTCCCACGCCGGGTGCCGTACCTCTTCGCCGACTTCTGAGCGCCGCCCGCGCCGTTCCGGCATCGAGCCGTCCGCCCGGTCCGGCATCGATCCGGCGGCGGTCGGCTTAGCAACGGGTTAAGCCGGCCCGGCGCGGCACGCCTGGCGGCCGGTCCGCTCCTAGCATCGTGGGGTGCGCCTCAAGCCCGTCCTCGTCCTGGTCGCCCTCGGCGTCGTCGCCGCCACCCTGCCGGCCTGCGGCACGTCCGGCGGCGACGCCGGCTCGCCGGCCGCCACCGCCTCGGCGACCGCCCTGCCCACCGGCGACCAGGGCGTCGCCCCGGCGGCCCGGACGGGTCTGGGCAGCCCGAGCGGAAGCCCCAGCCCGTCCCGGAAGCCGGCGGCGGTCCTCAGGGCCGGCAACCCGAACGGGGACGCGCCGGTGCCCGCCGAGGCCCGCGCGGTGGACACGTCCCGGCCCACCCGGACCGTCGGCACGGGCACCCCGGCGGGCTGCACGTCGGCCGCGGTGGTGAAGGCCGTCGCGGCGGGCGGCGTCATCACGTTCAACTGTGGACCCGACCCGCTAACGATCAAGATGACCGCCACCGCGAAGGTCCGCAACGCCAACGGCCCGAAGGTGGTGTTGGACGGCGGCGGCAAGGTCACCCTCAGCGGGCAGGGACAGCGGCGGATCCTCTACATGAACACGTGCGACGAGGCGCAGGGCTGGACCACCTCGCACTGCCAGAACCAGGACCACCCGCAGCTCACCGTGCAGAACCTGACGTTCGCCGAGGGCAACTCGACCGGCGACCAGGCCGAGGGCGGCGGCGGTGGGGCGATCTTCGTCCGCGGCGGCCGGGT
The DNA here is from genome assembly GCF_900091425.1 of Micromonospora krabiensis. GTDB lineage: Bacteria > Actinomycetota > Actinomycetes > Mycobacteriales > Micromonosporaceae > Micromonospora > Micromonospora krabiensis. The sequence continues at coordinate 4,565,278 of NZ_LT598496.1, forward strand.
GAAGGTGGTCAACTCGCGGTTCGTCGGCAACCGCTGCGACCGTACGGGGCCGGACCTGGGTGGCGCGGCGCTGCGCGTGCTCAGCCAGCACGAGAACAAGCCGGTGTACGTCGTCAGCAGCACCTTCGAGAACGGCACCTGCGCCAACGGTGGGGCGCTGAGCAGCATCGGCGTGTCGTGGACGGTGCTGAACAGTCGGTTCACCGGCAACACGGCGGTCGGCAACGGCGCCAACCCGGCGAAGGCCGGCACACCCGGCGGCGGCAGCGGCGGGGCGATCTACTGCGACGGCAACCGGTTCACCGTGAAGATCGCCGGCACGGTGATCGAGAACAACCGGGCCAACGAGGGCGGCGGGGCGATCTTCTTCGTCAGCAACGACCGCACGGGCACGATGACGATCGAGGATTCGACGCTGCGCCGGAACCCGAGCGGCCAGTTCGAGACCCGCGGCTACCCCGGCATCTTCTTCCTCGGCGCCCGCAACCCCTCCACCCCCGGCTCCCGCCTGAGCTGACCTCGGCCCCCCGGGCCCCACCCCGGCGGGGCCCGGGGTCAGTAGGGGTTGGGGTGGCCGGTCAGGTGGCCCTTCAGGAGGCCACGGGGGCGGCTGGGCAGGTCGGGCGCGGCGGACAACGGCGGGCTGCTCGTGTGCGCGCGCCCCGCCATCCCCTCGAACAGCTCCCGCAGCGCCGCCACCGCGTCCACCTTCGGCGACCAACCCAGCTCCGTCTCGGCCCGCTCGCTGGACATCAGCGGCACGCTCAACGCCAGCTCCACCCAGCCCGCGTCGACCGGTTGCAGCCGGGCGTGCCAGGTCAGCGCCGCCGCGCCGCGCAGCAGCGGGGCCACCACCGGCACCGTCCAGCCGTGGAAGTGGCGGGCCACCAGCTCCGGCGTCAGCACCGGGTCCGCGGCCACGTTGAAGGCGCCGCGGGCGTCACCCAGGACCGCCCGGGCGTACGCCTCGGCGACATCGTCGGTGTGCACCGCCTGCATCCGCAGCCGGCGGTGGGTGGGCACCAGCGGGATGCGGCCGTACCGGAGCAGCCGCACCGGCGCGAACGGCCCCAGGAAGTAGCGGGTGATCTCGGTGCCGGCGTCGCGCTGGAAGTTCAACCCCGGGCGCAGGCGCACCACCCGCAGCTCCGGATGCTCCCGCTCCACCTGGTCGAGCAGCTCCTCCACGGCCGCCTTGTCCCGGCTGTACGACGACGCGGGCACCCCCGTCGTCGGCCACCGCTCGCTGACCGGGTGGTCCTTCGGGCCCGCCGCGTACGTGCCGACCGACGACGCGTACACCAGGGCCGGCACCTTCGCCCGGAGCACCGCGCGGATCACCGCCCGGCTGCCCTCGACGTTGGTCCGGTGCAGGATCCGCTGGTGGTGGCTGGGCTGGATCTGCCAGGCCAGGTGCACCACCGCGTCCGCCCCGGCGAAGACCTCGGCGAGCTGGTCAGCGGCGCCGGGCAGCCCCACGTCGCAGGAGTGCCACTCCACCTGGTCGTACGGCTCACCCGCCTCCGGACCGGGCAGCCGCCGGGCCACCCCGGCGAGTTCCACGCCCCGCTCCCGGCGCAGCCGGCGCAACAGGGCGGTCCCCGCGTTGCCGCTCGCCCCCACCACCACGATCCGCATGCCGGGCTCGTACCCGCAAAGCCGCCCGCCAACCGCCCGCCCGAGCTGGTGGCGGTTGCCGCCTGGCGGCGCTGCCGCTCGCCGTGGCCCGATCAGGGCCGGGGCGCGTGGCGCACCCAGGCGTGCTTCTCGTCCCGCCGCCGGCCCTCCGTGGCGGCCAGGCAGCGGGGGCAGATCCGCCCCACCGGATCCTCCCCGGTGAGCACGTCCGTCGACGCGTAGTCGAACCGCACGTGCGGAAACCGGCGCAGCCGGGTACGGCTCAACGGCAGCCCGCAGACCGTCTGGTTCTGCCCCGGCAGCCAGGCGTGCACCTCACCGGCCGGCTCACGTACGCCCGTGGGGCCCGTCTCCTCGCCGGAGGCCGCCACCGCGGGGGCGCTGGTCATCCGCATGCCGGTACCGGTTCCCCGTCCCGGCCGCCCCATGCGCGCCCCGCCGGCCGGCTTGATCCACTCGTCAGTCACCTTCGTCCGGTAACCTGAGCGCGCGGGCCGCTAGCTCAATGGCAGAGCTGTGGACTTTTAATCCATAGGTTCAGGGTTCGAGTCCCTGGCGGCCCACACACTTCTCCGACCTGCGGCTCTTGGATGTACCACAGTCGTCATGCGAATCAGTTGATCCAGGGTCCGAGTCTTCCCTGGCGAGCGAGCGACGCTGCATGCATAATGAATGCATGGTTGCTCTCCAGATTCGGGACGTGCCAGAAGAAGTGCGAGACGCCCTGGCAGCCCAGGCCAGGGCGCGCGGGCAGTCACTCCAGGCATACCTGCTGGAACTGGTGGAGACGCAGGCTCGACGGCTGCGCAACACGGCGGCCCTTGATCGCTTCGCCGGCCGATCCGACGGTGCTCGCTCTCTGCCGGGGGAGAGCGCCGCAGAGTTGAACGACCAGCGGGAGCAGCGCGGACCGTGGGGAAGCGCCGCGTGATCGTCGTGGATGCGTCGGTTCTGGCCGACGCTCTGGTCGATGATGGGCCGGTCGGGGACGCGGCACGGACGGAACTGACCGGAGATCCGCACTGGGCCGCGCCGAGTCATCTTCTGGTCGAGGTCATGTCCGTGATCAGGGGCAAGGTCCTCGGTGGGAAGCTCGGCCTTGCCCGGGCTCACGAGGCGATCGACACCCTGCCTTCGTTGGTCATCGACGAGGTTGGCGTCGCGATGCTGGTTGACCGGATGTGGCAGATGCGGGGCAATGTCACGGCATACGACGCGGCTTACGTCGCGGCGGCGGAGTTGATGGCCTGCCCACTCGTGACCGGTGATGGTCGGCTCGCCAAGGCCAGCGGTATCCGCTGCGAGATCCGACTGCTCGCCGCGTCCTGACGGCGACCGCCCGAGGATCATCGTCCTAACGCCCCCTGGACCGGCCATCCTGAGTGGAAGCGGCTCACCGACAATCGTCACACTGTGGTTCGCATGGTGGTACCTCCGGCCCACTCTTCCGTAGGTCAGCGGCCTTGAAGGGGCAGCAGTGTCACGACCAGGGCTGATACAGCTGCCGGCGGATTGGACTCCCGCCGGACCGCCTCTGTGGGAACCGGCCAGATGCTGGACCGGCTCTCGATCATCCCGTCGACTTTCGGCTTATCAGGTCATGGGTGGTGCCGAGGCAGGTGCAGCCGCGACGGGAGCGGGCGTGGTGACAATCCGGGTTGCCCAGGAGTCATGAGCCGCCAAGGCAATCTCGGTGATGCGTTCCGAGAAGAGCCGAGTTCGCGCTTCGTCAGTCGAAGCGCTCGCGAGGGCGTAACGGCCGGCCTGTTGCTCGTAGAGAAAGCGCTCGGCATGGAGTTGGTTCTGTATCGACCGAGCGAGCGCCCAGTGCTCCTGAGCCTTGGTAGCAGCCAGCAGGGTCGTCGCGAGGGCAGTACCGCCACTGACGGCAGCGACCAACCACTTCGGAACGGCCGGTGCCGTCGCCAACACCGTGGCGGAGATTGCCAAGGACACGCTGAGGTAGACAAGGAGTATCGAGATGCCCTTGTTGACCCTGGCGCGTCGGCGCCAATTGCTTTGGAGGTACTCCCAGCGTCCCAGTGCCCGATCCTGTAGAGCCTGCAACTCGCTCGCATTCGGCATGTATTCATCCTCGCGCACGCCGCCAGAGCGGCTGCCCTCAGCTCAGTAACGGTGACGGATCATCTGGACCGCGAGCCGCGCAGGACGATCCAGCGGTACCGCGAGGCAGCCTGAAGGCAGCAACACCTACGGCCAGGGTCGGCCAGCGACGCCATCGACGAGAAGCGGCCCCTGTGTCGACCCGTCCGACGAGACCGTCCGCCCCTCGTCAATACAGCGGACCCGGATCCAGAGCGAGGTTCGGCCCGAACCGCCAGCGGAACGGCTGTCGACAGCAACGCGACCGGACGGCGGCACACTGACGAGCCCAGGCCGAGAGGACCGCCAGCAGCCCAAGCCGGAACCCCTGTGAGGAGAGCTGTCCGGCTTCTGGTCCCGCCGGGTCGATCGCGAACACCGGCTGGTGTATCGAATCACCAAGGACGACGTCGAGATCATCGCCTGCCGCTACCACTACGGCGACCGGTAGCGGACCGGGCTGGAACCAGGAGCGTCGGAGGATCCACATCGCCACCCGGGGTGCACGTTCAGGTCGGCCAGGAGCGAGGCGCACGTCCGCCGGGGGACTGATCCGCTGCTGTGCGGCTGGCCCTCGACGTCGTTGCCGCGTACCAGCCGGACTCGCAAGGCGACTGCGGGAACCTGCAATGCGTCGGGCAGCCGGGCATGTGCGCTGCGGCCCGCAACGCCCGCAGTGCCCTGAGCCTCGCTCGCACCAGCCGACCGGCGCCTACTCGGCCGACGCCAGCGGCGAGCCGGGGTCGCGCTCCCCGTGCCCGTCCGCCAGCGCGGTGAGTCCTTTGGCTGGTTCACCCGACCGACGTCGGTGCCGGCCCGGTTGACGGAGCCGCTGGCGGCCTGACGCTGCGATGGTGCGGGCCGCCCATCGATGGGTATGCCGAGCGTGCGGCGGCGTGTGGGCCACAGGCCGCGCATTGCGCGGGCTTCCCTGCGTCATGAGGCTGGCCGTCTGTTGGGGCCGGGGGCACGGTTCTGGGGAACTCGGCGTCGTGGTGGGTGTCGGTGTAGGGCAGGTCGATCAGCCGGTGACGGCCTGCGCTCGGGCCGCACAGTTGCCAGACCTGCGAGGCGGGGCTGGCGTCAAGTGCGGTGCGGAGTTCGGCGGTGGTGGTGGCGATGATCGCCGTCAGGGCGATGCCGGCGAGACGATGGTGCAGGTTCGCCTCGCGGCGGGCGGAAGGTAGGTGGAACAGGACCGGCCATGCCCAGGTGCTCGTGGAATAGAGCCCTTCGTACTTGGCGATTTTCTCGGTGAGGATGCCGAGGCGTTCGCGGCCGGTGTCGTACTCGAGGAAGAAGGGTACGGACCGTCCGTGCTCGGTCCAGACGCCGGCGCCGTCGGGGCGGGGCAGCCCGGTCCGTCCGTGGACCATCATCTGTGGGTTGCTGCCATCCCGGTAGAGCACTCCGGGTTCATGGAAGGCGGAGGCGGGTTGCCAGCGGTCCAGCCGGCTGTCGGGGTGGGTGCGGGCGTGGGCGGTGAGGTCGATGAAGACCTGGTTCCCGCCGAGCAGGTGCGGCAGGTCCGGCCGCGAGGTGAGGGATTGTTTGCGGCGGCGGGCCTGGTCCCGGCGTGGCCGTCCGAGCCCGCGTTGGGCGTGGACGTGCTCGTAGCCGAGTTGGTCTAGCACGTAGTGGTAGGGGTAGGAGCCGCCGTAGGCACGGTTGGGTCGGAATCGGTCTGTCGCGCGCAGGACGGTGAGGCGGCGTAGGCGCCGTTGAGCAAAGTCCAGGGATGGGAACAGGGCGGTGGCGATCTGGTCGGTGGTGAGGACGCCATGGTCGTAGAGCCAGCCGAGGAGGCAGTCGTCGCGGGCGGTGATGCTGGCCTGTAGCCGCAGCAGCGGATCCGCAGCGGGTAGCGGTTTACGCATGGGCGGCCCCTGGGGGGAGACCCCAGACTGGAGGGTCTGTCTGGAGCGGTGTCGAGCTGGTGAGAGCGGCCGTGACCTGGGCAGTGAGCGGGATCAGGGGGTCAGTTCGGGGGTCAGGATCAAAACGGACGGTGAAACGGGGATCGACATGGACACCGACACGGCCGGCCATACCGGGCCGGGCGAGCGCGTGCCGTGAGAGGCTGTGTGAGTCGCGCCGGACGAGGCGCTCGTGGTGTTCACTGTGCGAGGGCATCATCGTTGTTTCTCCTGGCCGGTGTACGAGTAGGCGAAGTGCGCTGATCCGCCGCTAGCGGTGGGCGGGAGCGCGGTGACAGGTCCGGTCAGGTTCTGTCAGCTCGCGGGCTTCTGACCTACGGGTGCTGCTCTGACAGCGGAAGCGCGGTCTGACAGATGTTGCGGGTCAAGAGTTCTTTCACTCGGCCTGGCGCGGTGACAGATCCGGTGCGGGCGGGGCGGTCTCGGCGCGTAGGACGCGCACGAGCGCGGAGGCGGTGGCGTTGGACAGTTGGTGCCCGTCAGCGCGGAGCTGTCGGGCGAGGGCCTTGCGGGACAGTGGTGTCTCTTGGGCGGCCAGGGCGTGGAGGGCGGTCCGGGCGGCCGCGACCAGCGCGGCGACCTCCGGCGCGTTGTTCCCAACCGGCGCCTGGCCGTTCGCCGGTCCGGGACCGCCGGCTGCTGGTCCAGTGAGGCGGGGACCGCGGCGGTGGAGTCCCGGACCGCAGCCGTGCCGGCGTGGACCGGCGCAGACGGTCCGGGGACCATCTCCCGGTTGTCCGGGACCACCTCTCGGGCGTCCGGGACCGTCTCCCGGTTGTCCGGGACCGTCTCTCGGGCGTCCGGGACCGCGGCGCTGGTGGCGAGCGCCGGTCCGAGCTCGGTCCGGACGGTCCGGGCGGTCTGATTGAGTGGGGCGGGGTCGGCGCGGCCGAGTGCGATCTTCACCATTGCCATGAAGCCGAGCGCCGGCAGCGCGGCGGCGATCCAGCCGATCACCGACGCCTCCGCCTCCACGACCTGAGCGGACAGGGCCAGGAACACTGCCACCGCTAACACGGTCGCCGAATGCGCAGCTCGTGCCCAGGCGCCGGTTTCGGCGCAGCTCCAGGCCCCCCGATCGACGTCAGTTCCAGGACGACCGCGTCCGCCCACGCCAGCCAGCCCGGCTGGCCGTGTGCGGCGGCGACGTCATGGACGTGGCGAAAGGACGCCGCGCCGGCCGCGCCGCCGATCAACAGCATGATGAACACCTGGACCTGGTTTTCCAGCCGCTCCCGACCGGACCGTACAGGGGTGGACGGGCCGTGCGGTCGATGCTCAGGCCTTGCCAACGGCCCACCATTCGTCCACAGGTAGTCCATGCGTGGCTCCGAGCAGCGTGGTCGGGCCGATGCGGACCGCGACGACAGACGCGACGGCCACAGCCGTCCGGCCTGTCAGGTTGATATTGAGTGAAGTCAGGTTGATGCTCCGTGTTGGTCGCAGCTTCGGTGGAAGTGGCACGGAGCCGCCGCCGGCGGGGGCGACGGCTCGTCCTGCCGCTACCAACTTGGCCAACACCCACCTGTCGTTGCCAACGGAGACAAGTCGGGCGATCGGGTGTCCGCGGTCGGTGATCTCGACGGTCTCGCCACCGCTCACCCGAGCCGGCACCTGACTTGTGTTCGGGTTCAGCCTCCCGGCGCCGAGTGGCGCGTCCTGAAGCGCTCGGTATTCAGCGTTGCTATCTACCGGTACCTAGTGCTACTTTCTACCGATAGTCAGCGTCACTTGGTAGCGAGGAGATGATGGCATGGGCAACCAGATGACCGAGATGCTGAAGGGCACTCTCGAAGGCATCGTCCTGGCGATCCTGGCCCGACGATCCGCGTACGGCTACGAGATCACCGCGTGGCTGCGCGACCGCGGATTCTCGGACATCGCGGAAGGCACCATCTACGCGCTGCTCGTCCGCGTCGAGCAACGCGGCTTCGTGGACGTGGCGAAGGTTCCCTCCGAGAAGGGGCCCCCGCGGAAGGTCTACTCGCTCAACGCGAAGGGGCGGGAGCAACTCGCGGAGTTCTGGGGGACGTGGAGCGTCCTCACGGAGCGCATCGAGCAACTTCGCGACAACGACAACCGACAGGACGAAGGAGCATGAACATGGCCGCGAAGTGGATCGAGACGCTCGTCGGATCGCTCGACCAGAAGAAGCAGTACAAGCAGCACATGGCCCGCATGGAGGCCCTGCCGGAACCGCACCGCAGCGCGGCCAAGGCCCTTCAGCGGTACTTCATGTACCAGGGCGGGATCGTCGACGGGAACACCCTCATCACGATGTTCGGCGACTTCGTCGACCTCTGGGAGCGTGCGGCGGCCGACGGCACGCCGGTCCGCGCGATCGTCGGCGACGACCCGGTCGAGTTCGCCGAGACGTTCCTGCGGGCGTACTCCGGCAAGCAGTGGATCGACAAGGAGCGCGAGCGCCTCCGGACGGCGATCGACGCCGCCGCCGGCGACACCAGCGGGGAGGAGAGGGCATGACCACCAGGACGCGCGAACCCGCGATCAGCGTGCGGGGCGTCACGAAGTCCTACCAGGATCTGCACGTGCTGCGGGGGGTCGACTTCGACGTGCCGGCGGGGAGCATCTTCGCCCTGCTCGGCTCGAACGGCGCCGGTAAGACCACGCTGGTGCGGATCCTGTCGACGCTGCTGAGGGCGGACACCGGCACCGCGACCGTCCACGGCTTCGACGTCTCGACGGCTCCCGGTGAGGTACGCAGGTCGATCAGCCTGACCGGCCAGTTCGCCGCCGTCGACGGAGTGCTCACGGGCCGGGAGAACCTGGTCCTGGTCGCGAAGCTCCGCCACCTGAGCAATCCGGGTGCGGTCGCCGACGACATGCTCGCCCGTTTCTCGCTCACCGATGCCGGGAATCGCCGGGCGGCGACGTACTCGGGCGGCATGCGCCGGCGGCTGGACATCGCGATGAGCCTGGTCGGCAACCCGCCGGTCGTGTTCCTCGACGAGCCGACCACCGGCCTCGACCCCCAGGCCCGCATCGAGGTCTGGCAGACGGTGCGGCAGCTCGCCAAGGACGGCACCACCATCCTGCTGACCACCCAGTACCTCGACGAGGCCGAGCAACTCGCCGACCGGATCGCGATCCTGCACCAGGGCACGATCATCCAGAACGGCACCCTCGCCGAGCTGAAGCAGCTCCTCCCGACCGCCAAGGTCGAGTACGTCGAGAAGCAACCCACCCTCGAGGACGTCTTCCTCGCTCTCGTCGGCCAGACCGCAGGAGATTCCCGATGACCACCCACGCCCTCAGCGACACCGGAACCCTCACCGGCCGCTCCCTGCGTCACATCCTCCGCAGCCCCGACACGATCATCACCACGGCGGTCACCCCCGTCGCGATGATGCTCCTCTTCGTGTACGTGCTGGGTGGCGCCATCAACACCGGATCCGGCGGGTCCTACATCAACTACATGCTCCCCGGCATCCTCCTCATCACGATCGCCTCCGGCATCGCCTACACGGCGTACCGCCTGTTCCTCGACATGCAGGGCGGCATCTTCGAGCGCTTCCAGTCGATGCCGATCCCACGACCGTCCGTGCTCTGGGCGCACGTCCTGACCTCACTCGTCGCCAACCTGGCCTCGCTCGTGATCGTCACCGGCGTCGCGCTGGCCATGGGGTTCCGCACCGGGGCATCCGTGGCCGACTGGCTCGCCGTCGCCGGCATCCTGATCCTGTTCACCCTCGCCCTCACCTGGATCGCCGTGATCGCGGGCCTGTCCGCAAAGACCGTCGACGGCGCGAGCGCCTTCAGCTACCCACTGATCTTCCTGCCCTTCATCAGCTCGGCGTTCGTCCCCACCGACTCGATGCCCGGCCCGGTAGCGTGGTTCGCCGAGAACCAGCCGGTAACGTCCATCGTGAACACTCTCCGCGCTCTGTTCGCGCAGCAACCGGTCGGCGACGACACCTGGATCGCCCTCGCCTGGTGCGCCGGCCTGCTCGTGGCCGCCTACGCCGCCGCGACTGCGATCTATCGCAAGAAGATCAGCTAGCCGACCGCAGGAAGACAGCGCCGCATCTACACGGATGCGGCGCTGTCCCGTGCGTCAGGCTGATCGGCGAGGCACCGGAGGTACCTCGCAGTCGTGCTGTTGGTCGCCGGCAGCAAGGCGGGAGACTGGACGCGGTGGTAAGAGGAGGGAGGGCTGTTGGGCGCTTCGATGACTGGGCTACCGACACGTCAGCCCGCCGTAATGCTCCGGGACAGGGCGCGACGGCCGGCCGCTGGCCGTATCGGGTCAGGAAGTGCGTGGCGCGTCCGGCTAGAGGATCTAGAGATCCTGCGTCCAGACACCGGCTGGATGGTTCTCCGCGTGACACCGTCAGCGCTTCGGCCGTCACGGAGGTCCTGATACCGATCTGTCACGCAGGTCCCAAGACCGGACAGCTCCGGGGAAGCATGTCTAGTCCCACCATATGCTTGACGAATCCGTCCCAGGACCTGCTTGCCGGTTGACCTAGGTTTACCGTGCCGACTTTGCGGAGTCGGTAGGTTCTGGCCGCCCGACTGTGCGGGCTGTGCCGTGAGGACGGGAGGGTCATGGACCACGTGGATCAGCGAGCTGTGCATGACCATGAGTTGTGGGAGTCGGTCGTCACGGCGGCTCGCGACAGGGTCGGGCCGCGGCAGGCAGCGATGGTCTCCGATCATGGGCTCAGCGGCGATGTGCAGTACCACTGGTCGATGGACGACGCCACCATCGTCTGGTCGCGTGGTGGTCGGGACTTCCTCCACGGCCGGATCGCGATGATCGGCAGTGTGGATCACGTCCAGCAGACGTGGTTGTGGTCCTGGGCCAACGACTCTTTGCCGCGGGCGGTGCTCGGTGACATCACCGCCGTTCGCCGCTACGGTGAAGAAAACGCTTTTCCCTTGTTGGTCTGGCCGAGCTTCCGCGCGGAGCAGAAGCCGGTAGCGCAGGCCAGGATCGTTGCCGCGGATGTGCTGGCGGCCGAGGGGTTGTGGTTCGAACCCGGCGACGAGGTGGACCTGCACTTCGCGATTCACGATCTGCGCCGGGTCTGAGGGGCGACCGCTGCGGGAGCGGGCAGCAGCGGTGGACACGTCGCATGCAAGCGGGGCCGACTGGCCTTGATGTTGCGCACGGGCTGCTCGGTGGTTCGCCGGACGGTGCGGATGCCGTCGTCGCAGGCGATGGCCAGCTCGGTGTCCGTGACGTTGTGGTGACGGTCTTGCCGGCGCGCACGCGGCCCAAGGCGACTTTCTGCCCGACGACCACGACCACCCCACTGTTGGAGGCCCGACGCTGGACCTGCACCGGTCCGGCCGCAGGTCGTGGGGCCTACCGGCTCAGGCGGGTCCAGAGGCCGCGTAGGCGCTCTCGCATCCCGCTCACCTTCTCGGTGCCGACGTGCTCGACGGGCATGGTGACGACCTCGCCGCGGTCGTGGTCGAAGTACGACAGCTGTCCCGCCTGCACGAACACCACCTCGCCGACCGCCAGTGGCACCTCGGCGGCCACCGTCCACACGGTTGCGGGTTGGATCGTGTAGAGCCGCTGCAGGGTCAGCCGGGTCACGCCGTCCACCAGCTCGCGCTTCAGCAGGGCGTACGGCGTCCAGGCGTTGACGCGGTAGGACAGTCCGACCCAGGTGAGGCCATTGTTCGCCGTCGCGTCGAGGAAGGCCGACCGCTGCACCAGGCTTCTCCCCCTCAGGAAGCCGTAGCGGGCCGGCGCACTGCGGCCGGGTGAGATCGGCGAGCGCTCGCGGTACGCGGAGTTGTCGGTGCAGGGGTGCTTGGGCCAGGGTGGTCCCACTTCGTCGAAGAAGACCCGGCTGCCGTGTTCGTTGGAGTAGTAGAAGACCGACGCCCCGCACACGGGGCAGCGGGCGTTCGGGCGCAGCCAACGCTCCGAGAAGCTCCGTGGGGGCCGCGGCAGGCGTGGCCGCGCGGCGACCGTGGGCCGGTGCGGGCTGCCGTACGTCTGCCGCGTCGGTCGGGAGGCGCCGGAGCGGGTCACCGAGTGGGTTTCGACCCAGTGCCGGCCACCGCCGGGGCTGCGTCTCCAGTGTCCGCGCCGCCGATAGGTGGTCATCGGGCCCGGGATCGTCGACGGTCGGAGGCAGGTGTCACCCGATGAGTCTCGCCTCAGATGGTTGCCCGTGCACCCCGGCGATCGGGGGACTGCCCATCGGCCGGGCAGTGCGGTCGTGCGGCACGGAGGTGCGGCAACCGGCGAACAAGATCAGCCGGCACAGCCCGGGCACCGGGGCCTGGCGTCCACCGCGACCCCGCTCGCACCGGCAGCGCGCACGTCGGCGTTAATCGGTGGCACGGGTGGCGGCGATCGCGCAGGCTCGGGCCGTGACGAGCAGCGATCTGTGGGACGAGGACACCGCCCGGCGGTACGACGACGCGTCCGCCGGGATGTTCACGCCGGAGGTCCTCGACCCGGCCGTGGATTTCCTCGCCCGGCTGGCGGGCGGCGGGCCGGCCCTGGAGTTCGCGATCGGCACCGGCCGGGTCGCGGTCCCGCTCGCGGCCCGGGGTGTGCCGGTGGCCGGGATCGAGCTGTCGCAGCCGATGGTCGACCAGCTGCGCCGCAAGGCGTCCGCGGCGGAGATCCCCGTCGTCGTCGGTGACATGGCGACGACCACCGTGCCCGGCGAGTTCTCGCTGGTCTATCTCGTCTTCAACACCATCGGCAACCTGCGTACGCAGGACGAGCAGGTGGAGTGCTTCCGCAACGCGGCCCGGCACCTGGCGCCCGGCGGTCGTTTCGTGATCGAGCTGTGGGTGCCGGGTATCCGGCGGTTTCCGCCGGGGCAGGCGGCGGTGCCGTTCGACGTGAGCGACCGGCACCTGGGCTTCGACACCCTGGACATGGTCACCCAGCAGGGGACGTCCCACCACTACACGCACCTTGCCGACGGCAGCGTCCGCTACGGCGCCAGCAACTTCCGCTACATCTGGCCCGCCGAGTGTGACCTGATGGCCCGACTGGCGGGTCTGGTGCCCGAGCAGCGGGTGGCGGACTGGCACGGTGCGCCCTTCACGTCGGAGAGCGAGAGCCACGTGTCGGTGTGGCGCAAGCCGCTCGCCGCCGGCGCCTAGTCTCCGCCGGTCGTCCTCCTGCCGATGTCGTACCACGGACGGCGGGGCGGCGGGGCGGAAGCGATGACGACCCCGCGGCCGGTCGTGTCGTTGATCCGGCTGCACCCCCTGCCACCGGGCACCACGGTGGGGGCACGATCGTCGAGGAGGGGACGCCGATGACCCGTCAGCGGGAGACCGTCGAGGTCGAACCGGAGCTGTTCCGCGCCGTCTACGACTCGCCCGCCGCGCTGCCCGGCCGGCACCGCTGGACCACCCCGGAGGCGGACGTACGGCGGTTGGAGAAGTTGCTCGGCATTCCGGCGCGCAGCATCGGCGCGCCGCTGTGGGTGAGCGGCGACGCGCCGGACTGCCCGAAGTGCGGCCGCCGGGTGACCTGGTACGACATCGTGTCGTCGGCCCTGGACGGGGTGCACGACCGCGCCATGATCGCGACGGTGATCCTGGGCGACCGCAAGTACGTCAACACCGAGGTGCCGGCCGCCATCCCCGGCGTGAGCTGCGCCGACTGCCACACGGTGATCGAGGGGCTGCGCAGCTTCAAGTGCCACAACTGGGCGTACGCCTTCGAGGAGCTGGCGGAGATCCGCCAGCAGATGTCCGGCGGGCTCGACGTGGGGTGACCATCAGTGGGATTCCCGGCGCGCGGGTCGCCGGCCGGGCGGGAACAGCGGCTCCGGACCCGGTTGCGGCACCGCGGGCATGGGCCGGACGACCGGGGTGTCGCCGGTGACCCGTAGCCGCTCGCCGTCGTGCCACACCTCGACGGTGGTGGCCGCGTCGGCGTCGGGCAGCTCGTAGCGGGCCTCGTCGCGCGTCAGCGTGACGCGGAGACGGTGGCCGTGCCAGAGCAGCGAGAACGCGAGCCGGTGGAGGCGGCTGGGCAGCCGGGGCGCGAAGGAGAGGATCCCCCGGTCGTCGCGCATCCCGCCGAAGCCCTGCACCAGCGCGAGCCACGACCCGGCCAGGGAAGCCAGGTGCAGCCCGTCGGCGGTCTTGTCACCAAGGTCCCGGAGGTCCTGGAGCACCGACTCGGCGAACAGGTCGTACGCCAGGTCGAGGTGCCCGACCTCGGCGGCGAGCACCGCCTGCGGGCCGGCCGACAGGGACGAGTCGCGGACGGTGCGGGCCTCGTAGTACGCGACGTTGCGCGCCTTCTCGTCGGCGGTGAACTCGCCGGGGCAGCGCAGCATGGCCAGCACCAGGTCGGCCTGCTTGACGACCTGCTTGCGGTACAGCTCCAGGTACGGGTAGTGCAGCAGCAGCGGGTAGTCGTCCTCGCTGGTGTTCTCGAAGTCCCACTCGGGCCCCGACGTGAACCCGGACGACTGCTGGTGCACCCCCCGCTCGCGGTCGTACGGGACGAACATGGCGTCGGCGGCGGCCCGCCACGCGGCGACCTCGGCCTCGTCCACGTCGAGCCGCGCGGCGCGGTCCGGGTGGCGTTCGACGGCGTCGGCGGCACCGCGAAGGTTGCGCCGGGCCATGAGGTTGGTGAAGACGTTGTCGTTGACCAGGCCGGTGTACTCGTCCGGGCCGGTCACCCCGTGGATGTGGAAGCTGCCGGTCTCCGACCGGTGGCCGTACCGGTGCCAGAGTCGGGCCGTCTCCACCAGCAGGTCCAGCCCCGTCTCGGCGAGGAACGCGTCGTCGCCGGTGGCGGCCACGTAGCGCAGGACCGCGTCGGCGATGTCGGCGTTCACGTGCAGGGCGGCCGTGCCGGCCGGCCAGTAGGCGGAGCACTCCCGCCCGCCGATGGTCCGCCAGGGGAAGGCGGCCCCGGCGAGCCGCAGCTCGACGGCGCGTTCCCGGGCCTCCGGCAGGTGCGCGTGCCGCCACCGCAGCGCCGACCGGGCCAGCGGCGGGTTGAGGTAGGTGAGCACCGGCAGCACGTAGCTCTCGGTGTCCCAGAGCACGTGCCCGTCGTAGCCGTTGCCGGTCAGCCCCTTGGCCGGGATGGTCCGGTCGCCGTCCGCGCGGCCGGCCTGCATGAGGTGGAACAGCGCGAACCGGGTGGCCAGCTGAAGTTCCAGGTCACCGTCGAGTTCCAGTTCGGCGGTCCGCCAGGTCACGTCCAGGGTGGCCCGCTGGGTGTGCAGGAGGGTGCCGAAGCCGTCGGCGCGGGCCGCGGCCGCCTCGGCGACGACCAGGTCGGCCAGTTCGTCGGGGCCCATTCCGTCGACCGGGGTGCACTCGTGCGCGGCGAACTTGGTGAGCCGCAACCGTTCGCCCGACCGCAGCGGGCCGGTGAGGGTCAGCCGGAGCCGGTCGGGGGTGCAGTCGACGTCGGCGGCGACCGTCGGCGGCGCGTCGACCAGGTGGGCGACGGCGACGGCTACCCGCTGCCCGCTGTGCTCGGTGCGGTGGACGAGCACGCCGTCCAGGCCGTCCGACCGGCGGCGCTCGGCGGTCAGCGGGTCGGTGATGACGGTGGCGGCGCGAGGGTCATCCGCGCGTTCCGGCAGTCGCTCGTTGGCCAGCAGGTCGGAGCAGACCCGCACATGCACCGTGGCGTCCAGCGGCTCCACCTCGTAGCGGACGGCGCCGATCGGGCGGCGGTGCAGGGACACCAGCCGGACGCTGCGGATCCGCACGCCGCGACCGCCAGGTGAAATCCACTCCGTCTCCCGGCGCACCACACCCGCGCGTAGATCCAGGATCCGCTCGTGGGTGCGCAGCGTGCCGGTGCGGACGTCCAGCGGCTCGCCGTCGACCCAGAGCCGGATCAGGGCCGCGTTGGGCACGCTGACGACGGTGTCGCTGATCTCCGGGTAGGCGTACGCGTCCTCCGGGAAGCTCAGTTTCCGCTGCTCGTAGAAGCCGTTGAGGTAGCTGCCCGGCATCCCGTACGGCTCACCCTCGTCGAGGCAGCCGCGCCACCCGAGCCAGCCGTTGGCCAGCGCGAAGAGCGACTCCGTCTCGGCGAGCCGGTCCAGGTCGGCGGCCGTGTAGCGGATCTGCCAGCTCTCGTCCGCCTCGGTCGACGGGGTGCCCGGGCCCTCGGCCTCATCCGACTGCCCGACCGTGGCGGTGGTGCGCAACCGAGCCTCCCGTACGTCCGACGTCTCCGGATCGGTGATCCGGCTGTGCGGTCACTGAGACGAAGGTCAGGGATACGTCCCGACCATCGCACACTGCGGTGATGTCCGTGGGATCAATACCCTTTCCCAGGGTGAACGGCGTATGAACAAAAGGTGAGGTGATTCATGGTGGAGATCGACGCGACCGGCGTACCGGAGATCAGCGCGGACTGGTACCAGGACATCGTCGGGGTGGCCGCCGACGCCCCGGAACCGGTGCGGTGGTTCGCCGGGCACTTCACCGAGGGCGTGGTCGTGCTGCTCGGCGTGCTCCTACTGACGGCGGCCCTCCTCCGGCTGCGCGGCGGGTCACCGCGGCGACGGGCGGTCGCCCTGGTCGCGCCGGTGCCGGTCGTCCTGGCGTACGCGTGCAGCGAGTGGCTGAAGACGGTGGTGGACGAGGACCGTCCCTGCCGTACGTTCACCGAGCCGATCATCGCGAGCGCCTGCCCGCCCCCGGGCGACTGGTCCTTCCCCAGCAACCACGCCACGATCACCGCCGCGCTGGCCGTCGCCACGCTGCTGCTGTCCCGCCGCCTCGGGTTGGTCGCCGTGCCGTTGGCCCTGCTCGCCGCCTTCTCCCGCACCTTCGTGGGGGTGCACTATCCGCACGACGTGGCGGCGGGCGCGCTGCTCGGCACGCTGATGGTTCTGCTGGTCACGCCGTTGCTGGCCCGACCGACCGCCGAGGTTCTGCGTCGGCGCGCCGGCACCGACCGGCCGCTGCCGGACGCGGTGGGCGGCGCCGGCCGGCGCTGAACCGGTGCCGGTCGGCGGCATCTTCGCTCCGCCGGTGGGCGCGAGCCGGCCCAGCCCGTGGACGCGGGCTCAACCGGTCAGCAGCAGGGCGGCGGCCGTGCCGAGCACGAGGAACGGGCCGAACGGCACGTGGCTGGACCAGCGGACCCGACGGGCCACCAGCAACCCGAGGCTGACCAGGGCGGAGAGCGCCAGCGCGAGCAGCAGGCCGGCGACGAGGACCGGCCAGCCGTACCAGCCGAGGAGCAGTCCTGCCCCGAGCGCGAGTTTGGCGTCGCCCAACCCGAAGCCCCGCCGCCCGAGTAGCAGGGTGGTGGTGGCGAAGAAGAGCGCCAGGCCGACGCCGGCCAGGGTGGCCCGCAGCCAGGGGCCACCGCCGGCGCCGCTGGACGCGGCGAGCCCGAGCAGCACCCAGGTCCCGGCCGCCGCCGGACCGGTCAACCGGTCCGGCAGCCGGTGCACCGCCACGTCCACGAAGCAGAGCGGCACCGCCCAGCCGAGCCACCAGGCGACCGCCGCCAACTCGGCGGCGGTTTCGAGGTCCGCGGCGGGTGGCCGGAGCAGCGCCAGCACCAGCAGGGCCCCGAGGAGGGCCAACTCCACCGCGAACGGTGGTGCCCCGACCCGGGCGCGGCACCGCCCGCACCGGGCGAGGGGCCCGAGCGCGGGCCACGCCCGGCGCAGGCTCACCGGCGCGCCGCACGCACCGCAGCCGGCTGCCGACGGTTGACCCGGCGGTACGGCGTCGCGCAGCACCGCCAGCCGCAACAGGGGTACGACCGCCAGCACGGCGAGCACGGCACCGGCGCGACCGGCGGGGGTGGCCGGGGCGGGGGTGCCCGGGATCGGCCCCGCGGGGGTGGGCGGTGGGCCGGTCAGCGCCACGGCGACCTCCCGGAGTGGTCGCCGGAGCCGGCGAACGCGAACACGGAACGTAACTTAACGATCGCTCTGGTGTAGCGGATGGCGCAGAAAGGGACCTCGCGCGCGGGCCGCTCGGCGGCCCTCGCGGACCGCGCCTCCGCGTCTCGTGACGCCGGAGCCGGCACGGAACCCCGCGGCCCACGGCACGGAACCCGTTCCCGCCGCGCCGCAACCGCACCGAAGCGCACCCTCGCCACCGGCCACCACCACCTGTCATCACACAGAGTGTTCGAATGAATTGCCTCTGTTGCATCGGCGAACGTCAGCCTATGCTCGCCCCTTGGGTGTGACGCAAGACTCATCGACCTGATTGGAAGATCTCGAACTTCGCATTGGTAAACGATCCGTAAAGGTAAATGCGGCAGCGGTTTCCGCAGCCCCGGATGTGACCATTCGGGCGCGCTTCCGCATGCCCGGCGGCCGACGAGTCGGCCGGTCGCCGGTCGCCACCGAGGAGGCACGGCGGTGCGAGGACGGCAGCTCAGCCGAACGGCAACCTGCCTGTTGACAGCCATGGCGCTGGCATCCGTGACGGCTTGCGGAAGCGGTCGGGAGGCGGCGGTGCGGCCGCCGGACCGTCCTCCCGCGCCCGCCCCGGCGGACCGGGCCACCGATGAACGGGCCGCGGAAAAGGCCGCACTGGACGCGTATTCCGGCTATCTCGACGCATCCCGCACGGCGGGTGGACGAGGTGATCCGCATGCGCCGGAACTGTCCCGGTTCCTCGCGGATCCGCTGTTGACCCGCGTCCGAATGGCGATTCTTCAGGCGAAGGAGCATGGCGCGATGCGTACCGGGACGCTGAAGTCGGATCCCAGCGTGACGGCGGTGAGCCTGGACTCCGTACCGGCCACCGTGGACATCCAGGACTGCCTCGACGCCACCGGATACCGGCTGGTCTACGTCAAGGACCGGCGGGTGGTGCCCGGTAGCGGGGGCAAGCGGTACCTGGCCACCGCCACCGCGACCCGTTACGCCGACGGGCGCTGGCGGATCAGCACCGGCGCGGCCCACCAGGACCAGCCGTGCTGACCTGGGGAGGAAGGGGCGTCCCGGTCCGTCCGCCCCGGGCCGGGACGTCCCGCCGGGCGGCCGCGCTCGCCGGGCTCGGGCTGGTGCTGCTGCTGGTCGCGGGAGCCGCCGGGCCGGCGGCGGCCGGCCGGGCCGACCCGGGCGCCGAGTGCCCGCCGGAGCAGCACGACTGCAGCGTCTGGGACGACGACCCGGGCACGCCCGGCGGCGGCGGGGACGACGGGGACGACGGCGGCGGGGACGACGACGGCGGGGGTGGCGGTGGCGGCTGCCACTGGAACGGCCGGACCGTGAAGTGCTACCACGAGGTGCTGGGCTGGTTCAACAACAGCGACGGCTGCTACTACAAGCTGGAGCAGCCGCAGCCGCCGGACACCCCCGAGGGCAAGCAGTGGTACCTGCTGACGTGCAACGGCGGTGACCTCGGTGCGCAGCGCTCGGAGCTGCTCGACGGCCCGCCACCCGGCTACGGCGCACCGCCCGACCCGGCCGAGCTGGCCCGCCGGGCGCTGGCCCGGATCGGCATCCAGCCACCCCGGATCGCGGTCGCACCCCGTCGCGAGACCGGGCCCGGCCTGGTCGGGCTGCCGGTCTGGATGTGGGCGAGCCCCGGCCGGCAGTACTTCGGCTGCCCGGCGGAGGACCCGGACTGCCCCTCCCCGGTGATCCGTGAGTCCGAGAGCGAGCGCGGGCTGACCGTGTCGATCGAGGCCCGCTTCGACCGCATCGTCTGGCGGATGGGCAACGGCGAGGAGGTCACCTGCCACGGTCCCGGCACCAGATACCGGGTGGACGGCCCGCGCGCCGGCCGCACCTCACCGACCTGCGGCTACGACAAGGGCTACCCGAAAGCCGACACGTACGGCGTCAGCGCCCGGACGTACTGGACGGTCCGGTGGTGGGCCGACGGCGTGGAGGGCACCCCGATCCCGGTGACCCGGACCAGCGGGACCGCGCAGATCCAGATCAACGAACTCCAGGTGGTGACGCGATGAGCACGAGAAACCCGCGGCGCGGAACGGCGGTGGCCCGGTGAGCCTGGCGACACGCAACGGGACGGGACCGGTGGAGGCGCCGGTCAGCCCGCCCAAGGTGGTCCGGCAGCGCCGGACCCGGCCCGGGTTGCTCGGCCTGGCCGTGCTGCTCATCGCGCTCGGCGGGCTCGGCGCCGCGTTCGCGGTGACCTCCGTACGAGCCACCGGAAGCTACCTGGCGGTGGCCCGGCCGGTGGAGGTCGGCCGGCAACTCACCGCCGACGACCTGGTGCCGGTGCAGGTCTCCGGCGGTCCCGGGCTGGCGCCGGTGCCGGCCGACCGGCTCGACGAGATCGTCGGCAAGCGGGCGGCCGTGTCGCTGACCCCCGGCACCCTGCTGACGCTGGCCCAGCTCACCGACGACCCGCTGCTCGGCCCCGGCCAGCAACAGGTGGCACTCGGTCTGGACGCCGCCGAGGTGCCCGCGCGCAAGCTGCACCCCGGCGACCGGCTGCTGCTGGTCAGCACCCCGGACGACAAGGCCGACGCGTCGGCCTCCGGCGCCGGCACCCGGTTCGAGGCAACGGTGATCGACAGCAGCACCAAGGACGACGACGAGATCGTGGTCTACCTGGCGCTCGCCGTCCGGGACGTGCCCGCCGTCGTCGCCCTGAACGCGCAGGACCGCATCGCCGTCGTGCTGACCCGGGCGGCCTGAGCATGGCGATCATCGCGCTGGTCTCGGCGAAGGGCTCGCCGGGCGTCACCACGGCCGCGCTGGCCGCCGCGCTGACCTGGCACCGGCGGCTGGTGCTCGCCGAGTGCGACCCGGCCGGCGGCTCGATCCTCGCCGGGTTCCTCGGCGGCGCTCTGGACGGGCCGCGCGGCCTCGGCGAACTGGCCGTCGGTGAGCTGCGCGACGGCAACCTGGAGACCGCTTTCTGGTCCCAGCTGGTCGACCTGGACGCGCCCCGCCGGGAACGGCTGCTGCTGCCCGGGGTCGTCGACCCCGCCCAGTCGGGCAGCGTCACGCCGCTGTGGCAGCGGTTCGCCGACTTCTTCGTCGGCCTGGAACGCGGCACACCCCCGTACGACGTGCTCGTCGACTGTGGCCGGCTGCACGTCACCAACCCGCCGTGGCCGCTGCTGCGCGCCGCCTCGGTGGTGCTGGTGGTGAGCCGCTCCGAGCTGCCCGACCTGTCCGGGGCGCAGGCCACCGTGAAGGCGATCGAACGGGACTTCGCCGAGCACCGGGTGCCGGCGGGCACCCTGCGGCTGCTGCTGGTCGGCAACGGGCACGGGCGCGCCGAGGTCAGCCGGGCGCTGAAGCTTCCGGTGATCGGACGGCTGCCCGACGATCCGCGTACCGCGCGGGTGCTCGCCCTGGGCGGCACGGTCCGCGCCGGACGGCCGCTGATGCGCGCGGCCGGCGCCCTGGAGGTGCCGGTCGGCGCGCTGCTGGAGCGCCGCCGGGCCCGGTTGACCTGGCCCGTCGCGCAGGGGGTGCCCGATGCGCTTTGAGCCCGTCTCCGCCGACCCGCGGCAACAACCGCCGACCGCCACGTCCGTCACGCCGCCGCTGCCCCCGGCGAACGACCGGCACCACCCGGCGCCGGGCGCGACCGCGACCGCGCCGCGGACCGAGCCGCCGTCCCGCCCCCGGGTCGACTTTCACGTGGTCCGCGAGCTGCGGCGCGAACTGACCGAACGGCTCACCCGGTGGCAGCGCGGACGGGAGTTCACCGCGGACGAGGAGGACACCGAGCGGGCCCGGCTCGCCGTGGCGGTCGTAGCCGAGTACGCGGACTCCGTCCGCCGGGCCGGCACACCGATGCCGGCGGGCGAGGAGCGGCTGCTGCTCGACCAGGTGACCGCCGAGCTGGTGGGCCTCGGCCGGCTCCAGACCCTACTGGTCGACGACACGATCGAGGAGGTGCACATCCTCGGCTGCGACCAGGTGCGCATCACCCGGCACGGCGGAGGGGTGGACTGGGCGGAGCCGATCGCTGACAGCGACGCGGAGCTGGTGGAGATCCTCCAGGCGGCGGCGCGGCGGGCCGGGGCGACCGAGCGGTCGCTGTCCACCTCGAAGCCCACCCTGGACCTGCAACTGCCCGACGGCAGCCGGCTGGCCGCGGTGTTCCTGGTCAGCCACCGCCCGTACGCGGTGATCCGCAAGCACAACACGCTCGACGTCAGCCTCGACGACATCGCCGGCTCGCGGGGCGACCTGGACGAGATGATCGATCCGCTGCTGCGGGACTTCCTGCGCGCGTCCATGCGGGCCGGGCTGAACATCATGGTCGCCGGCCTGGCCGGGGCGGGGAAGACCACCGTCATCCGGGCGCTGATGAACGAGATCCCGCCGGACGAGCCGTACGTGCTGCTGGAGGAGAGCCGGGAGCTGCTGCCCGCCCGCCGCCACGAACGCCACCGGGCGGTGATGAGCTTCGAGGCCCGGGAGGGGCACGGCGAGCGTGGTCTCGACGGCCGTCCGGCGGGTGAGGTGACCATCGCCGACCTGATCCCCGTCTCGCTGCGGATGGGCGTACTGCGCATCATCGTCGGCGAGGTCCGGTCCCGCG
The DNA here is from genome assembly GCF_900091425.1 of Micromonospora krabiensis. Taxonomy (GTDB): domain Bacteria; phylum Actinomycetota; class Actinomycetes; order Mycobacteriales; family Micromonosporaceae; genus Micromonospora; species Micromonospora krabiensis. The sequence continues at coordinate 4,587,417 of NZ_LT598496.1, forward strand.
AGATCGTCCCGATGCTCCAGGCGATGACGACGAGCCGCGGCTCGATGTGCACGATCCACGCGCGCACCCCGGCCGGCGTGGGTGAACGCATCGTCGAGCTGGCGCTGGCGCACGGCCGGGAGATGACCGTGGACCAGGCGCGGCGGATGGCCGGCAACGCTCTCGACCTGATCGTCTACGTGACGGTCGAGGACGAGACCGGCATCGGTGGGCGCAAGCACCGGTTCGTCTCGCACGTCGAGGAGGTCATCGGGGCCGGCGAGCACGGGCGCATCATCACGACCGCCGTCTTCGCCCCGGGTCCCGACGGGCGGGCGGTCCCCCGGCACCTGCCGGAACGCGTACGCGAGCAGCTGCTGCGGGTCGGCTACGACGCCCGGCTGCTGTCGCGGTGGATCGAGGCCGGCACCGGCGCGTGGCGACGGCCCCGGCACTCGCGGTTGGGACGGCGGTGACCCGATGCGCGACACCATCGAGCTGATCGCGGTGGCGTCGGGTGCCGCCTGCGTGGCCGGTCTGGTCCTCGCGGTCGTGGCCCTGGTCGGCACCCGGCGGCCACCCGGCCGCCGGCCCGGCGCGGGCCCCGGCCTGGCCCGGCTGTGGCAGGGGTCGGGCAGCACGCCCGGGGAACGACGCGCGCACCAGGCCCTGCTGGTCGGCGCGGCGGCGGCCGGGGCGCTCGCCTTCCTGCTCACCGGCCTTCCGGTGGTGGGCCTGCTGGTCGCGGTGGCGGTGCCCGGCACGCCGTGGCTGTTCAACGTGGGCCGCGCCGAGCAGCGGGCCATCGCCCGGATCGAGGCGGTCGGCGAGTGGACGCGCCGGCTCAAGGACGTCTCCGCCACCGGGCAGGGCCTGCAACAGTCGATCATCGGCACGGTCGGCACCGCGCCCGAGGAGATCGAGGAGGAGGTACGGCTGCTCGCCGCCCGGCTCCAGGCCGGCTGGCTGGCCCGCTCGGCCCTGCTGGCGTTCGCGGACGAGATCGGTGACCCGGTCGCCGACCAGGTGGTGGCGGCGCTGATCCTGCACCTCACCGACCGGGGTGAGCGGCTCGGTGACGTGCTCGGCTCGATCGCGGGCGCGGCGGCCGCCGAGGTGGCCACCCGCCGGGAGGTCGAGGCGAAACGCACCCAGCCCCGCTTCGCGGTTCGCTTCCTCACCGGGATGACCCTCGCCACCATCGCGTACGGGCTGCTCAACACCGAGTACATCCGCCCGTACGGCACACCCGCCGGCCAGGTGGTGATGGCCGCCCTCGGTGCCGCGTTCGTCGGGCTGCTGGCGTGGGTGCGGTCGATGAGCCAGCCGCAGCGGCCGGCCCGCTTCCTGCCGGCGCCCGACCCGGAGGAGGCCGTCGCGTGATCGTCAACTGGCAGTTCGCGATCGCGGTCGGCGGCGGTGCCACCATCGGGCTCGGCGTGTTCCTGGTGGTCCGCGAGCTGGTGCCCGCGACCCCGGCGCTGGGTCCGGCGCTGCGTCGCCTGCACCAGCCGGCGGGCACCGGCCCGCTCGCCGGGGCCACCGGCGGTCGGCTGGAGTGGCTGACCGGGGCGTCGCGCTGGCTGCGGCCACCGCACCGGCAGCTCGCGCTGATCGACCAGACCCCCGAGCAGTACACGCTGTCGGTGCTGCTCTCCGCGCTGATCGGGCTGGCCGCGCCGACCCTGGTCTGCGGCTCGCTCTTCGTCCTCGGCGTCCACCTGCCCGTGGTGGTGCCCGTGGTCGCCAGCCTCGGTCTGGCGCTGCTCGCCGCGCTGATCGCCCACCGTTCCGTACTGGCGAAGGCCGCCACCGCCCGGGACGAGTTCCGGGCGGCCGTCTGCACCTACCTGGACCTGGTGGCCTTGCAGCTGTCCGCCGCACACGGGCCGGTGCAGTCGCTGGAGCGGGCCGCCGCGGTCTGCGACGGCTGGGTCTTCGACCGGATCTCCGAGGCGCTGCGGATCGCGCAGATGCAGATGCACTCCCCGTGGGACGAACTGCGCGAGCTGGCCGACCGGATCGGCATCCCCGAACTGGGTGACGTGGGCGCCATCATGCGCTCCTCCGGCAGCGAGGGAGCGCAGGTCCACGAGACCCTGCGCAGCCGGGCGGACTCGCTGCGCGACCAGATCCGCACCGACAACCTCGCCCGGGCGGAGGGGGTGACCAGCCGTCTCGACATCCCGGGCGCCCTCCTCGTCTTCGTCCTGCTCGGCTTCGCCATCTACCCCTTCATCGCCCGTCTCTGACCCCGACCCGAGCCAAGGGAGCACGCCATGCACCTCCTCACCTACCTGCACGTCGCGCTGACCGCGCGTCTCGCGGAGCTGCGCCGCGACGGCGAACGCGGCGACAGCCCGGTCCCGACCGCCGTGATCATCTTTGGGCTGGTCGCGGTCGCCATGGCGGTCACCGCGGCGGCGCTGGCGAGCGCCAACGACTGGATGGACAACATCCCGAAGCACCAGGACCCGAAGTAGCGGCAGCGATGCACCGAGGAGTCTGGTCAGGCGCGCGTCGGGTGGTCACGGCCGCCCGACGCCGCCTGGCGGCCGGCGGAGGCGACGGCGGCGCGAACCCCGTCGAGCTGGCCGTCGCCCTGCCCGCCATCCTGCTGCTGCTGTTCGCCTCGATCCAGGTCGCGGTCTGGTTCGTGGCCCGGTCGACCGCCCTGAACGCCGCCCAGAGCGCGGTGAACGCGCAGCGGGTGCACGAGGCCCCCGACGACGCCGGGGTACGGCGGGCCACCCGCTTCCTCACCGCCTCCGGTGACTGGTTGGTGGGCTGGCAGTCGCCCGGGCCGACCTGCGTGACCACCCTGGCCGAGGTGACCTGCACGGTGCGCGGCAGGTCCCTGTCGGTCGTGCCGGGGGTGAGCTTCCCCGTCGAGCAGACCGCGCACGGGACGGCGGAGCGGTGGACGACGCCGTGAACCGGGACGCCACGCGCGGCTCCGTCTCGATCGAGGTGGCCGTCCTCGCGCCGGCGTTCATCGCGCTGCTGGTGCTCGCCGGGGTCGCCGGTCGCACGGCGGTGGCCGCCGAGGCCGTCGACGTCGCCGCGCACGACGCCGCCCGCGCCGCCTCGATCTCGCGGGACGCGGGCCGGGCCCGCGACGCGGCCCAGGAGGCCGCCGAGAAGCAGGCGAACTGGCGTGGCCTGAACTGCGAGGGCGGCGCCGACCTCGACTTCAGCGGTTCGGTGAACGGGCAGGACACCACCTTCGACCGGGCGTTCGCCAGCGACACCGGGCAGGAGGCCACGGTCACCGTGCTCGTCACGTGCCAGGTGTCCTACCGGGACCTGCGACTGCCCGTCCTACCCGGGATGCTGACGACCAACGAGGTCTCAGCGAGCTTCACCTCACCCCTGGACCGCTACCGGAGCCGTCGATGAGCGCCCCACACGACGCCGGGCGGGTGAGCATCTTCCTCGCGGTGGCGATGGTCGGGGTGCTCGCCCTGATCGGGCTCTCCTTCGACGGGGCCGGTCAGCTCCGTACCCTGCAGCGCGCCGACAACCTCGCCGCCGAGGCGGCGCGGGCCGGCGGGCAGGCCATCGACCGCGCCACCGCCATCGCCGGCGGACCCAAGCGGATCGACCAGCCGCAGGCCCGCGCGGCGGTCGCCGACTACCTCGCCACCGTCGACACCGCCGGCCACTCGGTCAGCTTCCCGGTGGTCGACGGCGAGACGCTGGTCAGCGTACGGGTCGAGGTCACCTACCACCGGTCGATGCTCGGCCTGTTCGGTTTTCCCGACACCGTCACCGTCACGGGTGAGGCGACCGCGCGTGCCCTCACCGGAGCCCCGTAGGAAGGAAGGTAGCCATGGCCGCATCCGGTCGCTCCGCCGTCCGCCGCACCGGACGGGTCCTCACCGGGGTCGGCGCGCTCGTCGTCCTCTGCGGGGTGGTGGCCGGCGCCCCGGTGGCGCTGCTGGCCCTCGCCGGCAACCCCCTGCCCGACCACGTGCCCACCGTCGCCGAGATCGGTGCCGCCCTGACCAGCCGCGACGACGGGCAGCTCTTCCTACGGGCGCTCGCCATCGTCGGCTGGTTCGGCTGGGCCACGTTCACGTTCTCGGTGTTCGTGGAGCTGGGCGCCCAGGTGCTGCGCCGGCCGGCACCGCGCCTTCCCGGAATGAGCCGCCAGCAGCGGGCCGCCGCCGTCCTGGTCGGTTCGGTCGCGCTGATCGTCGCGACCGCCCCGGCGGCGAGCGCCGCGACGATGGCCGTCACCACCCAGCCGTACGCCGCCTCAGCCCCCGCCGTGACCAGCGTCCCGGCCGTGACCGGCGTTCCGGCCGTGGCGAGCGGTCTGGCCGCGCACAACGGTCCCGCCACGCTCAGCGGTCCCGCCACGCTCAGCGGCACGCCGGTCTATCGCGTGGCGAAGGGCGACTACCTCGGCGCGGTGGCCGAGCGCTACCTGGACGAGTTCGCCGACTACCGCGAGCTGGCCCGCCTGAACCACCTCGCCGACCCGGACCGGATTCGCCCGGGGCAGCTGCTCAAGCTGCCCGAGCGGGCCGTCGACGGTGGGGTCCGGCCGCACGCGACCGGCCGCCTCGTGGCCCGCCCCACGCCGACGCGCCCCGCACCGGCCCCCGACCGGGCCACGCCAGGGCAGATCGCCCGGGGGCACGAGTCGGGCCCCGCGCCGACCCGGCCGGCCACCCAGGCACCGCGGAACAACCCGACGGTGGCCGAGGCACCCGCCGGCGAGGAGCCCGCGGTGACCGTCGGCGCCGCGCGGGTAGGCGAACCGGACCGGGTGAACCGCCCCCTCGCCGTCTCGGCCGTGCTCGCCGTGGCGAGCATCGTGGGAGCCCAGATCGGAGCGGTGCTCGGGTTACGTCGCCGCACCGTCGCCGCCGGCGGGCGGACCGCCGGCCGCGCCGCGATCGCCCAGACCACTGGCACCGCCGGGACCCCTCGGACCGGGTTGAGTGGACAGGCGGCCCGCGTCCACGCGACCGCGCGGGAACTGCCGGCCGGACGGCACCGCCGGGACTGACGGGGGCACGAGCGAGGTCGCCGACACCCGGTCGTGGTCCACTACGGATCAGCGATATCGCGGTATCCGGCCGCCCCGGACACCGCGACATCAAGGAAGTCGATCACCCGCCGCCCGCCCCGGGTGGCAGGAGGAGGGACTCGGATCCTGTCGAGCTGCCCCAGATCTGGGACGCGCGGAGCCGACCACGGCGACTCGCGGACCGGGCCGCCCCGGACCGGGCGGATCAGGGCAGCCGGGCCTCCAGCACGCCGTCGCGGATCCGGGTGGGCAGGACCTGCCCGTCGTTGCCGGACGGGCCGTGGACGACCTCGCCGCCGTTCAGTCGGAACGTGCTGCCGTGCCACGGGCAGACGACGCAGTCGTGCCCGTCGACCTCCTGCACCTGGCCTTGGCCGAGCGGGCCGCTCTGGTGCGGGCAGCGCTCCAGCATCACGGTGACGTCGTCGCCGTGCCGGTACAGGATGACCGACACGTCGTCGATCTCCCGGGTGAGCAGTTGCCGCTGCGGGAGGCTCGCCAACTCGCCGAGCGCGTGCCAGCCGGGGCTCACGAGGTGCAGGTCGGAGATGCTCTGGCTGACCTGCGCGCCCTGCTTGTACGCCAGGTGGCCGCCGATGTAGGCGCCCATGCTCGCGGCGCTCAGCCCCGCCATCCCCAGCATCTTCCCGAGGCGGTGCCGGCCGGTCAGCCGCGCCGCGACCGAGCCGGCGTAGCAGGCCAGCGCCACGGTGTTGGCGGCGGCGTGCGTCAGGCCGACCCGCCGCTGGTCGGGGGCGAGCGCCGCCCAGTCGTTCAGGCCGGCGACGGCCGCCGGGACCGCGCTGACCGTGCCCACCGTCGTGAGGGTCGTCGCCGCCCTCTGCTGCCCCGGCATCAGGTCCAGGATGGCCGCGCTGATCCAGGAGCCCACCGGCACCTGCACCAGCGCCGGGTGCAGCGGGTGACCCAGCGGGACACCGTGCAACAGGTCCTTCAACCACTGCGGTCGCAGCGTCGCCAGGACACCGCGCTGCAGTCGGTCACCCACCCGGTCCAGGCCGGATGCCTGCTCTACCTTCGTCATCAGCGCTCGCACGGGTACCGACTTCCCGGCATCCGCGCCCCCAAACCGGTCTCGGGTGACGGATCCGCCGCGCGGCGTCATCACGACGCGACGACCCCGGAACCAGGCGCCACGAAAACCGGCGGCCCTGGCGTGCCGGCACCGCCGACGGCATGCTGTGCCGATGGGCGTACGGGTCGAACGGCACGGACCGGTGACGACGGTGATCCTCGACCGGCCGGCGGCCCGCAACGCCGTCGACGGGCCGACCGCCCGAGCCCTGGCCGACGCGTTCCGGGCGTTCGACGCCGACCCCGAGGCGGCGGTGGCCGTCCTCTGGGGCGCCGGCGGCACGTTCTGCGCCGGCGCCGACCTGAAGGCCATCGGCACGCCCAGCGGCAACCGCGTCGAGCCGGACGGCGACGGCCCGATGGGCCCGACCCGCATGGTCCTCGGCAAACCGGTGATCGCGGCGATCTCCGGCTACGCGGTGGCCGGTGGCCTGGAGTTGGCCGCCTGGTGTGACCTGCGGGTCGCCGAGTCCGACGCGGTGCTCGGGGTGTTCTGCCGTCGGTGGGGAGTGCCGTTGATCGACGGGGGCAGCGTCCGGCTTCCCCGACTCATCGGTGAGAGCCGGGCCCTGGACCTCATCCTCACCGGCCGGCCCGTGGGCGCCGAGGAGGCGTACGCGATGGGTTTGGTCAACCGGCTCGTCGCGCCGGGGACGGCCCGGGCGGCGGCGGAGGAGTTGGCCGCGGAGCTCGCCCGGCATCCGCAGACCTGCCTGCGCAACGACCGGGCCGCGGTGCTGGCCGGCGCCGGGCTCGACGAGCCCGCGGCCCTGGCGACCGAGTTGGCGTACGGGATGGAGTCGCTGGCGGCGGACGCCGCGGCCGGCGCCGCCCGGTTCGCGGGCGGCGCCGGTCGGCACGGCGCGTCCGCCGACTGACCCGGGCGTCCCAGCACGGCGGACGCCGCCGGGAGGGTGAGTCCTCCCGACGGCGCCCGGTCCGGTGATCGTCAGTTGCGGATGATGGTGAAGGTCGTCGTCGTGTTCCGGATGTCGACGTCGTTGTCGGTCAGCCGCAGGTTGTTGAAGGTCGCCGAGCCGACCGCCGGACCCTGGCCCGGCTCGGGCATCTCGTTGACCCAGATGGCGAAGCCCGACTTGGCGTCGAACGCGTCACCGCTGCGCCGCGCCCCGGAGATCGAGACGTTGGTGAAGACGGTGTCGGTGACCGGGTTCTCCGGCTGGCTGCCGTTGTACTTCGTCTGGAACATGATCCCGGAGTACGTCGGGTCGACGATGTCCACGTCCGAGACGCGGATGCCACGGAACTCCTTCGACGCCGAGAAGATCCAGATGGCCGGGAACGTCTGTGCTCCCCAGAAGTGGCCGCCGGCCCGGATCAGCGAGATGTTCTCGAACCGGGTGGGCGGGCTGGCCCCGAACCCGATGAACGGGTAGCCGAAGTCCAGCGAGCTGATCGTGATGCCGGAGTACGTCAGCATGTCCGCGATGTAGAGGTTGCGGAACACGTTGTCGTAGCCGCCGTACACGGCGATGCCCGCCGCCCGCCAGGTCAGCGTGGCGGTCAGGTTCTCGAAGACGTTGCCGTGGTTGCCCGTGGACGCACCCTGGTCGGTCGCGGAGAAGAGCGCGAACGCGTCGTCACCGTTGGACCGGCCCTCGGAGTTGGCGACCAGGTTGTTGGTGCTGCCGTTGGTCATGTTCACCGCGTCGGCGAACGTGTTCCGGAACCGGCTGTTCGTGATCTTGACGCCGCTGACGCTGACGCCCCAGTACGCGCACACGGTGTGCTCGACCCAGACGTTGTCCAGCGTCATGTTGTCGACGTCCTTCAGCTCACCCCACACCTTGCCCGGCCCGTCGATGCGGTTGGTGTAGTTGCCGAAGAAGGCGAGGTGTTCGAAGGACGACCCGCTCGCCGAGGACTCCAACCGGAAACCGGCGTCGGTGTTCTGCTGCGAGGTGGGCGTCTGGAAACGGGTGTACCAGATGCCCGCGCCGACGACCTTGACCGCCTTGCCGTAGACCTGGAACTTCTGCGCGGTCTCGTACGTGCCGGCCGGGAGGTAGACGCCGATCAGGTTGCCGGTGGTGTCCATCCGGACCGCGTCCAGGGCGTTCTGCACGTCCTGGTGGCTGAACCCGGTCGGTACCCGGTACCGGGCCGGGTCCGGGTTGGCCCGCGGCGCGACCTGCTCCAGGTTGACGAAGTCGATCGCGTACGTGGTGCTGTTTGCCGGGTCCTTCTGGAGCCGGATCCGGCTGCCCGCGGGGACGGTGGAGTTCAGCAGCACGTTCGCCTCGTCGTACAGGTGCCGGGGCGGGCCCGCGCTGGGCGAGTCGCTGGGGCTGGCCTCGGCGCCGTACAGCCAGATGTGCTTCGAGGTGAGGCTGATCGGCTTGTGCAGGATCCCGTTGACGTAGATGTTCAGCGTCGAGTTGATTCCGCCGCCGCCCGGCGCGTCCGGGATGGAGAAGCGGGTCACCAGGGCGTTCGCGTCCGCCTTGGTGGTCCACTCGACGTACGCCCCGGTGGTGTTGAGGGTGACCGCCCGCCGCCCGGACGCCTCACCGGCGAGGTCACCGATGGTCCGGTTCGGCCCGATCACCTGCGCCCCGCCGCCGACCGAGCCGTCCTCGGCCTCGTACGAGTCGTAGGGGAGGTTGGCGCCCCGGCCGACGAACAGCGACCGGTCGCTGGTGTTGTTCTGCCGCTTCACCGGCAGCTCGTTGGCGTCGTCGGCGAGCACCACCCGGACGGTGTAGCGCCCGTTCGCCGCCGTCCACGTGCCCAGGCCGACCGGTCCGGCGGTCGCCCCGGCGGCGATCGTGCCGCTGTACGAGCCGGTCAGCGTGCGGACCACGCTGCCCGAGTCGTTCAGCACGGTCAGGGTGATGCCGTGCGCCCCGGCGGCCGAGGCGACCGTGCCCTGGTTGCGGATGGTCACCGAGAAGTTCACCGTCGCGCCGGCGCTCGGCGTGCCGGGCGACCAGGTGACGACCGACGCCACCAGGTCCGAGCTGGCCACCTGGTTGACGGTCAGCGCGGTGGGGCTGGTGTACGTGTTGTTCGCCTCGTTCTGCTCGATCACCGTGTTCGCCTCGTCGACCTTGGCGATCAGCTGGTAGCTGCCGGCGTTGCGGGGGCCGATGTTCGCCGACACGGTGGTCTGCGCCCCGGCGGCCAGGGCGCCGACGGTGGCCGTGCCGACCTTCGTCGTACCCAGGTAGAGGCCCACGGCGGTGGCGGCGGAGGCCGCCGTGCCGGCGTTGCGCACGGTCGCCGACAGGGTGATCGCGTCGGTCTCGACCGGCGCGGCCGGCGACGCGGTGATGCCGGTGACCGTCAGGTCCGGGTTCGGCGCCGGCACACCGATGACCTGGAGCTCGGCCACCTGCCCGTTAGACGAGCCGGAGTTGGCGGTGAACTGGAGCCGGACGTCGGCGGTCGTCGCCGAGACCGGGATGGTCACCGTGTTGCTGCTGCTCGGACTGAACGAGTACGTCGCCGAGCTGACCAGATTGGTGAACCCGGACGCGGACTGCTCGCGGCCGAGCACCTGGAACGTCTGGGTGCGCGGGCCCCACGCCGGGTCGGGGTTGAGCTTCACCACCAGCGAGCTGATGCTGGCGTTGGAGCCCAGCGAGACGGTCAGCGTGCTCGGGTACGCCCCGGGCGCGCCCTCCCAGTAGGTCGTGACGTCGTCGTCGTTGGCGTTGACGGCGTTGAAGATGTGCACCACCGACGACGCCGTGATGGGCTTGCCGACCGCCAGGTTGGTGCCGCCCGGCGGGTTGCTGCCGGTGCGGGTGACCGTGTTGCTGTTCGACGACACGTTCCCGGCGGCGTCCCTGGCCCGCACGTAGTAGGACACCGTCGCCGTGTCCGGCTGGCTGTCGGTGTAGGTGAGCGTGCTGCCGCTCACGCTGCCGCGCAGCGCGCCGTTGGCGTACACGTCGTAGCCGGCGACCCCGACGTTGTCCGTGGACGCGGTCCAGGTCAGCCGGACCTGCCCGCTGGCCGGCTGGGTGTAGGCCAGGTTGCCCGGCGCGGTCGGCGCGACCGTGTCACCGGTGTTGCCGGTGCGGGTGACCGTGTTGCTGTTGCCCGACTGGTTGCCGGCCGCGTCCCGGGCCCGTACGTAGTACGAGACCGTCGACCCGGCCGGTTGGGTGTCCGTGTAGGTCAGCGTGGAGCCGCCGACGCTGGTCCGGAGCACGCCGTTGGCGTAGATGTCGTAGCCGGTGACCCCGACGTTGTCGGTGGACGCCGTCCAGGTGAGCCGGATCTGGTCGGTGGCCGGCTCGGTGAAGGCGAGGCTGCCCGGCGCCGACGGGGCCTGCGTGTCACCGGTCGCCGGGCCGTAGATCTCCAGCTCCGACAGCTGCCCCGCCGGCCAGCCGCTGTTGGCGGTGAAGAGCACCCGGACGTACCGGGTGGAGGCGGTGGGCACGGTGATGCTCACCGTGTTGCCCGACGACGGGTTGAAGGCGTACGACGCGGAGGCGACCAGGGTCGAGAAGCTGGAGCCGTTCGTGCTGCCCTGCACGGTCACCGTCTGGTTGCGCGCGCCCCACCCGGCGGGCAGCTTGAGCACCAGCCGGTTGACGCTCACCGTCGCGGCGAGGTCGGCCTGGATCCACTGCGGGAAGGCGTTGTTGGCGCTCTCCCAGTAGGTCGCCGCGTTGCCGTCGTTGGCGTTGCCGGCGCCGTACACGTCGGCGTGGCTGCTCTCGGCCATCGTCCTGCCGAGCGCCAGGTTGCCCGACGACCCGGTCGCGCCGTACACCTCCAGCTCGGCGAGCTGGGCGGCGGACCAGCCGGTGTTCGCGGTGACGGCGATCCGGACGAACCGGGTGCTGGTGGCGGGGAAGTTGATGGTCACGGTGTTGCCGCTGCCGGGGCTGAAGGAGCGTCCGGCGGAGGAGACGATGGTGTTGAAGCCGCTGCCGTCCAGGCTGCCCTGCACGGCGAGCGTCTGGGTCCGGGCCTCCCAGGCGCCCGGCAGTTTGAGGACGACCTGGTCGATCGACTGGCTGGCGCCGAGGTCGACCTGGGCCCACTGCGGGAGGGCGCCGCTGCTCTCCCAGTAGCTGCCCTGGTTTCCGTCGGTCAGGTTGCTGGTGACGTAGGGGCCGTTGGTGCTGCTGGCCGAGGTGGTCCGGCCGGCGGCGAGGTTCGGGCCGCCGGCCGCGGCGGCCGGGGGTGGTGGGGCCGCGGTGACGGCCAGGCCGATCACGGCGAGCACCGCGATCAGTCGAGTCCGGAATCTGGACATGGGGACGGACACCTTCTTCCCGGGGGACGTGGAGTGGGGTGTGCGGCGGTGCGGTGGTGCGGCGGTGCGGTGGTGCGGCGCGGGGTGGGACGACGCTCGGCGGTCGACGCCCCACCCCGCACGTCGGTGGGGTCAGGCCGCGTCGGGCGCGGCCGACGCCGGTTCGGCGGTGCGCAACCAGACGGCGGTGTCCGGTGGCAGCAGGTCGTCGTCGAGCGGCCCGCTGGCCAGGAGCAGCTCGACGTCGGCGGGTAGCGGCACGGGGGTGTCGCCGAGGTTGACCAGGCAGCGGAAACCGTCGCCCCGGCGGAAGGCGAGCACGCCGTCCGGGGTCGGCAGCCAGGTCAGTCCGCCGTCGCCGAGCGCCGGATCGGCCCGCCGGATGCGGATCGCCGCCCGGTACAGCTCCAGCATCGAGGTGGCGTCGCCGGTCTGCGCCCGGACCGTCCGGTCCTTCCAGTCGGCCGGCTGCGGCAGCCAGGGCGCCGCGGCGGCGCCGTCCGGGCTGAACCCGAACGGTGGCTCGTCACCGGACCAGGGCAACGGCACCCGGCAGCCGTCCCGGCCGGGGTCGACCCGCCCGGAGCGTTCCCACATCGGGTCCTGGCGCAGCGCGTACGGGATGTCCTCGACCTCCCAGAGGCCCAGCTCCTCGCCCTGGTAGACGTACGCGGCCCCGGGCAGCGACAGCGACAGCAGCGCGGCGGCCCGGGCCCGGCGGGTGCCCAGCTCCAGGTCGGTGGGGATGCCCTCGCGCTTGGCGGCGAAGCTGAACGTGGTGTCGGCCCGGCCGTAGCGGGTGACGTGCCGGGTGACGTCGTGGTTGGAGAGCACCCAGGTGGCGGGGGCCCGGACCGGGGCGTGCGCGGCCAGCGTCCCGTCGATGCTCTCGCGCAGCGCGGAGGCGTCCCAGGCACAGCCGAGGAAGTCGAAGTTGAACGCGGCGTGCAGCTCGTCCGGGCGCAGGTAGTTGGCGAACCGCTGCCGGTCCGGCATCCACACCTCACCGATCAGCGCCCGGTCACCCGGGTACTCGTCGGCGACCCGCCGCCAGGCCCGGTAGATGTCGTGCACGCCGTCGAGGTCGCGGAACGGGTGTGGCCGGTCCGGCAGGGTCTCGGGCAGCGTGCCGTCCTTGACCAGCAGCCCGGCCGAGTCGATCCGGATGCCGTCCACCCCCCGGTCGAACCAGAACCGCAGGATGTCCTCGAACTCGGCCCGGACCCGGGGGTGCTCCCAGTTGAAGTCCGGCTGCTCGGGGGCGAAGAGGTGCAGGTACCAGTCGCCGGGGGTGCCGTCCGGGTTGGTGGTGCGGGTCCAGGTGGGGCCACCGAACTCACCGACCCAGTCGGTGGGGCGCTGGTCGCCGTTCGGGCCCCGACCGGGCCGGAACCAGAACAGGTCGCGCTCGGGCGAGCCGGGCCCGGCGGCGAGCGCCGCCTGGAACCAGGGGTGCGCGTCCGAGCAGTGGTTCGGCACCACGTCGACGATGGTCCGGATGCCGAGTGCGTGGGCCTCGGTGATCAGCGCCTCCACCTCGGCGAGGGTGCCGAACATCGGGTCGATGTCCCGGTAGTCGGCCACGTCGTAGCCGGCGTCGGCCATGGGGGAGGGGTACCAGGGGCTGAACCAGATCGCGTCGACACCGAGCGCGGACAGGTAGTCGAGCCGGGACCGGATGCCGGCGATGTCGCCGATGCCGTCGCCATCACCGTCGGCGAAGCTACGCGGATAGACCTGGTAGATCACCGCTCCACGCCACCACGGACTAGTGTCTGCTGTGGACACGGGCACCTGCTTTCTGCGTCGGTACGTCGGCGGATCCCGCCGGACCTGGATGTTCGTCGGCGGACGGTCGTTGTCCGCCACGGGGGGTCGGGGCTGTGGGTTATCCCTTGAGGCTGCCGGTGGTCAGGCCGGACATGATGTTCCGCTGGAAGATCAGGAAGATGATCACGGTGGGGATCGCCGCGATGACCGACGCGGCGACGACCACGTTCATGGGCGTGCCTCCCGAGAAGGCGTAGATGCCCACGCTGACCGTCCTCGTCTCGGGTGACGGCATGACCAGCTTCGGCCAGAGGAAGTCCTTCCAGACGGCGGTCACGGCGAAGATCGAGACCACGCCGAGGATCGGACGCGACATCGGCAGGATGATCGACCAGAGCGTACGCAGCGGGGACGCCCCGTCCACGAGCGCCGCCGACATCAGGTCCTCGGGGATCGAGTCGAAGAACCGCTTCAGCAGGAAGATGTTGAACGCGTTCGCGACCAGGGGCAGCCAGATGGCGAACGGCGAGTCGAGCAGGTTGAGGTGCAGGATCGGCAGGTCGATCACGGTCACGTACTGCGGGACGATGAGGACCATCGCGGGGATCATCAGCGTCGCGAGCATCAGCCCGAGGATCGCGTTGCCGAAGATCGGCCGCAGCTTCGACAGGGAGTACGCGGCCGCGGTGTCGAAGACCAGCTGGAACAGGACCGCGCCGGCCGCGTAGTAGAAGGTGTTGAAGAGCAGCTTGGCGAGGGCCAGGTTGTTCCACGCGTCGATGTAGTTCTGCGGCTGCGGGTCCTTCGGGAACAGCGACGGCGGGGTCTGCGCGATCTCCTGCCCGGACTTGAGCGCGCCGGTGACCATCCAGTAGAGCGGCCCGAGGAACACGAGCGTGAACACCGCTACCACGACGGTGAGCGCCACCCAGTAGACGACCCGACCGCGCCCGCGCCGCAGCTGCGCGTGGGAGATGAGGGTCCGGGTTCCGGAATCCTGTGCCATGACTCGCCCGTCCTAGTCCTGTCTCGCCGTCAGCCGCGCGTAGACCGCGGAGAAGCCGGCCAGCACCACGAGCATGATCACGCCGAGGGCGGCCGCGCCGTTGAGGTCGTTCTGGAAGAAGCCGTGCTGGTAGATGAGGTAGGCGACCGAGGTCGCCGAGTCCTCCGCGCCCGCGCCGTTGGCGAGGATCAGCGGCTCGATGAAGAGCTGCATCGTGGCGACGATCTGCAACATCGCCAGGAGCAGGAGGATCAGCCGGGTCTGCGGGATGGTCACGTTCAGGATCCGCCGCCAGATCCCGGCGCCGTCCAGCTCGGCCGCCTCGTAGAGCTCGCCGGGGATGTTCTGCAGCGCCGCCAGGTAGATCAGCACCGCGCTGCCCATGTTCATCCAGGTCGACGCGAGCACCATCGCCGGCATCGTCATCTCGGGCGACTGCATCCACTGCGACGTCGGCAGGTGCAGGGCCTTGAGGATCGCGTTGAAGAGTCCCGCCTCGCTGGGGTCGTACGCGTAGAACTTGAAGAGGAAGAGGGCCGACGCCGGCGGCAGCATGACCGGCAGGTAGACCAGGATCCGCAGGTAGCCCTGGGCGTGGCGGAACTCGTTGAGCAGGATCGCCACGAAGAACGGCACCACGTACCCGAGGACCAGCGCGAGGACCGTGAAGTAGAAGGTGTTCTTCCAGGCGGTCCAGAAACTGGGGTCGTCGATGATGCGGAGGTAGTTGTCCCAGCCCACCCAGGTGGTGACGCCCCGCCGGGTGCGCTGGAAGCTCATCACGATGCCGCGGATCATCGGGTACCAGGAGAAGACCACGAAGCAGAGCACGGCGCCGATCAGGAACGCGTGCCCGGTGAGGTTGTCCCGTACCTTGCGCCCGAGGCTCGTACGAGGTGGCCCGGCCGGGGCGTCGGGGCGAGGCGGTCTGCTGACGCTCCCCGGGGCGGTGGTGATCGCCAAGGCAACTCCTGGTGGTTCGGTGAGCGGAGGGGTGCGGCGCGGACGGTGTGGGGGCCGGCGCGCCGGCCCCCCACACCCGGTGGATCAGCTCTCCGCGGCGAGGAGCTGGTTGACCTTCTCCTCGGCGGTCTTGAGCAGGGCGTCGATGTTCGCGTTCGGGTTGGTCAGCACCCCGGACATCGCGGCGTCGAGCACCGCGTAGATCGCCTGGGCGTTGCGCGGCTCACCCTTGATCGGCACCGGGTTCGCCTCGAAGATCGCGAAGTTCGTGGTGTCGACGTTCGCGTTCGCCTTGCGCAGCTCCAGCTCCTGCTTCTGCGCGTCGCTGCCGTTGGCGAAGAGCAGCGGCTGGGGCAGGCCGACCGGGTAGTTCTGCGGCTTGGCCCGGACGTAGTCGAACTGGCCCTTGCCCGGGGTCAGCTTCTGGTAGGCGACCCACTTCAGACCGGCCTTGACCTGCTCCGGGGTGAGGCCCTTCTTGAAGAAGTAGCCCTCGCCACCACCGAGGGTGCCCTTGGCCGGACCGTCCTGGCCGGGCAGCGGACCCATCGCCCAGTCCTGGAACTTGCCCTGGAACTGGCTGACGATGGCCTGGGTGGTGTCCGGCGCGCCGATGAACATGCCGACCTTGCCGGCGGCGGCGTTGGTCAGCAGGTCGCCCCACTGGAGCAGCTGACGGCTGCCCATGCTGTTGTCGCCGTAGCGCATGTCCTTGAGGTTCTGGAGGACCTGCTTGCCCATCGGGTTGTTGAAGTCGGCCTTCTTGCCGTCCGGGGTCAGCACCTGGCCGCCCTGCGAGTAGAGCAGGGAGGTGAAGTGCCAGCCGCCGGTGTTGCCGGCGCTGTACTCGGCGTAGCCGGCGATGCCGTTGCCGAGCGCGGAGATCTTCTTGGCCGCCTCCCGGACCTCGGGCCACGTCTTCGGCGGGTTGTTGACGTCGAGCCCGGCCTGCTGGAACAGGACCTTGTTGTAGACGAGGCCCATCGAGTAGTTCTTCACCGGCACGGCGTAGAGCTTGCCGTTGTCGGTGAAGACCTCCTTGAGCGCCGGGTCGACGCTGTCCCAGGTGGGGACGTTGTCCTTGTTGGCGAACTCGGTGATGTCCATCGCCTGACCGGAGTCGAGCACCTGCTGGAGATCGGTCATGTACCCGTAGAACACGTCGGTGACCGTGCCGCCGGAGAGGCGGGCGGTGAAGTCCGGCGGGTTGTTGCACTGCTCGCCGACGCTGACGCTCTTGATGACGATGTTGGGGTTCTGCTTCTGGAACTCCGCGACGTCGGCGTTCCAGTTCTGCAGCAGTTCTTTCTGGGAGCCGACCGGCTGGCAGTCGACGGTGATGGTGACCTTGCCGCCTGCGTCGTTCGACGCGTCGTCGCTCTTGGTGGAACACGCCGCGAGGCTGAGCCCCAGGCCTGCCGCGAGCGTCAACGCCGCAGCCTTCCGGTACTGCGGTACGGACATCTGTTCATCCCTTCGGGAACGGGTGTCTCCATGACCTTCGCCGAACTGCGGTGGTGGTCACCGCGGCGATGCCCTGCTGGTTCTTCGGTTTCGCCATACGACCTGACCCTCGGTAGCCGTACCGAGGCCGGGTGTGAGTGGAGTCACTGTAACGAGGGCGACTCATTTCAGCAAGGTATCGATCCTGTTTTGGAAAGACACGACTTGATGACGAGAGATCCTGACAGCATTTTGGAAACCGACCCCGATTGCCGATACTTGCTACCTTTTGTCCCGCCGCCGGTCGAGCCCGTCGACGGAGGGCGGGACGCCATCGGGCAGCGGAAAAAGGCCGTCGACCGCTGGCAGCGGTCGACGGCCTCAGTTGGCAGGTCAGCGAAAGGTGCGCGGCCCCCGGTCAGCGGCCGGGCGCCGGGGCGGTGGAGCCGCGTACGACGAGCTCCGGCTCGAAGAGCAGCTCGTCGCGCAGGACGCCGGCCCCCTCGATCTGGGTGACCAGCAGGTCCACCGCGGCCTGCCCCATCGTCTCGATGGGCTGCCGCACGGTCGTCAGCGGCGGGTCGGTGCACGTCATGAAAGCGGAGTCGTCGAAGCCCACCACCGACACGTCGGTCGGCACCGAACGGCCGAGCCGCCGGGCCGCCCGGATGGTGCCCAGGGCCAGCACGTCGCTGGCGCACACGATGCCGGTCACGCCCCGCTCGACGAGCTTGGTCGCGGCCACCCGCGCGCCCTCCATCGAGAAGCTCGAACGCTCCACGAACTCCGAGTCGTCGGACCAGCCGGCCGCCTGGATCATCGCGTCGAGCTTGCGCCGCGACGGCACGTGCCCCTCCGGCCCCAGCACCATGCCGATCCGCTCGTGGCCGAGCGAGCGCAGGTGCCCGTACGCCTGCTCCACCGCCACCGCGTCGTCCGTGGAGACCCGCGGGAAGCCCAGCTCGTCGACGCCCGCGTTGACCAGCACGACCGGCAGACCACGGTCGGTGAGCCGGCGGTAGTGGTCGTGCCGCGCGTCGGCCAACGCGTACGAGCCGCCGGCGAAGATGACGCCGGAGACCTGGTGGTCCAGCAGCATCTCCACGTAGTCCATCTCGGAGACACCGCCGATGGTGCGGGCGCAGAGCGCCGGGGTGAACCCCCGCTGCGCGAGCGACCCGGTGACCACCTCGGCGAGCGCCGGGAAGATCGGGTTCTGCAACTCGGGCAGCACCAGCCCGACCAGCCGCGCCCGCTCACCGCGCAGCTTGGTCGGCCGCTCGTAGCCGAGCACGTCGAGGGCGGTCAGCACCGCCGTCCGGGTCGCCTCGGAGACCCCGTCCCGACCGTTGAGCACCCGGCTGACGGTGGCCTCGCTGACGCCCGCCTTCTTGGCGACTTCGGTCAACCGTTTCGTCACGGCCGCAATCGTACGTCATGAAGGTGAAAGAAATGAGCAGCGATCTGTCGGGCCGCTGCCGCCTCCTGCCGTCAGGAGAGATTGCGCAGCGCGTCCTCGATGGCCCGATGGAACGTCGGGTACGCGTAGATCATGTGCCGGAGCTGGCTGAGCGGCACCGCCGCGTGCACCGCGACGACCAGCCCGGACAGCACCTCGCCCCCGGCCGGCCCGACCGAGGTCGCCCCGATGAGCACGCCCTGGTCGGCGTCCGCCACCAGCTTGATGAAACCCTCGTCGCCCACCCCGTGGATCCAGCCCCGCGCCGAGCTGGACAGCTTGGTGAAGCCCACCTGGACGTTGATGCCGCGCTGCCGGGCCTGCTCCTCGGTCAGGCCGACCGCGCCCACCTCCGGATCGGTGAACGTGACCCGGGGCAGGGCCCGGTAGTCGGCGCGCGGGACCGTGCCGGCCGAACCGCTCGACCCGCTGGTGCTGAGGCTGCTCGCCGCGCCCATGGCGCCGCCGACCACGCTGGCGGTGCCGCTCGGATCGGCACCGGCCTTCGAGTGGCGGGCCCGGTCGAGGATGTCGGCGATCACGATCGCCGCCTGGTACATCGCGATGTGGGTGAACGCGCCCTCGCCGGTCACGTCACCGACCGCCCAGACGTCGTCGGTCACCCGCATCCGGTCGTCGACCGGCAGGAAGCGATGCCCGGTCTCCACCCCGACGGTGTCCAGCCCCAGCTCCTCCAGGTGCGCACGGCGGCCGGTGACCACCAGCAGCCGCTCCGCGGTGAACGACGCGCCACCCGAGCCGCGCAGCGTGAACCGCCGCCCGTCGTGGTCGACCCGCTCCGCGCGTACCCCGGTGTGGATCTCCACGCCGTCGGCGCGCAGCGCGGCGACGGCCACCTCGGACGCCTCCGGCTCCTCCACGGCGAGCACCCGGTCCAGCGCCTCCACGACGGTGACCCGGACGCCGAACCGCGCGAAGACCTGCGACAGCTCCAGCCCGATCGCCCCGCCGCCGAGCACCAGCAGCGACTCCGGCAGCTCCTCGACCTCGATCGCCTGGTGGTTCGTCCAGTACGGCGTGCCGGCCAGCCCCTCGATCGGCGGCACCGCCGGCCGCGTACCGGTGCCCAGCACCACGCCGTAGCGGGCCTGGAACACCTGATCGTCGACCTGGACCCGGCCCGGCCCGGCCAGCCGGCCGGTGCCCCGGACAAACCGGCCGCCCCGGCCGACGAAGCGTTCCACCGCCACCCGGTCGTCCCAGGTGTCGGTCGCCTCCTCGCGGATGCGCCGGGCCACCGGCGCCCAGTCCGGCCGGACCTCCGCCGTGCCGGCGAGGCCGTCGATCCGACGCGCCTCGGCCAACGCGTTGGCCGCCCTGATCATCATCTTGCTCGGGATGCACCCCCAGTACGGGCACTCACCGCCGACCAGGTCCCGTTCGACGCCGACGACGCTCAGACCGGCCTCGGCGAGCCGCCCGGCGACCTCCTCACCGCCGACGCCGAGCCCAACCACGACCACATCCACCTGCTCCGGCTCCGCCACCCGGACAGCATCCCCCAGCCGGTACCGCCCGGCCACCCGGCCGGCGGAAAGTCACCGGCCGGGTGTGGGGCGATCGCCTACCGTGGCCGGATGCACGACAGCCGCTTCGCCGCCGTCCACGACTGCTTCCGGGGCCTGCTCGCCGATGGGCGGGAGACCGGAGCCGCCCTGACGATCCGCTACGACGGCGTACCCGTGGTGGACCTCGTGGGCGGTGAGCGGTCGCCGGGCCGGCCCTGGCGGGCCGAGACGCTGGTCGCCGTCTACTCGACCGGCAAGCCGGTGGCCGCGCTCTGCCTGCTGCTGCTCGTCGACCGGGGTCGGGTCGGACTGGACGATCCGGTGGCCGCGCACTGGCCCGGCTTCCGCGCGCCGGCCACCGTCCGGCAGGTGCTCGCGCACACCGCCGGGCTGCCGGCGTTCCCGGTGCCCCGGCCGGCCGCCGCGATCGCCGACTGGGACCTGCTCGCCGGTGACCTGGCCGCCGCCGAACCGGAGTGGGAGCCGGGGACCGCCGCGGGCGAGCACGCCTGGACGTACGGGCACCTGGTGGGCGAGCTGGTCCGGCGGGTGGACGGCCGGTCGGTCGGCCGGTTCCTCGCCGACGAGATCGCCGGTCCGTGGCGGCTGGACCTGGGCTTCGGGCTGAGCGCCGTCGACCAGCGTCGCTGCGCCGACCTGTCGTACGGCGACCCGGACTGGCCGGCGCGCATGACCGGCGAACCGGGGTCGCTGCGGGCGCGGGCGGTGGGCAACCCGGCCGGCGGGCTGGACCTCGCGGTGCTCAACGGTCCGCTCTGGCGCGGCTGCGAGGTGCCGGCGGTCAACCTGCACGCCACCGCGACCGGCCTGGCCCGGCTCTACGACGGCCTGCTCGCCGGCGGCACGCTCGACGGCGTACGCCTGTTCAGCCCGGAGCTGGTCGCCGAGGCGACCCGGGTCCAGTACGACGGCCACGACCGGCTGCTCGACCGGCGGGTCCGCTGGACGTTGGGTATGCAGCGGGAGGAGGACGGCAGCTGGGGCATGGGCGGGCTCGGCGGCAGCTGTGCCTGGGCCGACCCGGTGCGCGGCTACAGCTTCGCGTACGCGACCGGGCGGCTGGCCGACTTCGACCGGGTGGAGGAGCTGGTCGACGCCCTGCACGGCTGCCTCTGACGCGGCAGGCGGTCAGGGTGCCGTCGGGCGGGGCACCGGCGGGCCGGGCACGGCGGTCACCGGCGTACCGGTCGCGGTGGCCAGGGCACGAGCCGCCACGGCGAGCCGGCGTCGCTGCGGGACCACCGCCCGGCGGGCGAAGACGTCGTAGTCCTGGGCGGCCACCTCGTCGAGGATCCCGCCGTAGAGCGCGTACGCGGTCCGCATGCACGCCTGCGAGGCCGGTGCGAGCAGGGTGATGCCGGGCGCCGCGGCGGCGTAGTGCGCCTGGGCCCGACCCACCTCGTACGCGATCAGCTCGCGGACGGGCCGCGTCGCGCGACCCCGGGCGCGGGCCTCGATCAGGTCCTCCGTGGTGACGCCGAACCGCGCCAGGTCCTCCTGCGGGAGGTAGACGCGCCCGCGGTCCAGGTCCTCGTCCACGTCCCGGATGAAGTTGGTGAGTTGGAAGGCGAAGCCGAGCTGCCGGGCCGGCTCCCGCGCCGCCTCCGGTGCGCTGCTGCCCAGGATCGGCAGCATCATCGTGCCGATGACCGCGGCCGAACCCTCCATGTAGTCGAGCAGATGCGCGTAGGTCCGGTACGAGTCGACGGTCAGGTCCATCGCCATGCTCTTGAGGAACGCGGCGAAGTCGTTCCGGTCGAGGTCGAAGACGGCGATGGTGTGCAGCACGGCGGGCAGCAGAGGGTCGTCGGTCGGTTGGCCGTGCAGGCCCGCCATGAACCGGCCCGCCCAGTCGTCGAGCCGGGCGGCTCGCTCGGCCGGCGGCAGGTCGTCGGTGCGGTCGACGATCTCGTCGGCGTAGCGGGTGAAGCCGTAGAGGGCGTGCACATGTCGCCGTTTCCACGCGGGGAGCAGCCGGGTGGCGAGATAGTAGGTGCGGCCGTGACGTCGGTGCAGCTCACGGCACTGGGTGTACGCAGCGGTGAGGTCCGTGTCCACCGTGCCATCCTCCAATATCGACGCAGCAATCGACGCAACTCGTAACTCTAGGGTACCCTCGGCGTCATGGCCAACGACGCGGTTGCGGGCAGCGCCCTCCGGGTGGTTCCGGCGCAGCCGGCCCACGGCGGCGATCCCGTCCGCACCGCATCCGCCATCCGCGCCACCGCCGAGCTCGTCCGCGCGGTCGACCACACGCTCGCCGCCTTCCTGGCGCCCGAGGTGGACGCCCTCGACGAGATCGATCCGGCGGTGGGCGACTTCGCGACCACCGCCCGCGACGCGGTCCTCGCCGCCGGCAAACGCATCCGCCCCACGTTCGCCTACTGGGGCTGGCGTGGCCTGGTCGGCGACGCCGAGCCGGTGGCGCCGGTGCTGCCGGCCCTCGCCGCGCTGGAGCTGCTGCACACGTTCGCGCTGGTCCAAGACGACGTGATGGACGCCTCGGCCACCCGCCGCGGCCGGCCGACCGCCCACATGGCGCTCGCGGCGCAGCACACCGCCGCCGGGCGTCGGGGCGACCCCGACCGGTTCGGTGAGGCGGCGGCCGTGCTCGTGGGCGACCTCTGCCTGGTCTGGGCCGACCGGCTGCTGGCGCACACCGCCGTGCCAGCGCACCGACTCCTCGACGTGCGCCGCTGCTACGACCAGATGCGCGTCGAGACGGTCGCCGGGCAATATCTGGACGTGTTGGGTGAGAGCGAGTCGGCCACCTGGTCGGTCGACCGGGCACTGCGGGTGGCGCGCTACAAGACGGCCAGCTACACGGTGCAACGCCCGCTGCTCTTCGGCGCCGCCCTGGCCGGGGTCACCGGCGACGCGCCGCAGATCGCCGCCTACACCCGCTTCGGCCTGGCCGTCGGCGAGGCGTTCCAGCTCTGCGACGACCTGCTCGGCGTCTACGGCGACCCGGCCACCACCGGCAAGCCGGCCGGCGACGACCTGCGCACCGGCAAGCCCACCGTGCTGCTCCTGCTCGCCCGGCAGCTCGCCACCCCGGCGCAGCGTCGCGCGCTGGACCGGGCCGGGCGGGGCGGTGGCCGGCGCGAGGTCGCCGCGCTGGCCGACCTGGTCGAGCTCACCGGTGCGGTCGACGAGATCCGGCGGATGATCGACGAACGGGTCGGCGAGGCTCTGGCGGCGATCGACGGCGCGGTCATCGACCCGGCCGCCGTCCGCGCGCTCACGGCACTGGCCACGACGGCGACCGACCGGCGGGCATGATGGGCGGCTTCTACCGAGGAGGTGGTCAGGTGCGGACGGTCGACGGACGGACGGACCGGGTGGTGATCGTCGGCGCCGGGCTCGGTGGGCTGGCCTGCGCGCTGCACCTGGCCGGCAGCGGCCGGCAGGTCACCGTCCTGGAACGGGAGGCGGTGCCGGGCGGACGCGCCGGCCGGCTGAGTGTCGACGGCTACGAGTTCGACACCGGGCCGACGGTGCTCACCATGCCGGAGCTGATCGCCGAGGCCCTCGCCGCGGTCGGCGAGGAGCTGGACGACTGGTTGGACCTGACCCCGCTCGAACCGGCCTACCGGGCCTACTACCCGGACGGCTCCACCCTCGACGTCATCACCGACACCACCCGGATGGCCGCCGAGATCGCCCGGGTGTGCGGCCCCCGGGAGGCCGACGGCTACCTGCGCTTCGTCGAGTACGCGCGGCGGCTGTGGCAGCTCGAACGCGCCGACTTCATCGAGCGCAACCTCGACTCGCCGGCCGACCTGCTCACCGGAAACCTGCTGCGGCTGCTGGCCGGTGGCGCCTTCCGCCGCATGCACACCAAGATCGGGCAGTTCTTCCGCGATCCGCGGACCCAACGGATCTTCTCGTTCCAGGCCATGTACGCCGGCCTCGCCCCGCACGACGCGCTCGCCATCTACACCGTCATCGCGTACCTCGACTCGGTGGCCGGGGTGTCGTTCCCCCGCGGCGGCGTCCACGCGGTCTCCCGCGCGATGGCCGGCGCCGCCGAGAAGCACGGCGTGCAGATCCGCTACGACACGACGGTCAGCGAGGTCCGCACCGCCAACGGCCGGGCGACCGGCGTACTGACGGCCGACGGGGAGCTGGTCCCGGCCGACGTGGTGGTGCTCAACCCGGACCTGCCGATCGCCTACCGCGACCTGTTGCCGCCCGGCCGTAGGCGTCGGCTCACCTACTCGCCGTCCTGCGTCGTGCTGCACGTCGGCTCCCGGCAGGCGTATGCGAGGATCGCCCACCACAACATCCATTTCGGACGGTCATGGAAGGGCACCTTCGATGAGGTCATCCGGCGGGGTGAGCTGATGTCCGACCCGTCCCTGCTGGTCACCAACCCGAGTCGGACGGACCCGTCGGTGGCTCCCGCCGGCCGGCAGACCTACTACGTGCTCGCCCCGGTGCCCAACCTCGAACGGGCACCGTTCGTCTGGCCCGGTGACCTGGCCGACCGCTACGCGGACCGGCTCATCGGCACCCTGGAGGAGCGCGGCTACGTCGGCTTCGGTGCCGGCGTGGAGGTGCTGCGTACCGTCACACCGGCGGACTGGGCCGCGCAGGGCATGGCCGCCGGGACTCCGTTCGCGGCGGCGCACAGCTTCCTCCAGACCGGGCCGTTCCGCCCGAGCAACCTGCACCGGACGCTGCCCAACGTGGTCTTCGTGGGCTCGGGCACCCAGCCCGGCGTGGGCGTGCCGATGGTCCTCATCTCCGGCAAGCTGGCCGCCGGCCGCGTCACAGGAGGCAACCGATGAGCGAACGCGAGGCCCACCTGGTCGAGTTGGTCGACGAGCACGGCCGGGCGCAGGGCGAGACGTCGGTCGCCGCCGCCCACCAGCCGCCGGGCCGGCTGCACCGGGCGTTCTCGGTCGTGCTGGTGGACCCGGACGGCCTGGTGCTGCTCCAGCGCCGGGCCGCCGTCAAGACCCGCTTCCCGCTGCGCTGGGCCAACTCCTGCTGCGGCCACCCCGGGCCCGGCGAGTCACTCAGCGAGGCCGCCAACCGACGGCTGCGCGAGGAGCTGGGCGTCGGCCCGGTGGAGCTGACCGAGGTCGGCGTGTACGTCTACTACGCCGAGGACGCGGCCACCGGTCGGGTCGAGTTCGAGTACGACCACGTCCTGCGGGGCGAGTTCCGCCCGGGCGCGCCGCTGCGACCCGACTCGGCCGAGGTCGCCGAGCTGCGCTGGGCGGAGCCGACCGCGCTGGAGGCCGACCTGCGAGCAGACCCCCAGACGTACGCACCCTGGCTGGGCGGGGTGGTCGACCGGCTGCTGCACCCCGCCGAGCCGGCCGCGCCCACCACGGTCGCGACGGTCGCACCGGTGGACGACGCGCCGGAGCGGTCGGGTGGCCGATGAGCCGCTGAGCGCGGGCGCGGTGGCGCGCCGGCTCGGGGTCGCGGTGACCACCCTGCGCACCTGGCACCAGCGCTACGGGCTCGGGCCGAGTGAGCACACACCCGGTCAGCACCGCCGCTACACCTCCGCCGACCTGGCCCGACTGGAGATCATGCGCCGGCTCACCGCCGACGGGGTCAGCCCGGCAGAGGCCGCCCGCTGGGCCCGGCAGGCACCGGACCGGGCCCGCGCCGAGGACTTCGCCCCGCTCCGGAGGCCCGGTATCCGCGACGGCGGCGGCCCGACCATCCCCGTCGGCCGGGCCGGACCGGCCGCGCGCGGGCTGGCCCGGGCGGCGATGCGGCTGGACTCCCCGGAGATCAACCGTACGATCACGCGCGCGCTGGCCACCGACGGCGTCGTCGCCACCTGGGACGGGCTGCTCCGGCCGGTGCTCGCCGGCATCGGTGAGCGACACGCCGCGACCGCCGGTCTCATCGAGGTCGAGCACCTGGTGTCCCGCTGCGTCTCCGAGGCGTTGGCCACGGTCAGCCGGGCCGCCGCGCCGGGCGCGCCGCCGCGGGTCCTGCTCGCCTGCGCCGACGAGGAGCAGCACAGCCTGCCGATGGAGGCGCTCGCCGCGGCCCTCGCCGAGGCCGGCGTCGGCTACCGGATGCTCGGCGCCCGGGTGCCCGTCCCGGCCCTGCTGGAGGCGGTCAGCCGGACCGGCCCGGCGGTCGTCGTGCTCTGGTCGCACACCCGGGCCACGGCCGACCCCGCCCAGCTCGGCGCCCTGCTCGCCGCGCCCCGGCGACCGCTGCTGGTGCTCGCCGCCGGGCCCGGCTGGTCGGCCGACACGCTGCCCGCCGGAGTGGTCCGGCCCACGCAGCTCGGCGAGGCCGTCGACCTGATCGTGACGCTCCGCGACTCCCTCGCGCGCTGACCCGGGGGGTGTCGACGCCCCAGTGCGTCCACTAGCGTCGGGTGGTCCGCGTACCCCGACCCCCTTCGGGAGCGAACAGATGAAAGCCCGCACCGCGCTGGCGTACGCCCTGGGCCTGCTCCTGGTCCTCGGCGGTTGCGCCCAGCCGGGGCACACCGTCGTCGCCGCCGACGGTTCCGTCTCGGCCAGCCCGACCCCACCGCCCAGCCCCACGGCGAAGCCCACACCGCGCACGCAACCCCCGCCGACCGGTCGACCGGTCCGCCCCAAGCCCACCAAGCTGCCGCCCGGGCTGCGCCGCACCACCGGGGTCCGCCCGGTGGCTCTCACCTTCGACGACGGCCCCAGCCCGGCCTGGACGCCGAAGGTGCTCGACCAGCTGCGGACGGCCCGGGTGAAGGCGACCTTCTGCCTGGTCGGACGGGAGGCCCAGCGCCACCCCGAGCTGGTCCGCCGGATCGTCCGCGAGGGGCACCAGCTCTGCAACCACAGCTGGCGGCACAACCTCGACCTCGGCCGGCTGCCCGTGGCGGAGATCCGCGCCGACCTGGTCCGCACCAACAAGGCGATCCGGGCCGCCGTGCCGGGCGCCCCGATCACCTTCTACCGGCAGCCCGGCGGCCAGTGGACACCCGAGGTGGTGGCCGTCGCCAAGGAGCTCGGCATGCACGCCCTGCACTGGAGCGTCGACCCGCAGGACTGGGAGAAGCCGCCGGCCAAGACGATCAGCAAGCGGGTGGTGGCCGCGGTACGCCCCGGATCCATCGTGCTGCTGCACGACGGGGGCGGTGACCGGGCGGCCACGCTCGCCGCCTGCCCCGGGGTGATCGCCGACCTGAAGCGGCGCTTCGGTGTCGCCCTGCTCCGCTGAACCCCTCCTGACCTGCGGTTTTCCGGGGCCTCATGGTTCGGGCCATACCGGTTTTGTCGACCGCCGGTGGATCACGTATGCTTTCCAAGCCTCCGGCGGGGCCGGATGGGAGCAAGTCCGCTTGACGTTGCAGATGTGCAATGATGGCGGGGCCGCCCTCATCGTCTAGCGGCCCAGGACGCCGCCCTTTCAAGGCGGTAGCACGGGTTCGAATCCCGTTGGGGGCACGACCGGCGCAAGCCGGAGCAACAGAGCTAGGTCCTGTGGAGCAGTTGGAGTGCTCGCCGCCCTGTCAAGGCGGAGGTCGCGGGTTCAAGTCCCGTCAGGACCGCAGCGCTGACGCCGCGCGGAGAATGCGCGGCGTTCTGCGTATCGGAGTGTGTGCCCTCCGGCGGATCACCCGCCCTTTGGGTAGCATGGTCCGAGCAACCCGGCCAGGTAGCTCAGTTGGTACGAGCGTCCGACTGAAAATCGGAAGGTCGGCGGTTCGACCCCGCCCCTGGCCACATAGCCTTTCGCCGGGCTACAGAGATCCCCACCAGCGAACACGCAGGTGGGGATCTTGCTTTGTCCGTCGCCGGTGGTGCTTGTCCCGGGTCCCGCGATGACGCACCCTCGAACGGTGAGTGACGCGTCCGATCAGGCGGCGCCCAACCCGGTGTCCGGCCGTGACCTCGCCGTGCTCATCGGCGTCCTGGCCGTGTTGGAGGGTCAGTTGATGGTCGGTGACGTGCCCGAGCACCTGGCCGACAGACTCCGGGACCGGTTCGCGCGGGAGGGCCTTCTCGATCCTCGGGCGAGCGAACGGGACTTCCGCCAGGCCGTCAACGATCTGAATCATCGTCTGCGCTACGGCCTCGGCGAGTACCCGGCGCCGCCGGCGCGCCTTCCCGTCCCGGACTGAGGGACCGACGGAGCGGACGCCTGAGACCTCGACGGACCGGCGCCTCAGAGCCAGCCGTTGGCCCGGGCGTTGCGGGCCGCCTCGATCCGGTTGCGGGTGCCGGTCTTGCCGATGGCGGCCGACAGGTAGTTGCGGACGGTGCTCTCGGACAGGTGCAGGCGGGAGGCGATGTCGGCGACCGTGGCACCGTCCGCCGCGGCGGCCAGGACGTGCCGCTCCCGGTCGGTGAGCGGGTTCGGTCCGGCGGACAGGGCCGCCGCCGCGAGGGCCGGGTCGATGACCCGCTCACCGGCCAGCACCCGCCGGACCGCGACCGCGAGGTCCTCGACGGGCCCGTCCTTGACGAGGAACCCGGCCGCGCCGGCCTCCATCGCCCGCCGAAGGTAGCCGGGTCGCCCGAACGTGGTGAGGATCAGCACCCGGCACTGGGGGAGCCGCTCCCGCAGGGTCGCGGCGGTGTCCAGGCCGTTGCCGTCCGGCATCTCGATGTCCAGCAGCGCCACGTCCGGCCGTACGCGCAGCGCCGCCGCCACCGCCTCGGCGGCCGTCGCGGCCTCGGCCACCACCTCGATGTCGGGTTCGAGGTTCAGCAGCAGGGCCAGCGCCCCGCGCATCATGCCCTGGTCCTCGGCGAGCAACAGCCGGATCATCCGTCCACCCTCTCGGCCGGGCGCGTGGGGACCCGGGCGGTGAGCAGCAGACCACCACCGCGCGCCGGGCCGACGTGGAGGGTCCCGCCCGCCTGCTCGACCCGTTCGGTCAGCCCGCGCAGCCCGTTGCCCGGTTCCGGCCGACCGCCGATCCCGTCGTCGCGTACGGTCAGCACCGACCCGCCGTCGTCGGTGCTGACCTCGATGTCGCACCGCGCGGCGCCGCTGTGTCGCAGCACGTTGGTGATCCCCTCGCGGAGCACCCAGCGGAACGCGTCGTCGGCCTCCACGTCGAGCGGGTGCCCGCTCTCCCGCACGGTGACCGTGATGCCCACGTCGGCCAGGGCGCTCCGGGCGTTGTCCAGCTCCCGGCCGAAGCCGTGCTCCCGGTAGCCGGTGACCGCCTCGCGGACCTCGGTGAGCGCGGTGCGTCCGATCCGTTCGATGTCGGCGGCCTCGGCGGCGGCCCGGTCGGGGTCCGTCGGGGCGAGTCGGCGCACCACCTCCGCCTTCACCACCACCAGCGACAGCGTGTGGCCGAGCAGGTCGTGCAGGTCCTTGGCGAAGCGGAGCCGTTCCCGCTCCACCACGGTCCGGGCCAGCTCACGCTGCGTACGGCGAAGCTCGTCCAGCAGGCGCGCCACCCGCGCGAACGCCAGCGTCATGGCACCGGCGAGCAGCGTGATCAGCGCGACCTGGGCGATGTCGTCCGCCGGCACCCGGCGCACCGCCCCGACCACCAGCACGGCGGCGACGCTGCCGCCGACCCAGCCGAATCCCCAGCCCACCCGCAGCAACCCCACGGCGCCCGCGGAGCACACGTACATCTGGAGGGTCAGCCAGCCGTTCGACTCACCGGCGTACGCGAGCCCTAGCCCCACCCCGAGCAGCGCGAGCAGCACCAGCCCGGCGTGGTGCAGGGCCGGCCGGACCGGCAGCTCCGCCACCGGGACGGCCACCAGCGCGAGGTAGAGCAGCGCGAAGACGGCGAGCCCGACCGCCGCCGTCGGGGCGTGGTCGATCTGCCCCCGGGTGATCGCGGCGGCCGGCGGCAGGAGCAGCCACAACCACAGCGAGTGGGCCGCCACGAGCAGCAACCCGCGACGTCGCCGGCTCCGGGCGGCGGGACCGGCGGCAGGGGCGGCACCCGGCATGACGGACACCGTAGCGGCCGTCAACGCCGTGCGGTGGAGCGGCGGTAGGCCCAGGCGGCGACCGCCGCGAACGTCACGGTCCACGCCATGAGGACGCCCAACCCCGACGGCGTGGGGGCCTGCCCGGCGACCGACCGCCAACCGAGTTCGGCGTACCGGTAGGTGGGCAGGGCGTGTGCCAGGGGCCGCAGCACCGACGGGAAGTAAGCCACCGGCACCAGCAGACCGCCGAGCACCGACAGGCCGAGGAACACCAGGAAGTTGACCGGCTGGGCCAACTGCGGCGCCAGCCCGTACCCGATGGCGAGCCCGAGCAGGGCGAACGGCACCGTACCGGCCCACATCAGCAGCAGCAGCGCGATCCACCGGCCGGCACCCAGCTCGATGTGGTGCTGGATCCAACCGGCCACGCCGACCGCGATCACCGACGGCACCCCGCTGAGCGTGCAGACCAGTGCCTTCGCGGCCACCACCCGCCGGGGCGGCAACGGGGTGACGCGCAGCTGGTGCAGCCAGCCCACCGCGCGTTCCTGGGCGACCTGCGACCCCACCGAGAGCACACCCGCCACGGCCCCGTACCCGGCGAGGCCCACCATGAGCGCCGCCGCAGCGTCCACACCCTCCAGCCGGTCGTCCCCGCCGAGCAGCCCCGAGAAGATCAGGTACGTGACCACGGGTCCCAGGACGCTGAACAGCGCCACGCGGGGGTCCCGGGCCAGCCGACGTAGCTCGAACCGCAGATAGGCGCGCATCTCAGTGCTCCGTTCCGGCTGAGGTGAGGGCGAGGAAGGCGGTGTCCAGCCCGGCGGAGATCGCCAGGTTACGGAAGCCGCGGCCGGCGGCCAGCGCGAGGACGGTGGCGTCGGCGTCGTCGGTGGTGAGCAGGACCCGGTCGCCCCGGACCTCCACCGCGCGGACGCCGGGCAGCAGGTCCAGACCCTCGCCGTCCGCTCCGGCGAGGTCGAAGGAGACGGTGCGGCCGCCGGCCAGGGCACGGATCTGCGCGGGCGTACCGTCGGCCACCACCCGCCCCGCGGCGAGCACCACGACCCGGTCGGCGAACTCGTCCGCCTCGTGCAGCTGGTGCGTGCTGAACACGACCGTGCGCCCCTCTGTGACGTACCGACGGATGGCCGTCCAGAACGCCTGCCGGGCGGCGACGTCCAGAGCCGCCGTCGGCTCGTCGAGGACCAGCAGCTCCGGCGCTCCGGCCAACGCGAACGCGAACCGGGCGCGCTGCGCCTCCCCGCCGGAGAGCCGGTCCAACCGGCGGCCGGCCCGGTCGGTCAGCCCGGCGAGCGCGAGGATCCGATCGGTGGGCAGCGGACGCGGATACAGCGCCCGGGCCAGTTCGACCACGTCCCGGACGGTGGCCGGGGGCACGACGCCCGAGTCCTGGAGCATCGCGCCGACCAGGCCCGCCCGGACCGCCCGGGCTGGAGGCCGGCCGAACAACGACACGGTGCCCGTGTCGGGCGGGGCGAGGCCGAGCATCATCGAGATGGTGGTGGTCTTGCCCGCGCCGTTGGGGCCGAGCAGGGCGAGGGTGGCGCCCCGCGCGATGGTCAGGTCGAGGCCGTCGACGGCACGAACGGCTCCGAACCGCCGGGTGAGTCCACTGAGTCGTACGACGATGTCATCCACGTCCGTCACGCTACGAACGCGCGGCGGACGCCGGCAGAGCCGCCGGTACGCGGCCGTCCGGGACAAATGTCCCGGGACGGGTTGCTAGTGCGGTGGCCAGAAACGTTGGCCGGTTGGTGTGGGTCGGGGAAGTTGTCGTACGGGTGGTGTGGGGTGTGGGTTGTGCCTCGCCGTCGGGATTCTGCTGCGCCGCGGGTGGTGTATCGGACGGCTCGGGTGGGGTTGCGGGTGACGGGGGGTCAGCGGCGGCGGTGTTTCGGGTTGCTGCGGTCGGCTGGTGATGTGTGGGCGTGTGTGTTGGAGGTCAACGCGTGGCGGCGCCGCCGCCGGGACGCGCCGTTGGCCGGCTATCAGCAGTTGTGCCGGGAGTTGGCCGCGTCGGGGCCGGGCACGTTCGGCGAGTTGGACAGCACGGGTGCCCGGTCGGTGTTGCGCCGGTTCTCCGACGCCTGGTTCGCCGCGGCGAAACGCCGTAAGTCCGGTGACGGGGCGGCCAGGTTTCCGCGCCGCCGGCGTGGGTTGGTGCCGGTGCGCTGGTATCACGGCACGTTCACCGTTGTCGGGCGGCGGGTGCGGATCCCGGCCGCGCGTGGCAGTGCCCCGTTGTGGGTGCGGCTGGTCCGGGAGCTGCCGTATCCGGTGGAGCAGGTCCGGTCGGTCACTCTGCTGTGTGAGGGTGGCCGCCTGTTCCTCGACGTGACCGCCGAAGTCCCAGTCGCGACCTACCCGCCCGGCGAGGGACCAGATCCAGGGCGTGTAGCTGGGGTCGACCTGGGGATCATCCACCCCTACGCGGTGGCGGGGCCGGACGGGGCGGGGTTGTTGGTGTCGGGGCGGGCGGTCCGTGCTGAGTATCGGATGCACCTGGCTGACACCAAGGCCCGCCGTCGGGCGGTGGCCCGCCGGGCGCCGAAGCCGGGTCAGCGGGGGTCACGGCGGTGGCGCCGCTATCGCCGCCGCGCCCGGGTGGTGGAGGGCCGGCATCGGCGGCGCGTCCGCCAGGCCCAGCACGAGGCGGCCCGCACCGTCATATCGTGGGCCCAACAGCAGCGGGTGGGGGTGCTGCACGTCGGCGACCCCCGTAGCGTGCTCGACATCCCGGCCGGGCGGCGGCACAACCTGCGGCTGCGGCAGTGGCAGATCGGCCGGCTCATCCAGGTCCTCACCGACAAGGCCACCCTCGCCGGCATCACCGTCCACCTGGTCGACGAACGCGGCACCTCCTCCACCTGCCCCGCCTGCCACCGGCGGATACCCAAACCACCCGGGCGGACCCTGACCTGCCCACACTGCCGATTCTCCGGGCACCGCGATCTTGTCGCGGCGGCCATGATCGCCACCCGCAGACCGGGCGGCGGACCCACCACCCCCACCACAGCTGTGGCTGTGCTGCCCGGGGTGATCACGCACCGTCGAGCCGGCCGGCACCTCCCCGGCGCCGGCCAGTCCCGACGTGACCCCCGCCGCCCACCCGGGACGGCGCGAGGATCAGTTGGCCCGCGGTGGCCCGCCCCACCCCCCGGTGGGGAGTCGCTCGCCCCTCACGGCGAGGATCCACAACACCACCGTAAACCCGGTGAACGTTAGTGGACACCGCACTAGTCCCGGCGCACGCCGAACCACACGACCGCGGCGACGAACAGCACCAGCGCGACCCCGAGCAGCGCGAGACCGACCGCCGCCGGCATCGTGGCGAGCGCCGCCACCTGCTGGACGAGCAGGGCCGCCCCCACCAGGGCGACGCCGCCCCCGATGCGGACCGGCTGCGGCTGTTCCTCGCTGCCGACACCCCGGCCGCCGAACCGCCTCCGCGGCAGCCGGCGGGTCAGCGCGACGCGGAGACCGAACAGGAGGAGCGCCAGGCCGTCGACGGCCACCACCAGGCGTACGCCGATGAGCGCCGGTGGATCGCTCAGGTCCATGCGGTCCCCGATGCCCGACCATCGAGATCGATACGCCTCCACGTCCGACCTGGGCAGAGTTGCGACCGGACCTCCTACACCAATCGCCGCTTCAGGCTATCATCGCCAGATGGCGATTGATTGTGCTCCCGGGCTGACCCCCGCCGCCTCGCTGTTCCGGTCGCTCGGTGACCCCACCCGCCTGGCGATCGTGCGGCGACTCGCGTCCGGTGAGGCACGGGTGGTCGACCTGACGGGCGAGCTCGGGTTGGCCCAGTCGACGGTGTCGAAGCACCTGGCATGCCTCCGCGACTGCGGGCTGGTCGACTACCGGGTCGAGGGTCGACAGTCCTTCTACACCCTCACCCGGCCTGAGCTGCTGGATCTGCTCCGCTCGGCGGAACGGGTCCTGGCCGCCACGGGGGAGGCCGTCGCCCTCTGCCCGGTCTACGGCGCACCGGCCGGCTCCGCGTCGGCGGCACGTGCGTGAGCACCTCCGTCCTGACCCCGCGCCGCCGCGCCACGCTGTCGCGGCGCAGCCTGTGGCTGGCGTACGCCACCGCCGGCTACAACCTGCTGGAAGGACTGGTCGCCGTCGCGGCCGGCACGGCGGCCTCCTCCACAGCTCTGATCGGATTCGGCCTCGACTCGTTCGTCGAGGTGTCCAGCGCGGCCGTGGTGATCTGGCAGTTCCGCTCGCGCGCCCCGGAGCAGCGGGAGCGGCTGGCGCTCCGGCTGATCGGCGTGTCGTTCTTCGGCCTGGCCGCCTGGGTGACCGTTGACGCCCTGCGCGCACTGCTCGGCAGCGGCGAAGCCGAGTCCAGCTCGGTGGGCATCGGCCTGGCCGTCGCGTCGCTGGTCGTGATGCCGCTGCTCGTACGCGCCAAGCGGCGCACCGGCCGGGAGCTCGGCTCCGCCACCGTCCTGGCCGACTCGACGCAGACCATGCTGTGCACGTACCTGTCGGCGGTGCTCCTCGTCGGCCTCGCGCTCAACGCGCTGTGGGGCTGGTCCTGGGCCGACCCGATCGCCGGGCTCGTCATCGCCGGCGTCGCCGTGAAGGAGGGCGTGGCGGCCTGGCGCGGCGAACACTGCGACGACTGCGCACCGCTGCCCGCCGCCGGGGCGTCCGGATGCGTGGACGGCTGCTGCGCGGGCGGACATCCCTGACGGTTGCCCCGGCCGGACGGCGTCCCGTCTTGGTCCACACGGCTTTCCGGAAGTCGGGGTGTCCGCGCTGACCGGACACCCCGAAATCCAGGAACCCGTGCGGCTCAACGCTTGGACTGTGGCCCGTGCTGCTCCACGCCCGACCTGATCACGTCCCACACGCTTCGCCCGACGTGCCGCAGCACCTCACCCGCCTGCCCGGCGAGGTCCCCCGGGTTCGGCACCGGCCAGCTCGGCCCACCCTCGTCCGGCGCGCCGCCGCCGGCCCGGCCCGACTCCGCCCGGCCCGACTCCGCCCGGCCCGACTCCGCTTGGCCCGGCCCGCCCTGACCGGCCCCGCCCTGCGGTCCCGCCTTCTCGGCCTGACCGGGCCGGCCCCCGCCCGGCCCACCCTGCCCGGCACCGCCACCGGCCTGACCCGGCTTGCCCTGCCCCGCACCGCCCTGGCCCGGCCCGGCCTTCTCGGCCGGCCCGGCCCCGGCCTGGCCCTGACCGGTGCCGGCCGGACCCGCCGCGCGCTGGCCGGGCCCGCCCGGACCGGCTTCCGACTGACCGGCGGTCTGACCCACCGCACGATCGCCAGGCCCGGCCGGGCTGGCACCAGCCTGACCGGTCCCAGCCTGGCCCGCCGCCCGCTGGCCTTGATCCCGTTGTCCCTGCCGTGCTTCCGGGGGTCCGCCGAGCACGTCCTTGCCGGCATAACTCGTCCGGGCGGTGACGGACCCGATCTTCTGCCCGAGCTGGTCCACCACCTTGCCGAGGTTCTGGGTGCTGCCCGTCATCTGCCGGGCGGCCTGGTCGGCGTCGCCGAGCGCGGCCTGGGCGCTGTTCGCGATCGTCTCGACGAGGTGCGGGTTCTGGTCGATGGTGGTCAGCGCCCGGTCGAGGATCTGCACCAGCCGCTCCAGCCGCACCGTGAGCAGTGCCTGGGCCCGTACGTCCTCGATGTCGATCTCGACGGCTTCGAGCCGGACGTGGACGCCGGCGTCGAGTTGGAGCAGGTTCGCCAGCCGCGCCCGGAGGGACAGGTCGACGTCGAGCCCGTCCACCGCCAACCGGATCGATCCGACGTGCAGGTCCGGCACGTCCAGCAGCACGTCCGGCTCGCCCTCCGGGTGGGGCGGGCCGACGGGCCGGTGCTCGCGCGGCGGCCGGGCGGGCGCGCTTCCCTCCTGATCGTGCCGCTCGGGCGGGACGGCCGACCGGCTCTCCTGGCCCGGCTGCGTCAGGCTCCGGTCCGGCCGGTTCCGGCTCGACTGGCCCTGGTCCGGCTGGCCCGACTCGGTTCCGCTCATCCTGCCCCGCCCCGCTCCCTGCTCGGTCGGCCCCATCGGCTCGTCACCGACCGCCGACCCCCGTACCGCCGGGGTGCCCCCGGCCCGACCGGGCGCGCTTACCCGGTTCGCCGCACCCCATCCCTTTCCCGCCGATTTCCCGGGCGCGGATCCTGCGTGAATCGCGGCCCCTCCCGGCCTCAACCCGGTCGAGATCCGGAAGCGAGGTCCGCCCGTCGGGAGGCTGTCCGCAATCGGGCAGTTGCGCACCGCTGCACACTCGGGCATCAGCCGGTATGGTCCGGGCCTATGGGACAGGAGATGCCCGATCCGGCGGACATCCGGCAGGACTTCGACCAGTTCTCCCTCCGCTGCGATCTCCTGGTCCCCGCAGCCGCGGAGCGCGCCTTCGAGGTGTTCACCGGCGCGCTCACCCGCTGGTGGGTCGTCGAATACACCTGGTCCGGCCCGGAGGCACTCGCCGAGCTGGGCATGGAGCCCCGCTCGGGCGGCATGCTGTACGAAATCGGTCCCTACGGCTTCCGTGGCGACTGGGGGCGGGTGCTCACCTGGGACCCACCGCGTCGTCTCGTCTTCACGTGGCAGATCGGGCCGGACCGGGTGCCCGTACCGGACCCGGCCCGCGCGAGCGAGGTCGAGGTGCTCTTCCTTCCGGAGGCACCGGAGCAGACCCGGGTGGAACTGGAGCACCGGCACTTCGACCGGCACGGCGAGGCCGCCGAGGGCTACCGGCAGGCGCTGACCGCCGGCTGGCACGAGCTGCTGTCCCGCTACGTCGCCACCGTCGACGGTCACCACCCGCCGCTGGGCTGACGCGCGTCGGCACAACTGCGGCGAGACCCCTCAGCCGGCGATGCCGCGCTCCACGCCCGGGCCGGTGTCCACGGTGCGACCGCCGAGGTCCGCGCGGTGGCCGGCCGCCGCCCCGGGACCGAACCCGCTGCCCGCGAGCCGCCGGCGCGGCGCGGTGCGCAGTCGGGGATAGACCTCGGCGAGCCGGCGCCGCACCTGGTCGGACCGGTCGGCCAGGACGAGCGCCACCCCGGGGGCGCCGGAGCCGTCCGCCGCCTCGGCCTCGGCGGCCCGCAGCCGCGCGCCGATCACCTGCGCGAACCCGGCGAGCCACGAGCGGCGGAACGCCGCCGGGTGTTCGCCCGCCGGGACGGCGGCGCCGGCCAGGCCGTGCGCCGCCTGCACCAGCAGCGAGGTGAAGAGAAGGTCGACCCGCTCCAGGTCACTCGCGAAGCCGAACAGGTGGAGGGTGAACCCGTCGTCGCGCGGACGCCGTACGCAGCGGCAGCGCAGCGGGTCGGCGACCGCGGCGAGCAGCCCGGCCTTGTCCCGGGCGTACGGGGCGACGACCTCGACCACCCGGTCGCCGACCGGGTCGGTGGCGGGGTCGCAGGCCGCGAGCAGCGCCCGGTCGACCCCGTAGCGGGCGATCAACTCGGTCGCCTTGGCCATGAAGGCCGCCGACTCGGCGGGCGTGCAGGCCGGGTCCTCGGCCTGCGCCAGCAGCTTGCGCACCTTGCTCAGCATGGCCTCGGACATGCCACCACTGCTATCACACGGGTCGGTCGCCCGGCCGGCTCAGGTGCTCCGGCTGCGCAGCGTGGCGACCGTCGAGCCGGCGAGGGTGAGCAGGCAGTCGGGCAGCAGCCCGTCGGCCGCCGCGGCGCCGAACAGCGCCTCGCCGGTGTCGACGTCCCGGTTGGCGTACGCGCTGACGAACCGCGCCACCCAGCGGGTGTCGTAGCCGGCCTCGTCGATGCCCGGGAAGTCCAGCGCGCACGACCCGGGCGGCCCCGGCTCGCCGACCATGGTGGCGGCCAGGCACCACGCCACCCCGTACGCCCCGGCCAGCCCGGACCGGTCGACGACCGCGTCGAACGTCCCGACCACGCCGTCACCGTCCCCGGCGAGCGCGGAACGGAGCACGAGGTTCGCGTCGTCGAGCGTCTGCTGTGGTAGGTCCGTCACGCACCGCACAGTAGGCCGGTCGGTCAAGCAGCCATCGACCCTCGTCCGCCCGTTACTCTCCGTGACCACCGTCGGCGACCTGCGGAGTTGGCCACCTCCACGGCCCCGCAGCCGGCGTCGGCACGCTAATGTGCGCAGCGGACCTTCGCCGGAGGAAGGACGACGATGTTCAAATCGCGCGGCTCGCGGACGGCCACACTGACCGTCTGCGCCACGTTCCTGCTCGCCACCAGCGCCTGCGGGACTGACACGCCCGAGGAGACGCCGACCCAACAGGCGCGCCTCTACGGGACCGACGGAAACATGCTCAATTCCTTCCCCGCGGAGTTGAAGGATCGCGCCGACCTGGTCGACGGCATGAAGGGCACCACGCCACTCACGCCGCTGCCGGAGGACTTCAAGAGCCGGCTACGGTCCGTGGAACCGAAGCTGACCGACTACCTGTACTCGGCGGAGACGTACGACGCCGTGGTGATCAGCGCGCTCGCCGCGCAGCTGGCCGGCAGCACCGACCCGGCCGCGATCGCGCGGCAGATCGTCGGCGTCACCAACGGCGGCCAGCGTTGCGAGGACGTGGCGGGCTGCCTGACCCTGGCCCGCGCCGGCCAGGACATCCAGTACCGCAGCGTCTCGCTGACCCGCGCCGGTTTCACCGACGCCGGCGAGCCGGCCACCGCGAGCTACGCCACCCTGCACTTCGACGGGCAGCAGATCAACGACGGCAAGACCGAGTTCGTCGGCGCCGGCGAGGAGTCGGCGGCCAGCACCAAGAACCCGCCGAAGGGGAGCAAGCAGCCGACCGGCGACGCCGACAGGGAGGACGGCTCGCCGCTGGTCATCGGCGGCCTGCTGCCGAAGACCGGTGAGTTGGCGATCGCGTACCCGCCGATGGCCGCGGGCGCGGAGCTGGCCATCAAGGAGATCAACGCCGCGGGCGGCGTCCTCGGCGACCCGGTCACCTGGGCCGAGGGCGACGACGGCACGAGCCCGACGGTGGCCAAGGCGACCGTCGCGAAGCACATCGCGGACGGGGTGCCGGTCATCATCGGCGCCGGCGGTTCGGGGATCTCCCTGGCGGTGCTGCCGGACGTGGTGCAGGCCGGCCGGATCCTGTTCTCGCCGTCGAACACCGACGACGGTCTGACCACCGCCGACGACAAGGGCCTCTACTTCCGCACCGCGCCGCCGGACAGCCTCCAGGGCCGGGCCCTGGCGGACGTGATCCTGCGGGACGGCTCGCAGCGGGTCGCGATCATCGCCCGTAAGGACTCCTACGGTGAGGGCCTGCAGGCCGTGGTCCGCAAGGAGTTGGAGCGGGCGGGCATCAGCGCCGACCGGCTCAAGCTGCTGACGTACCAGCCGCCGGAGGGCGAGGACGCCCCGCCGGTCGACTTCGGCGCCGGCGCCAAGGAGGTCAAGGACTTCGGGGCGGACGCCGTGCTGCTGATCGGGTTCGGCGAGTCGGCACAGGTGATCCGCGCGCTGGCCGACGCGGGCGTGCAGATCCGCCACTGAGCAGGCGCTGAACGGAACGAGGAACGGCCGCACCGGGGAAACCCGGTGCGGCCGTTCCCGTTCGCCGAGCGGCCGTTCAGCGGCTGCGTCGCCGGTCGAGGAACTCGGTCATCCGGCGGCGCTTCTCCTCGTCCTCGAAGAGCACGGCCTGGCTCACGAGGTCGAGCTGGGGGTGGGCGGCCGCGGGCGCGTCCACGGCGAGCTTGGTGAGCCGCAGCGCCAGGGCCGACCCCTTGGCCATCTCGTCGAGCAGCTCGTGGGCAGTGGGCAGCAGCTCGTCCGGCTCGGCCACCACCCGGTTGACCAGGCCGATCCGCAGGGCCTCCGCCGCGTCCACCCGGCGGCCGGTGAAGAGCAGCTCCTTGGCCCGCGCCTCGCCGATCAGCGCGGGCAGCCGGTGGGTCGCGCCGGCGCCGGCCAGAATGCCCAGCCGCACCTCCGGCTGACCGAAGACGGCCCGCTCCGTGCACACCCGCAGATCGCAGGCGTACGCCAACTCTGCGCCGCCGCCCAGCGCCGGACCGTCCACGGCCGCCACGGTCGGCATGGGCAGCGCCCGGATCCGGGCGAAGGCCGCCGAGTTGATCGCGGCGAGGGCGTCCAGCCGGCCCCGCTCACGGAGCTGACCGATGTCGGCGCCACCGGCGAAGATGCCCTCCGCCCCGCCGGTCAGCAGCAGCAGCCGGGGCCGGGCCTCCAACTCGGCGCAGACCGCGTGCAGCTCGCCGATCAGGTCGGCGTCGATCGCGTTGCGCTTCTCCGGCCGGTCCAACGTGACGACGAGGCGGTCCGGACGCTCCTCGACCCGCAGCCCGCTCACCGGCTCGACCCGCCGTCCGCGACCGCGGGGCGGACCGCTTTCACGCCGTCTTCCCAGTGGTAGAAGCCCTGCCCGGACTTCTTGCCCAGCCGGCCGGCGGCCACCATCTCCGCCAGCAGCGGCGGCGGCGCGAAGCGGTCCCCGTACGCGGCCTGGAGGGTGCGTGCGATGTCGAGCCGGACGTCCAGGCCGACCAGGTCGGTCAGCTCCAGTGGCCCGACCGGGTGCCGATAGCCGAGCACCATCGCCTTGTCGATGTCGGCGGGGCTGGCCACCCCGTCCGCCACCATCCGGATCGCCTCCAGGCCGAGGGTGACCCCGAGCCGTGAGGTGGCGAAGCCGGGCATGTCGCGTACGACGACGGGGTCCTTGCCGAGCCGGCCGGCGAGCGCCACGGCCGCCGCGGTGGTCTCCTCGGCGGTGGCCGACCCGACCACGACCTCCAGCAGCGCCATCGCCCAGACCGGGTTGAAGAAGTGCAACCCGACGAAGCGGTCCGGCCGGGCCAGCCCGGCGGCCAGCTCGCCGATCGCGATGCTGGACGTGTTGCTGCCGAGCAGCGCCGGGTCGAGGGCCTCCGCGTCCCGCAGCACGGCCCGCTTGAGGTCGAGCCGCTCCGGCACCGCCTCCACGACGACGTCGGGCCCGGGGGCGACCTCGGCCAGGGCGGCGCGCAGGGTGACCCGGGTCCGGTTGGCGGCCGCCTGTTCGGCGGTCAGCTTGCCGCGTCCCACCGCCCGGTCCCACAGCTCACCGAGCCGGGTCGCGGCGGCGGCTCCCCGGTCGGGGTCCACCTCCACCAGCTCGACGGCGTGACCGGCACCCGCCGCCACGTACGCGATGCCGAGCCCCATCGTGCCGGCGCCGACCACCACGAACCGTTCGCTCACCATGCCTCCCCACTGCGCCCGGCGGCGGCCCGGGGGTCACCCGCGGCCGGCGGTGCGCTCCACTCGCTCATGCTGCGACCATATGGCCCCGAGCGCGGCGCAATGCGTGGGGGCGCGGCGGATCGGGTACAGACGGCGGTCAACCGAGGGAAGGACCAGTCGAGATGAGCCAGGCACCGGAGGGCGTCGCGAGCGCGGAGAGCACCGACACGGTGGAGACCCGCGGGGACGAGCGGGTCGAGCTGCTGCGCGCGGACACCAACAACGACGGGCAGACCGACGTCTGGGTGGTGGACACCGACGGCGACGGCAAGGCCGACCTGTTCCAGTTCGACACCGACCACGACGGCAAGGTGGACATCACCATGGTCGACCTGGACGAGGACGGGACCCCGGACGAGGTCGTCGACGGCGACGGCGGCCTCCCGCCCGAGCAGCTGCCCCCGACCGTCCAGGTCTGACCGCGCCCCGGCCCCCGCCGCCGCTCCCCCGGCGCGGGGGCCTCGTCGTGCCCGGCCGGCGGTCTCCGGCGTCTGCGCTCTCAGCCCGTCAGGCGGAGCGTGGCCAGGTAGTACGGGGCGTCCCGGTCGTCCACATCGGTGAGCTGCCAGGCACTGCCCCGGACCAGCTCCGCGAACTCGTCCGGCGAGCAGACGAGGTAGTCGAACCACTCGGTGGCGAGCTCGCGGTAGCGCAGCCGGAGCCGCAGCTGCCCGCCGAGCCGACCCCGGCGACGGTTGCGCTCGTGGTAGGCGGTGTGCACCGGGTCCCGGGTGCCGTACGGGTCGGTGCCGTGGGCGATGATCTGCGCCCCCGGTCGGGCCAGCGCCGCGAGGGCGGCGAGCAGCCCCGGCGCGCGCTCCCGTCCCTCGAAGAGCCCGAGGTTGTTGCCGAGCATCAGGAACGTGTCGTAGCGGGCGCCGTCGGCCACGTGGGTGTCCACGGTGCCGTGCACCAGGCGGCGTACGCCCCGGCGCCGGCACACGTCCAGCGCGCCGGCCGACGTGTCCAGCCCGGTGACGGGGACGCCGCGCTCCTGCAACGCCAGCGCGATCCGCCCGGCGCCGACGCCGACGTCCAGGGTCTCGCCGCGCGCCCGGTCCACCGCCCGGCGGTCGTACGGCTGCCACCAGGCCGGCGGGTCGAGGTAGGGCGCGGCGGGGGCACCGTTGATCAGCCCGTCGTCCCGTTCGATGATCTCGATGACCGGACGGGGCAGCCGACCGCCGACCAGCGGCCGCGGGCCGACGCCGGTGGCCACGGCGAGCGTGTCCCGCAGCAGCTCACCGACCACGTCACCAATTCGCGGCTCGCCGGTCACGAGCTTCACGCTATCCGGCCGGTCAGTCAGCCGTTCGGTCGTATCCTGAGGGGGTGGCCACCTTGGACCGCCTGTCGGCCGAGAAGTACATCCTTCTGACGACCTTCCGACGCGACGGTCGTGAGGTCCCGACGCCCGTGTGGGCGGTCCGCGACGGCGACGGCCTGGCGGTGTGGACGGCGGCCGACTCCGGCAAGGTCAAGCGGATCCGGCGCAACGGGTCCGTCACGGTCGCGCCCTGCGACGTCCGGGGTCGACCGCACGGCGCGGCGGTGCCGGCCCGGGCGACGCTCTACGACCCGGCGGGCAGCCGGCGGATCCGGGGGCTGATCAAG
Organism: Micromonospora krabiensis; assembly: GCF_900091425.1. Classification (GTDB taxonomy): domain Bacteria; phylum Actinomycetota; class Actinomycetes; order Mycobacteriales; family Micromonosporaceae; genus Micromonospora; species Micromonospora krabiensis. The sequence goes on from NZ_LT598496.1 coordinate 4,629,732, forward strand.
CACAAGTACCGGGTGCTCGGCCGGTTGACCCTGCTGGGCAGTCGGCTGCGCCGGGGGGACGGCGGCACGGTCGGCATCCGGATCACCCTCGCGGAGGGCCAGACATGAGTCAGGGGCGGCTGACCGAAGTCCACCGCCCCTGATCCACGTGCGTGGTGCCGGCTCAGTCTCCCTGGCGCTGCTGGGGAATCTGCCCCTGCAGCAGGGCCCTGACCTCCGACTCGCGGTACCGGCGGTGTCCGCCGAGGGTGCGGATGGCGGAGAGCTTGCCCGCCTTGGCCCACCGGGTCACCGTCTTCGGGTCGACACGGAACATCGACGCCACCTCGGCCGGTGTGAGTAGCGGCTCTGGTTCGTGCGTTCGCGATGCCATCGGTCACTCCTCCACATGTATAGACATCGGCCGGGGTCCCGCCGGCCGACGCGTCTCCCATGGTCCGGCTAGTCCCCGATGTCCGACATGGGCCGAACGGCCGAACGTCCCTAGACGGACGGATGAACCATGCCCGATTTATGCGACTTTTACACGGCAGAATCTACCTTATTCGGACTCATGATCACGGTTCGTGAAGCGTCAACTACGAGCACCCCTCGCTTTGGGAGCGCTCCTTGGGTGATATGCCCTTAGTTGCACCGCTCAAGCAGCTGGACCGCCCGCCACCGCGCCACCAGCTTGTCGTACGCGGCGGATGCCTCCTCGGCCTCACCCCGGGACAGCCCGGCGAGACCCGCCGCGACCAGCTCGGGCGAGTCGTCGGCGGCGAGCGTCTCCGCCGACAGCAGCTCGACCAGGCCGCCGTAGTCCAGCTCCACGACCGACCGGGGGTGGAACTCCTCCAGCCAGCGGGCGGCCTCCTCGACCGCCTCGGTGATCGGCGCCTCGCCCACCGACTTGCGCAGCACCGAGAGCGCTCGCGACGACCGGCGGCGAGCCTTCGAGATCTCCGTGCGGTAGCGCAGCGACCGGCGGTCGGGGGCGGTGACCAGGTCACGCTCGGCCGGGTCGAAGAGGACGAACCAGCGCAGCGGCACGCCCCAGGTCGCGATCTGCTCGTGGACGCGGGGCACCCCGTGCTCCAGCACCCGGGCGCCGCTGCGCCAGTCGTCGACGACCGCCTTGGCCTGCCCGGCGAGCACCGGCGGCACGAAGGCGTCGGCGAGCACCGACGGAACGCCGTCCCGGGCGCTCAGCGCCGCCTCGGCCACCCGGATCCGCAGGTTCCACGGACAGATGAGCAGGGTGTCGTCCGTCTCCAGGACGTACGCCTCCTCCGGGAGGTCGGGCAGCCGGGTCCAGCCGGCGCCGAGCGCCTCGATCACGGCTGTCCGCTGTCGACCGGGGCCCTCCACCGGGGCGACCGCCCGCCCCTCCGACACGTAGCGCCGCCAGTACGACTGGCGGTCCCGGTCGAACGCGGTGAGCGGCTCGTACACGCGCAGGTAAGAAGCGAAGAGCGACGGCACGGCGCGATCCTCCCACGAACGCGACGCCGTCGCCGTCAGCGCCCGCCCGGGCATGGCGTGCCGTGGTCGCCGGGCGGCCCGGTCCTGCTGGGTGGGCGAGGGCTGCCGTGGTCGGCGGCCCGACGGAGGCCGATATTAGGCTCGACCTCACCGGCAGCATCCCCGCCGGCGTCCACCAGGGCCGCGTCCCACAAGGACGCACCGACACCAGGAGCCAGTCATGGGCGTATTCGCGAGCACCGACGACCCCGGATCGACCGGCCACGAACAGGTCGTGTTCTGCCAGGACACGCAGACCGGTCTCAAGGCCATCATCGGGATCTACTCCACCGCGCTGGGGCCCGCGCTCGGCGGCACCCGCTTCTACCCGTACGAGAGCGAGGAGGCGGCCCTCGCCGACGTCCTCGACCTGTCCCGGGGCATGGCCTACAAGAACGCCCTCGCGGGGCTGGACCTCGGTGGCGGCAAGGCCGTCATCTGGGGTGACCCGGAGCAGATCAAGAGCGAGGCGCTGCTGCGCGCGTACGGGCGCTTCGTGGAGTCGCTCGGCGGCCGCTACTACACCGCCTGCGACGTCGGCACGTACGTGGCCGACATGGACGTGGTGGCCCGGGAGACGCGCTACGTCACCGGCCGCAGCGTGGAGCACGGCGGTGCCGGTGACTCGTCGATCCTCACCGCCTGGGGCGTCTTCCAGGGCATGCGCGCGGCGGCGGAGCACGTCTGGGGAGCGCCGACGCTGCGCGGCCGGCGAGTCGGTGTGGCCGGGCTGGGCAAGGTCGGCAAGTACCTGGTGGGCCACCTGCTCGACGACGGTGCCGAGGTCGTGGCGACGGACGTCAACCCGCGGGCGCTGGAGTGGGCGCGTACGACCCACCCGCAGGTCACCCTGGTCGACGACAGCTCGATGCTGGTCGCCGCCGACATCGACGTGTACGCGCCGTGCGCCCTCGGCGGCGCGCTGAACGACGACACCGTGCCCGCCCTGCGGGCGAAGGTGGTCGCCGGCGCGGCGAACAACCAGCTCGCCCACCCGGGCATCGAGAAGTTGCTGGCCGACCGGGGCATCCTCTACGCCCCGGACTACGTGGTCAACGCCGGTGGTGTGATCCAGGTCGCCGACGAGATCGAGGGCTTCAACTTCGACCGGGCCAAGCTGCGGGCCACCCGGATCTACGACACGACCCGCGAGATCCTCCAGCTGGCCGACGCCGAGGGCGTCCCGCCGGCGGTCGCGGCGGACCGGCTTGCCGAGCGACGGATGGCCGAGGTCGGGCGGCTGCGCACCATCCACCTCCGCTGACCTGGCGGGCCCGGGGGCGGACCGGCTGGATCCGCTCCCGGAGCCTCCCGTGCCCGGGACCGGCCGTTAAGCTGGATCCGGGACCCACTTCGTGCCGTTTCGTCCGGTGTCACGGGTGCTCACGGCTTCGCCCCTTACCCGGTACACTGGGTGACGGCCGGTTCACCGCGACGCGCAGGGCCGGCTGACGGTAACCCGAGGTGCCGAACGGTGGCATCCCCATGTACCGTAAGAGCCACGAGAGATGCCTGACGTCATCGGGGCCCGCCTTCGGGCTGCCCCGCATTCTGTGCGAGGGGGTCGAGCCATGGGGCGCGGCCGTGCTAAGGCCAAGCAGACGAAGGTGGCCCGGGAGTTGAAGTACCACTCCCCGAACACCGACCTCACCGCCTTGCAGCGTGAACTGGCGGGTGCTGGTAAGTCTGAGCACAACTTCGACGACGACTACAAAGAGTATGTCGACGACGATGATGAGGATCACGCGGACGAGGACCCAGACACCTGGGTCCGTCCGACCCGCTGACCTCTCGACGCAGCTGAGCACGCGGTAACTCCCGCGTGCTCACGCATGTGCCCACCGCAGCGGCGTAACGACCGACGGTCAGGGGCCTGCCCTGCGGGTATCGCCAGACAGGCCCCTGGTCGCGGCACCGCACCTCAGCGCGGTCGGTTGTTCCAGTTGTAGAACGTCGGGATGTTCTCGAAGTGGTTCCAGGCGCACACCGCGCTCTCGCCGCTTCCGCCCGCCACCTCCGCCCGGAGCCGCCGCGCGTCCTCCGCCTCGCGCAGCAGGGCGACAAGGCCCGGAGCGGCATCCCGAACCCGTTCGGCGACGCCGGCCGGGCCCGTGCCCGCCCCGCGCTCAGGCTGCCGGTGACTCGTGGTCTCGGGCATGCTCCAACACTCCCTCCAATAGGCGGATCTTGCTGTTGCGGCAGTGCTCGGTCTCCGTACCGTCAAAACGCCCCAGCTCGAAGTAGCGGTTGGCCGCGTGGCCCCCGCCACAGAAACCGAAGTAGGGGCAACCGGACCGGCAGGCCTCGACCCCGGCCAGGAACTCACCCACCCAGGGCGTACGCGTCGCCCCGGCCAGGATCTCGGCCAGCGGGGCGGCCAGCACGTTGCCGCTGCTGAAGTCGCCGTAGCGCGGGTCGGTGAAGCCGGCCAGCTCCGGGGAGAGCACGGTCACCGAGCCGTCGTGCCCGATCGTGGGGATCGGGTCCAGCTGCCGCGGCAGCACGTCGTCCGCGACGTCGTCCAGCACCGCCGCGGCGTACCGCAACGACCACTCGACCTCGCGCAGGTGGATCCGCGGCACCCGGCGCCACGCCGCCACCAGCTCCGCCCAGAACGCGGTGACGTCGGCCGGGTCGTGCGCGTTGTCGCGCGTGTTGACCCCCTCGGTCTCCTCGATGTTGATGCCGAGCACGTCGCAGCCCAGGTCGAGGAAGTAGTCGTACAGCTCCGTGGCCAGCCCCGCGCGGGGACGGGAGACCACCGCGAGCGCCGAGAACGGCAGCCCGTGCCGGCGCAGCGCGGCGACGCCGCGCAGGATCCGGTCGTACGCGGGTCGGCCGCCCCGGGTGACCCGGTCGCCGTTGCGCTCCCGCGGCCCGTCCACGCTCACGCTCACGCGGATCCGGTGCTCGGCGAAGAACGCGCACCAGGCGTCGTCGATCAGCGTGGCGTTGGTCTGCACGTGGTGCTCGACCTCGGGTGCGAACGGCGCCAGCAGCGCCGCCAGGTGCTCACGGCCGGCCGTCAGGGGCTCACCCCCGTGCCAGACCACCGAGAAGCGGCCCTCGGCCGCCCACGGGTTCACCGACGCGGCGACCGCCTCCGCGACCGGCACCGGCATCCGTCGGTCGGCGGCCCGGAACGGCAGGTAGCAGTACGCGCAGTCAAGGTTGCAGAGGGTGGTGGGCTGCATCACGACGTACGACGGAACGGCGGCGATCCCACGCATCCCGTTGAACGACTGTCCCCGAGCAGCCATCGCCCTCCCTTGTGAGCCTGAGGGTGCCCTTCAGGCTAGGCGGCGATGGCCACTCGGGTGAACCCCTGATCAGGTGGCCGTACGATCAGCGGAGCGTGATCACCCGCGGGTGTGCTGCCCGATCATCTGAACGGTCCCGGAGCCCTCGATGATCTCGCCAGCCTGCCACGCCTCGACGCCGCGGCCGGTGAGCGTGGCCAGCGCGCGGTCGGCGTCCTCGGCGGAGACGATCGCGAACATGCCCACGCCCATGTTGAACGTGGCCTCCATCTCCGGGTCCTCGATCCGGCCCTTGGACTGGATCAGGTCGAAGACCGGCTGCGGGCGCCACGTCGAGCGGTTGACCACGGCGTCGACGTGCTCGGGCAGGATCCGCACCAGGTTGCCCGGGATGCCGCCACCGGTGACGTGGGCCAGCGCCCGCACCTCGGCCTCGGCGATCAGCTTGAGGCAGTCCTGCGCGTAGATCTTGGTGGGGGTGAGCAGCTCCTCGCCCAGCGTGCGCTGCCGGCCGAAATCGTCGATCACCACGTCGAGCCGCATCCGGCCGGCGCCGAGGAGCACGTGCCGCACCAGCGAGTAGCCGTTGGAGTGCAGCCCGGACGAACGCATGGCGATCACCACGTCGCCGACCTCGACCCGCTCCGGGCTGAGGATCTCGCTCTCCTCCACCACGCCGACGCCGGTGGCGGAGATGTCGTACTCGTCGGGGCGCAGGACACCCGGGTGCTCGGCGGTCTCGCCGCCGAGCAGCGCGCAGCCGGCGTAGCGGCAGCCGTCGGCGATGCCCGCGCCGATCTCGGCGACCTTGTCCGGCACGACCTCACCGGTGGCGATGTAGTCGAGCAGGAAGAGCGGCTCGGCCCCGCACGCGACCAGGTCGTCGACGACCATCGCGACCAGGTCGATGCCGACCGTGTCGTGGATGTCCATCTGCTGGGCGATCACCAACTTGGTGCCCACGCCGTCCGTCGACGAGGCGAGGATCGGGTTCTTGTACTTCTGGGTGTCGAGCCGGAACAGGCCGGCGAAGCCACCCAGGTCACCCAGCACCTCGGGGCGCCGGGTCTGCCGCACCTTGGACTTGAGCAGCTCGACCGCGCGGTCGCCCGCCTCGATGGACACGCCGGCGTCCGCGTACGAGACCGAGCGTTTGCGCGTCGGGCGGCTGGTGCCGGCCGTCCACGGCTGGCGGTCGCCGCCAGCGCCGGTCGGGCTGCTTCCTGCGCCGCTGCGCTCGGACACGTGCGTCACGGTTCTCCCCTTTGTGGTTCTCGACGGCGGCGCCGGAGGTGGCCGGCGCCGTGCCGGGTGGTGCTACGGGCGGTGGACGGCCGCGCCATTCGGAGTGGCGACGAGCGGGAGGGTGCTGCGCTCCGGGGCGTCCGCGTTGCCGCCGGCGACCCGGCGGCCCACCCCTTCGAGCACGTGCTTGCCGATCAGGTTGCCCGCCGGCAGCTCGATGGGGTACTCCCCATCGAAACACGCCCGGCACAGGCGGGTCTTCGGCTGCTCGGTCGCGGCGATCAGGCCGGACAGCGAGACGTAACCCAGCGTGTCGGCGCCGATCGAGCGCCGTACGCCCTCGTTGTCCAGCCCGTTGGCCAGCAGCTCCGCCCGGGTGGCGAAGTCGATGCCGTAGAAGCACGGCCACTTCACCGGCGGCGAGGAGATGCGGACGTGGACCTCGAGTGCGCCGGCCTCGCGCAGCATGCGGACGATCGCCCGCTGGGTGTTGCCGCGGACGATCGAGTCGTCGACCACGACGATGCGCTTGCCGCGCACGTTCTCCCGCAGCGGGTTCAGCTTGAGCCGGATGCCGAGCTGACGCAGCGTCTGCGAGGGCTGGATGAAGGTGCGCCCGACGTACGGGTTCTTCATCAGACCCTGACCGTAGGTGATGCCGGACTCCTCGGCGTAGCCGATCGCGGCCGGCGTGCCGGACTCCGGCACCGGGATCACCAGGTCGGCCTCGACCGGGTGCTCCTTGGCGAGCAGGCGCCCGATCTGCACCCGCGCGGCGTTCACGTTGCGCCCGGCGATCGTGGCGTCCGGGCGGGCGATGTACACGTACTCGAAGAGGCAGCCCTTCGGCTCCGGCACCGCGAACCGGGTGGAGCGGAGGCCGTCCTCGTCGATGGCGATCAGCTCGCCCGGCTCTACCTCACGGACCACGCTGGCGCCGACGATGTCGAGGGCGGCCGTCTCGCTGGCCACCACCCAGCCGCGCTCCAGGCGGCCCAGCACCAGCGGGCGGACGCCGTGCGCGTCGCGCGCCGCGTAGAGCGTCGACTCGTCCATGAACACGAAGCTGAACGCGCCCCGGAGCTGCGGCAGCACCTCCAGCGCGGCCGCCTCGACGGACAGGTCGGGCCGGCTCGCCAGGAGCATGGTCACCAGCGAGGTGTCGTTGGTCGCGCCGTCGGCGACCAGGCCCCGCTCGTTGACCTCGCGCTGCAGCTCGGCCGTGTTGACCAGGTTGCCGTTGTGGGCCAGCGCGATGGTCGTGCCGGCGCTGGTGGAGCGCAGGGTCGGCTGGGCGTTCTCCCAGGTCGAGGCCCCGGTGGTCGAGTAGCGCGCGTGCCCGATCGCCACGTGCCCGCGCAGGCTCGCCAGCGTCGGCTCGTCGAACACCTGGGCGACCAGGCCCAGGTCCTTGTAGACCACCACGCCCGACCCGTCGCTCACCGCGATGCCGGCGGCCTCCTGGCCGCGGTGCTGGAGCGCGTAGAGACCGAAGTAGGTCAGGTTGGCGACCTCTTCCCCCGGTGCCCAGACACCGAAGACGCCGCACGCGTCCTGGGGGCCGGGTCGCTGGGGATCAAGGTCGTGGCTCAGCCGGCCATCGCCTCGGGGCACCTGCCGCTCCCTTTGCTGCGTCTGGGCCGGCCTCGCGGGTCCACGGGGGTGAACTCCGCACACCTCGGCCGCACCACTGTCGTCGCCTGACAGTGTACGCGAACAGCTGTCGATACAGAAAGTCACGATCCCGCTGCGAGTAGTTACCGCCGTGGCGTCATCGGCGCTGCTAGAGGGGCAGATGGGCGGAAAGATCCCCCCGAATCCCACTCACCCGTACGCGACCCTCGGTGACGGCTTCCGCCCATGCCCGCCGCCCGGACGCGAGTTCGAGCCACGTCGTCGGGTCCATCTCCACCACATTCGGTGGGGTCCCGCGGGTGTGTCGGGGGCCCGCGACGCACTGGACCGCACCGTATGGTGGGACGCGCACCTCCACCGATCGGCCGGGGGCGCGCTCCGCGAGGGCGGCCAACAAGGTCCGGACCGCCTCCCGGAGGACCGGCCGTTCGGGCGTACGCCCCTCATCGAGCGCCGACAACGCCGCCGCGACCGCGGCGGACTTAACGTGCGGAGAGGACACACCGGGACGATACGACCCGAGGGGGAGACGTCCGACGCTGGCCCTGGGTCGCGCTGGGGCAGCCGGACAAGGCATAGTTGCCGACGGCGTATTCGTACCGTGATTATCCCGGCCCGGCCTCCGCCGGGTGAAGGAAGTCAGTCCGGAAGGCGGTGGACGTGTCAACACACCGACGTGCCTGGAAGCAGCGGGCCGGTGTGGTCGTAGCGCTGGTTGCCGGCGCCCTGTTCGCCCTCCCCGCCACACCAGCCCTGGCCGCACCCAGCGTCGCCAACGTCTCCGCCTCCCCCGGCACCGTCCAGGCGGGCGGGGAGTTCACGGTGAGCTACAACCTCACCGTCGATGACCAACCGGTCGACGTCAATGTCAGTTCGAACAACTCCAAGGTGCAGTGCATCGAGGGGTGCGACCGGGGAAGCGTCAAGGACAGCGGTCAATCCACCGCCAAGTTCAAGGTGGCCGACGACGCGCAAAACGGGCAGGCCCGCATCACGGTGCGCGCCAACGCTCCTGGTCTGGGTGGCAGCGACGAGGGCTCCACGACGGTCAACCTGACGGCCAAGGCCGCTCCGCCGCCGCCGCCGACCGAGCAGCAGACCGTCCGGTCGATCTCCGGCAAGGTCGTCGTCCAGGCGAACGGTGACGCGGTGCCGAACGCCGTCGTCATGCTCCAGGACAGCACCGGCCGGCTGCAGCAGACCTCAAGTGACGGCAGCGGAAACTTCCGGTTCACCGGCACCACCGACCGCCCGATCGCGCCGGGCCGGATCGACCTCGGCGCCAGCTTCGACAACATCGTGGCGCGCAAGAGCATCAACGCCAGCGCCGGACAGACCGTCACCGGCCAGCGGATCAGCCTCGCGATCAAGGTCGAGGTGACGCCGAGCGCCACCCCGTCGGCCACCGAGGAGGCGCTGCCCACCGAGGAGGCGACCGAGGAGGGCACGGAGGAGACCCCCGAGGCGACCGAGGGCGCGGCGGCCAACAACGCCTCGAACGAGGACTCCGGGGGCAGCGCGGCCTCGTACATCATCATCCTGCTCGGCGGCCTGCTCGTCGCCGCGGGCGTCGGCACGATCGTGCTGCTCTGGATGAAGCGCAAGGACAGCTCGGACGGCACCGACGACGACGCGCCGAACGGTGCCGCCGCTGCCGGTGGTGTGCCGGCCTACCGCGGTGCCGACGACCGGACCCGGGTGGTCAACCCGGTGGGCGCCGGTCCGGACCCGACGATGGTCGCCGGTGGCGCCGCCCTGAGCGAGGCCCCGACCATGATGCACCGGCCGGTGGTGGACGACGTCCCGCCGGACCCGTACGGTGTCCCGCCCCAGCAGACGTACGGCGCCAACGGCCAGCAGGGCTGGGCCGGCGGCGGCTACGGCGACGAACCGGCCGGCTACGGCGCCGGTGGCTACGGCAATGCGCCCTCCTCCGGCGGCGGCTACAACAACACGCCCGGCTCGGGCGGCGCCTACGGCGCCGGTGACGGCGGCTACGGCAACGCCCCCGGTTCGGGTGGTGGCTACGGCGCCGCCGGTGACGGCGGCTACGGCAACGCCCCGGGCTCCGGCGGTGGCTACGGTGCCGGTGGCGACGCCGGCTACGGCAGCCGGGACTACACCGCCCCGGCGGGCGGGGCGGGCTACCCGCCGGCCCCGGCGGGTGCCGGCGCTGGCTACGGCGAGCGGTACGACGAACCCACCGGCCGCTACCCCGGCGAGAACACCCAGTACCCGGCCCCGGCCGACCCGTACGCAACCGGGCTCTACGAGCAGGGCCAGGGCTACGGGCAGGCGGAGCCCGCGCCGTACGGCCGGGGTGCCGAACCGACCGGCGGCTACGGCCAGCAGGGCGGCTACGACCAGGGCGGCTACGGCCAGCAGGGCGGGTACGACCAGCCGACCGGCGGCTACGGCCAGGAGCCGGCGCCGCAGCACGGTGGTGGCTACGGCCAGGAGCCCTCGACGCAGCGCGGCGGCTACGACGACCGCGGCTACGACCAGGGCGGTTACGGCCAGGGCGGCGGTTACGGCCAGGAGCCCCCGACGCAGCGCGGCGGCTACGACGACCGCGGCTACGACCAGGGTGGCTACGGCCAGGGCGGCGGCTACGGCGACCAGAACCAGGGTGGCCGTGGCGGCCGGGACGGCGGCCCGCAGCAGGACCGGGGCGGCCGTCGGCTGGACTGGCTGGACGACTGACCGGCGGGCGACCGCCACGAGGCACGACCACGAAGGGGCCGACCGGGACCACCGGGCGGCCCCTTCGGGCTTTCGACGGCGCCGACGAGACAGCCGGGTGCGCGGGATCGAGCGCCGTACCGGCGGGATCGGGTGCCGGACCGGATCGGGGCCGGGTTCAGGCGGCTGAGAATCTGCCCTGGTACAGCACCGGCACCACGTCCGACACGTCGACCTGGACGGCGATCTCGACGTCCCCGGCGAAGCCGTGCTCGACCAGTTCCCGCCCGGAGACACAGCCGCGAACGGCGGCCGGCACGTCCGGAGTGCTGGCGAGCGCGGCGAGCGCCATCGCCGCCTCCACGGACAGCCCACCCGGCACGCCGGAGAGGGCGTCCAGCACGCTGGCCGCCCCGAGCTGGTCCTCCACCGACGGGCGCAACGAGCCGTCCGGCCAGCGTTCCCCGGCGGCGATCACCCCGATCGGGGCGTCCGTCGAGCCGTACCCCTGGCGGCGCAGCCAACCCCCGACGGCGCGCGCGTTGCGCAGGCAGGCCGCCACCACCGGCAGGCCGGTGGCGCTGGCCGCGGCGCTGATGGCGGAGCCGTTCGGTGAGGGCAGCACCAGGTCGGCGACGACCGGTGCGGCGCTCAGCGCCGCCGGGGAGAGCGACCACGGCCGCTCCGGGCTCGCCTGCCGGCGGCCCACGGCGGCGACGGCACCGACGCGGCGGGCGTAGTCGGCGGCCTGGTCACCCCACGGAAACGGGTGCACCCGCATGCCCCGGGCGACGGCGACCTCGACGGCGGTGGTGAACGAGAGCACGTCCACCACCACCAACGCGGCACAGACACGGCTGAGTTCGGCCGCGCCCGTCAGGCCCCAGTCGAAGCGGGCACCGGATCCGGGCTGGGCGTAGACCGCAGCGGTCAACGCCTCAGCGCTCGTCAGGCGCCGACGGCTGTTCGGTGGCACCGGAGTCGGCGTCGCCCGGCTCGGCCGTCGCCTCGGTGGCGACCGGCTCCACCGGACCCGCCGGCGCGACCGGCCCGGCCGAGGCGATCGGCTCGCTCTCGACCGACTCCGGGTCGACCGACGCGACCTCGGCGGCCGGTTCGGTGACCGGCAGCGGAACCGCCTCGACGGCCCCGGCCACCCCGGCGGCCGGCGCCGGAACCTCGACCGCCGACTCACCGCTGCCGAACAGGCGCGGCAGGGTGGCGGTGTGGGCGGCGCGCAGCTCGTCCAGGCCGATCCGGAACTGGCCGTGCACCTCCAGCGCGCCGCCGGCCGGGTCGGTGACACCGATCAGCTCGAACGGCACGCCACGCTCGGCGCAGAGCGCGGTGAACGCCTTCTCATGTCCGCGCGGCACCGACACGAGCACCCGCCCGGCGGACTCGCTGAACAGGTAGACGAACGGCATCGAGCCGGCGGCGAACTGCTCCGGCACCGCGATCCGCGCACCCACCCCGCGCCGCAGGCAGGACTCGACCAGGCTCTGGGCGAGACCACCGTCGGAGAGATCGTGCGAGGAGCTGAGGTGGCCGACCCGGGCGGCCTCGGCCAGCAGCTCGGCGAGCGCCTTCTCGCGGGCCAGGTCGACCTGCGGCGGGATGCCGCCGAGGTGCTCGTGCGTCACCCAGGCCCACTCCGAGCCGGAGAGCTCGACGTGCGTCTCGCCCAGCAGGAAGAGCTGGTCGTGGTCGCCGTTCGGCCGCGGCACGAAGCCCATCGGCACCCGGTCGGCGACGTTGTCCAGCACGCCGAGCACACCGACCACCGGGGTCGGGTGGATCGCCGCCGCGCCGGTCTGGTTGTAGAAGCTCACGTTGCCGCCGGTCACCGGGATGCCCAGCTCGGCGCAGCCGTCCGCCAGACCGCGAACGGCCTCGGCGAACTGCCACATCACGGCCGGGTCCTCCGGCGAGCCGAAGTTGAGGCAGTTGGTGACGGCGATCGGCTTCGCGCCGCTCGCGGCCACGTTCCGGTACGCCTCGGCCAGCGCGAGCTTCGTGCCGTTGTACGGGTCGAGTCGGGTGTAACGGCCGTTGCCGTCCACCGACAGCGCCACGCCCAGGCCGGTCCGCTCGTCGATGCGGATCACACCGGAGTCCTCCGGCTGGGCGAGCACCGTGTTGCCCAGGACGTAGCGGTCGTACTGCTCGGTGACCCAGGTCTTGTCGGCCAGGTTCGGCGACGCGATCATGCGCAGCACGGTCTCCCGCAGCGCCTCCGCGTCGGCCGGCCGGGGCAGCGTCTCCGCCCGGTCGGCCTGGAGCAGGATCAGGTCGGCCGGCTCCCGCATCGGGCGGGCGTAGACCGGGCCGTCGTCGACCAGGGAGCCCGGCGGCACGTCGACCACCAGGTGGTCCCGCCAGGTGATGGTCAGCCGGCCAGGGCTCCCGTCCGGCGCCGCGGCGGTGACCTCACCGATCGCGGTGGCGAGAACGCCCCACTTGTCGGCGGTCTTCAGCACGGCGTCGAGCTTGTCCGGCTCGACGACCAGCAGCATCCGCTCCTGCGACTCGCTGGCCAGGATCTCGTGCGGCTCCATCGACGGCTCGCGCAGCGGCACCCGCTCCAGCCACACCCGCATGCCGGTGCCGGCCGCGGCGGCGGTCTCGGTGAGCGCGCAGGTCAGGCCGGCGCCGCCGAGGTCCTGGATGCCGACGACCAGTTCGGCGTCGTACAGCTCCAGGCACGCCTCGATCAGGAGCTTCTCGGTGAACGGGTCGCCCACCTGCACGGCCGGTCGGCGCGCCTCGCTGCCCTCGTCGAAGGTGGCGCTGGCCAGCACCGACACACCGCCGATGCCGTCCCGGCCGGTCTTGGCACCCATCAGCACCACGACGTTCCCGGGGCCGGCGGCGGCCTTGTTCTGAAGCCGGTTGACCGGCAGCACACCGAGGCAGAGCGCGTTGAGCAGCGGGTTGCCCTGGTAGGACGGGTCGAAGACCAGCTCACCGCCGATGTTCGGCAGGCCGAGGCAGTTGCCGTAGCCGCCGACGCCGGCGACGACGCCGGTGAGCACCCGCGCGGTGTCCGGGTGGTCGGCCGCGCCGAAGCGCAGCGGGTCCATCACGGCGACCGGGCGGGCGCCCATCGCCAGGATGTCCCGGACGATGCCGCCGACGCCGGTGGCCGCGCCCTGGTAGGGCTCGACGAAGCTGGGGTGGTTGTGCGACTCGACCTTGAAGGTCACGGCCAGCTCGTCGGAGACCTGCACCACACCGGCGTTCTCACCGATGCCGGCGAGGAGCCGGTCGCTCGGCGGAGCCTTCTCGCCGAACTGGCGCAGGTGCACCTTGCTGGACTTGTACGAGCAGTGCTCGCTCCACATGATCGAGTACATGGCCAGCTCGGCCTGCGTGGGCCGCCGGCCGAGGATCTGCCGGATCCGGTCGTACTCGTCGTCGAGGAGCCCCAGCTCGGTGTACGGCTGGAGCTCGCCCGGAGTGCCACCGGCGCGCGGCACGGTGTCCACGCCGTCAGCCCAGTCGGCGGGTGCCGGCTCGGCGGGCCGGGCCGGGGCGGCCGGCGGTACGACGTCGGCCGCGCGCGACTCCGCCGGCTGCGCCGGAGCGGCCGGGAAGGACTCCGGCGTCTCGCGTACCGGGTCCGGATGGGTGGTCATGACCTCTCCTCGCTGCGCTCGTGGCCGCCCGTCGGGCGGTTGAGCTGACCGATGATCCTGTCGCCGCCGGTCACGCCGGCGCCCCCACCAGGTGCTTGAGGACCGAGGTGAAGAAGCCGAGCCCGTCCAGCGAGGGGCCGGTGAGCGCCTCGACCGCGTGCTCGGGGTGCGGCATGATGCCGACCACGTTCCCGGCCTCGTTGGTGATCGCGGCGATGTCGCGCTGCGACCCGTTCGGGTTGCCGCCGATGTAGCGGGCGACGACGCGGCCCTCCGCCTCGAGCTGGTCGAGCGTCGCGTCGTCCGCGACGTAGCAGCCCTCGCCGTTCTTCACCGGGATCAGGATCTCCTGGCCCGGCTGGAACGCGTTGGTCCACGCGGTGCCGGCCGTCTCGATCCGCAGGAACTGGTCCCGGTTACGGAAGTGCAGGTGCTGGTTGCGGGTGAGCGCGCCCGGCAGCAGGTGGGCCTCGCAGAGGATCTGGAAGCCGTTGCAGATGCCGAGGACCGGCAGGCCACCGCGGGCCGCGTCGACGATCGACTCCATGACCGGGGCGAATCGGGCGATCGCGCCGCAGCGCAGGTAGTCGCCGTAGGAGAAGCCACCGGGCAGGACGACCGCGTCCACGCCGTGCAGGTCCGGGTCACCGTGCCAGAGCCGGACGGCCTCGGCGCCGGCGATCCGGACGGCCCGGGCGGCGTCCCCGTCGTCGAGCGAGCCGGGGAAGGTCACCACTCCGACCCGGGCGGTCACGGTCGCGCGCCCGCGGTCTCGTCGGCTTCGACCAGGCGGACGGTGAAGTCCTCGATGACCGGGTTGGCGAGCAGTTTGTCCGCGATCTCCCGGGCCCGGTCCAGGTCCGGTTCACCGGTGAACTCGATCTCGATCCGCCTACCGATCCGGACCGAGGCGACGTCGCTGACGCCGAGCCGCGGCAGCGCGTTTGCGACAGCCTGGCCCTGCGGATCGAGGATCTCGGGCTTGAGCATGACGTCGACGACGACGCGAGGCACTGGGCACTCCTGACTGTGTACGCAGTTGGGTGCCGACCCACAAGGGGCGAGCGCAGCCAGCCTACCTGGCAGATACGGGTCCGGCCGCACCGGCCGGGCCCCGTCGAGCCAGTGATCGACGTGACCACACGCCGGAGGGCCGGCAGAGCGCTCCGACGAGCGCCGCACCCGCTCCCACCAGGCCATTTACGGCGCCGACGGTCGCCGAATCGTTACATAGACCAATCTCGATCGAATCCTTGATATCAACCGGGCCGACCCCTAACCTACATCGACAGAGTTCGATGATCCGTTGGCGGGTGATCCCCGCCACCGGCCACCCGCGCCCGGCGAACCCGGGTCCCCAGCGTCAAGGAGTCCAGCGACATGCGTATCCGTTCCCTGCTCGTGGCGGTCAGTACCGCGCTGGTCGGCGTCGTCGGCGCCGCCTCGGGCGCGGCCGCCGCCCCGGCCGGTCCCCAGCCGATCATCGGCGGCGGCACCGTCTCGTCCGCCCCGTGGGCCGCCGCCGTCCTCAGCAACGGCTCGTTCACCTGCTCCGGCAGTGTCATCGCCCCGCAGTGGGTGCTCACCGCCCGCCACTGCATCAGCGGCACCATGTCGGTGCGGGTCGGCAGCGTCAACCGCACCTCCGGCGGGGTCACCCGGACGGTCAGCGCCACCTACACCCGCTACGACCTGGCCCTGATGCGCCTGTCCAGCTCGGTGAGCACCTCCGCGGTGACGCTGGCCACCGCCAACCCGCCGATCGGCTCGACCAACTCGATCTACGGCTGGGGCATGACCTGCTACAGCGGCTGCTCCGCGTCGACCCAGCTCAAGACCGCCAACGTCCAGGTGACCAGCAACAGCGCCACCGACGCGTACGGCGGGCAGGCGATCCGGAGCACGCGGATCAACGGGAACGCCTGGCGTGGCGACTCGGGCGGCCCGCAGTTCTACAACGGCCGCCAGGTCGGCGTCGCCTCGACCGCCGACGGTTCGAGCATCCAGAACTACGGCAGCGTCGCGTACAACCGGGCCTGGATCACCTCAACGGCCGGTGTCTGACGGTTAGCGCCCCGAGCGGCGCGGATGGTCGGCGACGCGCCGGCCGTCCGCGCCGCGCCGTTTTTCAGCATCCGATCAGGTGAACAACCTTCGCGATCAGGTGAGGGCGACCCTGACAGCATCGGAAACGTGCTGGTCGTGACGACGGACCAACTGCCGGGCTACGAAATCCGCCAGATCCTCGGTGAGGTGGTGTCATCGATGGCCAGGACCCGCAACCCGTACCGCGAGGGGGTCAAGAACCTGCGCGGTGGGGCGTACGACCCGATGGCGCCGGACAACCTCACCCGCTGGCGTACGGACTCGGTGGCCCGCCTCGGCGAGGAGGCCCGCCGACTCGGCGCGAACGCGGTGATCGGGATGCGGTTCGACAGCCGGGACTGCGGCGAGATGTGGATGGAGATCTGCGCGTACGGGACGGCGGTGATCGTCGTACCCAAGGTGCCGGACGTCATGCCGCCCGACCAGCCGCTGGTCGCCGCGGAGACCGCCCACGACCCGGAGATCGCGTCGGCGCCCGGCGGCATCGCCGAACCCGCGAGCGCCCCCAACCTCTCCACAGCCGCCGAAACCCCCACCCGAGACGCCTAACGGCCCCCGGCCCCGCCCGACCCGGCCCCCCGCCCGACCCCAGCCTCGGTGATCAAGAACTTTGCGTCAGATTGGAGATCAATCCTGACGCAAAGCTCTTGATCACCGGGCGGAACCCGGGCGGAACCAGGACGGAATCAGGGCCGCGGGGTGGGGTCAGAGGATGGGGGGTGGGGAGTAGGTGGCGGCTTCGGGGTGAGCTTCGACGATCTTGGTGATGCGGCGGGTGACCGCCTGGACCTGCGCCGGGGCGGCGCCGACGAACGCGGCCCGGTCGGAGACCAGCTCGTCGATCTCGGCCCGGGTCAGGTTGAGGCGGCCGTCCGCGGCGAGCCGGTCGAACAGGTCGTTCTCCAGGGCACCCTTCTCGCGCATACCGAGCGCCACGGCAACCGCGTGCTCCTTGATCACCTCGTGTGCGACCTCCCGCCCGACACCACGCCGGACGGCCGCCACCAGGATCTTCGTCGTCGCCAGGAAGGGCAGGAAACGCTCCAGCTCCCGGTTGATCACCGCTGGGTACGCCCCGAACTCCTCCAGCACGGTGAGGAAGGTCTGGAACAGCCCGTCGGCGGCGAAGAACGCGTCCGGCAGGGCCACCCGGCGCACCACCGAGCAGGAGACGTCGCCCTCGTTCCACTGGTCGCCGGCCAGCTCGCCGACCATCGACAGGTAACCCCGGATGATCACCGCGAAGCCGTTCACCCGCTCGCTCGACCGGGTGTTCATCTTGTGCGGCATCGCGCTGGACCCGACCTGACCGGGCTTGAAGCCCTCGGTCACCAGCTCCTGGCCGACCATCAGCCGGATCGTCGTCGCCAGCGAGGACGGCGCCGCCGCCACCTGGGCCAGCGCGGAGAGCACGTCGAAGTCGAGCGAACGCGGGTAGACCTGCCCGACGCTGTCCAGCACCCGCGAGAAGCCCAGGTGCTCGGCGACCCGGCGCTCCAGCTCGGCGACCTTGTCGGCGTCGCCGTCGAACAGGTCGAGCTGGTCGGCGGCGGTACCCACCGGGCCCTTGATCCCCCGCAACGGGTAGCGGGTGATCAGGTCCTCCAGCCGCTCGTACGCGATGAGCAGCTCCTCCGCGGCCGACGCGAAGCGCTTGCCCAGCGTGGTGGCCTGCGCGGCCACGTTGTGCGAGCGGCCGGTCATCACCAGGCCGGAGTACTCGTGCGCGTGCCAGGCAAGCCGGGCCAGCGTGGCGACCACCCGGTCCCGGATCAGCTCCAGCGACGCCCGGACCTGAAGCTGCTCGACGTTCTCGGTGAGGTCCCGGGAGGTCATCCCCTTGTGCACCTGCTCGTGCCCGGCGAGCGCGCTGAACTCCTCGATCCGGGCCTTCACGTCGTGCCGGGTGACCCGCTCCCGTGCCGCGATCGAGGCCAGGTCGACGTCGTCGACGACCCTCTCGTACGCCTCGACGGCCCCGTCCGGGACCGGCACGCCGAGGTCGCGCTGGGCGCGGAGCACAGCCAGCCACAGCCGGCGTTCCATCCGGACCTTCTCCTCCGGCGACCAGAGGGCGACCAACTCCGGGGAGGCGTAACGGTGGGCGAGCACGTTCGGGATCGTCGTCACGTACCGCATTCTCTCCCACCAGGCTCGGGGCCCGGCGCGAGGTCGTGACGCGGCGGCGGCTGATGCCCCGCTGACCGGTTTGCGACCCGGGTCAGCGGTGTCGCGGATGGGACCGGAGAATGTGTTTTCTTCTCTCTTCCGGTTCACACCGGATCCTCTCCTCGACCGAGGACGCCCATGCGCATAACTTTCCTCGCCGGTCTCACCGCGCTGACGGTGGCCGGCGGCACCCTGCTGGCCGGCGCCGCCCCCGCACAGGCCGCCGACGAGAACACCCTCTACGTCCGGCAGAACGCCGCCACCGGCTGCTCCGACCAGAACCCGGGCACCCTGGCGCAGCCGTTCTGCTCCATCAGCGCCGCGGCCGCGGTCGTCACGGGCGGGCAGACCGTCGACATCGGCGGCGGCGCCTACCGTGAGCGGGTCGTCGTCCGGGCGTCGGGTACCCCGGAGCAGCCGACGGTGTTCCTCGGCAGCGGCAGCTCGGCGGCCCTGGTCGGGCCGACCGGCGGCTTCGACATGGACGGCCAGCACGACATCGTGCTCCAGAACCTCCGGGTCGTCGCCTCCGGCGACATGCCGGCCGTCGACGCGCGCAACTCCTCGGGAATCACCATCCGGGGCGGCGGCTACGCGGTCAGCAGCAGCGCCGCGACGCCCGTGATCCGGTTCGCCGGGGTGACGGAGTCCATGCTGACCCAGACGACCGTCACCGCGGGGCAGGCCACCAACTCGGGCGTGGTCCTGGACGCGGCGAGCAGTGACGTGGACATCTGGGACACGAGTGTCAGCGGCAACGTCAACCGCGCCACCGCCGAACCCAGCACGGGGGTCCGGATCGACGGGCCCCGCAACCGATTCCTCAGCGGCAGTGTCGGCGGTTTCACCGGCACCGCCGTCCTGGTGGGCCCGGGCGCGACCGGCACGGTGGTGGCCAACAACACCGTCACCGGCGGGGCCGGCCACGGCATCCACAACAGCGGGGCCACCGGCACGGCGATCACCAACAACACCGTCCGGGACCGCTGCCGGGACGGGATCCGGGTCGACGGAGCCTCGTCCGGGGTCTCCGTGCAGAACAACGTGCTCTACCTGAACGGCTACTTCGGCCAGACCAACTGCGACCTCTCCCTGCTCGACGGGGTGGAGATCGGGGTCTACGGCGAGGCGGTCGGCAAGACGGTGGTCGACTACAACAACGCCCACCACTACGACTCCAACTCGCCGACGATCTATGCCTGGAACACCCGGATGAGCCTTCCAGCCTTCCGCGCCGCCTCCGGCCAGGCCGCTCACGACCGCGAGACCGGCAACACCAATGACAACGTCGACTCGGCGAACTCGGCGGCCCCCGGCTACCAGGAACTCGACAAGGACGGCCGCCCGCGGATCGACGACCCGGCCGTGGCGAACACCGGCGCCGGCCCGG
Organism: Micromonospora krabiensis; assembly: GCF_900091425.1. Classification (GTDB taxonomy): domain Bacteria; phylum Actinomycetota; class Actinomycetes; order Mycobacteriales; family Micromonosporaceae; genus Micromonospora; species Micromonospora krabiensis. The sequence goes on from NZ_LT598496.1 coordinate 4,649,360, forward strand.
TCGCCTACTCGGACCGGGGCGCGACGGAGACCTACCGACCGCCGACCTCGGCCTTCGAGGCCATCCTGGACCTCGCCACCCGCACGGTCACCGTGGACGCGAGCGCCTCGAAGCCCGGCCTCACACCGATCGACTCCTATCAGTTCAGCTTCGGGGACGGATCCACGATCACCCAGTCGTCGCCGGTGGCGACGCACACCTACGCCACGACCGGGGAGCGGGTCATCGGTGTCAAGGTGACCGCGACCGACGGCCGGACCGGCAACAGCACCAAGCAGGTGAGCGTGCTTCCGGTGGCGGCGAAGGTGGGCTTGCTGGCACTGTCCAACCGCCGCTACGTCCAGGCCGAACAGGACCGGAGCCTGCTGCCCAACCAGGCCGGCGTGACCACCGCGGGGCAACTTCAGCTCGCGGACGCCGGCAACGGCAAGGTCGCCCTCTTCTCGCCGCGCCACGGCAAGTTCTTCACCGCCGTGTCGTACGGCAGCGGGGTGCTGCTCGCGGACAGTCTGGTCGTCGGGCACGAGCAGACGTTCACCCAGATTCGGAACGGCGACGGCAGCATCAGCCTCCAGTCCGGTTGGGGCACGTACGTCACCGCCGACATCAGCGGCACCCTGCCGCTGATGGCCAGCGCGCCCACGATCGGCACGTGGGAGAAGTTCCACCAGGTCCCCGTCGCCGACGCCGGACGATCGCTGCAGGCGCGGGTGAACAGCAAGTACGTCACCGCCGACATCACCGGCACCGTTCCGCTGATCGCCAGCCGACCCACCGCCAGCACCTGGGAACGGTTCGACATCGTCGACCTCGGCGACGGGCAGGTCGCCCTCCTCGCCCGCTCCAACAACCGCTTCGTCACCGCCGACGGCGCCGGCGCCAAGCCGCTGCTCGCCTCCCGACCCACCGTCTCCCTCTGGGAACGATTCGTCCGGGTCAACAACAGCGACGGCACGGTGAGCTTCCGCGCCGTGGTCAACAACCGCTACGTCAGCGCCGACGGCGCCGGCAGCAAACCCCTCATCGCCAACGGCCCCAGCATCAACCTCTGGGAGAAGTACACCCTCGGCTGAGCCGTAGGTAAGGAAACGCCGACGCCCGCCAGACCACCGCCTGGCGGGCGTCGCCGCGTACGGGGGCGTCGGCTCAGCGCTCCAGGATCGCCGTGACGCCCTGGCCGCCGGCCGCGCAGATGGAGATCAGGCCGCGTCCGCCGCCCTTCTCGGCCAGCAGCTTCGCCAGCGTGGCGACGATCCGGCCGCCGGTGGCGGCGAACGGGTGCCCGGCCGCCAGCGAGGAGCCGTTGACGTTGAGCCGGTCCCGGTCGATCGCGCCGAGCGGGGCGTCCAGCCCGAGCCGGTCCTTGCAGAACTCCGGCGACTCCCAGGCGGCCAGGGTGGCCAGCACCTGCGACGCGAACGCCTCGTGGATCTCGTAGTAGTCGAAGTCCTGAAGGGTCAGGCCGGCCCGGGCGAGCATCCGCGGCACCGCGTACGCGGGGGCCATGAGCAGGCCCTCGTCGCCGTGCACGAAGTCGACGGCGGCCGTCTCGGACCAGCTGAACCAGGCGAGCACGGGCAGGTTGTGCTCGCGGGCCCACTCCTCGGTCGCGAGCAGCACGGTCGACGCCCCGTCGGTGAGCGGCGAGGAGTTGCCGGCCGTCATGGTGGCCTGGTCGGCGTCCGCGCCGCGCGTGCCGAAGACCGGCTTCAGCGAGCCCAGCTTCTCCAGGCTGGTGTCGGGGCGGAGGTTCTGGTCCCGGGTCAGCCCCAGGTAGGGCGTCATCAGGTCGTCGAAGAAGCCCCGGTCGTAGGCGGCGGCGAGCCGCTGGTGCGAGCGCAACGCCAGCTCGTCCTGCGAACGCCGGTCGATGTTCCAGGTCAGCGCGGTGCGGGCGGCGTGGTCGCCCATCGACAGCCCGGTGCGCGGCTCGGCGTTGCGCGGGATCTCCGGCTTGAACGGCTGGAGCGGGCGCAGCTTCGCCGCCACCTTGAGCCTTTCGCCGAGCGTCCGGGCGCTGTTGAGTTTGATGAGCGTGCGGCGGAGGTCCTCGTTGACGGCGAGGGGCGCGTCGGAGGTGGTGTCCACGCCGCCGGCGATGCCGACGTCGATCTGCCCGAGGGCGATCTTGTTGGCGACCAGGATCGCCGCCTCCAGGCCGGTGCCGCAGGCCTGCTGGATGTCGTACGCGGGGGTGTGCGGGTCGAGCCGGGAGCCGAGCACCACCTCGCGGGTGAGGTTGAAGTCACGGGAGTGCTTGAGCACCGCGCCGGCGACCACCTCGCCGACCCGCTGGCCGGCCAGCCCGTAGCGGGCCACCAGCCCGTCCAGCGCCGCGCCGAGCATGTCGGCGTTGGACGCGCTCGCGTAGCGCGAGTTGGAGCGGGCGAAGGGAATGCGGTTGCCGCCGATGACCGCGACCCGCCGGATGCTCTGCACGATCCGCCTCCTCAAGAGTGTTGCCCTTACCCTACTCGCCAGTAGGCTACGCCTATGACCGACAGGTACGCGAGCTTCGTCCAATCGGGGGCCGGCCGCGCGCTGGTCAAGCGCCTCGGGCTGCCCGACCCGCCGCGACTGCGCCGGCACCGCCCCGGCGACCCGCTCCTTCCCGGGCCCGCCCTGCTCGGGGCGGCCACCGGCGGCCGGCTCGTCGAGCCGGTCGGCAAGCTGCTGACCGCCGCCGGGGTCGAGCTGCGCGAGCCCGGCGGCGTCGCGCCGGCCGACCGCTTCGGCGCCCTGGTGTACGACGCCACCGGCATCACCGACTCGACCGGCCTGCGGCAGCTGTACGACTTCTTCCACCCGGCGGCCCGGTCGCTGACCCCGAGTGGCCGCGTGATGGTGCTGGGCACCCCGCCGGGCGAGTGCGCCGACCCTCGGGAAGCCACCGCGCAGCGGGCCCTGGAGGGGCTCACCCGCAGCATCGGCAAGGAGTTCGGCCGGGGCGTCACCGCCCAACTGGTCCACGTCACCGCCGACGGCGACGCCGGCACGCTGACCAGCCTCGAAGCCACCCTCCGCTTCCTGCTGTCCGGCCGGTCGGCGTACGTCTCGGGGCAGGTCGTCCGGATCGGCGCCGGGTCGGCGACGGCGCCCGCCGACTGGGACCGGCCGCTCGACGGGCAGGTCGTCCTGGTCACCGGCGCGGCCCGGGGCATCGGCGCGGCGCTGGCCCGCGTGCTCGCCCGCGACGGCGCGCGGGTGGTGGCGCTGGACGTCCCGGCGGCCGGTGACGCGTTGGCCGACGTGGCCAACGAGATCGGCGGGACGGCCGTCCAGCTCGACCTGACCGCGCCGGACGCGCCGACCCGGCTCGCCGAGCACCTCGCCACCCGCCACGGCCGGGTCGACGTGGTCGTGCACAACGCCGGGATCACCCGGGACAAGACGCTCGGCCGGATGGACGCCGACCGGTGGGACCAGGTGATCGACGTGAACCTCAGCAGTCAGGAACGGATCAACGACGAGTTGCTGGCCCGGGAGCTGATCCCGGCGGGCGGTCGGCTCGTCTCGGTCTCCTCGATCGCCGGGATCGCCGGCAACCGGGGCCAGACCAACTACGCGACCAGCAAAGCCGGCGTGATCGGCCTGGTCGACTCGCTCGCCCCGGCCCTGCGCGGGCGCGGGATCAGCGTCAACGCGGTCGCCCCCGGCTTCATCGAGACCCGGCTGACCGCCCGGATCCCGGTGGTGATCCGCGAGGCGGGACGCCGCATGAACAGCATGTCCCAGGGCGGGTTGCCGGTGGACGTCGCCGAGACCATCGGCTGGCTGGCGTGGCCGGCCAGCGGCGCGGTCAGCGGCAACGTCGTCCGGGTCTGCGGCCAGAGTCTGCTGGGGGCGTGATGAGCGCGTCCTCTCCTGCCGGCCCCGCGTCGGAGCCGACCACCCCCGCGTCCTCCACCGGCCGGACGGCCGTCGAGCTGCCCCGCCTGCCCGCCGCCGGTGCGCTCTACCGGCGGGCCCTGCTCGGGGCGCTGCCCGGGCTGGGCGGCCGACGCGCGGCGGACGTGCCGGCGGTCGAGCTGGGCGTCACCGGGGTGCCGGTGGACCGCGCCCACCTGGCCGACTACGACCGGGTCTGCGGGTTCCGCCTGGCCGACCGGCTGCCGGCGACGTACCTGCACGTGCTCGGGTTCCCGCTGTCGCTGCGGCTGATGACGGCCGCCGACTTCCCCATCCCGCTGACCGGTGTGGTGCACGTGGCGAACCGCATCACCGTGCACCGGCCGGTCCAGGTGGGCGAGAGCGTCGACTTCCGCACGTACGCGGAGAACCTTCGTCCGCACGAGCGGGGTCGGCAGCTCGACGTGGTGCTGGTCGGCTCGGTCGGCGGCGAGGAGGTTTGGCGAGGCGTGTCGACGTACCTCGGGAAGCAGCGCACGGCGGGCGGCGGCCCGCGGCGCGACCGGGGTGACCGCCCGGCGCCGCCGGCCTCGTCGGCGCAGTGGCGGGTGACGCCGCGGGTGGGTACGGACTACGCGCGGGTCTCCGGCGACCACAACCCGATCCACACCTCGCGGCTCGGCGCGCGGCTGTTCGGCTTCCCGCGCCCGATCGCGCACGGCATGTGGAGCAAGGCCCGCTGCCTGGCCGCGCTGGAGAGCCGGCTACCGGAGTCGTACGCGGTCGACGTGTCGTTCAAGCTGCCGGTGCCGCTGCCGTCCACGGTGGCCTTCAGCGCCTCCGCGACCGGCACGAGCTGGGATTTCGCGCTGCACGGCGCCCGGGACGGGAGACCGCACCTGGTCGGAACCGTCCGCTGAGGAGAAAGAGGGGGCTTGGCGTCCCCTCTTTTGTGCGCTAAGTTGTTCTCAGATTGAGTTGTTCTCAAGCCGAGAAGGTGAGCGCCGTGAACGAGCAGGACTTCCTCGCCGGGTACGACCCCCGGGACTACCCGGCGGTCGCGGTCACCGTCGACGTGGTCGCGCTGACCATCCGGGAGAGCGCGCTGCACCTGCTGCTGATCCGGCGGGGCGCGCCCCCGTTCGAGGGGCACTGGGCGCTGCCCGGCGGCTTCGTCCGCCCGGACGAGGACCTGGCCACCGGTGCCCGGCGCGAGCTGGCGGAGGAGACCGGGCTCGGCGGCGACCGGCTGCGACGGGTGCACCTGGAACAGCTCGGCAGCTACGGCGCGCCCGACCGCGACCCGCGCATGCGGGTGGTCTCCGTCGCCCACCTGGCATTCGCCCCCGACCTGCCCGACCCGGTCGCCGACACCGACGCCGACGACGCCGTCTGGTTGCCGGTCACCGCGCTGACCAGCCGGCAGCTCGCCTTCGACCACGGGCGGATCATCGACGACGGGCTGGAACGGGCCCGGTCCAAGCTGGAATACACGCCACTGGCCACCCGGTTCCTCGCCCCCGAGTTCACGATCACCGACCTGCGGGCGGTCTACGAGACGGTCTGGGGCCACCCGCTGCACGCCGGCAACTTCCACCGCAAGGTGCTCTCGGTGCCGGGCTTCGTCGAGAGCACCGGCGCCAGCACCGAACGCGGCGGCGCGCGCGGCGGCCCCCGGGCCAAGCTCTACCGCGCCGGCGACGCCCACCTGCTGCACCCGGCCCTGCTGCGCCCCGCGCGGGAGGAGACGGTGCGATGAGAACGGAGGAGGCCATCCGGCTGGTCGGGGCGGCGCGCACCGACGCCGACCTGTTCGGCACCGACGCGCCGGCCCGCCGCTACCGCGAGCTGGTCGGCGCGCTGCACCCCGACCGGTTGGGCGCGGCCGATCCCCGGGTACACGCCGCCGCCGGCGACGCGCTCGTCACGGTCACCACCCGCTGGCGCGGCACCACCGCCCCCGCCCCCGCACACCTCGGCGACGTCGCCGACCTGCACGACCAGGGGGACGGGTGGTTGCTGAAGGTGCCCCGGCAGCCCGGCGACAACGACCTGATGGCCCGCGAGGCCCGCGCGTTGCGTCGGATCGCCGAGAAGGGCGACCGGCGCCACCTGGCGTACGTGCCCCGGCTGGTCGACTCCTACCCGGTGCGGGATCCGGCGACCGGCGCGGAACGGCTGGTCAACGAGCTGGCCACCGTGCCCGGGCTGCACAGCCTGGAGGAGGTGCGCCGCGCGTACCCGACCGGGGTGGACCCGCGCGACGCGGCCTGGATGTGGCGACGGCTGCTGGTCGCGCTCGGCCTGGCCCACCGGGCCGGTGTCGTACACGGCGCGGTGCTCCCCCGGCACGTGTTGATCGAGCCGGACGCGCACGGTCTGGTGCTGGTCGACTGGTGCTTCTCGACCGAGCCGGGCGGGCTCGTGCCGGCGCTGGTGCCCGGCCAGGAGGACTTCTACCCGCCGGAGGTCGCCGGGAAGCGACCCTGCGGGCCCGGCACCGACATCGCGCTGGCCGCCCGCTGCATGACGTGGTTGACGGCCGCCCGCGTGCCGGCGGAGCTGCGCGCCTTCGCGGCCGGCTGCCAGCGGCCCGCGCTCGCCGACCGGCCGGACGACGCGTGGCGGCTGCTGCGCGAACTCGACGAGGTGCTCGGCCGGCTGTACGGGCCGCGCACCTTCCGACCCTTCACCCTCAACCCGTAGGGAGGCTGCCATGGGCAGTGGAATCTGGTCCACCGACGTGTACGACGCCGCCGACCGCTACCGGCGGGCCACCGGCGCGAGCGCGTTCTCGTACAGCGACAGCGGGGCGCGCACCGTGCACCCGGCGCTCGACCCGCGCGGCGCGGTACGGGAGAGCCGCGACTCCGCCGAGCACCCGCAGTCGACGCCGATCGCGGTGCTCTTCGACGTCACCGGCTCGATGGGGCACGTGCCCCGGGTGTTGCAGAGCAAGCTGCCGCAGTTGCTCGGGCTGCTGCTCCGCCAGGGGTACGCCCGCGACCCGCAGGTCATGTTCGGTGCGATCGGTGACGCCACCTGCGACCGGGTGCCGTTGCAGGTCGGGCAGTTCGAGTCCGACAACCGGATGGACGACGACCTCGGCCGGATCGTGCTGGAGGGCGGCGGTGGCGGTCAGATGACGGAGTCGTACGAGCTGGCGCTCCACTTCATGGCCCGGCACACGGTCACCGACAGCTGGGACAAGCGGGGTCGGCGCGGCTACCTGTTCATCATCGGCGACGAGCTGGCGTACCCCCGGGTGAAGGCGTCCGAGGTGGCCCGCCTGATCGGCGACGACCTGGCCGAGGACGTGCCGGTCCGGCAGGTCGTGGACGAGGTGACCGCACGCTGGGACACCTACTACCTGCTCCCCGCCGGCAGCCACTACGCCGGCAACCGCAAGGTGCTCGACTTCTGGCGCGGCCTGCTCGGGCAGAACGCGGTCGAGCTGGAAGACCTGGACGCGGTCTGCGAGACGATCGCGCTCACCGTCGGGCTCGGCGAGCAGGCCATCGACCTGGATACCGGGCTGCGCGACCTGGACCGGGCCGGCTCCACGGCCACCGGGACCGTCTCCAAGGCGCTCGCCCGGCTGGACTCCGGCCGGCGCGCGGTGGCGACGCTGCCGTTCACCCCGACCGGCGGCGGGAGCGGGGTCACCCGGCTGTGAACCACGTGATGGTGGTCGACCTCGGCTACGGCGACGCCGGCAAGGGCACCGTGGTGGACCTGCTCTGCGCCACCCGGCCGGTGCACACGGTGGTCCGCTTCAACGGGGGCGCGCAGGCGGCGCACAACGTCGTCCTGCGCGACGGGCGGCACCACACGTTCGCGCAGTTCGGCGCCGGGACGTTCCGCCCCGGCGTGCGCACGCACCTGGCGCGGCACGTGGTGGTGGACCCGCTGGCGCTGGTCGCCGAGGCCGACCACCTCGCGGCGGTCGGGGTGCCCGACGCGCTCGACCGGTTGACCGTGGACGGGGAGGCGCTGCTGGCCACCCCGTACCACCGGGCCGCCAACCGGGCCCGGGAGATCGCCCGGGGAGCCGACCGGCACGGATCCTGCGGGTTGGGGGTGGGCGAGGCGGTCGCGTACGGGCTCGCCCACCCCGACGAGGCGCCCCGGGTGGCGGACTGCCGCCGCCCGGCGGTGCTGCGCCGCCGGCTCACCGCGCTGCGTGACCGGCTCACCGCCGAGCTGGGGCCGCTGGACGCGCCGCCGGTGGCGGACTGCCTGCCCGCGTACGCGGCCTTCGCCGAGCGGGTGGCGATCGTCGACCGGAGCTGGCTGGCGGGGGCGCTGCGCGAGGGAACCTGCGTCTTCGAGGGCGCGCAGGGGGTGCTGCTGGACGAGTGGCACGGCTTCCACCCGTACACCACGTGGAGCACCACGACCTTCGCCAACGCCGAGGCGCTGCTCGCCGAGGCGGGCCTGGCCGGCACCGCCCAGCGCCTCGGCGTGCTGCGGGTGACGACGACCCGGCACGGTCCCGGACCGCTGGTCACCGAGGACCCGGCGCTGCCGTTCACCGACCCCCGCAACCCGACGAACCCCTGGCAGGGCCGGTTCCGGTTCGGGCACTTCGACGCGGTCGCCCACCGGTACGCGCTGGACGTGGCCGGCGGCGTGGACGGGCTGGCGCTGACCCACCTCGACCTGACCCACCTCGACCGGGCCGGCCCCGCCCTGCGGATCTGCCGCCGCTACGAGGGACTCGACCGGCTGCCCCCCGGACCGGCCGGGGACCTCGACCGGCAGGCCGCGCTCACCGCCCGGCTGCTGCGCGCCCGCCCGGTGCTCGACGAGGCGCCGACCGACTGGCCGGCGACCGTCGAGGAGACGCTCGGCGCGCCGGTCCTGCTCACCTCGCACGGCCCGACCGCCGAGGCGAAGGCGGGGCCGCTGGCCGGCGTCTTTTGTGCGCGAAGGGCCTCCGCCTGACACCGTGCCCGCCGAGCATGGAGGCATGGACGCCGTGATCGACCTCCTGCGGGACACCGTCATGTCGCCGTGGGTCTACCTGGTGCTGATCGGCGCCACCGCGATCGACGCGTTCTTTCCGGCGATACCGAGCGAGGCCGCGGTGATCACTGCTGCCGTCCTGTCCTCCGCCGGCGGGCACCCCAACCTGGTCGGCGTGATCCTGTCCGCCGGGGTCGGCGCGCTGATCGGCGATCACATCTCGTACGCCATCGGGCGCGCCGGCGGCGCGCGCCGGCTGGCCCGCCTGCCCGATCGAAGCCGGCGCCGGGCCGGTTCGGAGTGGGCCCGCCGGGCGGTCCAACGCCGGGGCGGCCTTATCCTCACCACCTCCCGCTACATCCCGGGCGGACGGACGGCGGTGACCCTCACCATGGGCGCGGTCCGCTATCCCCGGCGCAAGTTCCTGCTGTTCGACGCGGTCGCGGCGCTCACCTGGGGGCTCTACTGCGGTCTGCTCGGCTACTTCGGCGGGCTCGCGTTCGAGCGCGACCCGATCAAGGGCGTACTCACCGGGCTGGGGCTGGCCGTCGCGGTCACACTGGGCCTGGAGTTCGTCCGGAAGCTGCGCCGCCGCGCCCACCGCCGGGCGGCCCGCCGCGAGTGACCGGGGCCGTCACTCCAGCAGGTCGGCGTCGTGCACGAGAATGGCGAGCTGCACCCGGTTGGCCACGCCGAGCTTGGCCAGCGCCCGGCTGACATGCGTCTTCACGGTGGCCTCGCTGACGCCCACCCGGCGGGCGACCTCGGCGTTACCGTCGCCCCTGGCCACCTCGCGGACGATCACCGCCTCCCGGTCGGTGAGCCGGGCCAGTCGCTGCCGGGCCGCGTCCCGCCGCGCCGGGCCGCGCTCGGCGAAGGAGCTGATCAGTCGCCGGGTCACCGTCGGGGCCAGCATCGCGTTCCCGGCGGCAACGGTGCGTACCGCGGCGGCGAGGTCCCGGGGCGGCGTGTCCTTCAGCAGGAAGCCGACCGCGCCGGCGCGGAGCGCCTCGTGTACGTACTCGTCGAGGTCGAAGGTGGTCAGCATGACCACCTTCGGTCCGGCGGCCACGATCGCGGGGGCCGCGGCCAGGCCGTCGAGGCCGGGCATGCGGACGTCCAGCAGCACCACGTCGGGCCGCAGCCGCTCGGCGGCGGCCAGCGCCTCGGTCCCGTCGGCGGCCTCACCGACCACGGTGACGTCCGGCGCCGCTTCCAGGATCAGCCGCAGCCCGGCGCGGATGAGCTGCTCGTCGTCCGCGATCACCACCCGGATCATGTGGTCTCCCCGGCCGGCACCAGTGCGCGCAGCAGGAAGCCCCCATCGGGGGTCGGCCCGGCCGTCAGCCGCCCGCCGGTCAACTCCACCCGCTCCCGCAGGCCGACCAGGCCGAGCCCGGCGCCGGGCAGCACCGGGCCCGGTCGGTCGGACGGGTCGTTGCGGACGGTGACCTCGATCCCGTCGATCAGGTGCCGCAGGCGGACGGCGACGGCCGCGTCCGGGGCGTGTTTCCGCACGTTCGTCAGCCCTTCCTGGACCACCCGGTGCACGGTCCGGGCCACCGCGCCCGGCATCGGCCCGGGCGCCACCTCGTCGGTCAGGCTCACCCGTAGGCCGGCCACGCGCGACTCGCGGACCAGTTCGCCGACCGCGTCCCGGCCGGGCAGCGGTGGTGGGGGTTCCTGGCGCAGCACGCCGAGCACCTCTCGCAGGTCGGTCAGCGCCGCCCGGCCGGTGGACCGGATCAGCGCGGCCGTCTCGACAGTGGCCGGGTCGGCGGTGGTCACCTCCAGCGCGCCCGCGTGCACCACCATGAGCGAGACCCGGTGCGCCACCACGTCGTGCATCTCCCGCGCGATCCTGGCCCGCTCCTCGGCCCGGGCCCGGTCGGCACGCGCCTCCTGCTCGCGTTCCAGCCGCTCGGCCCGGTCCCGCAGCGCGGCCAGGGCGTCCCGGCGGGCCCCGATCCAGAGCCCGACGATCGCCGGGGCGATCACCAGCCAGGCGTAGAACAACGCCGCGTTGCCGGCGGTGGCGACGACCAGGCGGCGTTCGCCGCCCATCGCGGCGCCGACCGCCACGCCCGCCAGCAGCACGGGGAACGTCCCGAGCAGGTACGCGGCGAGCTGCCGGCCCCGCAGACAGGTGCCGGCGCGCCAGGATGCGACCACGACGGCCGCCCAGGCGGCCAGGACCAGCCAGCACACGGCGGCCGCGGCGGGTAGCACCCAGCGGCGTGGCGCGAGCACCGACGCACCCGTGGCCAGCGCGAGCGGGAGGATCACCACGGTCGGCAGCGGCGAGCGGACGCCGAGCCCGCCGGTCGCCGAGGCCCAGGTGGCGGCGGCCACCGTCAGGGCCAGCAGCGCCGGAAGGTGCGGTTCGACGCGCCGGACGGCACCCAGCCAGGTGGTCACCCCGCGAGCCTAGGCCCGGTGCGCCCTCGGTGGGACCGGGCTCGGGGAGGGTTGGGTGTCGACCCCGAGACCGCCTCGGGGTACGGCACGACGAAAGTGGACCCCCGGGGCCGACCGTCGGCAGATTCCGCCGACCGCCGGCTGGACCAGCATCGACGCCATGGATGCCGCTCTCGAACTGCTCCACGACACGATCTCCTCGCCCTGGGTCTATCTGGCACTGTTCGCCATCGCGGTGGTGGACGGGTTCTTCCCCGTCGTGCCGAGCGAGACCGCCGTCATCACCGCCGGCGTGTTCGCCGCCACCGGCCAGCCCGACCTGCCGCTGGTGATCGGCGTGGCCGCGCTCGGCGCGCTGGTCGGCGACCACGTCTCCTACGCGATCGGCCGGCACGGCGGAGCGCGGCTGCTGGACCGGCTGCCCCGGGGCAGCCGGCGGCGGGCCGCGGTGGACCGGGCCCGGCGCGGCATCGCGGTGCGCGGAGGGCTCATCCTCACCGTGGCCCGGTACGTGCCGGGCGGCCGGACCGCGGTCACCCTCACCATGGGGGCGACCCGGTTCTCCCGCCGGCGGTTCCTCGCCTTCGACGCGCTGGCCGCCGCCACCTGGGGCACCTACTCGGCGTCGGTGGGCTACCTCGGCGGGCTCGCGTTCGAGCGGGACCCGATCCGCGGACTGCTGTTCGGGCTGGGACTGGCCCTCGGCGTGACGGTGGTGGTGGAGGTGGTGCGCTGGGCTCGGGGCCGGCGGAAGCCGCGGCCGTCAGGCGCGGCCGCCGCCATCGCAGGCGTTGAGCAGGGCGGCCCCCGCCTCACACCCCCGGGCGCCAGGTGACGCCGCGCAACAGCTGGTCGGCGCCGAGCCAGGCCACGTTCATCATCCGGGTGGCGGTCTTCTCGGGGTCGGCCTCGGGATGGTCGGCCAGCCAGTCGGCGAGGGACTCACTGGCGCCGACCAGGGCGTACGCGACCACCTCCAGGTCGATGGCGGCCACCTCGCGGCCCTTCGCACGCAGCGCGTGGTCGAGCATCCCCGCGACCACCTCGACCAGTCGTGCCCGCATGGCGGCCAGCTCACCGGCGAAGGGCTGCTCACCGCGGGCCTGCCGGTAGAGCACCGCCCAGCCGTCCCGGTGCGCCCCGACGAAACCGAAGAACGCCCGCAGCCCTCGCCACAGCCGCTCGTCGGCGGGCAGGTCCGGGGCGGCCGCCCCGGCGATGGCCTGCGTCATCCGGGTGCCCTCCCGGTGCAGGCAGGCGACGAACAGCTCCTCCTTGGTGCCCAGGTACGCGTAGACCATGGGCTTGGAGATGCCGGCGTCCTCGGCGATCTCGTCCATGCTGGCCCCGTGGAACCCGCGCCGGGAGAAGACCTTGACGGCCGCGTCGAGCATCTGCTGCTCGCGTACGGCCCGGGGCAGGCGCTTGAAGGTCGGCGTACTGGACACCTTGCGAGCATACCTACCCGTGCGTAAGGTTACGCCAGAGTAACCAAAGTCGCCCCGCCCGAGAGGTGTATCCCCCATGACTGACTTCGACCCGGCGAACTTCGCCAACGTCGGCCCGAAGGAGTTCGCCCAGCTGGTCAAGTCCACCCCGGACGACAAGATCGCCGCAGTCATGTCCGGCGACCTGCGCGGCAAGGTGCTGAGTGAGGTCTTCAACCGGATGCCGTCGCTCTTCCGGGCCGACCGCGCCGGCTCGACCAACGCGGTCATCCACTGGACCATCACCGGCCGCCCCGACGGCGGCAGCGACACCTACGAGGTGGTCATCGAGAACGGCACCTGCACCGTCTCGGACACCCCGCAGCGCGACCCGAAGCTCACCCTGACCCTGGGCCCGGTCGAGTTCCTCAAGATCGTGTCGGGTGGGGCGAACCCGGTCATGATGTTCATGACCGGCAAGCTCAAGGCCAAGGGCGACCTGGGCCTGGCCGCCAACATCGCCAACCTGTTCGACATCCCCAAGGCCTGAGATGGCCGAGTTCTCGCTCGACCTGTCCGAGGAACAGCGGGACCTCCGCGACTGGGTGCACGGCTTCGCGGCCGACGTCGTGCGCCCGGCCGCGGCCGAGTGGGACGCCCGCGAAGAGACCCCCTGGCCGGTCATCCAGGAGGCCGCGAAGGTCGGCCTCTACGGCTTCGAGTTCCTCGCCACCTGCTGGGCCGACCCCACCGGCCTCTCCCTTCCGATCGCCAGCGAAGAGCTCTTCTGGGGTGACGCCGGCATCGGCCTCAGCATCTTCGGCACCTCGCTCGCCGTCGCCGCCATCTACGGCACCGGCACACCCGACCAGCTGGTCGAGTGGGTGCCGCAGTGCTTCGGCTCCGTCGACGAGCCCGCCGTGGCCGCGTTCTGCAGCACCGAGCCGGAGGCCGGCTCCGACGTCGGGGCGATGCGCACCCGCGCCGTCTACGACGAGGCCACCGACGAGTGGGTGCTCAACGGGCAGAAGGCGTACGCCACCAACGGCGGCATCGCCGGGGTCCACGTCGTCACCGCCTCGATCGAGCCGTCGCTCGGGTCCCGGGGACAGGCGGCGTTCGTCGTACCGCCCGGCACCGCGGGACTCAGCGCGACCCGCAAGCTCCGCAAGCTGGGGCTGCGCGCGTCGCACACCGCCGACGTCTTCCTCGACGACGTACGGGTCCCTGGAAGCTGCCTGCTGGGCGGCCGGGAGGCGCTGCGGGAGCGCCTCGACCGGGCCCGTTCCGGGCGGCGCGCCTCCGGGCAGGCGGCGATGCGGACGTTCGAGATCACCCGGCCCACCGTCGGCGCGCAGGCGCTCGGCGTCGCCCGCGCCGCCTACGAGTACGCCCTGGACTACGCGAAGGACCGGGTCCAGTTCGGACGCCCCATCATCGAGAACCAGGCGGTCGCGTTCGCGCTGGCCGACATGAAGATGGAGATCGACGCGGCGCGGCTGCTGGTCTGGCGCGCCTCCTGGATGGGGCGCAACAACCGGCCGTTCACCGCGGGCGAGGGCTCGATGTCCAAGCTGAAGGCCGGCGAGGTCGCCGTCGCGGTGACCGAGAAGGCCGTCCAACTGCTCGGCGGCGCCGGCTTCCTGCGCGACCACCCGGTCGAGCGCTGGTACCGGGACGCCAAGATCTACACCATCTTCGAGGGCACGTCCGAGATCCAGCGACTCGTCGTCTCGCGCGCGATCTCCGGGATGCAGATCCGCTGACCGGCCGGGCCGCCCCCGGGTGGCCCGGCCGCCGTCGCACCGCGGGTGCTGCCTTCGTCACCCCGCGCCACCGCCGAACTGCCGTACGCGGACACCCAGGGCATGATCAAGACAGACGCCCCACCGGACGGTCCCCTCGAACCCCGTCCGCGTACCGCCCCCAAGGAGGTCTGCGGCATGGACCTGCCGTTCATCGTCACCACCCTGACCCGTCGCGGGCTGCTCACCCCCGGCCGGCCCATCCGGGTCGCCTCGCAGCTCAGCGCACTGCGGCGGTGGGGCTGGAGCCTCGCCGGCGAGCTGCGCCAGGCCGCCGCCCGGGACCCCGACCGACCGGCGATCATCGACGAGGACGGCGTCGAGCTGACGTACCAGCGGCTGCTCGACCGGGCCGAGCGGACCGCCCGTTCGCTGCGGGCCGGGCTCGGCATCCAGGCCGGGGACCGCATCGGCGTCCTGTGCCGCAACCACCACGGTCTGATCGAGACGATCGTCGCGGCGACCCTGCTCGGGGCCGACGCGGTGCTGGTCAACACCGGGCTCTCGCCGGGGCAGCTCGCCACCGTCGCCGAGGAACAGCGGCTTCGGGTGCTCGTGCACGACGACGAGTTCGCCGAACGCGTCCTCACCCTGCCACCCGAACTGCCCCGACTGGACGAGCGCGCCCGTGAGGAGCTGGTCGTCGGCGCCCTGCCGGGTGAGCTGCACCCGCCGGAGCGCGACGGACGGATCATCGTGCTCACCTCCGGCACCACCGGCGCGCCGAAGGGCGCCCGCCGCCCGACCCCCAACGGCTTCGGGCCGCTGGTGTCCATCATCGACCGGATCCCGCTGCACACCCGCGACCGGGTGATGATCGCCGCCCCGATCTTCCACACCTGGGGATTCGCCGCACTCCAGGTCTGCTTCGCGCTGCGGGCCACCATCGTGCTGCACCGCCGCTTCGACCCGGCCGCCACGGTCGCCGCACTGGCCGACCACCGGTGCGACGCGCTGTTCGCCGTGCCGGTGATGCTCCAGCGGCTCCTGGAGCTGCCGTCGCCCGACCCGCGCCCCCCGCTGAAGGTGGTCGCGGTCAGCGGCTCCGCCCTGCCCGGCGGCCTCGCACCCCGGTTCATGGACGTCTACGGCGACGTCATGTACAACCTCTACGGCTCGACCGAGGTCTCCTGGGCCTCCATCGCCGGCCCCACCGACCTGCGCGCCGCGCCGACCACCGCTGGCCGGGCGCCGCACGGCACCCGCCTGGAGATCCTCGACGCCACCGGCGAGCCGGTGCCCGCAGGACGCGTCGGGAGGATCTTCGTGGGCAACGAGATGCTGTTCGAGGGGTACACCTCCGGCGCGAGCCGGGAGACCCGCGACGGGCTGCTCGACACCGGCGACCTGGGCCGGCTCAACGCCGACGGACTGCTCTTCGTCGACGGGCGGGCGGACGACATGATCGTCTCGGGTGGCGAGAACGTCTTCCCGTCCGAGGTGGAGGACCTGCTCGCCCAGCTCCCCCAGGTACGCGAGGCGGCCGTCATCGGCGTACCCGACCCCGAGTTCGGCCAGCGCCTCGCCGCGTTCCTCGCCCTGCACCCCGGCGAGACGCTGGACCCGGAGGCCGTCCGCGAGTACGTCCGGCACTACCTCGCCCGCTTCTCCGTGCCCCGGGACGTCGTGTTCGTGAAGTACCTGCCGCGCAACGCCACCGGCAAGGTGCTCACCCGCGAGTTGCGCCGCTACTTCGGCTGAACGCCGCTCCGCGGCCCTCAGCCGCCGGCCGGGTGCGGTCGCCACCCCCCGACTGAACGGGGGCGGGGGTGGCGGTCGCCCCGAGTCAGCCGGGGATCGCGATCCGGCCCTCGATCGCGGCGGCGGCGATGTCGGTGCGGTGCTGCGAACCGGCCAGCCCGATGCCACGCACCAGCTCGTACGCGGCGTCCCGCGCGGTGGCCAGGTCGGGGCCGGTGGCCGTACCGCAGAGGACACGGCCGCCCGCGGAGAGCAGCGCGCCATCGTCGGCCCGGCGGGCGGTGCCGGCGTGGATGATGCCCGGACCGTCCGCGCCGGTGATCACGTCGCCGGTGCGGGCGGCGGCCGGATAGCCCTCCGACGCGACCACCACCGTCACAGCGGCGCCGTCCCGCCAACGCAGCGGCGGGTGCTCGGCCAACGTGCCGGTCGCCGCCGCGTGCAGCAGCCCGCCGAGCGGCGTCTCCAGCAACGCCAGCACCACCTGCGTCTCCGGGTCACCGAAGCGCGCGTTGAACTCGATCACGCGGGGGCCGGCGGCGGTCATCGCCAGCCCCACGTAGAGGAGCCCGGCGAACGGGGCGCCCCGGCGGCGCAGCTCGGCCAGCGTCGGATGGACCACGTCCCGCATGACCTCGTCGACCAGGCCGGGCGGGGCCCACGGCAGCGGCGCGTACGCCCCCATGCCCCCGGTGTTCGGACCGGTGTCACCGTCGCCGATCCGCTTGAAGTCCTGCGCCGGCAGCAGCGGCACCGCGGCCTCGCCGTCGGTGACCACGAACAGGGACACCTCGGGGCCGTCCAGGTACTCCTCGATGACGACCCGGCCGCACTCCCGCGCGTGCTCCTCGGCACGGGCCCGGTCGTCGGTGACCACCACACCCTTGCCGGCGGCGAGACCGTCGTTCTTCACCACGTACGGCGGGCCGAACTCGTCCAGCGCGCGGGCCACGCTCTCCGGGTCGGCGCAGGTGTAGGCCCGCGCGGTCGGCACCCCCGCCGCGGTCATCACGTCCTTGGCGAACGCCTTCGACCCCTCCAGCCTGGCCGCCTCGGCGGACGGGCCGAACACCGGGATCCCCTTGGCGCGTACGGCGTCGGCCACGCCGGCGACCAGCGGCGCCTCCGGGCCGATCACCACGAGGTCGCTGCCGGTCTCGACCGCCAGCGCGGCCACCGCCGCGGGATCGGTCGCCTCGACCGTACGCAGTTCGGCGACCGCCGCGATCCCCGGATTACCCGGTGCCGCGATCAGCGTCGTGACCGCCGGATCGGACGCCAACCCGAGCGCGAGCGCGTGCTCGCGCCCCCCAGAACCCACCAGAAGTACCCGCACAAACCCGCATCCTACTGACCCCACCGCCAACCTCCCCCCACCGCCGCCTCCCCCCACCACCCCCGCCCCCGCCGCCCCGCCCCGCCGCCCCCGCCCCGCCCCGCCTCGGTGATCAAGAGGTTTGCGTCAAGTTTTGGCTCATCCGTGACGCAAACCTCTTGATCACTGGGAGGGGGCGGGGCGGCGGCTCAGGTGCGGCGGGCGGCGGCTACGGCTTGGCGGACCGTCCAGGGGATGTAGTCGGGGCGGAGGGTGTCGGCCCAGGTGAACCGGAGCACCGTCCAACCGGCGTTGACCAGACGGTTCTGCCGTCGGCGGTCGGCAAAGACCGCGTCCGGGGTGTCGTGCGAGTCCCGCCCGTCGGCCTCGGCGAGCACCCGCGGGGCACGCCAGCCCAGGTCACCGATGCCGAGCAGATAGCCGTCGTGGTCGCGTACCTCCAGTTGGAGCGCGTCCGGTGGCACCCGGCCGTCGACGCAGCGCAGCCGCGTACGCGTCTCCAGCGGCGACTGCGCCCGCCCGTCCGCCTCGGCCAGGTAGCCGCGAGCGGCAACCGCTCCCCGCCGGCCATGGATCATGCCCGGCACCGCCAGCAGGTCGTCCGGCGTGACGAGGCCACGGTTGAGCGCCGAGTCGAGCACGGACACCGCGGCGAACCGGTCAACCTTGAGGATGACGTCCGAGACGGTGCGGAGCGGTGAGGTGACCTTGAGGCCCACAACACCGGCGAGGTCGCCGGGAGTGACGGTCAGCTGATGCACCGCCAGCCACGGGGCCAGGCCACGCTGCGGCCGCGGTCGATCCACCGGCACCGAGACGTGGACCTGACCAGTCGAACGCAGACCGGCGATGCCGTGCAGCTCGAGAGCCGTCTCGTGGACGGCGAACGCACCCGGGCCGAGGCTGGTCACGGCAGCCCTTATCTGTGCCCGCCGCAGGGTCTCGACGCTCCGCGTCTCGCCCAGAACGAAGCACCCTCGCAGGACCCGCTGCCACCGACCGGACCTGCACATCTGCCGAACCTGGTCCTTGCTCAGGCCGGCACGCACGGCTTGCTCGACGGTCACCATCCCGTCCTGCCCGGCGGCGACCCTGCGCAAGATATCGAGTGGCGTCACCACCTCACGATGCCGGCGCGCCCCGCACCGCCGACACCCCTGTGGATAACCCCGACCCTCCCTGTGGACAACGCCCTGCCGGACCTGCCCAGCTCCGGGTCGACCGGCACCACGTCGTGATCAAGAGGTTTGCGTCAGAGATGAGCCCGAGCGTGACGCGAACCTCTTGATCACCGGGGAGAGCCCGGGAGGAGAGCCTGAGCGGAGAGCCCCGGGAGGAGGGCCCGGGGTTAGGGGAGGAGGGGGTGTTGGACCACGTTTTCCTCTCGGCCGGGGCCCACGCCGATGACGCTCACGCGGGTGTTGCAGAGTTCCTCGATGCGCGCGATGTAGCGGCGGGCGTTCTCCGGCAGCTCGTCCACGCTGCGAACCTTGGTGATGTCCTCCCACCAGCCGTCCAGCTCCTCGTAGACGGGCGTGGCGTGGTGGAAGTCGGTCTGGGTCATCGGCATGTCGTCGACGCGCTTGCCGTTGATCTCGTAGCCGACGCAGATCGGCACCTTCGGCAGGCCGGTGAGCACGTCCAGCTTGGTGATGACCAGGTCGGTCACGCCGTTGAGGCGGCAGGAGTAGCGGGCCACCACGGCGTCGAACCAGCCGCACCGGCGCTCCCGGCCGGTGGTGGTGCCGTACTCGTGGCCGATCTTGCGCAGGTGCTCCCCGTTGGCGTCGAAGAGCTCGGTCGGGAAGGGCCCGGACCCGACCCGCGTCGTGTACGCCTTGCTCACCGCGATGACCCGGTTGATGGCGGTCGGCGGGATGCCCGCGCCCACGCAGGCCCCGCCTGCGGTGGGGTTGGACGACGTCACGAACGGGTAGGTGCCGTGGTCCATGTCGAGCATGGTGGCCTGGGCGCCCTCCAGCAGGACCGTCTCGCCCCGGTCGAGGGCGTCCCAGAGCAGCCCCCGGGTCTCGGCGATGTACGGCTTCAGCCGCTCCGCGTACGCCAGGTATTCCTCGACCGTCGCCTCGACGTCGATCGCCTTGCGGTTGTAGACCTTGAACAGGATCTGGTTCTTCTCGCGCAGCGCGAGTTCCAGCTTCTTGCGCAGGATGCCCGGGTCGAGCAGGTCCTGCAGGCGGATGCCCATCCGGGCGACCTTGTCGCCGTAGGCCGGGCCGATGCCCCGGCCGGTGGTGCCGATCCGGGAGGAGCCGAGGTAACGCTCGACGACCCGGTCCAGCGCCCGGTGGTGCGGCATGATCAGGTGCGCGTCGCCGGAGATCCGCAGCCGGGAGACATCGACACCCCGCTCGGCGAGGCCGTCGATCTCGGTGAGCAGCACCTTCGGGTCGACCACGACACCGTTGCCGATGACGATCTTCGCGCTGGGCGAGAGCGCTCCGGAGGGCATCAGGTGCAGCGCGTACTTCTGGCCGTCCGGCGTGATCACCGTGTGCCCGGCGTTGTTGCCGCCTGAGTAACGCACCACGTAGTCGACCCGCTCACCCAGCAGGTCGGTAACCTTGCCCTTGCCCTCGTCGCCCCACTGAGCGCCGATGAGCACGATCGCTGGCATGTCTCTTGCCTCCAGAAAGGCTCGGGTGCCAGGTGGCGACCGCTCGGCGAGCCCGGGGTGTCAGGCTAACAAGAGGTAACGACGTGGTCGGCAGGGGTCGCGTCGACAGGTTGGAGGCTCCTCCCGTGTACGACGTGGTGCTGCTCACCCTCGCCTCGCAGCGGGACTCGTCCGGCGGCTGCGGCAGCGGTGGGGCCTGCTGTGGTGGCGTCACGGAGGGTGAGCACAGCGCTCCGGACCAGACGGATCGGTGCGAGACGCCGCGCGTGCCGGTGCTGGCGTGCGCGGACGCGCTGACCGCCCGCGGCGCCCGCGTCGAGACGGTCACCGCCCGGTCCGACCAGGAGATCGACGAGGTGCTGGCCCGGCTCGACGGCCCGGCGCGTGCCGACGGCCTCACCTGGCCCGACCCGGACTCGAAGACCCGGCTCGTCGTCGCCACCGCCAGCGACGCCCAGTTGCGCGCCGTGCTGCGCCGGCTCGTCCGGCGGTACGCTCCGCCGCCCAGTCGCCGCCCCGAGGACCTGCCCGTCGGGCGTACGCTGCCGGACCTGCCGCCGATCGGCGTACTCCCGCTCGATCCGGCCCGCAGCGGTGGGCACCGTGACCTGGCCGCGCAGCTCGGGTTGCCGCGTGAGCCGGCCGCGGTGGCCGCGGCGGTGCTCGACGGCACGGCCCGCCGGCTGGACCTGCTGCGCACCGACGGTGGCTCGGTGACCCTGGACGGCGCGCTGCTCGGCGCCGCCGACGACGCCGGCCGACCGTTGCACTGGCGGGGCCGGGTCGAGGTGGACGACACCGTGCTCACCAACGGCGACGACCCGCTGCTGGCCTGCGCGGTCGGCAACGCGGGCGGGTACGCCAACCTGGACGACGTGGCCCTGCTGGCCGCGCCGGACCCGACCGACGGCCTGGTCGAGGTCGCCGTGGCCGTCCCGGTGGTGACCCGGTCCCGCTTCGGCCGCAGGCGCGTACGCCTGGAGGTGCGCCGGGCCCGCGGCCGCGCGGTCGCCGTGGTGCCGCGCGACGAGAAGGTGCCGTTCCTCGATGACGGTGTCGAGGGCGAGCTGAGCCGGAAGCGGTCCTGGTGGACCGAGCGGGGTGCCTGGGCGGTCTGGGCCGCCTGACCTCGTCGCCCCGCTCGGTGGCCAGCCCCCGTCGGCTGGTGGGCCTATCCTCGGCAGGAGGAATGGGGAGGAACCGTGGTGGACGAGAACGCCGACCGGGCGCGTACGCCCGGCCAGCAGCCGGTGCCGGAGCGGGACATCGAACCGCCCTGGCCGTCGGATCCGGGCGCATCGGCCCCGCCCTGGGCTGCCGTGGTGCGGCATCCGATAGCCGAGTCGCCCGCACCCTCCACATCGGCCGCCGGCCCGCAGGCTCCCTCGACGACCGGTGACTCCACGGCCGGCCACGGCGTCGGGGGTCCGCCGCCCACCTCGACGGACTACCCCTCGCTGACCGGTGCGCTACCGCCGCCGGACGGCGGTTGGGCACCCCCGCCCCCGCCGCCACCTCCGGCTTCCGGCTGGGCGCCCGCGCAGCGGGGTTGGCAGCCGCCGGCGACCCAGCCGGCGTGGCCGCCCGCCACCGCAGCTGCGACCACGGCGGACCCGCCCACCGGCGACACGCCCGGTGCTCCCTCTGCCCAGAGAGCGCCCGTGACGCGGCCCGCCTGGCCCCCGGCGGCACCCGATCCCGCCGACGTCCCCGGCCACGCCGTCCCGGGATCGCCCGTCCCACCACCCGCTGCTCCCGTCCCGGCCGACGCCGCCCAGCGACCGGCGGGCCAGACCACGACTGCCGCGCCCGGCACGGCGACGAACGGCGCGCCGGGCAGTGCGTCCACGCCGGGCGTCGCCGGCCGACCGGCCGCCAGCGGTCAGGTCGACCTGGACCTGCCGTTCAGCCTCGACCAGCCGCCGCTGCCGCGCGCCGGTCGGGGCGTACCGGCCCCACCGTCCATGCCGGCCACGGGCGCGCCCACGGCCGAGGCAGCCACCCCGGAGGTCGCCGCCGCGCCGCCCGCCGGCTCCGCCACGCCCGAATCCGACGCGGAGCCGACGACCGCCGGGGAGAGCGCGCCGGACCAGACGGGCGCGGCGAAGGTTGCCGCCTCCACCAGTGGGTCCACCATCTCGGGCCGACCCGCCGAATCGCCGTGGGCCCATCCGCCGCAGCGCCCCACCAGCGCGGCCGAGCGGGACGCGACTTCCGAGACCGGTCCGGCCGGCGACCCGATCGCGCGCGGCCCGCTCCCGGCTGCCGGCGCGACGGGCGCCACGCCGCCGGGCACCGGGCAGGGCATCGCCGGCCCGGTGCCGGGTGCGGAGGGCAGCGCGGCCGGCCCTGCAGGCGGCACGGCGGGCGAGGCGCCGGTGGCGGAGGGCGGCGGGGTGCCCGGCACCGAGGGCGGCGCGGTCGGCGCGGTGCCGGCCGAGGACATGTCGTCCGCCGGCGCGGGTGTCGACGGGGCTCCGCCGGCGCCACCGTGGTCGGGCGTCGCCCACCAGGGCGTCGTGCCGCAGCCGCCCGGCCCGTTCCCGCCGGTGCCCCAGGCGGGGCCGACCCTGCCTCCGCCGCCCGCCCCACCCCCGGGTCCGTTCCCGCCGTCACCCGGCTGGTACCCGCCGCCGTGGCAGGGTGGCACCGGGGCGCCTCCGGTCCCCCCGCAGCACTACCCGCCAGCTCCCGGCGTCACCGCCGTGCCGCCCGGTTACCCGGAACCGAATGCCGCACCGCAGGCCGCCCCGCCCACCGCGGAGGACTTCGCCCGCCGCCGGCAGGTGCGGCCCGCCGACCCGGTGGCCACGATGGGGGTACGGGCGGTGGCCAACAAGATCGGCCTGAAGCTTCCGCCCGGGCGGCACGAGCAGGAACGCAAGCGGGACATCGAGATGGTGCGCCGCAATTTCGGCGGGCTGCGCCAGGTGACGGTGGTCAACCCGAAGGGCGGCGCCGGCAAGACGGTCGCCATCCTGCTGCTCGCGATGACGTTCGGGCAGAAGCGCGGCGGCTACGTGCTGGCCTGGGACAACAACGAGACCCAGGGCACCCTCGGCATGCGCGCGCAGCAGGACTTCCACTCCCGCACAGTGCGGGACATGCTGCGCGACCTCGGCCAGTTCCACGGGGCGCACGGGCGGGTCGGCGACCTCTCCCAGTACGTCCGCTCGCAGGGCGAGGGCATGTTCGACGTGCTCGCCTCGGACGAGTCGGCCACCGGCGGCGAGATGCTCACGGCGGCGGCGTTCGCCGAGATCCGGGAGGTGGTGAGCCGCTTCTACAAGTTGATCTTCGTGGACACCGGGAACAACGTCCGGGCGCAGAACTGGCAGGCCGCGATGGACGCCACCGACCAGTTGGTGGTCACCATGTCGGCCCGGAACGACTCCGCCGAGACGGCCGCCCGGATGCTCGACCACCTGGAGCAGAGCGGTCGGCAGCGGCTGGTCCGGCAGGCGGTCACGGTGGTGTCGATGCCACCGTCCCGTAAGGAGATCGACCTGCCGGCCATCCAGGAGCACTTCGCCGCCCGCACGCGGGCGGTGCTGCTGGCGCCGTACGAGCGGCTCATCGACAGTGGCGAGCCGATCCGCTACGGCGGCCTCTCCTCCGCCACCCGCGACGCCTGGCTGAAAATCGCCGCCGCGGTAGCCGAAGGCCTGTAACCCCGATCCCACTCACCCAGCCGCACCCCGTTCCGCGATCTTGCAGGTCGTGCCCCGACAGAACGGGCAAACAGCCCGGGACGAGGGCCGAAACTGCAAGATCGCGGAAGAGGGGGGAGGGCGAGGGAGCGCGGGCGGGGCCGGCGGGGTTAGTTGCTTGCCAGGGCGTCGGCTGCGGCCGGGTCGCAGTCGCGGAGGAACTGGGCGCAGCGGGCCGCCTCGTCCGCCTCGCCGATCTCGTCGGCCGCCCGGGACAGCACATAGAGGCAGCGGAGGAAGCCGCGGTTCGGCTCGTGCGACCACGGCACCGGGCCGTGGCCCTTCCAGCCGTTGCGGCGCAGCTGGTCCAGTCCCCGGTGGTAGCCGGTGCGGGCGTACGCGTACGCCGGAACGACCTGGCCCGCCGCGAGCGCCCGGGCCCCCAGCGCGCCCCACGCCGCGCTGAACGTCGGATAGCGCGCCGCCACCTCGGCGAACGCGGCGTCGTCGTCGGCCTGTTCGGCGGCGACCAGGGCGGCGTCGGCCTCGTCGTACGCGGGGAGGAGGGTGGCCGGTGGCTCCGGCATGAGGTTCTGCATCGCCCCATTCAACCCGCTTCGCCGGCCGACATGCGAGAGGGTCGACGGACCCGCCTGGCTGAAAGGCTGAGGAGTTGGTCACGCCTGTGGCCTATGCCGCACGGAGTTGTTTTCCACTACAACTAATGGTCCGGAGCCTCCCCAGGACCCGGTTACGCAGGAGCCCGGTGGCCTCGGCCGCCGGGCTCCTGTCGGTCCGGGGCCAGGTCGCCCTTGCGCCGGCCGGCCCGAGCGCCGGACACCCGGGGGACCAGCAGCCGGACACCCGGGGACCAGCGGCCCGACGTGCGGCGGGCCGGCCGCCGGGGGCAGGATGGCCGGGTGCCGACCCCACCACCCGCCGACGTTCTCGAGCCGCACGCCACCGACGAGGTCGAGACCCGCGCCGAATTCGACCGACGACTCGCCACCGGCAGCCTCGCCGGGTTGACCGTTCAGGGCCTCCGCCTGGACCTCGACCCGGCGCCGGACCTCACCGCCGTCACCGTGGCCGGGACGCTCTTCGTCGGCTGCCGGTTCGCCTCCCGGGAGGTCGGCGCCGACCTGGTCCGGCGGGGCGCCAACGTGGTGCCGCCCTTCTCCGGGCTGCCCTACCCGACGCAGCCGTCCCATCTCTACAGCCCGGAGGACCTGGCCGCCGGCTTCGCCGAGGCGGGCTTCGCGGGCATGTACGACACCCGGGTGTACGCGCACTTCCGAGCGCACGGCGGCGCGCTGCCCGACGTACGGGAGGCGCTCGGTCAGCGGCTGCACGACCACGGCGTCGACAACGCGCTGGCCGACGCGACGCGGGCGTGGCTGGCCGCGTACGGGCCGCAGTCGGTGGTGGGCATCATGGGTGGGCACGCGGTGCCGCGCGGCAGTGCGCCGTACCGGATGGCCGCCGTGCTGGGCTGGGAGTTGGCCCGGGCCGACCGGCTGGTGGTGACCGGCGGCGGACCGGGGGTGATGGAGGCGGCGAACCTCGGCGCCTACCTCGCGGGTCGGCCGGCGGAGGAGTTGACCGCCGCGATCGACCTGCTCGCGACGGCGCCCGACTTCACCGATCACGACCGGTACACGGCGGTGGCGCTGCGGGTCCGCGAGCGGTACGCACCGCCGCCGGTGCCCCGGCAGCGCGGCGCGGAACTGCAGTGGGCGCGGACCGGCGGGTTGTCCATTCCGACCTGGCTGTACGGGCACGAGCCGGCGAACCTGTTCGCCGGTCGGATCGCCAAGTACTTCTCCAACGCCATCCGCGAGGACACCATCCTCCGGCTCGCCCGGGGCGGGATCGTGTTCGCGCCCGGTCGGGCCGGGACGGTGCAGGAGGTGTTCCAGGCGGCCACCAAGACCTTCTACGGCACCGACGGCGCCAGCGGCGCGTACGTCTTCCTGGACCGCGCCTACTGGACCCGGGAGCTGCCGGTCGAGGCGCTGCTGCGGCCCCTGCTGGCCGCCTCCCCGTTCGGTGACCTGTCGTCGACGATCCACCTCACGGACGACGTGCGCGAGGCCGTGCGGGTGCTCACCGCGACGGCCTGAGCGGCCGGCCCGCCGGGGCGTCCCTGCCGGCCGGGAACCCGCGGCTACCTGCGCCGGCCGGGTACGGCGACGGCCGGCCCGCGGGAGCGGGAGCCGGCCGTCGGTGTCGTGCGGGTGTTACTTGGTCATCGTGGTGCCGGTCGAGCGCAGGTGCTCGCACGCCTCGACGACCCGGGCGGCGAGACCCGCCTCGGCGGCCTTGCCCCAGGTGCGCGGGTCGTACTGCTTCTTGTTGCCGACCTCGCCGTCGATCTTCAGCACGCCGTCGTAGTTGCGGAACATGTGGTCCGCGACGGGCCGGGTGAAGGCGTACTGGGTGTCGGTGTCGATGTTCATCTTCACCACGCCGTAGTCCAGCGCCTCACGGATCTCCGACAGCAGCGAGCCGGAGCCGCCGTGGAAGACCAGGCTGAGCGGCTTCTCCTTGCCGTACTTGGCGCCGACCGCCTCCTGGATGTGCTTCAGCACCTCGGGGCGGAGCTTCACGTTGCCCGGCTTGTAGACACCGTGCACGTTGCCGAAGGTCAGCGCCGCCATGTAGCGGCCCTTCTCGCCGAGGCCGAGCGCGTCGACCATGGCCAGGCCGTCCTCGACGGTGGTGTAGAGCTTCTCGTTGATGGCGTTCTCGACGCCGTCCTCCTCGCCGCCGACGACGCCGACCTCGATCTCGAGGACGATCTTGCCCTTGGCGGCCTCGGTGAGCAGCTGCTCGGCGATCTCCAGGTTCTCGGCCACCGGCACCGCGGAACCGTCCCACATGTGCGACTGGAACAGCGGCTCCTGGCCGGCCTTCACCCGCTCCTGCGAGATGGCCATCAGCGGCCGGACGAACTTGTCCAGCTTGTCCTTCGGGCAGTGGTCGGTGTGCAGGGCGATGTTGACCGGGTACTTCTTGGCCACCTCGTGCGCGTACGCGGCGAACGCGACGGCGCCGGTGACCATGTCCTTGATCGAGGGGCCGGACAGGTACTCGGCGCCACCGGTGGAGACCTGGATGATGCCGTCGCTCTCCGCGTCGGCGAAGCCCTTGAGCGCCGCGTTGAGCGTCTGGGAGGAGGTCACGTTGATCGCGGGGTACGCGTACCGGCCGGCCTTGGCGCGGTCCAGCATCTCCGCGTAAGCCTCGGGGGAAGCGATGGGCATGTCAAACGCTCCTTACTTACCGCTCTCGGCCGTGCAGGCCGCTGTTGTCCATGGGTGCGCCGGACCGCGCTGTCCTCCGCCCGGCAGTATCCCGCAGTCGGGAGGCGGCGACGCAACCGACCCGGCGCCCGCCCACCCGACGCGGCCGGTCACCGGCCCTCCAGGCGGTCCGGAACGACGACACTGATCAGCCAGGTGACCACGGCCATCACGATGGCGCCCCAGAACGCCGCCCAGAATCCGTCCACCTGGAACGGCAGGCGCAGCACGTGGGCGATCCAGTCGGTCAGCAGGAACAGCAGCGCGTTCACGACCAGCGCGAACAGGCCCAGGGTGAGCAGGTAGAAGAGGCACCCGATCACCTTGATCACCGGCTTCAGCACGGCGTTCACGACGCCGAAGATCAGCGCCACCACTACCAGCGTGAGCACGGTGTTCGCGCCGGTCCGGCCGCTGACGTCGACGCCGGGCACGATCAACGTGGTGATCCACAGCGCCACCGCGGTGATCGCCAGCCGGATCAGGAAGCCCACGGCACCATCCTGGCATCGGGCGTACGCCCTGGTGGGCCGATTCCGTCGACTCGACTCCGGACCGACGGCGCGACGCGAGCGCGCGGCCGGCGGAGCCCGTACGGTGTGTGGGGTAGAGCGGTGCGTCGAGGTCCAGGGAGGGACGATGGGTCAGCCCGGCGAGGAGTTCACCCCCAGCGCCCACCTCGGCCCGGACGAGCGCGACCCGGAGGCCGAGCCCGCCGACGCGGTCGAGCAGGCCATCGCCGTCGACCCGATCGATGGGGACGCCGAGCCGCACCGCGGCCTGGAGGTCGACGACTGGGACGCGATGGAGCAGGCGCGGGTGGTCGTCGGCGACGAGGACGACTACCGCTGAAAGGGTTCGCGACCGGCTGAGGTGGGCTCACCTGGCCGCGGCGGAGCCGCGCCCGGTCGGCCAGGGGTGCCGGAGGGCTGCGGTCGCGCGGGTGTGACGTCGAGCACCGGGCGTGTCGGAGGGCCACCTAGACTACGGAGGTTGCCGTCGCCCCTGGCGACCGATCATCCTCACCGGCAGACAACGGAGGTCGCTCGTGCCGACGCCCACCACCACCCTGGCCCTGGGGCCGGACTGGCTCGATCCGGAGTGGTTGATCTCGACGTTCGGGCTGCTCGGCATCCTGGCCATCGTCTTCGCCGAGTCCGGCCTGCTGATCGGATTCTTCCTGCCGGGCGACTCGCTGCTGTTCACGGCGGGCCTGCTGACCGCCGACGGGCAGTACATCACCTACCCGCTGTGGCTGGTGTGCCTGCTGATCACGGTCGCGGCGATCGCCGGCGACCAGGTGGGGTACGCGTTCGGCCGTAAGGTCGGCCCGGCGCTGTTCCGCCGCCCCAACTCGCGGCTGTTCAAGCAGGAGAACGTGCTGAAGGCGCACGAGTTCTTCGAGAAGTACGGCGCCCGCTCCATCGTGCTGGCCCGCTTCGTGCCGATCGTTCGCACGTTCACGCCGATCGTGGCCGGCGTCAGCCGGATGAACTACCGGACGTTCGTGATCTACAACATCATCGGCGGCGTGCTGTGGGGCACGGGCGTGACGGTGCTCGGCTACTTTCTCGGCCAGATCCCGTTCGTGAAGGCGAACATCGAGTTCATCCTGATCGCGATCGTGGCGATCTCGGTGATCCCGATCGCGGTCGAGCTGCTCCGGGCGCGGATGGCCGCGAAGCGCGGCGCGACCGCCGCGGAGCGGGCCGCCGCCGAGGAGGCGATCCGGGAGACCCGGCAGCACTACGGCAAGCACTGACCGGGCAGACGCCGACCGGCCGGTCGTCCGGCGCCGTCCCTGATCGGGGATGGCACCGGACGATCGGTACGGGTCAGCGGGCCTTCTTGGTGGCCCGCTTGCGCGGCGGGGTCAGCAGATCGGCGATCGTGGCGATCGCGGTCGGCACCAGCCGGTAGTAGGCCCACACACCGCGCTTCTCCCGCTCCAGCAGCCCGGCCTCGGTGAGGATACGGAGGTGGTGGCTGACCGTCGGCTGGGAGAGGCCGAGCGGTGCGGTCAGATCGCAGACGCACGCCTCACCCTCGGGCGCCGACTGGATCAGGCTGAGCAGCCGGAGCCGCGCGGGGTCGGCGAGGGCCTTGAGGACCCCGGCGAGGCGCTCGGCATCGGCACGTTCGATCGGCTCGCCAGCAAGCGGCGAGATCTGAGGCATAGTCATTTCAGCCAACGCAGTTCCCACGTTTTCCATCCTTCCACCAGCAGCATCGATCCGCCTGCATATCAGCAGATCCGAATCGGCAGACTTTTACGCCACAAGGCCGAGGTCAGCCAACGTATAGGCCGCCCGATACGGCAGTCCGGCGGCTCGCACCGCGTCGCCGGCGCCTCGATCAACAATAACCGCAACCCCAACGACCTCGGCT
This sequence comes from Micromonospora krabiensis, assembly GCF_900091425.1. Lineage (GTDB taxonomy): Bacteria > Actinomycetota > Actinomycetes > Mycobacteriales > Micromonosporaceae > Micromonospora > Micromonospora krabiensis. Next base: position 4,678,845 of record NZ_LT598496.1, read on the forward strand.
CCGGCCTCACGCAACGCCTCGACGGCGGTCAGCACACTGCCGCCCGTCGTCGACGTGTCCTCCACCGCCAGCACCCGCCGGCCGGCCACCTCCGGTCCCTCGATCCGCCGCTGCAACCCGTGCGCCTTACCGGCCTTGCGGACCACGAAGGCGTCCAGGCCCCGGTCCGCCGGGGCGGCGTGCAGCATCGACAGCGCCACGGGGTCGGCGCCGAGCGTCAGCCCGCCGACCGCCTCGTAGTCCCAGTCGGCGGTCAGGTCGAGCAGCACCCGCCCGACCAACGGAGCGGCCTGGTGATGGAGCGTGACGCGCCGCAGGTCCACGTACCAGTCCGCTTCGCGTCCGGAGGAGAGCACCACCCGACCGTGCACCACGGCCAGGTCGGTGATGAATTTACGCAGGTCGTCGTGGTCCCCCATGGCGATAGAGCGTACTGCTCAAGTCTGGACGCCGGATGAGGGGTCCACCTGGGGCAACCCGGCCGGGGGACAGATGAGTGGCGATGTACCGCTACGCTGTGCGACCACACGGGACCGGTCGGCGTCGGCGGCCGTGACCGGCCCGTCTCACGCCGTGGCGGCGCGGTCAGCTCTCGTCGCGACCGATCCGGCCTCGGGTGTCCCGGGAGACCGCGTGCAGCAGGCGTCGCGGCGCGTGCCGCAGCCCTGCGACGGCGAGCTTGTACTTCCACGCCGGAACGCTGATCAGGCGGCCTTTCCGCAGGTCACGCAGGGCTTCGTCGACCACGTCGTCGGCCTTGAGCCACATCCACTCCGGCGTCTTCGACATGTTGATGCCGGCCCGATCGTGGAATTCGGTGCGGGTGTAGCCGGGACAAAGGGCCATCACCCGTACGCCGAACGGCCGAGTCGACTGACCGACCGACTCGCTGAAGTTGGTCACCCACGCCTTGCTGGCCGAGTAGGTCGAGCCGGGCATGACCGCACCGAATCCGGCAACGGAAGAGACATTTATCACTGCCCCGTCCCGCCGTTCGGTCATCGGCCGCACCGCTGCCAGCGTCAGTCGCATCACGGCGTGCACGTTGAGGCGGAGCAGGCGGGCCTCGTCGTCGGCGGTCGAGCGCAGGAACGGCTTGTTCAGGCTGATCCCGGCGTTGTTCACCAACAGGTCGACGGGGCTGCCGTCGGTCAGTCGCGCCTCGACCGCCGCGCAACCGTCGTCGGTGGACAGATCGGCCGGAAGGACCTCGACCTCGTGCCCGTATCGGCCGGTCAACTCGGTCGCCGTCTCGGCGAGGCGTGCGGCGTCCCGGGCGACCAGCACCAGGTGCCAGCCGTCCGCGGCCAACCGGCGGGCGAACGCCGCACCGATGCCGGCGGTCGCGCCGGTCACCAGGGCGCGGCGGGCGGCGGGCGTGGACTCGGACGTCACGGGCGATCCTCTAGGGGTACGGGTGTTCCGGCGTGGTCGGCGACGGCGGCTGGGGCGGTGCGGGCGGGTAGCCGGTCGGCGTCTGCGGATGGTGCGGGGTGGACGGATAACTGGTCGGCGCGGGCGGGTGGTGCGGTGCGGTCGGCGCGGACGGGCGGCGGAACCAGGACGTCGCCGACGGCCACGCCAGCAGAATGGCTACCACAAAGTAACCGAGTGCCTGGCCGACCGAAAGTCCCCCGGTCAACGGGATCCACCAGGACGGGTGGGCGTCGCCCACCAGACCGAACAACTGGCTGGTGGCCTGCTCGTCGGCGGCCAGGCGCAGGGGCGCGGCACGCTCACCGACCAGCACCGCGAGCCCGCAGCAGCCGCAGAACAGGCCGAGCCCGCAGACCACCCACGTCGCGACCCGGGCTCCCGCCCGGCCGGCGGACACGCCGATGGCGAGGACCGCCAGGAGTACGCCGGCCAGCAGGCTGACCACCGCGGAGAGCACCCCGCTGAGTCGCAGCAGGGTGACCACGTCGCCGATGTCACCGGTGCCGGCCCCCGTGCCCGCCGCGGCGGACCGGAACCGGTCCACGGTGCCGCCCAGCACGGCCAGGCCGGCCACGGCGTACGCGAGCGCGGCGACCGCCATGAGCAACAGCACCGCCGTCGCCGCCGCGACCACGGCGGGACGGCGGGTCACCTGCGCGGGATACGACACGACAGGTCCCTCCGGTAGGCGTCGGGTTGCAACCTACTCGGAGGGACCGTCGACGTCGCCGCTATCCGGTCGTCAACTCACCGGCGGCGGGGTCGAACCGGGACGGTCCGACGGCGGCGGCTGGTCACCGGCCTGACCGGGCACCGGCGGCGGGCCGGCCGGACCGGGCTGGCCGGGCGGCGGGTAGCCCTGGGTGGGCGGGTAGCCGGGCTCGCCGCTCGGCTGCGGGTAGCCGGGCTCGCCCGAGGTCTGCGGGTAGCCGGGGGTCTGCGGGTAGCCCGGGTATGCGCCACCGGGGACCGGGGGCTCCCAGCCGGCCTGCGGCTTGCGGAAGAACTCGTTCGCCTTCGGCAGGGCCAGCAGGATCAGTGCGGCCAGCAGCGCGAGCACACCGATCACGCCGAGCAGGGTGCTGACCGGGGTGAACCAACCGGGCAGCGCCGCGTCGAGGCGGCTCTGGATCTCGTCGGCGCTCGGCCCGTCCCCGCTGGTGCTGCCGGTGCCGCCGCCGAAGCCGCCCGCGGCACCGCTGATGAGGCTGCCACCGGTGCAGCAGATCAGGATGCCGCCGAGGACCCAGGTGGTGATCCGGGAGCCGTTCTTGCCGCGGTTGTTGAGCATGGCCAGGACGACCAGCCCGATCGCGAGCAGCAGCACGAAGATGGCGCTGCCGATGCCGATGGCGAAGGTGACGTCGGCGACGGTGGAGGCGGCGTTGGCCGACGTGCCACTGTAGGCGTCGCGCAGGACGTCACGAATGGTGCCGATCGTGGCCAGGGTGATGATCAGGTTGATCACCTGGATGACGGCGAACAGAATCAGCAGGTAACTGGAAATCGTCACCACGCTCGGCCGTGACCGGGCCGGCGGGCTGTGGGGATCGACCACGTTGCTCCTTCCCTAGATCGCGCCCACACCGTATCGGCATCCGGCCAATCGGGCATGCCTCGACGCCCCGCCGTGCAGATCGAGCCGTCCGATCGGGCCGCTCAGTCCTCCCCTGCCTCGGGGTGCACCGTCACTTCGTCGGGGCGCAGCACCTCGCCGCGCGCCACCGACCAGCCCGCCTCCCCGTACGCCTCGAAGGAGAGCCGGGTCCCGCCGGGAGCGCGGTAGTCGTGGTAGCGCATGGTGCCGGTCGGGTCGAGGTGGGTGGCGCCGGTCGCCGTGTAGCGGGCCTGGCCGGACTCCTCCCAGGTGTACGAGCGTCCCGCGAAGTCGACGACCGGGGCGCCGGCCGTGAGCCGGGCTCCCGGCTCGGGGGCCCACAGCACGACCTCCAGCTCGGGCCGGTCCTGGACGGAGAGTCGGCAGGATCCCCCCTCCGGGTCGTCGAGCAGGTGCTCGGCCCAGCTCCACCCCTCGTCGACCAGGCGGATGCTGCCGCGTACGCGGTGGGACAGCCCGCGGATCTCCACGGTGTCGCCCGGTCGCAACCGGCGCGGGTCGGACCGGGGGACCTCCGCGCCCACGCCGCGCCCCGACGCCCGGGTCCTCCGCACGACCAGCACGACGACCACGACAGCGACCACCACCGCCAGGCAGACCACCGTCGAAACGAGGTACGCCACCCACCCGTCCACCGAGCACCCTCCCCCACGCCGGCGCAGACGGTAGCAACCCCGCTGACCGGCCCACACTTGCCGAGGCTCAAGTGATTCCTCGGTCACGCGACGGCCCGGTGGCGGTCACGCCTCGCCCAGTCGCCGCGTGGCGTACTCCCGGAGCGAGGAGCGGTCCATCACGCAGCCGCTGTAGGTGGTGAACTCGGCCGGGTCGTCGCGCAGGGCCGTCCACGCGGCGCGGGCGGCCGCCGGGTCGAGGCGCTCCAGCAGGGTCGCCGCGTACGCCCGGCCTGCCGGCGAACCGTGGTCGAGGAGGCGATCGAGCTGGGCGCGTACCTCCTCGGGGTGCTCGGCCAGGGCGTCCGCCAACCGCTGGTACGCCTCGGTCGCCGGCAGCAGCGTGCCGGCGAACCCCACCCCGCCGAACGCCACGGTGTCCGCCCGGGCGAGTTCGTCGGCGGCGGCGTCGAGCTCCCGGTCCCGTTTCTTCCCCATCCCGAACATCCCCTCACCCTTCCCCTTCGGGGCCCGTCTGACCCTCCTGATCAAGAGGTTTGCGTCAGCGGCGGCCGATTCCGTGACGCAAACCTCTTGATCAACAGCTGGAGTCGACGGGTGGGGGTCGACGGGTGGGGGTCAGCGGATGGAGAGGCCGGTGTCGGCCAGGTCGACCTTTACCGTCTGGCCGTCGCGGATCTCGCCGGCGAGCAGGGCCTTCGCGAGCTGGTCGCCGATGGCCGACTGCACCAGCCGCCGGAGCGGACGGGCGCCGTAGATCGGGTCGTACCCGTGCTCCGCCAGCCAGCCGCGCGCCGCGTCGGTGATCTCCAGGCCGAGCCGGCGGTCGGCGAGCCGACGCCGCAACCGGTCGAGCTGGATGTCCACGATCGACCGCAGGTCGTCGCCCCGGAGGGCGGCGAAGACCACGATGTCGTCCAGCCGGTTGAGGAACTCCGGCTTGAAGTGCGAGCGGACGACCGCCAGCACACCCTCGCGCCGCTGCTCCTCGCCCAGCGTCAGGTCGCTGATCAGCGACGACCCGAGGTTGGACGTGAGGATCAGGATCGCGTTGCGGAAGTCGACCGTGCGGCCCTGACCGTCGGTGAGCCGCCCGTCGTCGAGCACCTGGAGCAGGATGTCGAAGACGTCCGGGTGGGCCTTCTCCACCTCGTCCAGCAGGATCACCGAGTACGGCCGCCGGCGCACCGCCTCGGTCAGCTGGCCGCCCTCCTCGTAGCCGACGTAGCCGGGCGGGGCGCCGACCAGGCGGGCGACGGAGTGCTTCTCGCCGTACTCGCTCATGTCGATGCGGACCATCGCCCGCTCGTCGTCGAAGAGGAACTCGGCGAGGGCCTTCGCCAGCTCGGTCTTGCCGACACCGGTCGGGCCGAGGAAGAGGAAGCTGCCGGTCGGGCGGTCCGGGTCGGCCACTCCGGCCCGCGCCCGGCGGACCGCGTCGGAGACCGCGCCGACCGCCTCGGCCTGACCGACCACGCGGGCGCGCAGGGACTCCTCCATGCGCAGCAGCTTGGCGGTCTCGCCCTCGAGCAGCCGGCCGGCCGGGATGCCGGTCCAGGAGGCGACCACGGCGGCGATGTCGTCCGCGCCGACCTCCTCCTTGAGCATGGCGCCGTCGGCCTGGAGCCGGGCCAGCTCCTCCTCCGCCCGGGCCAACTCGGTCTTCAGCGCCGGGATCCGGCCGTACCGCAGCTCGGCCGCCCGCTCCAACTCGCCGTCACGCTCGGCCCGCTCGGCCTCCCCGCCGAGCCGCTCCAGCTCCTCCTTGGCGGACGACAGCTTGGTGATGTGGTCCTTCTCCAGCTTCCAGCGGTCGGAGAGCGCGGTCAGCTGTTCGCGCTTGTCGGCGAGCTCCTTACGCAGCCGTTCGAGGCGCTCGGCGGACGCGGCGTCCGGCTCCTTGGCCAGCGCCATCTCCTCGATCTCCAGCCGGCGCACCGCCCGCTCGATCTCGTCGACCTCGACCGGCCGGGAGTCGATCTCCATCCGGAGCCGGGACGCCGACTCGTCGACCAGGTCGATCGCCTTGTCCGGCAGGAACCGGTCGGTGATGTACCGGTCGGAGAGGGTGGCGGCGGCGACCAGCGCGGCGTCGGTGATGCGTACGCCGTGGTGCACCTCGTAACGCTCCTTGAGGCCGCGCAGGATGCCGATGGTGTCCTCGATCGTCGGCTCGCCGACCAGCACCGGCTGGAAGCGACGCTCCAGCGCCGGGTCCTTCTCGATGTGCTCGCGGTACTCGTCGAGGGTGGTCGCGCCCACCATGCGCAGCTCACCCCGGGCCAGCATCGGCTTGAGCATGTTGCCCGCGTCCATCGAGCCCTCGCCCTTGCCGGCGCCGACGACCGTGTGCAGCTCGTCCAGGAACGTGATGACCTGCCCGTCGGAGTTCTTGATCTCCTCCAGCACGGACTTGAGCCGCTCCTCGAACTGACCGCGGTACGACGCGCCGGCCACCATCGCGCCCAGGTCGAGGGAGACGAGCTTCTTGTTCCGCAGCGACTCGGGCACGTCGCCGGCGACGATGCGCTGGGCCAGCCCCTCGACGATTGCGGTCTTGCCGACGCCCGGCTCACCGATCAGCACCGGGTTGTTCTTCGTACGCCGGGACAGCACCTGGATGACGCGGCGGATCTCGGAGTCCCGGCCGATGACCGGGTCGATCTTGCCGTCGCGGGCGCTGGCGGTCAGGTCGACGCCGTACTTGGCCAGGGCCTGGTAGGTCTGCTCCGGGTCGGCGGTGGTGACCCGCCGGTCCCCGCCACGGACGGTCGGAAAGGCGGCGACCAGGTTCTCCTCGGTGGCCCCGGAGTTCTTCAGCGCGACGGAGACCGCGCCACCCACCCGGGCCAGGCCGGCCAGAAGATGCTCGGTGGAGGTGTACTCGTCGCCCAACGGACGCGCGATCTGCTCGGCGGCGCCGATGGCGTTGACGAACTCACGGGCCAGGGTCGGCTCGGCGATGCTGGAGCCGCGCGCGGCGGGCAACCCCTCGACCGTGCGCTGGGCGACCCGGCGCAACTCGGCGGGGTCGGCCCCGACGGCGCGCAGCAGGCCGGCGGCGGTCGAGCCCTCGGTGTCGAGCAGCGACAACAGCAGGTGCCAGGGTTCCACGGTGGCGTGGCCGCGCTGGTTCGCCAGCGCCACGGCACCGGTGATGGTCTCGCGGCTCTTGGTGGTGAGGCGTTCCGTGTTCATGGGCTCCCCTGATATCGGCGTGTCCACTAGGAAGTGACACAACCAGAGTTGAGCGTATTCCGCTCAACCCTGGCGCTGTGACCCCGCTCACTCCTGACGTCGCCACCGCCAGTCGAACTCGCCGGGCGCGGGCGGCGGGCCGGGCAGCGGCCCGCCGTCACGACCGGTCGACAGGCCGGCCAGCAGCACGGCCAACTGCCGCCGACGCAGCTGTCGGGTCCGCTCCGGATCGGGTACGCGCACCGCGGCGCACGCCTCCAGCAGCAACCCGACGTCCTGCACCACGACGTCCGGCCGAAGCCGCCCGTCGGCGTGGGCGCGCCCCACCAGCGACGTGGTGAGCTCGTTCGCCCGGACCGCGTCCCGGCCCATCTCCTCGGTGGGGGTGAACGTGCCGGCCAGGTGCACGGTCAGCGAGTGCACGTCGGCGTCGACCACCCGCTCCAGGAAGCCGGTGAGGCCCCGCCAGCCGTCCGGCTCGGCGAGCCCCGCCTCGGCCTCGGCCACGTACCGCCGCAGCCCGTCCCGGCAGAGCGTGCGCAGCAGGTCCTCCTTGCTCGCGTACCGGCGATAGAGGGCGCTGATGCCGACGCCCGCGCGGTCGGCGACCGCGGCGACGGGCGCCTTCGGATCGTCGAGGAACACGGCGCGGGCGGCGTCGAGGATCACCTCGTCGTTGCGGGCCGCCTGGGCGCGGCGGCCGGCGAGCGGCGGAGTCTTCGCGGTCGGGTTCGGCATGGAACCAGACTAACAGTGGAACGGATCGTTCCGCTCTGCTATGTTCGAACGGAACGAAGCATTCCGTTCTGAAGGAGCGAGAAGATGACCGACCCCGCGATCCGCCCGTTCCGCGCCGAGGTCCCGCAGTCCGCCCTCGACGACCTGGCCGACCGGCTCGGGCGGACCACCTGGCCCGACGAGTTGCCCGGCGCGGGCGTCGCCTACGGGATGCCCCTCGACCGGGTGCGCCACCTGGCCAGCCGGTGGGCGGAGACCTTCGACTGGCGGGCGGTCGAGGCGCGGCTCAACGCGCACCCGCAGTTCGTCACCGAGATCGACGGCGAGGACATCCACTTCCTGCACGTCCGCTCCTCGCGCGCCGACGCCCTCCCGGTGGTGCTCACCCACGGCTGGCCCGGCTCGGTGATCGAGTACCTCGACGTGATCACCCCGCTCACCGAGCCGGACGACCCGACGGCACCCGCCTTCCACCTGGTGATCCCGTCGCTGCCCGGATTCGGTTTCTCCGGGCCGACCCGCAGCGCCGGCTGGAACCGCTACCGGACGGCCCGCGCCTGGGCCCAGTTGATGAGCCGGCTGGGTTACGAGCGCTACGGCGCGGTCGGCAACGACGCCGGTTCCCTGATCTCGCCCGAGGTCGGCCGGACCGACCCGGAGCACGTGGTCGGCGTCCACGTCACGCAACTCTTCTCGTTCCCGTCCGGCGACCCCGCCGAGTTCGCCGGGCTCTCCGACGCCGACCAGGCGGCACTCGGCCACCTCCAGTGGTTCTACGAGAACAAGTTCTCCTTCAACCAGGTGCACAGCCAGCAGCCGCAGACCCTGGCGTACGCGCTGATCGACTCCCCGGTCGGCCTGCTCGCCTGGAACGCCCAACTCTTCGACCAGGCCCTCGACGACGACTTCGTGCTGGCCAACGTCGCGCTCTACTGGTTCACCCGCACCGCCGCCTCGGCCATGCGCTTCTACTGGGAGGACGCGCACGCCGGCGACCAGCCGAGCGGCCCGACCACCACGCCGACCGCGCTCGCCATGTTCCCGGGCGACTTCCAGTCGATCCGCCGCTTCGCCGAGCGGGACCACGCCGCCATCGTCCGGTGGACGGCGTACGACACGGACGTCGAGGGACGCGGCGAGGTGGGCGGGCACTACGCGGCGCACCAGGCGACCGGGGTGCTGGTCGGTGACATCCGGGAGTTCTTCGCCGGTCTGCGGTGAAAGGACCGGTTGTCCGGGTGGGCCCGCCGCCGTCCGGCGACGGCGGGCCCACCCCGGTTTCCGTGGGCGGGCCGGGATCGATCACGGAGATCGGCATCGACCGGCATGCACGCGGTACCGTTGCCAGGGTGCGAGTACGTGTTGAACAGATCGCGCTGCCGGGGATCGGCGTCCGTCACGACCTCGTGACGGAGTCCGGCCGCCGGTTGGGCGTGGTCTCCCACCGCAATGGTCGCCGCGACCTGGTCCTCTACGACCCGGACGATCCCGACTCCTGCCAGTCCGACATCCCGCTGACCGACGACGAGGCGGAGGCGCTCGCCGACATCCTCGGCGCGTCGCTGATGCTGGGTCAGCTCTCCGGGCTGCGCGAGCAGGCCGCCGGGCTGCTCACCGAGCAGATCGCCATTCCGGCCGGCTCGTCGTACGTGAACCGGAAGCTCGGCGACACCCAGGCGCGTACCCGCACGGGCGCCTCGATCGTGGCGGTGCTCCGCCACGGAGAGGTCATCGTCTCGCCGGACCCCTCCTTCCGCTTCGCGGCCGGTGACGTGGTGGTCGTCGTCGGGACCCGAAAGGGCCTCGACGGAGTGACAGCCATCTTCGCCGACGGTGACCCGGACGGCTGAGGCGGATGCACGACTTCACCACACTGCTCGTCGAGGTCGGCGCGCTGCTGTTCCTGCTCGGCCTCCTCGGCCGACTGGGCCGCCGGATCGGTCTCTCACCCATCCCCCTCTACCTGCTCGCCGGGCTCGCCTTCGGGCACGGCGGCCTGCTGCCGCTCAACGCCAGCGAGGAGTTCTTCGCCGTCGGCGCCGAGATCGGCGTCATCCTGCTCCTGGTCATGCTCGGCCTCGAATACTCGGCCGGGGAACTGGTCGGCAACCTGCGCGCGGCGGCGCCGGCCGGACTCATCGACGGCGTGCTCAACGCCCTGCCCGGAGCGGCGTTCGCGCTGCTGCTCGGCTGGGACTGGGTGGCCGCGCTGGTGCTCGCCGGCATCACCTGGGTCTCCTCCTCCGGCGTCATCGCCAAGGTCCTCGCCGACCTGGGCCGGCTCGGTAACCGGGAGACGCCGGTCATCCTCTCGGTCCTGGTGATCGAAGACCTGGCCATGGCCCTCTACCTGCCACTGGTCACCGCGGTGCTGGCCGGCACCGGCCTGCTCGGCGGCGGCATCGCGCTCACCGTCGCGGTCGGCACCGTGCTGGTGGTGCTCGTGGTCGCCATCCGCTACGGCAAGGCCATCTCCTCGGCGATGTCGGCCCGGGACCCGGAGGCGCTCCTGCTCGGCGTGCTCGGCATGACCCTGCTGGTCGCCGGCCTCGCGGCGAAGCTCCAGGTGTCGGCGGCGGTCGGCGCGTTCCTGGTCGGCATCGCCCTGTCCGGCCCGGTCGCGCACAACGCCACCGAGATGCTGAGCCCGCTGCGGGATCTCTTCGCCGCGGTCTTCTTCGTCTTCTTCGGGCTGTCCACCGACCCACGGGACATCCCGCCGGTGCTGCTGCCGGCGCTCGGCCTGGCGATCGTCACCATGGCGACGAAGACGCTCACCGGCTACCTGGCCGCCCGGCGGGTCGGCATCGCCGAACCCGGTCGATGGCGCGCCGGTCTCACGCTCGTCCCGCGGGGCGAGTTCTCCATCGTCATCGCCGGGCTCGCGGTGGCGGCCGGCAGCGTCGAGCCACGGTTGGCCGCGCTCGCCACGGCGTACGTCCTCATCACCGTCGTGACCGGGCCGATGCTCGCCCGGATGCCCGACTTCCCGTGGTTCAAGCGCTGGCTGCGGCACCGTGCGGCGGCCCAGCGGCACGAGCCCGTACCGGTCGGCGACTGACGACACTGGATGCCTTCGGGCCGGGTCGGCCGTACGGTCGACCCGGCCCACCCAAGGGTCGCCTAATTGCTCCCTGGGAAGGGCTACCGCTACTGCTCAGTACCGCGTTACCGTGTCGCCCCAGCAGCCAGGGTCCGCGGGCGGCCGTACCTCCCTGCGGGCGTAGTGGAAGGTTGGCCGGTGAGCGTGCAGGAGTCGACGTTCCACGGCTTCGCGAACCCCGTCGATCCGACTCCGGCGGAGTTGCGTGCGTGGGCCTACCGGCCCGACTCGGTGCCGTTGAGCTCGATGCCCCCGGACTGGGACCTGTTGGTCTCCGGTGACCGGCTGGTGTCGACTCTCTTCGAGTTGGCCATGGACAGCAGCTGCCCCGCCCGCCGGTTCGCGGTGCACTGCCTCTACATCTACGCCGCCGACGGCATCCGGACGAACTTCCGTGCGCACCCCAAGCGCCGCTTCCGCAAGCTCGTCGAGCAGGCCGAGAAGAACGGCGACGAGCTGATGCGGACGTGGGCGCACAACAGCCGCGTCCTGCTGGCCCGGCCGGACCTGTTCGTCTACCGCGACTGGTGCGAGGGCGGCCTGGTCCGGGAGAACCGCCGCCTCGCCTGACCGCCCGGCCCGGCTGATCGGCTCGCCTGCGGAGAAGACGAACGGGCCGGGACCCCCCGTGGGTCCCGGCCCGCACGTCGGCGTCCGGTCCGTCAGCCCGGGCCGCCGCGTCCGTCGGGCCGTACCTCCGCCCGCCCCTGGTCGATTCGGTGATCGACCTGGTCGGCGAAACGGCCCTCCTTCACCACGTCGGTGAAGCGTTGCCTGGTCAGCTCGTCGAACCGCTCGCGGACCGTCTCGACGATGCCGTCAAGTCGCTCCCCCGTCTGCTGGGCCACCTGCTTCGCCGCCTCCGTCACCGCTCCCCCTGCCATGCCGGGAGGTCCGGTCAACGCGAAAAGACCTCATTTTCAGCTAAGCAGAGCGGCCCGGCCCGCGCCGGGAAACCGGCGAGCGGACCGGGCCGCGTGGTCCCGGAGGTGGGTGGTCCCGGAGGTGGGTGTCGCGTCAGCGAACGGGCCCACGCCGCGGGCGCCAGACCACCAGCGCGGTGGAGGTGCGGTTGGTGGGCACGAGGTCGCTGCCGGGGAAGCGGGCGAGCGACTCCAGCTCCGCGATCCGGCGGTACGCGGCGTCGAGCTCCGCCTCCAGCCGCGCCACGCGTTGCTGCGCCTGTTCGAGGAGGCGCTCCAGACCGATGATCCGCTTGACCCCGGCCAGGTTGATGCCGTCGTCCTGGCTGAGCCGCTGCACCTCGCGCAGCAGCACCACGTCCCGGACGCTGTACCGGCGGCCGCCACCGGCCGCCCGGCCGGCCTGCACCAGGCCGAGCCGGTCGTACTGACGCAGGGTCTGCGGGTGCATCCCCGCCATCCGCGCCGCGACCGAGATCATCAGGACCTTCGCCTCGTAGGCAGGGTCACCCGACGAACCGACGAACCCGTCCGACATCCCACTCACCTCCGCGTCCCGTCCACCGATCATCCGACTCGACGCACCCGCGCGTCGAGGTGTTCCCGAGCCGCCGGCGGTGTCTGCTCGGCGAACTCCTCAAGCGCCGCCCGCGCCTCGTCGGACACCCGTGCGGGCACCACCACGTCCAGTGTCACCAGCAGATCGCCGGCCTGCCCGTCGCGCCGGGCCACGCCCTTGCCGCGCGCACGCAGGACGCGACCGCTCGGCGTGCCGGGCGGCACCCGCAGGGTCACCGCGCCGTCGAGCGTGGGTACCCGCAGGTCGGTGCCGAGCACCGCCTCGGCGAAGGTGATCGGCACGGTCAGCGTCAGGTCGTCGCCGCTGCGCCCGAACAGGTCGTCGGGACGCACCTTGACCTGCACGAACAGGTCACCCGCCGGGCCACCGCGCTCGCCCGGCTCGCCCCGCCCCGCCAGTCGGATCCGTTGCCCGTCGGCGACGCCCGCCGGGAACCGGACGTTCATGGTCCGGGTCTTGGTCACCCCGCCGCTGCCGTGGCACTCGGGGCACTTCTCCTCGACGACCGTCCCCACGCCCTGGCAGTTGCGGCACGGCTCGGAGAAGCTGAACGACCCCTGGTTGCGGGTCGTGACCCCGGCGCCGTGGCACACCGGGCAGGTGCGCGGCTGGGTGCCCGGCTTGGCCCCGTTGCCGTGGCAGGTGTCGCAGACGCCGGGGGCGCGCAGGGTGAGCGGCAGGGTGACGCCTCGCACCGCGTCGTCGAAGTCCAGCGCCACCTCGGTCTCCACGTCCCGGCCGCGGGCCGGGCCACGCGGGGTGGTCGGCCCCGCCTGCCCGCCGGAGAAGATCGAGCTGAACAGGTCGGTGAAGCCGGTACCGCCGAAGCGGCCGTCGCCGGCGCCGCCCGGACGCGCACCGCCGAACAGGTCGGAGACGTCGAACGGCATGCCGCCCGGCTGGCCGCCGCCGCGGGCGTTGCGCCGGAACGCGCCCGAGCCGAAGAGCGACCGCATCTCGTCGTACTCCCGGCGACGGCCGGGGTCCGACAGCACGTTGTACGCCTCGGAGGCGGCCTTGAACCGCTCCTCGGCCTTGGGGTCACCGGGGTTGTGGTCCGGGTGCGACTCCCGGGCCAGCTTTCGGTACGCCTTCTTGATCTCGTCCGCGGAGGCGGCCTTGTCCACGCCGAGCACGGCGTAGAAGTCCTTCTCGATCCAGTCCTTCGAACTCACCGGTCCACCCCCTTCCCGCCGTCGTGGCCCGGTCGCCCCGCCCACCGTCGTACGGCGGACGGGGCGACCCGGTCACTGCTTCGCACTATTCCGGGTCCGCGACGCCGACCAGCGCCGGCCGGAGCAGCCGCTCACCGAGCTGGTAGCCGCGCCGCATGATCTGCACGCAGGTCGGCTCGGTCACGTCGGCGGAGGTCTGGTGCGCCACCGCCTCGTGCAGCGTCGGGTCGAACGGGTCACCCTGCTCACCGAACGGGGTGAGCCCGAACTTGCCGAGCGCCGTGACGAGCTGCTCCGCCACCGTTCCGAACGGCCCCACCAGGTCACCGTGTTCCCGGGCCCGGTCCAGGTCGTCGAGGATCGGCAGCAGCGCGGCGAGCACCGCGCCGGTCGCCTGCTCGGCGACGACGCCCCGGTCCCGGTCCACCCGCTTGCGGTAGTTGGCGTACTCCGCCGTCACCCGCTGCAGGTCCCGGGTCCGCTCGTCGAGGTCGGCGCGGAGCGCCTCCAGCTCGGCGCCGAGCGTGGAGCTGGTGGCGGCGTCGACCGGCTCGGCCGGGGCGTCGACCACCGGCGGGCCGGCAGCGGTCGACCCCTCGACCGTGCCGGTCTCGACCTCGATCTCGTCGACCACGACCTCGGCGTCCTCGACCAGCCCTTCGGCCGGGACGTCCGAACCCGCGTCGGCCGCGGTCCCCTCCGGCTCCGCCGGCGGCTCGGTGATCTTGCGGTTGTTGCGGATGACGACCCGCGGCGCGTCACCGGTGGCCGGCTCGGCGGGCGCGGAGCCACCCGGCGTCGACCCGGCCTTGCGCCGGTCGGCGTCTCGTGGCTTCTCCGTCATGCGGCTACCTCATCCCTTCGCCGTGAACTCGTGTCGAGGACCCGATGTCACTTCTTGTCCTCGTCCACGATCTCCGCGTCGACCACGTCGTCGGCGCCACCGGCCGGGCCCGCGCCGGTCGCACCGGTCGCGCCGGCACCCGGGCCGGCCTGCCCGCCCGGCTGCTCACCCTGCTCGCCCTGCTGCGAGTAGAGCAGCGAACCGGCCTGCTGGGAGACCTGCGCCAGCCGCTCGTGCGCCGACTTGATCTTCTCGATGTCCTGGCCGCCGAGCGCGCTCCGCAGCTCACCGAGCGCCTCGTTGAGCTGGTCGCGGTTCTCCGCCGGCAGCTTGTCGCCGCTCTCGGCGAGGAACTTCTCGGTCTGCCACTGCAGCGCCTCGGCCACGTTGCGGGTCTCGGCCTCGTCGCGGCGGCGCTTGTCCTCGTCCGCGTGCTCCTCGGCGTCCCGGCGCATCCGCTCGATGTCGTCCTTCGGCAGCGAGGAGCCGCCGGTGATCGTCATCTTCTGCTCCTTGCCGGTGCCCAGGTCCTTCGCGTGGACGTTGACGATGCCGTTCGCGTCGATGTCGAAGGTGACCTCGATCTGCGGCACGCCACGCGGCGCCGGCGGAAGACCGGTCAGCTCGAAGGTGCCGAGCTTCTTGTTGTAGGCCGCGATCTCGCGCTCACCCTGGAAGACCTGGATCAGCACGGACGGCTGGTTGTCGTCGGCCGTGGTGAAGACCTCGGAGCGCTTGGTCGGGATGGTGGTGTTGCGCTCGATCAGCTTGGTGAAGATGCCACCCTTGGTCTCGATGCCCAGGCTCAGCGGGGTGACGTCGAGCAGGAGAACGTCCTTCACCTCGCCCTTGAGCACGCCGGCCTGCAGGGCGGCGCCGACGGCGACGACCTCGTCCGGGTTCACGCCCTTGTTCGGGTCGCGGCCGGTGAGCTGCTTCACCAGGTCGGTGACGGCCGGCATCCGGGTCGAACCGCCGACCAGGATCACGTGGTCGACGTCGGAGACCTTGATCCCGGCGTCCTTCACGGCCTGCTCGAACGGGCCCTTGCAGCGGTCCAGCAGGTCTTGCGTCATCCGCTGGAACTCGGCGCGGCTGAGCGTCACGTCCAGGTGCAGCGGGCCGGCGGCACCGGCGGTGATGTACGGCAGGTTGATGTTGGTCGTGGTGGCGGCGGACAGCTCGATCTTCGCCTTCTCGGCGGCCTCGCGGAGCCGCTGGAGGGCCATCTTGTCCTGCGACAGGTCGATGCCGTGCTCGCCGCGGAACGTCTTCACCAGGTGGTCGATGATCCGCTGGTCCCAGTCGTCACCACCGAGGTGGTTGTCACCGCTGGTCGACTTGACCTCGATGACGCCCTCGGCCAGCTCCAGCAGGGAGACGTCGAAGGTGCCACCACCGAGGTCGAAGACCAGGACGGTCTGCTCCTTGGAGCCCTTGTCCAGCCCGTACGCCAGCGCGGCGGCGGTCGGCTCGTTGACGATCCGCAGCACGTTGAAGCCGGCGATCTCACCGGCCTCCTTGGTGGCCTGGCGCTGGCCGTCGTTGAAGTAGGCCGGGACGGTGATCACCGCGTCGGTGATCTGCTCGCCCAGGTACGCCTCGGCGTCCCGCTTGAGCTTCATCAGCGTCCGGGCCGAGATCTCCTGGGGGGTGTACTTCTTGCCGTCGATGTCCACGGACCAGTTGGTGCCGATCTCCCGCTTGACCGAGCGGATCGTCCGGTCCGGGTTCGTGACCGCCTGGCGCTTGGCGACCTCACCGACGAGCACCTCGCCGTTGCGGGCGAACGCGACGATCGACGGGGTCGTCCGCGAGCCCTCAGCGTTGGCGATGACGGTGGGCTCACCGCCCTCGAGAACGCTGACGCAGGAGTTCGTCGTGCCGAGGTCGATACCGACCGCACGTGCCATCTTCGCTTCCTCGCTTCGTAAGGTTGAGCAGGTGACGGGCACCGCCCGCAGCGCACCCACCACAAGTTGAGTGAACTTGACTCAATAGTGCCACGCCTCATCAGATCGTCAAGTCGGGGTTGAGCGGACCCGACGCAACCCCGGTTTGCTACCGATCGGTTGTCTTCCCTTGCGTCGGTCGGGCACGCTTTAGCGGTGACGACGCACGGCGATCCCGCCACCCAGCCCGGCGCGCCCGCCGTCGCAGCCCGCACCGGCTCGCCGGACGACGCGGAGGACCCGCCCGCCACCACCGGGGACGACAGCCTCCCCGCCGCCCTGGCCAGCCTCCGGGCCGCGATCGGGGCCGCCCGGTTTCCCCTCACGCTGCCCTCGGCCGAGCCGGCCGAGCGCGCCGCCGCGGGCCTGACCGCCCAGCTCGACGACTATCTGCTGCCCCGGCTCGCGCGCCTCGACGCCCCGCTGCTGGTGGTGGTCGGCGGCTCCACCGGAGCCGGCAAGTCGACCCTGGTCAACAGCCTCGTGCAGGCTCGGGTGAGCGCCGCCGGCGTGCTCCGACCCACCACCCGCTCGCCGGTGCTGGTGTGCAGCCCGGCCGACTCGTCCTGGTTCCGGCAGGGGGACCTGCTGCCCGGCCTCACCCGCACCAACGAGCCCAGCGAGGACCCGTACACCCTCCAGCTCGTCACCGCACCCGCGCTCCCGGCCGGGCTCGCCTTCCTCGACGCGCCGGACATCGACTCGGTGGTCGACGCCAACCGCGCGCTCGCCGGCCAACTGCTCGCGGCGGCCGACCTCTGGCTCTTCGTCACCACGGCCGCCCGCTACGCCGACGCCGTCCCCTGGGAGCTGCTGCGCAGCGCCCGGGCGCGCGGCACCGTGATCGCGATGGTGCTCGACCGGGTGCCGCCGGAGGCGAGCGACGAGATCGCCGCCCACCTCGGCGAGATGCTCACCGAGCAGGGTCTCGGGCAGGCGCCGCTCTTCGTGCTCCCGGAGACCTGGGTCGACGGCCAGGGGCTGCTGCCGGCCCGGGTGACCGCCCCGCTCGCCGACTGGTTCACCCGGCTGGCCGCCGACGCGGACGCCCGCGCCGCCGTCGTACGGCAGACGCTGGACGGCGCGCTCGCCGCGGTGCACCCGACCGTCGAAGGGCTCGCCGACGCCACCGAGGAGCAGATCGCGGCCGCCGACGCGCTGGACGAGCGGGTGCGGGCGGCCTACCGGTCGGCGCACCGCACGGTCGAGCAGGGACTGCGTGACGGTCGGCTGCTGCGGGGCGAGGTGCTGGCCCGCTGGCAGGAGTTCGTCGGCACCGGCGAGTTCTTCCGCACCCTGGAGGCCCGGATCGGGCGGCTGCGCGACCGGCTGGTCGCCGCGGTGACCGGGCGTCCGGCGCCGGCCGCCGAGCTGCGTACGGCGATCGAGTCCCAACTGGTGACACTCCTGCGTGGGGTCGCCGCGGAGGCGGCCGAGCACGCGTACACGGGGTGGAGGGCACACCCGGCCGGGGCCGGGCTGCTCGACCCGGGTCTCGCCCACGCCGGTGGGGACCTGCCCGAGCGGGCCGAGCGGCTGGTCCGCGACTGGCAGCGCGGGGTGCTGGAGCTGGTCCGGGTCGAGGGGGGCGACCGCCGGTTCGTGGCCCGCACCGCCGCGTACGCGGTGAACGCCACCGGCCTCGCCGTCATGATCGCGGTGTTCGCCTCGACCGCGTTCGTCCCCACCGGCCTGGAGGTCGCCACCGGGGCCGGCACGACCGTCGCCGCGCAGGCCGTCCTCCAGGCGATCTTCGGCGACCAGGCCGTGCGTACGCTCGCCAACAAGGCCCGCGCCGACCTGCTCGACCGGGTGCGCGCCCTGCTGGACGAGGAGGCCGAGCGCTACGTCGCGCGCACCGGGGCGGCCCGCCCCGACCCGGAGGCCGCCGACACGCTGCGCCGGGCCGCCGACCGGGTGGAGACCGCCCGCCACCGCAGCGGCCTGGCGGCGGGGCCCGAGGAGGAGCGCCGGTGAGCGCGCGGACCGGACGGCCCGACCCCGCTGTCGCGAACGAGAGGCTCGCCCGGTGACCAACATCGTCGGCCGGATGCGGGAGGCGTTCCGCGGTGACCGGCGGGTCGACCCGGACGTGCTGCTCGCCCGCCTGGACGCCCTGCGCCGGTTCCTCGCCGCGGCGGACGGCCACCTGCCCGACGCCTCGCTCGTCGCGGCACACACGCTGGTCGAGCGGGCCGGCACCCGGCTCGCACTGTCCCGGGACCACACCGTGGTCGCCCTGGCCGGCGCCACCGGCAGTGGCAAGTCCAGCCTGTTCAACGCGCTGGCCCGGCTGACGCTCTCGCCGGTCGGCGTACGACGGCCGACCACCGGGGTCGCCCACGCCTGCGTCTGGGGGCCGCCGGAGGGCGCCACCCGGCTGCTCGACTGGGTCGGCGTCCTGCCCCGGCACCGCTTCGTGCGGGAGAGCGCCCTGGACGGCGACGACGAGTCGGCGTTGCGCGGTCTGGTCCTGCTCGACCTGCCCGACTTCGACTCGGTGCAGCGGGCCCACCGGCTGGAGGTCGACCGGCTGCTCGGCCTGGTCGACCAGGTCGTCTGGGTGGTCGACCCGCAGAAGTACGCCGACCGCGTGATCCACACGAGCTATCTGCGCGAGTTCCACCGGCACCGGGACGTGACCCTGGTCGTGCTCAACCAGGCCGACCGGCTTCCCCCGGCGGAGCTGCCCCGGGTCCTCGCCGACCTGCGCCGGCTCCTCGACGACGACGGGTTGGCGGGCGTACCACTGCTCGCCACCACCGCGACCGACCCCGACCAGACGGTCGAGCTGCGCGCGGCGCTGGAGCGCACAGTCGCCGAACGACAGGCGGCGCTGCGCCGCCTCTCCGGTGACGTGGACACCGTGGTGACGGACCTCGACGAGTTGGTCGGGTCGGCCCGCCCGGCCGGCGGCCCGGACGACGCCACCGTCGCCGAGCTGAACCGGGCGCTGGCCGGCACGGCCGGGGTGCCGGCGGTCACCGAGGCGGTGCAGCAGGCGTACCGGCACCGGGCGGTGGCGAGCACCGGCTGGCCGCTGGTCCGCGGCTGGCGCCGGCTGCGCCCCGACCCGCTGCGACGGCTGCACCTGCCCGGCGCGCCCGGCGACGCCGCCGACCCGGCGGAGAGTCTGGTCGCCGCCACCTCCGTCCCCGATCCGACGGCCGCACAGCGCTCCGCGCTCGGGTTGGCCATCCGGGCGGTGGCCGACCGCGCCGCCGCCGACCTGCCGGCCGCCTGGCCGGGTGCGGTGACCACCGCCGCCCGGTCCCGCCTCGCCGACCTGCCGGACGCGCTGGACCGCGCGGTGGCCGGCACCGACCTCGGCCTGGGCCGGCGGCCGGTCTGGTGGCGGGTGGTCGGCGCCGTGCAGTGGCTGGTCACCCTGGCCGCGCTGGCCGGGCTCGGCTGGCTGGTGCTGGGCTACGCGCTGCGCGCGCTGGGCCTGCCCGAGCTGGACAACCCGACCGTGGGCGAGGCGCCGCTGCCCACCGTGCTGCTGCTCGGCGGCCTGCTCGCCGGGCTGGTGGTCGCCGCGCTGACCCGGCCGGTGGTCCGCTGGGCGGCACGCCGGGCCCGGGCCCGCGCCGAGCAGCGGTTGACCGTCGCGGTGGCGGCGGTGGGCGACGAGTACGTGCTCGCGCCGGTCCGGGTCGTGCTCGCCTCCTACGCGGAGGCTCGGGACGCGCTGCGGGAGGCCGCCGGGCGCTGACCCGCCCGATCGCTGCCCTGCCTCCGGGGGTGACCGGGCGTAGGGTCGGAGCATGGCCACGCCCCAGACCCCGTACGAGGCGGTGCTGCACGCCGCCCGCGACGTGACCAGGCTCGACAGCGCGCTGGACGCCGAGATGCTCGGCACCGCGCTGCTCGGCAGCGTCTACGCCATCGCGGAGACCGACCGCAGCAGCGCCGTCCGGGAGTTCGTCACCGGCTTCCTCGCCGCCACCGCCCGGCGACGGACGGCTGCCGCGACCACCATCCGATCGGTCTTCGCCGCCCTGGTGCCCGACGCCGAGGGCGCCGCCCGCGTCCGCCCCGGCAGCCAGGCGCCCGCCTGGTCCGGCCAGCTCGGCCGGGTGCACCTCACCGGCACCTGGGCCTACGGCGACGTGTACGGCGACCAGACGTCCTACCTGGCCACCTTCGCGTACGACGACGCGGCGGGCGGGCCGGAGCACGCCCTGGTGGCACTGGTCGACCACAACATCGGCATCACGAAGGACGTCTTCGTCGGCGGGCCGGCCGAACGGATCCTCGACCAGGTGCGGCAGATGTGCTCCGCCGACGACCTGACCTGGTTCCGGACGGAGGACCCGGGCCGGATGCGCGCGGAGGTCGACCGGCACCTGCTGATCACCGACGACCTCGGCGAGCTGCCCGGCGAGGGCTCGCTCGCCACCGACCGGGCACTGGTGGGTGCCCGCCTGGCGCTGCTGCCCACCGCCACGGTGCCCCTCGCGGCCGTGCCGGCGCCGCTCTCGACCGCCGACCGCACCGACCTGGTCCGCCGCTTCCTGGCCGCGCCGGAGGCCGTCCAGGCCGGGCTGGACACCGTCGACGGTCCCGAACTGGCGTCGCTGCACTTCTGCATCAGTCTGCTGCTGGATCATTCGGCGACCTTCCCGGACGCCGACCCGCTGCGCTGGAGCCCGGCCGTCGCCGGCCTGTTCCTGCTCGACTGGGTGCACCGGCGGGCCGTCCTGGACATGGACGACGCCGCGATGCTGCCCCGGGTGCTGCGGGCCTGGGTCCGGTACGCGGGCCGTCGGCGCGGCCTGCCGGAGGCAGCCGTCGAGCAGACCGCCGCCGCCGTCGACGAGATGGTGCCCGAGTTCGCCCGCCTCTACAGCACCGGCGAGCGGCGCAGCCCGGCCACGGCCGCGGTGGCCCAGTTGATGGCCGACGGGGTGGACCCGGACGACCCGGCGGCGCTGGACGCCTGGATCGAGGCCAACCGCGACCGCCTGACCGACGACTGAGACCCGAGGTGGAGGAGCAGGCAGTGGGTCTCAGAGGGCGTCCGCCGACCGGGACACGCTGGGGCTCGCCGTTGCCGGGCTCTCGTCCGGGTCCGGATAGGTGATCGTCGGGGTCGGTCGCGCACTGGCGCTGGGGCGCGGGCCGGCGGTCGCCGTGGGCGTCGGGTCCCCGGGGTCGTCGGTCGGTGGGTCGGTGGGCTCGTCGGAGCCGTCCGGTGGGCCTGGGTCGGTGGGGCTGGGACTTGCGGTCGGGCTCGGTGACGTCGAGACCGTGACGGTGGGCGAGGCGCTCGGCGACGGGCTGCCGGTGGGGGTGCCACTCGGTGACGGGCTGGGCGAGGAGGTCGGCCGGGGGTTGGGCCGTCCGGGGCGCGGGCTGGGCACCGGCGGGTCCGACCGGCGCACGGGCTCGTCGTCGGCGGCCGTGCGGTCCGAGCGGAGCGGGCCGCCCGGCGGCAGCCACGGCGACCAACCGCTGGCGGCGGACGGCGCGGTGACGCTCGGCGTCGCGGACGGGATCGGCGGCTGGCTCGACGTCGGCAGCGGAATCACGACGGGCCCGACGGACGGGGTCGGAATGAACGGCGTGCTGCTGTCCGGCAGGGCCGTGCTGCCCACGGTGGCGGAGCCGGCGCTGATCGCCGCGAGGATCGGCATCGAGGCGGTGCCGGCGAGGAGTGCCACGGTGAAGAGGTAACCGCGGGAGGGAGCGGCGGTGCCGGGAGCGCGGTGCGCGCCCACCACCCGGCGGTAGCCGCCCTCGGCCGCACGGTGCCGCCCGAGCAGCGGCGTACCCGGACCGTCGGCTGGCTCGGACACCCGGGCCTCCCTCTCGTGTCGACCGTGGACAGTCCCCGACGGCGGACCGGGCCCGGGGATGCGGCAAACCACCCGATCGTGGCGATCCCGCAGTAATCAGCCTGGCTCAGTCACAATCCGTTCGCCAGACCCCTACAGCGTGTCGACACGCGCATCCACCCGAACGGTGACGAATGAACACCAGATCGTCGTCCGGCTCGCCACACACCGACGATGACAAATACCGCGAACCGCGCCGCCGTCCATCGACCGGGGCGGGCGTACTGTGGGCCCGCTCACGACCTCTGCGAATATGGAGCACGACGGCAACGCAGCCGCGGCCTCCGCGCACCCTCGCGGCAGGCGCGGCCGTGCGCCGGCGCTCCCGAACCGGGTTCGGCACCGAATCCGGCTCACGCCGCGCGGCAACCCCCACCGGGGCTAGGCGCGGCCGCCAGAAACCGGTCCGGCAGCAGCCGGGCAGGCGCAGGATTTGCGCGGCCGGGTGACCCCCCGGTGCCGACGCAGGACGACAGGGAGAGACGGATGGCAAAGGGCGATCCCGGGGTCCCGGCCCGCGGTAGGCGGGCCGCACCCCGCTCCAGGAAGGCCACGGCCAGCGAGCCGGAACTGGTCCAGCTGCTCACCCCCGAGGGTGAGCGCGTCGAGAGCTACACCGGCCGCGACGGCACCGAGTACCGCGTCGACTTCACCGACGAGGAGTACCGGGGGCTCTACCGCGACCTGGTGCTGGTGCGCAAGCTCGACGCCGAAGCCACCGCCCTGCAGCGCCAGGGCGAGCTGGGCCTGTGGGCCAGCCTGCTCGGGCAGGAGGCGGCGCAGGTCGGCTCCGGCCGCGCGCTCCGTACCCAGGACATGGCCTTCCCGACCTATCGGGAGCACGGGGTCCTCTACTGCCGGGGCATCGACCCGATCATGCCGCTCGGCCTGTTCCGCGGCGTCGACCAGGGCGGCTGGGATCCGAACGAGTTCAAGTTCAACATGTACACGATCGTCATCGGGGCGCAGACCCTGCACGCGACCGGGTACGCGATGGGCGTGACCATGGACGGCCGCACCGGCACCGACGACGGCGAGGCTGTCATCGCCTACTTCGGCGACGGCGCCACCAGCCAGGGTGACGTGAACGAGGCCTTCGTCTGGGCCAGCGTGTTCAACGCCCCGCTGGTCTTCTTCTGCCAGAACAACCAGTACGCGATCTCCGAGCCGCTGGAGCGGCAGACCCGCGTCCCGCTCTACCAGCGGGCCGCCGGCTTCGGCTTCCCCGGCGTACGCGTCGACGGCAACGACGTGCTGGCCTCGTACGCGGTGACCCGGGCCGCGCTGGACAACGCCCGGCTCGGCCAGGGCCCGACCCTGATCGAGGCGTACACCTACCGGATGGGCGCGCACACCACGTCCGACGACCCGACCCGTTACCGGATCGCCAGTGAGGTCGAGGCCTGGCAGGCCAAGGACCCGATCGCCCGGATGAAGGCGTTCCTGACCAAGCAGCAGCTCGCCGACGACGCCTTCTTCGCCGAGGTGGACGAGCAGGCCCGCCGCGAGTCGGTGCACCTGCGGGAGCGGGTGCTGGCCATGCCGAACCCGGAGCCCAGCACCCTCTTCGACAACGTCTACCCCAACGGGTCCCCGCTGCTCGACGAGCAGCGCGCCCAGTTCAGCCGGTACCTGGAGTCGTTCGAGGGGAGCGCGCACTGATGGCCACGGAGACGCTCACCCTCGGCAAGGCCCTCAACGTGGGCCTGCGCCGTGCCCTGGAGAACGACCCGAAGGTCGTCATCATGGGCGAGGACGTCGGCAAGCTCGGCGGGGTCTTCCGGATCACCGACGGGCTCCAGAAGGACTTCGGCGACCAGCGGGTGATCGACACCCCGCTCGCCGAGTCCGGCATCATCGGCACCGCGGTCGGCCTGGCCATCCGCGGCTACCGCCCGGTCTGCGAGATCCAGTTCGACGGTTTCGTCTACCCGGCGTACGACCAGATCGTGTCGCAGGTCGCGAAGCTGCACTACCGCTCGGGCGGCAAGCTCCGGATCCCGATGGTCATCCGCATTCCGTTCGGTGGCGGCATCGGCGCGGTGGAGCACCACTCCGAGTCGCCCGAGGCGTACTTCTCGCACACCGCCGGCCTGAAGGTCGTCACCTGCGCCAACCCGCAGGACGCGTACGTGATGATCCAGCAGGCGATCGCGTCGGACGACCCGATCGTCTTCCTGGAGCCGAAGCGGCGCTACTGGGAGAAGGGGCCGGTCGACGTGGACGCGCCGCTGGCCGACGCGTACCCGCTGCACTCCTCCCGGGTCGCCCGCGAGGGCACCGACGCCACCCTGCTCGCGTACGGCCCGATGGTGCGGACCTGCCTGGACGCGGCGACCGCCGCGGCCGAGGACGGCCGGAACCTGGAGGTCATCGACCTGCGCACGCTCTCGCCGCTGGACCTGGGCGTGGTGTACGAGTCGGTGCGGCGCACCGGGCGGGCCGTGGTCGTGCACGAGGCGCCGTCCAACGTCGGTCTGGGCGCGGAACTCGCCGCCCGGATCACCGAGGAGTGCTTCTACTCGCTGGAGGCGCCCGTGCTGCGGGTGACCGGCTTCGACACCCCCTACCCGGCCGCCCGGGTGGAGGAGGAGTACCTGCCCGACCTCGACCGGGTGCTCGACGCCGTCGACCGCACCTTCGGCTGGTGAGCGGCATGTCACGGATCAAGACCTTCAACCTGCCCGACCTGGGCGAGGGCCTGACCGAGGGCGAGATCCTCAGCTGGCTCGTCAAGGTCGGCGACGTCATCGAGCTGAACCAGCCGATCGTCGAGGTGGAGACGGCGAAGGCGGCCGTCGAGATCCCGGCGAAGTGGGCCGGCCGGGTGCAGACGATCCACCACCCGGAGGGCGCGACGATCGAGGTCGGCACCCCGATCATCGCGATCGACACGGACCCCGACGCCGGCCCGCTGGAGAGCACCGACGACCTGCCCACCCCGTCGGCGGCCTCGCTGGCCGCGGTCGAGGTGGCACCGGCCGAGGGCATGGTCGAGCCGGGTCTGATCGGCGGTCCCGCCCCGGGCGGGCGCACCGCGGTGCTGGTCGGCTACGGCCCGCGTACGACCGCCGCGAAGCGTCGCCCGCGCAAGGGCGACGTGCCGACACAGGCCGCCGCGCCCGCGGCCCCGGTGGTCGCGCCGGCGCCGGCGGTCGCCGCGGCGCCGGCCACGGTGCCGACGCAGAACGGCCGGGCCACGGCGGGCGGGGCGGTGCTGGCCAAGCCGCCGGTCCGCAAGCTCGCCCGGGACCTCGGCGTCGACCTGACCGCGCTGACCGGGTCGGGTCCGCTCGGCTCGATCACCCGGGAGGACGTCCAGCGGGCGGCGGCCGGGGTCGCCGCCGAGCCGACGCCGGTCGCGGCGGCGGTCACCACGGCGGCGAGCTTCGGCGCCGACCGCGAGCAGCGCATCCCGGTCAAGGGGGTACGCAAGCTCACCGCCGAGAACATGTCCCGGTCGGCGTTCACCGCCCCGCACGTGACGGAGTTCCTGACCGTCGACATGACGCGGGCGATGAAGGCGCTGGACCGCCTGCGCGGGCGCCGCGAGTGGCGTGACGTACGCGTCTCGCCGCTGCTGCTGGTCGCGAAGGCGGTGCTGCTCGCGGTCAAGCGGCACCCGATGGTCAACTCGACGTGGGCGGGCGACGAGATCGTCGTCAAGGAGTACGTCAACCTGGGCATCGCGGCGGCCACCGAGCGGGGCCTGATCGTGCCGAACATCAAGGACGCCGGGCGGCTCACGCTGCGCGAGTTGGCGGACGCGATGACCGAGCTGGTGCAGACGGCGAAGGCCGGCCGCACCTCGCCGGCGGACATGTCGGGCGGCACCCTGACGATCACCAACGTCGGCGTGTTCGGGGTGGACACCGGGACCCCGATCCTGCCGCCGGGCGAGTCGGCGATCCTGGCCTTCGGGGCGGTCCGTGAGATGCCGTGGGTGCACAAGGGCAAGGTCCGCCCGCGTCAGGTGACCACGCTCGGCCTCTCGTTCGACCACCGGATCATCGACGGCGAACTCGGGTCGAAGTTCCTGCGGGACATCGGCGACTTCCTCGCCGACCCGGAGGCGGCACTGCTCGCCTGGACCTGACGCACCACCTCACCAGCCACGGCCGGTGTGCCACGGGTTAACGCCCGGCACACCGGCCGTGTCCATTGGACGACAGAAACATCGGCTTACAGGCTGCGCCGCCTTTGATTATTCGGCGGGTGTCTCAGCTCACCTAATAATCGATGGCGATCCGCCGTCCGATGCGCTCTAATAGAGACATCAGGGGCCGACAACCGAATAGCCAGCAGGAGAGTCACCATGAGCATGATCGAGCGGATCCGCACCCGCCGCGACGCCAACCGCCGCGCCCGTGCCATCGAGCACGCGCTGCGCTCGGCCAACTCGCCGGCGGTGCGTGAGGAGATCCTCGTCATCGCCCAGCGTCACGTGGGCTGACGCACCACAACGTTCCTCATCTCCTCCAGATCGATGACCCGCCCGGGCACCCCGGGCGGGTCATCGGCGTTTCACACCGGTTGGCACCGGGATTCCACCTAGCCGCACCGCCCGGTACGGTGGGCTTCGGTCGTCGCCCACCGGCCCGGACAGACAGCTCAACCCATAGAAGCGGTTCGACAGCGTCCAGCCACGCGGAGTGACGGCCGATGCTCCCCGGAGGCCCCCGACGGCCACCGGATACGGTGCGGGGAGCGCGGCACGGCCGGTACGCCGGCGACGGCCGGCAGCCATGCCGAGGAGACCGATCGGCACGGGCGGCCGATTGTGATGGAGGAGGCGCACCGATGACGTCCGAGGGCCCGCACCACCCCGGCCAGGAGCCGGACGAGGTGTCGCCGGGCGCCGGCGGACCGGCGCCGTACGGCGACCGACCGGCGCACCCCGGGAACGGCTACGGCGCTGCCGGCCCGGACCTGGGCTGGGCGCCCCCGCCACCGGCGGGATCCAGCGCACCCGCCCCCGCCTGGGCGACACCCCAGGACCAGAACCCGGCCCCGCAGTGGGGCAGCGCGCAGGTGCCGCAGTCCGGCGAGACCGGGCAGCCCGGCGGCGCGCAGCCCGCCTGGGGCGCGGCACAGCCGGAGCAGCCCGGCCCGGCCTGGGCCGCCACCGGCGGTCCCCAGCCCGGCTGGACCGGCCAGCCCGAGCAGTCCGGCCAGGCCTGGGCCGGCGCTGCCGAGCAGCCCGCCTGGGCGCAGGCGCAGCCGCAGCCCGGCGTCCGCGGCGCGGCCCAGGTGCCCGCGCCGGCGTGGTCCCAGGACGACCCCGCCCAGTCGGGCGGTTGGGCGCAGCGGGAGAGCGGCGGAAGCCCGCAGCAGGAGGCCGGTCAGGCAGCCGGTTGGGGCGGCACGGCACAGCCGGGCGGCGCGTGGGCCGAGGCCGGCCCGCAGCAGTCCGAGCAGGCGCAGGCGGGCGGTTGGGCCGCCGGCCAGGACGACCCGGCCCAGAGCGGTTGGGGCACCGCCGGACAGCAGCAGAACGCCCAGCCGGGGTGGGGGCCGGCCGAGCAGGCCGCGCCCGCCTGGCCGCAGGCCGAGCAGCCGGCGCGGGGCGCCGCCCAGGTGCCCGCGTCGGAGGACCCGGCGCGCTCCGCGAGCTGGGCCGCGCAGGACCCGACCGGCTCCGGCGGTTGGCAGACGGGTGCCGCCGGGCAGCCCGACGAGGCCCCCGCCGCCACCGGCTGGGGTGCCGCCGGCACGCCCGAGGACCGGCAGCGGCAGCCCGACTGGGTGATCGCGCAGGACGACGCTCGTGCGCACAACCCGCCGGCCGCCTGGGGCGACGCCGCCCCCGCCCCGACGCAGGACGACGCGTCCCGGTCGAACGGCTGGGCGACCGCCGAGCCGAACGCCGCGCCGGCACGCGCCAGCGCCGCCGTGCCCGGCGGCGAGGGCACGCCCGCCTGGGCGACCGGTAACGACAGCCCGGCCCAGTGGGCCGGCGCCGAGCGGGCGCCCGCGTCCGACGTCGAGCCGTGGGCGGCCAGCGAAGCGTGGGGCACCACCAACAACGAGCCCGCCCCCGCCGCGCCGGCCGCGTGGCAGGCGGAGCGGGACGCGGAGCCCCCGGTCTACCAGCCCGGCCCGGCGCCGGGCATCTCGGCGGCCAACGCGGTGCCGCTGCCGCCGCAGGAGCAGCGCGTGCCCGGCGCCAGCCTGGCCGCCGCCCCGCCGGCCGACTACGCGCCGCACGGCGAGTTCGCCCCGGCCACGTCCTACAGCGGGCAGCCGGCGAGCGGCGAGCGCCCCGACTGGCCGAGCGGCGACGCGGGCGCGCAGTCGTACGAGGCCGAGCAGGCGGGTTGGGGGCAGGCCGAGGCCCCGTCCTCGCCGGCCGCCCCGGTGGTGCCCGCACCGCGCACCTCGCCGGAGTCGGGGGCGGCCCGCGCGGCCGTCTCCCTGCCCGAGCAGGGTGCCGCCGGCCGGGCGTCCGCCAGCGCCTCCGTGCCGCTGGCCAGCCGCGTGATGCCGCCGGCCGACCAGTCGGCGGTGCCGAGCGGATCGGCCGTCCCGCAGCCCCGGGTCTACGGCCGGCCGGCCAGGCCCGAGCCGGTGGACGAGCCCGCCGAGCAGGAGACGTACGGCAGCCCCGACCGTCGGGACGAGCCCGGGCCGGAGCCGCGGTTCGACGACTTCGACCGGGTCCCGCCGCAGAACGGCTTCGCCGAGGCTGGGCCGGGCAACGCCGGGCCGTCGGCGCCGCCGGCCTTCCCGCCGGGTCTGCCGTCGTTCGCGGACGCGCCCAGCCACACCCGACCGATGAACGGCGTACGCCCGCACCCCGGTGCGGAGCGGCCGGGTGACCCGTACGGCGCGCACCCCGGCGCCGAGACGGGTATGGCCGGCGTGCCCGGCTACGGGCCTCCGTCGTCCCCGCCCGTCGAGCAGGGCCCGGTCGGCGGCTTCCCGCCGGCCTTCCCGCCGCCCCCGCAGCAGCAGCCCGGCCCGTCTCCCTGGGGCGCTCCCGTCGAACAGGAGGCCGACCAGAGCCGGTTCGACTCGTTCAAGCCGGACACGGAGCCGAAGACCGAGGCGCCGACGCCGAAGGTCCGCAACGGTCGGGTCCTGGCGGCCGTGCTGGTCGCCGCGGTGCTGATCCTGGCCGTCCCGCTCGGCCTGCTCCTGCTGCTGGGCAAGGTCGGTGGCGGAGGCCAGGAGGCGTCGTTCGACCCGGCGGTGGGCACCTGCGTGAAGCAGTCCGGCAACGGTGCCGCACCGGCCGACTGCGCGGAGGCCGAAGCGTTCACCGTGGTCTCCAAGGTCGACAACAAGGACAAGTGTGCCGATCCGGCCCAGCCGCACGTGGTGCTGCCGGGCGACGGCGCCAACCGGGTGCTCTGCCTGAAGCCGGCCGGGAGCCAGTAGCGAA
The DNA here is from genome assembly GCF_900091425.1 of Micromonospora krabiensis. Classification (GTDB taxonomy): domain Bacteria; phylum Actinomycetota; class Actinomycetes; order Mycobacteriales; family Micromonosporaceae; genus Micromonospora; species Micromonospora krabiensis. Next base: position 4,708,272 of record NZ_LT598496.1, read on the forward strand.
CACCGCACGACGGCGGGGTCCCGGACGTCCGGGACCTCGCCGTCGTCGTACCCGGGTGTGATCGAGCGCGCTCGGGGTACCGGCCGGAACGGCCCGCGTGGTCCGGCAGACTGGACGCCATGAGCGCACGAGTACGGGCACCCGAGCTGCGCGGCCGGGGCTGGTTGAACACGGGTGGGCGGGACCTGAAGCTCGCCGACCTCCGCGGCAAGATCGTCATCGCCGACTTCTGGACCTTCTGCTGCATCAACTGCCTGCACGTGCTCGACGAACTCCGCCCGTTGGAGGAGAAGTACGGCGACGTGCTCGTCGTCATCGGTGTCCACTCGCCGAAGTTCGAGCACGAGAAGGACGCGGACGCGCTGGCCGCGGCGGTGGAGCGCTACGGGGTGCACCACCCGGTGCTGGACGACCCCGAGCTGGGCATGTGGCAGCAGTACGCGGCCCGCGCCTGGCCCACCCTGTCGGTCATCGACCCCGAGGGCTACGTCGTCGCCACCATGGCCGGCGAGGGGCACGCCGAGGGCCTGGCCCGGCTGATCGACGAACTGATCGCCACCCACGAGGCCAAGGGCACGCTGCACCGGGGTGACGGCCCGTACGTCCCGCCCGCCGAGCCGGAGACCACGCTGCGCTTCCCCGGCAAGGCCGTCGTGCTGGACTCGGGCAACCTGCTGGTGTCCGACTCGGCCCGGCACTCCCTCGCGGAGCTGGCGCCGGACGGCGAGCGGCTGGTCCGCCGGATCGGCTCGGGCAGCCGGGGGCGGGCCGACGGCCCGGCCGAGGCGGCGACCTTCTCCGAGCCGCAGGGCCTCTGCGTGCTGCCGACGCACGTAGCCGAGGTGGCCGGCTACGACCTGGTCGTGGCGGACACGGTCAACCACCTGCTGCGCGGGGTGAGGATCGCCACCGGCGAGGTGGTCACCGTGGCGGGCACCGGGCGGCAGTGGCGCTCGACGGTCGACGACCACTCCCACGACGCCCTCGCCGTCGACCTGTCGTCGCCCTGGGACCTGGCCTGGTACGACGACAAGGTCGTCATCGCCATGGCCGGCATCCACCAGCTCTGGTGGTTCGACCCGATCAAGCGGACCGCCGGCATGTACGCCGGCACCACGGTGGAGGCGCTGCGCGACGGCCCGCTGGCCGAGGCGTGGATGGCCCAGCCGTCCGGCCTGTCCGTCTCCGCCGACGGCGTCCGGCTCTGGATCGCCGACAGCGAGACCAGCGCGGTCCGGTACGTCGAGAACGGGGTGATGGGCACCGCCGTCGGGCAGGGGCTCTTCGACTTCGGCCACGTCGACGGGCCGGCCGCGACGGCGCTGCTCCAGCACCCGCTGGGCGTGTGCGCGCTGCCCGACGGCTCGGTGCTGGTCGCCGACACGTACAACGGGGCGGTCCGGCGCTTCGACCCGGCGACCGACCAGGTCTCCACCGTCGCCGACGGCCTGGCCGAGCCGAGCGACCTGGTGCTCACGCCGACGGGCGAGGTGCTGGTCGTGGAGTCGGCGGCGCACCGGCTGACCCGGCTGGCACCGGGCGCGTTGACGGCGGCCGGCGCGAACACCGTCGACGGCCCGCGGCACCGCGCCGAGCGGAAGCCGACCGACGTGGGGTCCGGCGAGCTGTCCCTGGACATCATCTTCACCCCGGCCCCGGGGCAGAAGCTGGACGAGACGTACGGGCCGTCGACCCGCCTCGTGGTGTCCGCCTCGCCGCCGGAGCTGCTCGTCGAGGGGGCTGGCACGGGCACCGAACTGACCCGGCGGCTGGTGGTGAACCCGGAGGTGTCCGACGGGGTGCTCCAGGTGACCGCGCAGGCGGCGACGTGTGACGCGGACGTCGAGCACGCGGCCTGCCACCTGACCCGCCAGGACTGGGGTGTGCCGGTCCGGGTGGTCGACGGCGGCGCCGACCGTCTGCCGCTGGTGCTGCGCGGCCTGGACGCCTGACGCCCGGCGCGGGCTCCGGGTGCCCGGAGCCCGCCGGCCGGGACGCGTACGGACACACGCGGCTACCGCGTGAACGGGCGCGGTGCGGGTTCGTGGCGGCTCAGGCCGTGAACGGACTCAGCGCCACGCCCGCGTCGATCAGCGCCGCCCGCACCATCTCGGCCGAGGCGACCGCGCCCGGAGTGTCCCCGTGCAGGCAGATCGACTCGACCGGGCAGGGGATCACGCGCCCGTCGACCGCCACCACGGTGCGGTCGGTGGCCATCCGGACCGCCCGCTCGGCGACCTGCTCCGGGTCGGTGACGAGCGCGCCCGCGGCGTTGCGCGGCACCAGCATGCCGTTGGGCAGGTAGCCGCGGTCGGCGAAGCCCTCGGCGACGACCCGCAGCCCGGCGCCCACCGCCAACTGGGCGAGCGTCGACCCCGGTGAGCAGAGGACGGGTAGCTGGTCGTCGTACTCGCCGACGGCCGCGACCAGCGCCGCCGCCTGCGACTCGTCGTGCGCCGCCGCGTGGTAGAGCGCGCCGTGCGGCTTCAGGTAGCGGACCCGGGTGCGGAACAGCCGGCAGAACGCGTCGAGGGCGCCCAACTGGTAGAGGACCTCGTCGCGAAGCTCCGCGAAGTCGTACGCGATGTGGCGGCGGCCGAAGCCGGCCAGGTCGCGGTAGCCGACCTGCGCGCCCACCGCGACGCCCCGGCGCGCCGCCTCCTCGCAGACCCGCCGCATGGTGGACGCGTCGCCGCCGTGGAATCCGCAGGCGACGTTCGCGGAGGTGACGAGACCCAGCAGCGCGTCGTCGTCGCCGAGCCGCCAGATGCCGAATCCCTCGCCCAGGTCAGCGTTGAGGTCCATGGAACCTGACGGTAGTGCCTGGACGGGCCTGCGCGAGCGGGGTCACGTCGGCCACCACCCCGATGACCGGGTAGCCGCCGGTGGTCGGGTGGTCGGCGAGGAACACCAGCGGCTGGCCGTCGGCCGGCACCTGCACCGCGCCGAGCACGACACCCTCGCTGGGGAGTTCGCCGGCCACCGCCCGGGGCAGCGGCGCGCCGGTCAGTCGCGCGCCGACCCGGTTGCTCAGCGGGCTCACCGCGTACGGCGTGCCGAGGAGCCGCTCCAACGCGGCGGGGGTGAACCAGTCGTCGCGCGGGCCGAGCCGCACGGTGAGTCGCACCTCGTCGGTGTGCGGTGGGGCGACGGTCAGGTCGACCGGCGCGGGTGGGCCGGTCGGGGTGCCGAGCGGCAACCGGTCGCCGTCGCGCAGTGGTGGCGGGCCGAGCCCGGAGAGGGTGTCGGTGGCGCGGCTGCCCAGGACGGGCGGCACGTCGAGGCCACCGGAGACCGCCAGCCAACTGCGGACGCCGTTGCGGGCGGGCCCGAGTCGCAGCACTCCGCCGGCGGGCACGGCGAGGGGTCGTCCGGTGTCGCCGGGCCGCTGGTCCACGCGTACGTCCACCTCGGCGCCGGTCACCGCGACGGCGGCCGCCCGGGTCAGCCGGAGCGTGCAGCCGGTCAGCGTGATCTCCAGGCCGGCGGCGTCCTCGGGGTTGCCGACCAGGCGGTTGGCCAGGCGCAGCGCGGCCGGGTCGAGCGACCCGGAACGGGGCACCCCGAGGTGGGCCAGGCCGGGACGGCCCAGGTCCTGCACGGTGGTCAGCGCCCCGGCCCGGAGCACCTGGAGCTCCCCGACCGCCGGGCTCACGCCGACACCAGCCGGACGTGGGTGCCGGGGGTCAGTCGGGCGGGCGGGTGGGCGGCCACGTCGAACAGCGTCATCGCGGTCCGGCCGACCAGCAGCCAGCCGCCGGGTGACGCGCTCGGGTATATCCCCGCGTACGGGCCGGCGAGCGCGACCGACCCGGCCGGCACCCGGGGGCGGGGACTGGGCAGCCGGGGCAGCGCCAGGTCGGCCGGCAGCCCGGTCAGGTACGCGAAGCCGGGGGCGAAGCCGCAGAAGGCCACCCGGAACTCGGTGCCGGTCAGCCGTTCGACGACGGCGGGCACGGTGGTCGCCCAGTGCTCGGCGACGAGCGGCAGGTCGGGGCCGTCGTACGTCACGGCCACCTCCACCCGGGCGGCGGCGGTGTCGGCGGTGACCGGTCGCGGGCGCCACCCGGCGATCCGTCGGGCGGTCGTCTCCGGGTCCGGTACGCCGTCGAGCAGGACCGTGGCGGCCGCCGGGACGATCTCGACGGCGGTCAGCTCGCCGAGGTCGCGGCGCCGGGACAGCTCAGCCCGCCACGCCTCCACCCGGGCGGCGACGTCGCCGTCGGCGGCGACGTCGAGCAGCAGGGCGTGCGCCCCGACGGGTCGGATCCGCATACCCGCCATCCTCACCGACCCGGCGCCGGCACGGCGTCCTCCGTCCGCCGTGGAGCGGAGTGACGAGTAGCACTACTTTCAAGTAACCTACGGTGCCGTAACCTATTGGCGTGACCACCTCCGCAGCACCCCGACTCAAGCCGGTCGACATCGGCAAGCCCCGGATGCGCGGCTGGCTGCACACGTACGCGTTCTTCGTCGCCCTGGTCTGCGGGATCGTGCTCTGCGCGATCGCCGGTAGCCGGCCGGGCTGGGCACCGCTCGTGAGTTGCGTCGTCTACAGCCTGACCGTCTGCGGGCTCTTCGGCACCAGCGCGCTCTACCACCGTCGCGTGTGGTCGGAGCGCGGCTACCAGCTCATGCGCCGCCTGGACCATTCGATGATCTTCGTGTTCATCGCCGGCACGTACACGCCGTTCTGCGTCCTGCTGCTGGACCGACACCTGGCGACGATCATGCTCGCGACGGTGTGGGGCGGAGCGCTGGCCGGCGTGGCGCTCAAGGTCGTCTGGCCGCACGCCCCGCGCTGGGTCTCGGCCCCGCTCTACCTGGCGTTGGGCTGGGTGGCGGTGGCGATGCTGCCGCAGATCCTGCACGAGGGCGGCGTGGCGGCGCTGGTGCTGCTGCTGGTCGGTGGCGCGATCTACAGCGTCGGCGCGGTCTTCTACGCGCTGCGCCGCCCCAACCCGTGGCCCACCGTCTTCGGCCACCACGAGTTCTTCCACGCCTGCACGCTGGTCGCCGCGATCTGCCACCACATCGCGATCTACTTCGCGCTGTTCGCCTGAGCGCGCCCGGCGCGGTCGGGCGTCGTGGGCGGCCGGCGCGCCCCCGGAGACGCACCGAGGGCCCCGCGCGGTGCGGGGCCCTCGTCAGCGGTGAGGGATCAGACGGTACGACCCGGCCGGCGCACCTCGCGGTACTCCTGCACCACCCGGTCGTCCTGCACCGGCACCACCCGGTCGGCCACCACGCGTTCCTCGCGGACCGGGGCGGTGGTGACCACCGTCCGTCGGCGGTTGTTCCAGAAGTAGAGGGTGACGAGCAGACCGGCGACGCCGGCGAGCATCAGCACCCAGCCGACGACGGCCAGGTTGAGCCAGCCCAGGTCGGCCTCCACGGCGAACGCGAAGATCGCACCCAGCGCGATCAGGAAAATGCTGCCACCAATGCCCATGGTCGCCTCCTCGGCTGTCAGCTCGCGTAACGTCCCGCCGCGGCCATCGGTGAGGTTGCGGCACCCATCGACTTACCCCGGCACCGTGATCGCCAATCGGGCAAGCTGGGGTCATGACGGACGCGTACGCCGACGGACGGACACTGGTGCTGCTGCGGCACGGGAAGGCCGAGCAGAACGAGGAGCTCCCGGACGCGGACCGGTCCCTGACCAGTCGGGGTGAGGCCGACGCGGCGGCGGCCGGCGCGTGGCTGGCCAAGCACAACCTGCTGCCCGACGTGGTGCTCTGCTCGACGGCCCGGCGCACCCGCCAGACCTGGCACCAGGTGGCGATGGGGATGACCGGTTCGCCCCCGGAGGGCGGTTCGGCCGGTCCCCGCCCGGAGGTCCGGTACGAGGCCGACGCGTACGAGGCGCACCCGGAGGACCTGTTGGCGCTGGTCCACCGGGTCGACCCGGCGGCCCGCACGGTGCTGCTGATCGCCCACAACCCGGGGATCTCGCTGCTCTCCGCCCTGCTCGACCCGGCCCGCGCCACCGACCCGGAGGGGCTGCGGACGAGCGAGCTGGCGGTCCACCGCGCCTCGGTCCCGTGGGCCGACCTCGCCCGGGGCGACACGGAGCTGATCCACCGGCACACCGCACGACACTGAGCCACCCACCGGTCGGTGGGTGGCTCAGCGGGCACGGCTCAGGAGGGCGGCGCCGTCGGCGGCGGTGGATCGGGGGGTGGCGGCATCATCGCGGTGGGATGCGACAGCCGGTTCTCCTCGACGATCAGAGTCCGGGCGCGCTTGCGCCGGTCCTGCCAGAACCACAGCGTGGTGAGCAGGACGGCCAGTCCGGCCAGGATGAACACCCAGCCGACCGCGCGAAGGTCCACCCACCAGACGTTGGCTCTGATGGCGAAGGTCAGGATCGCGCCGATCGCGATCAGGAAGATCCCGCTACCAATGCCCATGTGCGCTGCACTCCCCCGTGCGGTGGCTCCGGGCGTAGTTCCGGCGTCTCTCGTCGATCCCGCAGGGGTTACCCACCACGACGACGAGCTACCCGGACCACCGAACCGAATGCGGCGCTCCCACCTGCGCGATCTTGCAGTTACGGCCCTCCTGCCGACCGTTTGATGCCGAGATGACCGGGCACAAACCGCAAGATCGACGGTGGGGAGGGGACGGGAAAGGGGACGGGCGGGTCAGTCGCCCCCTTTCCCGGGTTACCGCGTCAGAAGGCCTCTTCCGGGAGGTCCATGATCTCCAGGTCGGTGCCTTCGATGATCCGGCGGTCGGCGCCGATGCGCGGCAGCACCTCGCGGGCGAAGAACCGGGCAGCGGCTACCTTGCCGGTGTAGAACGCCTTGTCCGCGGCGGAGACGTCGCCGGCCAGCGCGCGGAGGGCCACCTCGGCCTGCTTCTGGAGCAGCCAACCGACCACCAGGTCACCGATCGCCAGCAGGAACCGGCGGCTGCTCAGGCCGACCTTGTAGAGGGCGCGGGCGTCGCCGCCCTGGGCCTCGCCCAGCCAGCCGGTCAGCACACCGAGGATGTTCTGCACCTCGGCGAGCGCCTTGCCGAGCGCCTGCCGCTCCTCCTTGAGCTGGCCGTTGCCGCCCTCGGTGGTGATGAACTCCTGAATCTCGCCGGCGACCGCCATGAGCGCCCTGCCGTTGTCCCGGACGATCTTCCGGAAGACCAGGTCGAGGCTCTGGATGGCGGTGGTGCCCTCGTACAGGGTGTCGATCTTGGCGTCCCGGACGTACTGCTCCAGCGGGTAGTCCTGGAGGAAGCCCGACCCGCCGAAGGTCTGCAGCGCCTCGTGACCCAGCAGTTCGTACGCGCGCTCCGAACCGACGCCCTTGACCAGCGGCAGGAGCAGGTCGTTGACCCGCTTGGCGAGCTTCGTCGCCTTCTCGTCGCCGGCGGCCTCGGCCATGGCCACCTTGTCCTGCCAGGAGGCGGTGTAGAGGACCAGGGCGCGCAGGCCCTCGGCGTACGACTTCTGGAGCAGCAGCGAACGTCGCACGTCCGGGTGGTGGGTGATGGTCACCCGCGGCGCGGTCTTGTCGGCCTGCTGGATCAGGTCGGCGCCCTGGACGCGGTTCTTCGCGTACTCCAGCGCGTTCAGGTAGCCGGTGGAGAGGGTGGCGATCGCCTTGGTGCCGACCATCATCCGGGCGTACTCGATGATCATGAACATCTGCCGGATGCCGTCGTGCTTGTCGCCGAGCAGCCAGCCCTTGGCGGGGACGCCGTGCTCGCCGAAGGTCATCTCGCAGGTGTTCGAGACCTTGATGCCCATCTTGTGCTCGACGTTGGTGGCGTAGACGCCGTTGCGGTCGCCCAGCTCGCCGGTCTCCTCGTCGAAGTGGTACTTCGGCACGACGAAGAGCGAGAGGCCCTTGGTGCCCGGGCCGCCGACGCCCTCGACGCCGACCGGGCGGGCCAGCACGTAGTGGACGATGTTGTCGGTCAGGTCGTGCTCACCCGAGGTGATGAAGCGCTTGACGCCCTCGATGTGCCAGGAGCCGTCCGGCTGCGGGATGGCGCGGGCGCGGCCGGCGCCGACGTCCGAGCCGGCGTCCGGCTCGGTGAGCACCATCGTGGAGCCCCACTGCTTGTCGATGAAGAGCTTCGCCCACTTCTTCTGCCGCTCGGTGCCCTCGACGTGCAGCACGTGGGCGAAGGACGGGCCGGAGGCGTACATCCAGACCGGCGCGTTCGCGCCGAGCACCAGCTCCGCGAGCGCCCACCAGAGGGCGCGGGGCGCGTTGGTGCCGTCCAGCTCCGACGGCAGGTCGAGCCGCCAGAACTCGGACTCCATGAACGCCCGGTAGGACTTCTTGAACGACTCCGGCAGCGGCGCGGTGTGCGTGGCCGGGTCGAAGACCGGCGGGTTGCGGTCGCTGTCCGTGTAGCTGGCGGCCAGGTCCTCGCGGGCGAGGCGGTCGACCTCGGCGAGGATGCTCCGGGCGGTGTCGATGTCGAGCTCGGAGTATGGCTCCTGGCCGAACGCCCGGTCGGCCCCGAAGACCTCGAAGAGGTTGAACTCGAGGTCCCGAAGGTTGCTTCTGTAGTGGGTCATGCTCACTGGCCCCGCTTCCGGACAGGTTACCGATCAGTAACCCCAGACTCTATTACCGGCCGGTAGGAACCGACAAGACGATCGCCGAAGTGACGGCGATTACACACCTGCGGTTCAGGCTCCGGCCACCCGCCGCCCCCGGTCGCCCGCCAGCACCACCACCAGGGGAAACACCTCGGGACGTACGCCCTCACGCCTCCGCCGCGCCGACCTCCCAGCTCGGCACGGCGGCCGCCGCGCCAGCGCCCGGCCCGGCGTACTCCATCAGGACCAGCGCGATGTCGTCGTCCAGCCGGCCGTGCACCCACTCCACCAGGGCGGTCTCCAGCGACGCCAACCCGTCGGCGACGGTGCCGTGGCCCAGCAGTCGCCACGCCCGGTCGGCGGTCGGGAAGAACTCCCCGTCCCGGCGGGCCTCACCGAGCCCGTCGGTGAAGAGCAGCAGCCGGTCGCCGGGTTCCAGGCGCTCGACCCGGGGCCGCACCACCGGCATGAAGCCGAGCGGCGGCGCCGGCGCGGGCGGTTCCAGCGGGATCACCGCACCGTGTCGCAGCAGCAGCGGCGGTGGATGTCCACAGTTGACGATGGTGAGCGTCCCACCCCGCTCCTCGACCAGCGCGGCGGTGACGAAGTCCTCGTCGCCCACGCTCCGGGCCACCGCGCGGTCCAGGTCGGCGACGACCGCGCGCAGGTCGGCCCGCTCGTACGCCACGTGCCGGTAGGAGCCGAGCACGATGCTGGCCAGCCGGACCGCGTCCAGACCCTTGCCCCGGACGTCCCCGATGATCATGCGTACGCCGTACGGGGTGTCGATCGCCTCGTACAGGTCCCCGCCGATCTCCGCCGTCGCCGTGGAGGAGATGTACCGACCGGCGACCGAGAGCGTGCCCACCTGCGGGCCGAGCGGGCGCAGCACCGCCTGCTGGGCCACCGCCGCGAGCCTGGACAGCTCGGCGATCCGTTCGGCCTGCCGCTGCCGCACCAGCGCCACCACGACCGCGATGGCGGTGGCCAGCGCGATGGCGACCACGTTCACGCCGTTCACCAGGGAATGGGACACGTCCACACCGTTGACCGGCGGGACGGACCGCGCGCAGAGGGCGAAGGACGTCCCGATCAGGGTGGCCGCGACACCGACGCCGAGCACCACCCGCCAGGACGCCAGCGCGGCCGCGAGGACGGGCGCGCCCATCATCAGCGCGATGTAGTGCGCCGGACGGCCGTCGGCCAACTCCACCAGTGAGACGATCGCGAGCAGGCCGACGGCCGCGCCGAGACCGGCGCGGGATCCGGGGCTCAGCGGGCGACGGCCCGACTGGAAGGGATGCGTACGTACGAGGGACAGCATGCCTGATCGACGTGAGTGGGTGAATGAACCTGGCCCGTCGTCCGATGAGGTTCTGCCCGGCCGGATTCCGTCACCGACCCGATCGCCGTCCGTCATCCGCTCAGCCGAGCACCTCGTACCGCACGGTCGTCGCGCCGACGTCGAGCGACGCGATGGTGGCGAAGGCCGCCCGGGACAGGTCGAGGCAGCGGCCGTCGATGAACGGGCCGCGGTCGTTGATGCGTACGGTGACCGACTTGCCGTTGGCCGGGTTCGTCACCCGGACTTTGGTGTTGAACGGCAGGGTCTTGTGCGCGGCGGTCAGCGCGTCCGGGTTGAAGTTCTCGCCGTTGGCGGTCAGCTGGCCGTCGGAGTAGAAGGAGGCGCCGCAGCTGCCGCTGTCCACGACGGTGGCGGCCGGGGTGGACCGCTTGGTGGTGGCCGAGGGCTTCGGGGCGGCCGTACGTGTCTTGCCCCGGGAGGCGACCTGCGGGGAGCGGCTGTTCGTCGGGCTGGCCGACGCACTCGGCGTGGCGCTGGCGCTCGCGCTCGGCGACGCGGCCGGCGAGGTGGGGGCCGCCGTGCTCATCGCGGTGGTGGGCGTGAGGTCGACCGCGACCGGGCGGGCCGGCGTGCCCGAGGTCAGGTGGACCGTGCCGACGGTGCCACCCACGGCGAGCGCGACGCCGATCGCCGCGGTGGCCGCGATTCCGGCCGGCGACGAGATCCTGCGGGTACGGGAGTGCTTGCCAGTCACCGGCCCGGTCCTTTCGTCTTGCCAACAAACCGGGTCGGACCGTAACGAGAGATGCACTTCCGAAGTCAACGTGATCATTGTGGTATGCCCGCATTTGGCGCGATACGTGTAGCCGATCATCCGAGCCGTGCTCAGCCGGGTGGCCCCCTCAACACCGGGCCCCTGGAGCGGTGTCCCGGGCGTCGTGCCGGAGGATGGGCAGATGCCCGCTGAGCTGAGCGAACGCCTGATCCGGCTGGCCCGCTGGATCGATCCCGGACCCGGCTCGACCCACCTGGTCAGCGACGTCTCCGGATGGTGGCGGGACCCCGCCGTGCTGGCCGAGCTGGGGCCGGCGCTGGTGGAGCCGTTCCGGGCCGCACGACCGACGGTGGTGCTCGCCCCGGCGGTCACCGGGCTGCTGGTGGGCCCGCTGGCCGCGACCGCGCTCGGCGTGGGCTTCGTGCCCGCGCACAAGCCGGGCGACGGGCGGCTGCCGGCCGGGCCACTGACCTGGGCGCAGACCCCGCCGGACTTCCGGGGCCGCCGCGTCGACCTGGCCGTCCGGGAACGCCACCTCGGCCCGGGTGACCGGGTGCTGGTCGTCGACGACTGGGTGGCCACCGGCGCCCAGGTGCGCGCCCTCTACGAGATCTGCGCGGCGCGAGGGGCCGAGGCCGTCGGCACCGCCGCCGTCGCCGTCGACTGCCCGCCCGAGGTCGCCGCCGAGCTACGCGTACGCGGCCTGGTGGCGGGTCGCGACCTCGGCGCGGCCCCGGTCACACCGTCCAGTTGATGTGCACGAACGCGTCGACCGCCATGCAGACCCGGCCCAGCGCCTCCGCCGAGGCCACCAGCGGCCCCGGCACCAGCAGGGAGTGGTCGGCGTCGGGGATCTCCAGGAGGTGCGGGGTGAGCCGACGGGCCGCCGCGGCGTCCCAGGACCGGTCGGCCGTGCCACCCACCAGCAGGAACGGCGCCGTGGCCCGCTCCAGCGCCGCCACCACCTCCGGGAGGTGCAGCAACGGCGTCAGCCAGATCGCCGGCAGCTCCCGGTCGGCGGCGAGCGACGCGGCGAAGCTGCCGAGCGACTTGCCGACCAGCAGGTCGGTGCGCTCGTCCAGGGTGGGCGCGACCTGCTCCACCACCCAGGCGCCGCGCTGCTCCGCCGTCAGCTCGGCCGGCACCTGCCAGGTGATCTCGTGGACGTCGAAGCCGCTGCGCCGCAACGACTCCCCGGTGTACGCGAACAGCGGCCCCCGGGTGTCGTAACCGATGCCGGGGATGAGCACCGCTCGCCGGTCCGCCATGCTGCCCTCCTGGTGCGTCGACTGCCGCTGCGGCCACCGTAGCGCCGGCGGAGCGCGCCGCGGGGGCGGACGAAAACCCCCGGCGGGGCGTCCGCGTCTCGCCTAGCCTCGGCAGGATGTGGCCACGGATCGGCGGACTGCGCACCCTCGCCCTCGGCACGCCGGGTGAGCTGCGTGCGGACCTCAACAGGCTGGTGCTCGCCGGGGTGAAGACGGCGACGGCGGGGCTCCTGAGCGAGTACGCCGAGGAGGGCGAGGAGCTGGAGCGGATCGGCGAACGGCTGGCCCTGGTCGACGACGACGACCAGCTCGTCGGGCTCGTGCAGGTCACCGCCGTCGACGTGGTCCCCCTCGCCGACGTCGACTGGGACTTCGCCCGGTCGGAGGGCGAGGGGGACCGCTCCGTCGAGGACTGGCGCGACGGCCACGCCGCCTACTGGGCCCGCCTCGGCACGCCGGTCACCGACGACACGGAGATCGTCTGCCTGCGGTTCCGGCTGCTCCCGACCGACGACGGCGTCCTCGGCACCTGAACCGGGATCGCTCAGCCGGCACAGTCCTCGGCACCTGAACCGGGCGGGTGCCGCTCAGCCGCGCAGCTCGGGCAGCAGCCGGGTGGCCACGTCGACCAGCGTCTCCTCGTCGCCCGCGTACCAACTGCTGGCTCTCGGCCAGTGCGTCACCACGTCGGTGAAGCCCAGACCGGCGGCCCGCTCGACCTGGTCGGCGAAGAACTCGGCGCTACTCAGCGAGAACGCCGGGGCCGAGTCCAGCGAGAGGTAGCGGTCCAGGGTCGCCGGGTCGCGACCCGTCTCGTCGAGGGTCCGGTCGAGCCGCCTCGACAGCTGCGCGACCCCCTCCCACCAGCTCTCCAGGTCGTCGTCGGCGTTGCCGGTGGTGACCCAGCCCTGGCCGAAGCGGGCCACGAGCCGCATCGAGCGCGGCCCGTTCGCGGCCACCACGAACGGCACCCGCGGGGTCTGTACGCAGCCCGGGTTGTTCCGCGCGTCCACCGCGGCGAACCACTCCCCCCGCCAGGTGGTGCCGTCCTCCCGCAGCACCAGGTCGAGCAGCTCGACGAACTCGGCGAACCGGTCGACCCGCTGACGCGGGGGCAGGGTCTCGCCGCCGAGCACCGTCGCGTCGAACCCGATGCCGCCGGCGCCGACGCCCAGCAGCAGCCGACCGCCGGAGACGTCGTCGAGGGCGGTGACCTGCCGGGCGTACGCGGCCGGGTGCCGGAAGTTGGGCGACGCGACCAGGGTGCCGAGGCGGATCCGCGAGGTGACCGTCGCCGCCGCGCTCAGCGTGGTCATCGAGTCGAACCAGGGGCCGTCAACCAGGTCACGCCAACCCAGGTGGTCGTACGTCCACGCGTGGTCGAAGCCCCACTCGTCCGCCTGACGCCAGCGCCGCTGCGAGTCGGCCCAGCGCTGGTCGGGAAGGATCACGATGCCAATCCGCATGATCGCAGCGTAGACGGCCGTACTCGGGCCGCGCGCCGGCAGCGAGCCCGGTTATTCGGGTGAGCCCGGCCGCCGTGGCGATTAGCGTGGCGCGATGCCCGACCTCCAGCGGCTCGACGCCCACCACGCCCCGGCGCTGCTCCGTTTCGAGCGGGCGAACCGGGTCTACTTCGCCCGGTCCGTGCCCGACCGGGGCGACGACTACTTCACCGGCTTCGCCGCTCGGCTCGCGGAGCTGCTCGCGGAGCAGGCCGCCGGCCTGCTCCACCTCCACGTCCTGCTCGACGACGACGGTGAGGTGCTGGGCCGCTTCAACCTCGTCGACGTCGCCGACGGCGGCGCCGAGCTGGGTTTCCGGGTGGCCGAGGCGGCGAGCGGGCGAGGGGTGGCGACCGACGGCGTACGCCGGGTGTGCACGCTCGCCCGCGACGAGTACGGCCTGCGCCACCTCGTCGCGTCGGCCGCGCTGGACAACGCCGGGTCCCTCGCGGTCCTCCGGCGTACCGGGTTCACGCCGGTCGGCGACGTGACGCTCGCCGGCCGCCCCGGGCTGCGCCACGTGCTCACGTTGACCGCCGAGTCGGAGGTGATCCGCTAGTCGGCCATCCTCTGCTGCCGACGGCGGACCAGCGCCCAGCCCATGAGCACTGCGGCGACGACGCCCGGTCCGGAGTGGACGGCGAGCACACCGGCCAGGCTCGGGCCACCCCAGTCGTCGCGGTACGTCGCCGGGTCACTCAGGTCGATCACGAACGGTTCGACGATCGCGCGAACCACGAGGTAGGCACCCAGGACCATCCCCAGGACATAGAGAGCCTTCTTCATAGCCCTCGACCGTAGCGACGCCGGTCCACCGAGCCCGCGGTCCGCTACGGTCACCGCGACCGACCCCAACCATCCGGGCGCGGGAGGCGTCTTACTAGGTGAGGGGGTGGGCATGACCGAGACGTTCCACGAGTTCGTGGTGCATCGTTCGCCCGCGCTGTCCCGCACGGCCTACCTGCTCACCGGCGACCACCAGCTCGCCGAGGACCTGCTCCAGTCCGCCCTGGCCCGAACCTACCGGCACTGGTCGCGGATCCGAGACGGCGACCCCGAGGCGTACGTGCGGCGGACGATGTACCACCAACAGGTCTCCTGGTGGCGGCGCCGACGGCCGGTCGAACGGTTGGAGCCGCGACCGACCGATCGGACCGCCGATGACCACTCGGACGCGAGCGCGCTGCGGTTGAGCGTGGCGGCCGCGCTGCGCCAGCTCACGCCCCGCCAGCGGGCCGTCGTCGTGCTGCGGTTCTACGAGGACCTGACCGAAGCACAGGTCGCCGAGGCGCTCGGCTGCTCGGTCGGCACGGTGAAGCGGCACGGCCACGACGCGATCCGCCGGCTGCGCGACATCGCCCCTGAACTGCTGGACCGGACGGTCGAGAGGAGCCCTCGATGACCGCGCAACTTCGGGAGGCGCTCCGGGCCGCCGCGGCGGACGTGCCCACGTATCCGGTCCACGATCGGGCGCTAGCCACCGCCCGCCGCTCCCGCCGCCGCGCCGTCCTCGCGGCGATTGCCGCCTTGGTGCTGGTCGCGCTGGCCGGGGCAGTGCTGCCGTTGGCGCGTACGCCCGCTGTCGATCCTGCGGCCGATGCGGACGCCCGGCTTCCCGACCGGATCGCGCTGCCGCCGCTCGGCACGCTGCACGCCACCGACCGACCCCGCCCCGGTCCCGCCTCGGTCATCTTCAGCGGCTCGTCGCCGCGTCTGCGGGGCTGGTTCCGGAGCGCCGTGGTCGGTGTGGTGGGCGCTGACTCCGACCGCTACCGGGTCCTCTCCACGGAGAACGAGTCGCCGGCCGGCGAGCAGGTGGTGCTGTCCGCCGAGGGCCGGTACGTGGCCACACCGTCCAACTCCCGCGACCAGCCCGGGATCGACGTCGTCGACCTGGTCACCGGGCGCACTCGGCAGCTCCGCAGCGCCGTAGCCGACAGCGTCGAAAGTGATCCGCTGGCCTGGTCACCGGACGGGGGACGGCTCGTCGTTCGCGACAAGAAGCCGGTGGCCTCCGACGGCGCGACCTACACCTCCGTGCTGAGCATCGTCACCCTCGACGGCGAGCGGTGGACGCGGCTGGCCGAGGGCGCCGAGGAGGCCCACTTCGGCTCGGCGGTCGCCTTCGCGCAGGACGGCACGCGCCTCGCCTACCAGTACGGCGCCACCGTCGGGGTCGCCGACGTCGACGGGCGGGAGTTGTCCTCGTTCCCGTTGGCCGGCGAGACGTGGCTGGCAGGCAAGGGTGCGTGGGCGCCGGACGGCACCCTGACGCTGGTCAGCCGGGAGGCGGGCACCACGGACTGGAACCTGCGCCGCGTCGACCCGCAGGGCCGGGACGCCGGCGCACTGCGCCTGCCGGACGTCGGGGGCGTGGCCGCGATTCGGTTGCTCGGCTGGAACACGGGCGACTCGGCGCTGGTGGTGGCCTATCAGCCGGATCCGGTCATGCTCGACCGGTTCGCCCAGCCACTGCCGATGAACCAACGTACCGTCCACCCCGACGTCCGGACGGTCACCGTGCTCGCGCTCACGCCGGGCGCGCCCGCACCACGGGTCGTGATGACCGCACCCGATCAGGTTCTCGCCGTCGACGTGGCCGACGAGGTGATCCACTCCGGTCGGACCCGCGACGCCCGTCCACCCGGTGGTGTGGGCGCCCGCTTCTGGTACTGGGCGTTCCTGGCCGCCGTCGTGGTGACGGGCCTCGTGGCCTGGCGCGGTCGGGAGGCCTTGGCGCTGTGGCGCGACAACCGGCGCATCAGACGTGCGCGCGGACTGAGGCGTTGACCCTGACCTGATCGCTCGGTGACTTCGACCGCCTGTCGGCTGGCCCGGTCACTCCGCGTCCCGGAGCCGGGAGCGCGCCTGCTCGACCAGCTCCTGGTAATCCGGGCGGAACAGCTCGGCGAGCAGCGGTTCGAAGAGGCAGGTGAGATTCCACAGTGCCCGCTGTTCGGCCTGGTCCTCGACCAGGCCGGTGAAGCCGTTGGTCCGCTCGTCGGTCCGGTGCAACCACTCGAACAGCACGAGCGCCTCGTCGTGCGTGAGCCGGACCACCACCTCGCCACCCTGATTCATGGACGGCAGTGTATGTAGCGCGTGCTGTCACCCGCCGGTGCCCGGCGTCAGCGCCGTCGTACGCGCAGCACCCCGGTCAGCATCGGAAGGGTGAACTCCCCGTCGGCGGTCTCCGACCTCGTCGCGAGGAAGGCGCGGATCCGGTCGAGCGCGGCCTCCCGGTCCGGCGCCGGCATGACCAGCATCCCCGCGCGCGTCGCGAGTGTCGCGGCGAGGGAGTCGGCGGTGCGGCGCTGCCCGTGCGGGAACTCGGCCTGCTCCGGCGAGCCGAACCGGGCCGTACCGGTCCGTGGGAGGTGCAGGTCCGCGGTCGCGGCGCGCCACCTGCCACGAGTGTCACGGGGGCCGATGGCGGCGCTCCCGCTGACCCGTTCGAGCCCGGCGATCCAGTCGACCCGGTCGTCCAGGACGTTCCACAGCCCGGCCAGGATGCCCCCGGGCGCGAGAACCCGGGCGATCTCCGGTCCCGCGACGGGCATGTCGAACCAGTGCAGGGCGTTGCCCGCGAGCACGGCGTCGACGGACGCGTCCGGCAGTGGGATGGCCTCGGCACTGCCCGGAACGGCCCGCACGGCCGGCAGCGTACGACGCAGTTCGCTCAACATCGCCGGGTCGGGTTCGACCGCGACGACGTCGACCCCCAGCGCGACCAGCGTGGCGGTCAGCTTGCCCGTTCCGGCGCCGAGGTCGAGCACCCGTGGGCCGGGCGCGGCGTCGAGCACCCAGCGCACCGCGGCCTGCGCGTAGTCCGGACGGTGCTCGGCGTACGCGGCAGCCGCCGCACCGAACGACGAGCTGAGATCGACGCCCTCATCCACGCGCTGACCCTACCCGTCGACGGCAGCGCATCGAGGGCCCTGAACGGGACCGTGGTCCCGCCCAGGGCCCTCGTCGCCGAGCGCGCAGCCCTATCCGGCGGCGTTGGCGTAGGTCGGGGTGCCCGCCGGCTCGTACGTCAGTTGCAGCGCGCCGTTGGGGTGGGTGACCGACTCGGTGAGCCGGAGGGCCGCGGGCACCGCGCCCGCGGCGAACACCCGCTTTCCGGTGCCGAGCACCACCGGGTAGAGCCACAGGTTCAGCTGGTCGACGAGGCCGAGGCGCAGCAGCGACTGCAGCAGGTCCAGGCTGCCGATCACGTGAACCCTGTCGTGGCGGTCCTTCACCTCGGCCACCCCCTCGGCCAGGTCCCCGGCGATCACCGTCGAGCCCTCCCAGGCGAGGGGCTCGGTCAGGGTGCGGCTGGCGACGTACTTGGGCACCCCGTTCAGCAGGCCGGTGAAGGGCATCTCCGCCGACGCCTTCGGCCAGTAGGCGGCGAATATGTCGTAGGTCTTCCGGCCCAGCAGCAGCGCGTCCATCCCCGCGGCCTGCTCGAACACCGCCGAGCCGGACCCCTCGTCCGGCAGTGCCAGCTGCCACCCGCCGTGCGGGAAGCCGCCGTCGCGGTCCTCGTCGGGCCCTCCCGGCGCCTGCGCCACCCCGTCCAGCGTCACGAACTCCGTCACGATCAGCTTGCCCATAGGACGTTTCCCTTCACTCTGATCCGTCCCTCGGTAGACCAGGCCACCGGCCGGAACTCATCGCGTCTCCGCCGGAGCGGTGGGACATACGACGACCGCCAGGCACCGTGGGCGACTCGGGCGTCAGACGGCGCTGCCCTGCTTGAGGGCCCGTGCGATCCATACGACGCGCTCGGCCTGGTGGCGGGCGGCGTTGCGGGTGTCGTCGTCGATCGAGCCGAGGTCGGGGCCGAACACGGCGTGGTGCGAGGTGCCGTACGGGTTGCCGTCGGAGAACTTGACCGATGGTCGTACGGGCTCCAGTACCCGGCGATGACGTCCGCGGAGCTCAAGCCGGACCGCGATCAGCGGTCGAGCCTCGTCGCCAACTCTCCGTACTTCATCCCGAACGAGCACTGCTGGCCTTGTTCGTCGACACCGACGAACTTGATGCCGTGTACCCGGTGTTGCACAACGGTCAGCCGGGCTCGCAGCGTCCCGTGCGGCCTGTCCAGCTGGACAACGTCGCCGACTTGGAAGCTCTCCGCTGGGATTGTCGAGTCCATCGCCGCATCCTGTCGTCGCCCATGGCCTCCCGGCCACCGACTTTCATGGTCCACCGACAGTTTGGAAGGTCGAAGATCAAGGATCAGAACGATGCTGTGGATGGCCTCACTCAATGGCACGCCAGTGGCACGCCGCATGACCTTGACCTTGGAACATCGAAGGCCCTGGCCGGGACTGTCGTCCTGGCCAGGGCCTTTCGGTTGGAGCGGGTGACGGGAATCGAACCCGCACTGTCAGCTTGGGAAGCTGATGTTCTGCCATTGAACTACACCCGCAAGCGGCACCACTGTACCTGAGTCACGTGCGCGGTGCACCCAGGTACCCCCTCGGCGGCGCGCCGTCCGGGCACGGCCGGGCACCGTCGGCCCGGAGGCGCCCGGGATGACCCCGGGCGACCGCCGCGCCGCCTCCATCCCCAGCTCACGCCCGACACGGAGGAAGTTTCCGCGGCACAACACATAGCCATTCTCAAATTCGTCGATCGGTTGTAACGTCTGCCTCACGTTCTCAGCCTTGGCGTGACACACCCCCTGTCGCGCCGGAGAAAGAGGTGGATGATGGGACTTCGTCCCCACCTGTCGACCCGGCGCGCCGCCGGTGTCGCGTCGACGACCCTCGCGCTGCTGCTCAGCACCGCCGCGGCGGGCGTCGTCCCGGCCGCGGCGGCCGGGTCCGCCGCCCCGGGCGGCACCTGTGTGGAACCTGCCGACGTCCACGCGGACGCCCGCGTCAAGCCGGGCGGCGCCGCCAAGCACGAACCCAACGAGCTCACCGCCGCCCAGGTCCGGGACCGAGAGGCCGATCTGGCCGCCGCACTGCGTGAGCGCAGTGTCGCCCGGGCCGGCGCGGCCCCACTGGCCGCCATCACGATCCCGGTGGTCGTCCACGTGATCCAGGAGAACAGCACCCGCGCCCGGGGCAACATCCCCGACTCGATGATCAACTCGCAGATCGCCGTGCTCAACCAGGCGTACGCCGGCGGTACCGGCGGCGCCCCCACCGCCTTCGGATTCCAGCTCACGAAGATCAACCGGGTGACCAACCCGGCCTGGTACCCGATCGTGTACGGCTCCTCAGCCGAGCGGCAGATGAAGGCGAGCCTGCGCGAGGGCGGCAAGAACACGCTCAACATCTACCTGGGTGAACTGAGTGACGACCTGCTCGGCTGGGCGACCTTCCCGCAGCGGAAGTTGAGCAGCTCGGACGGCGTCGTCGTGCTGGGCGAGTCGCTGCCGGGCGGCACCTCGACCAATTACAACCAGGGCGACACCGGCACCCACGAGGTGGGCCACTGGCTGAACCTCTACCACACCTTCCAGGGCGGCTGCGGCGGCCAGGGCGACAGCGTCAGCGACACCCCGGCCGAGGCATCGCCCGCCTACCAGTGCCCGACCGGTCGGGACACCTGCACCGCGACCGGCCTCGACCCGATCACCAACTTCATGGACTACACGTACGACTCGTGCATGTACCAGTTCACTCCCGGGCAGGCGAGCCGCATGCTGACCGCGTGGAACGCCTACCGCGCGGCGTAGCGTCCCTCTCCGTACCGCCGGTGCCGGCCCCGTCAGCGGAGCCGGCACCGGCGTCCTTCTCCCCAGGACGAGCGCTCAGGCGGCGGACGGGTGGACGTCGCGGACCCGGTCGCGGCGGGCCGGGCGGGGCTGCGGCCGGACCGGCGTCGGCGCCGGCTGGTCGGTGGCGTGCGGGTCGAGCCAGACCTGCACGGCGGGGCGGCCGTGCCCCTCGCCGGGGCCGCCGGCGCTGCCCGAGTCGCGTCGCGCGAGCATCGCCACGTCGACGCTGAACTCGAAGAGCCGCCAGTCGACCTGCGGGGCGGCGTTGGCGCCGGCCGCCAGGCGGGCCACCCGGGCCTGGTCGGTCACCGGACGGGCGTGCCCGGCGACGTAGGCCTCGTCGTCGCTCTCCTCGGGCGGGAAGGAGTGCAGCGCGTAGCGGCCGTCGCGCTCCAGGTCACGCCGCTTGGGCGAGTCGATGATGAAGCAGAAGAGCCCCTCGTCGGTGATCACCGGCGACACCGGGTGCACCCGGGGCCCGCCGTCGGCACGGACCGTGGCCAGGTAGCCGAAGCCCGGACCGTACTGCTGCAGGAGAACGCGGATCCCGTCGGCGAGCCGGGGCTCGTCAGCGGCGAATTCGGACCAGGAAGCCATGCCGCCATCCTATCGAACAAATGTACGAGTAGGCGACCGCGACGCGCAGGTCAACGCCGCGTCTCGCTATGGTGGTCCGATGCTGCTCTCCGACCGCGACCTGGTCTCCGAGATCAAGGCCGGCACGCTCGGACTGGACCCGTTCGAGCCCACCCTGGTGCAGCCGTCGAGCATCGACGTACGCCTGGACCGGCTCTTCCGGGTCTTCAACAACCACCTCTACACACACATCGATCCGGCCATCCAGCAGGATGACCTGACCTCGGTGGTGGAGGTGCCCGACGGGGAGCCGTTCGTGCTGCACCCCGGGGAGTTCGTGCTCGCCTCGACGCTCGAAGTGATCTCGCTGGGCGACCAGCTCGCCGGTCGGCTGGAGGGCAAGTCCAGCCTCGGCCGGCTCGGCCTGCTCACCCACTCGACCGCCGGTTTCATCGACCCGGGCTTCTCCGGGCACGTGACGCTGGAGCTGTCGAACGTGGCGAACCTGCCGATCACGCTCTGGCCGGGCATGAAGATCGGTCAGCTCTGCATCTTCCGGCTCTCCTCGCCCGCCGAGCACCCCTACGGCTCGGCCGTCTACGGCTCGCGCTACCAGGGGCAGCGCGGCCCCACGCCGAGCCGGTCCTGGCAGAGCTGGCGGACCTGGCCGACCCGCTGACGCTCCGACGAGGAAGGGCACGCTCCGACGGTTCGGAGCGGGCCCTTCTCGCGGTACGCGTCAGCCGGGTCGGCCGTAGCTGTGAATCGGGCCGTCGTCGACCTTCTTCATCTTGATCGGTACGCCGGCCTGCGAGGCGTGCACCACCCAGCCGCCACCGACGTACATGCCGACGTGGTGGATGTCGCTGTAGTAGAACACCAGGTCGCCCGGGCGTAGGTCGGCCCGGCTGACGTCCTTCGTCACCCGGCTCTGCTGCGCGGCGTTGTGCGGTAGCGAGACCCCGGCCTTCGCCCACGCGGCGAGCATCAGACCCGAGCAGTCGTACGAGTTGGGACCCTCGGCACCCCAGACGTAGGGCTTGCCGATCTGGGCGCAGGCGAACTTGACGGCGATTCCGGCCCCGCCACCCGGGTAGGTGGCCGGGCAGGGCGCCGGCCGCAGCGAGCCGCCACCGCCGTTGCCGTACACCTTGATCCGCAGCTTCTGCAGCCGGTCGATCTCGGCGTTGATCTGCTTCTTCTTCGCGGCGAGCTGGGCCTCGGTGCGGGCGAGGTGCGCGACCATCTCGTCCAGCGGCGCCTTCTGCCGGGCCAGCTCGTCGCGCAGGTCGGCGACCTGGCGAACGTCCTGCTGCTGGTTGTACGCGAAGCGGTCGAGCAGCTCCAGCTGGCCGACCACCTCACCCGGGCTGTGGCTGCCGAGCACGGCGTTGATGGTGGAGACGTTCTCGCCCTTGTAGGCGCGGACCGCGAGCGCGCTCACCTTGTCCATGGCCTGGTCGACCTGGGCCTGGAGGGGCTTGATCCGGGCGGCCAGCGCGTCGGCCTGCTTGCGCTTGGCGGCCAGCTCGATCCGGGTCGCGTTGTGCTTCTCGATGACGGGTTCGAGCTGGTTCCAGTCCTCGTCGATCTGGCGCTCGATCTCGGCGACCGACGGGTCGGCGTGCGCCGCGGTCGCGCCGCCGGTGAGGACGACGGCGACGCCGATCAGGGCGGCGAGGGCGGTGGTGAAACGGGACCAGCGTGGGCGCGGCGCAGCCGTCGGGTGACCGGCTGTCGCCGGCCAGGCGGACGGACGCCGCGGAGCATGGTGGGCCACCGGCTCCGGACTCCTTCTTCCCTGACCGCCTACCGGGTTAGCTGACGGGTTCGGGCGGGAAGGTAGGCGCCCTACCGCAGTGACTGCGGATTCACCCCAGACGAACCTGGGTCCCCGGCTCGCTCGGCGAGCGACTCGGCGGTGTCGGACCGTTACCGCCCGGGATGGGCGGACCTGCTACCGGGCCGACGAATGACCAGAGTAGAGACGGTCGTTACCCATCCGCAACCCGTCGGGTCGTGACACTCCGTACCGGTCGTCACGATGACGGGACCGCGAACCGGAAACGTGAAGATTTTCTACCAGGGAGGTCTATAGATGGAAAGCTATTGACGTACCGGTGGCGACGGAGTGAAGGTGGGCCCACGTCACCCGTCCGACCCGGGGGGTCAGATGCCCGCTTCAGTCCTGACCAGGAGCAGGAACGCCGTGCTCGCCGCCGCGCTGGTCGCCGCGACGACCGCGCCGATCGGTGGTGGCCCGGCCGCCGCCGCCCCGACCGACGACCGCCAGCGGCAGTACGCCGCCGCGGCGGCCGAGTACGGCGTGCCGGAGGAGATCCTGCTCGGTGTCTCCTACCTGGAGTCCCGCTGGGACACCCACGCCGGCACACCGAGTACGAGCGGCGGCTACGGTCCGTTGCACCTCACCGACGCTGCCTCCGTCGCGTCCGCACCCACCACCGCCCACGTCGGCCCGCACGAGGACCCGCGCGGCGACGACGCACGACCGCTGACCGTCCGCCCGCCCGAGGCCGCCGGCCCGGTCGACGACGCCCCGGCGGCCGCCGCGCTGTCGACCCTGGGGGCCGCGGCAGCGCTCACCGGCGCCACGACCGAGCGCCTGCGCACCGAGCCGGCCGCCAACATCCGCGGTGGGGCCGCGCTGCTCGCCGTGTACCAGCGGGAACTGGGCGGCCCGGTCGGGTCCGGTACCGACCCGGCGGCCTGGTACGCCGCGGTCGCCCGCTACTCCGGCGCGGACCGGGAGGACACCGCGGCCGCCTTCGCCGACGAGGTGTACGCGCAGATCAGGTCCGGCGCGAGCCGGCGCACCGACGACGGGCACCAGGTCACGCTCACCCCGCGGGCCGTCGAGCCGGACACCGGGGCCCTGCACCGGCTGGGCCTGCGACCCGGCGACCGGCCGGACGGGCTGGAGTGCCCGGTCGGCCTGGGCTGCGAGTGGATCCCGGCCCCCTACGAGCAGTACGGCCCCGGCACCGGCGACTACGGCAACCACGACCTGGGCAACCGGCCGAAGCAGCAGAAGATCGAGTACATCGTCATCCACGACACCGAGGGCTACTACGGCCCCAGCGTCGACCTGGTGAAGCGGGCCGACTACCTGGGCTGGCACTACACGCTGCGCTCGGTCGACGGGCACGTCGCGCAGCACGTGAAGACCAAGGACGTCGGCTGGCAGGCCGGCAACTGGTACGTCAACGCCAAGTCCGTCGGCATCGAGCACGAGGGCTTCGCCGCGCACGGCACCTGGTACACCGAGGCGATGTACCGCACCTCGGCGAAGCTGGTGCGCTACCTGGCGCTGCGGCTCGGCATCCCGCTGGACCGGCAACACATCATCGGGCACGACAACGTTCCCGGGACCGTGGCGTCCACCGTCGCCGGCATGCACTGGGACCCGGGCCCGTACTGGGACTGGTCACACTACTTCGACCTGCTCCGGGCGCCGTTCCGCACCACCGGCACGGCGCGGACCGGACTGGTGACCATCGACCCGGACGTCGCCGCCAACCAGCCCGCCTTCGTCGGCTGCAACCAGCAGCCGCCCGGCGTGCCGACCCCGCCCCCGCCGGCGGAGCCGTGCCCGCTGCG
Organism: Micromonospora krabiensis; assembly: GCF_900091425.1. Taxonomy (GTDB): domain Bacteria; phylum Actinomycetota; class Actinomycetes; order Mycobacteriales; family Micromonosporaceae; genus Micromonospora; species Micromonospora krabiensis. The sequence goes on from NZ_LT598496.1 coordinate 4,732,601, forward strand.
CGGCTCGTCCGCGGTGATCCTGCACAGCGCGCCGAGCCACGACGCGCCCTTGGTCAACGACCTCGGCGAGCGGCCGGACGGCACGCCGAACACCATGTACGTCGCCGACCACGGTGCCCGCGCCTCCGCCGGGCAGACGTACGCGGTGGCCGAGGTGCGCGGCGACTGGACGGCGATCTGGTACCTCGGCCAGAAGGCGTGGTTCCACAACCCCGCGTCCGCACGCACCGCGCGCTGGGCCACCGGGTTCGTGGTGACCCCGAAACCGGGGAAGGCCACCATTCCGGTGTACGGGCGGGCCTACCCGGAGCAGTCCGCCTACCCGGCCGGCGTGCCCTACCAGGCGATCTCGCCACTGCAGTACACCTTCGCGGCCGGTCAGCGGTACGCACTCGGCGGGATCGTGCCGAGCGAGTACTACCGGGCGGTCACGTTCGGCGGCTCGTCCCCGGGCGACTGGACCGTCGTCCGGGGTGAGCTGCGGTACGCGCAGGTCCAGTTCGGCCACCGGATCATGTACGTCAACCTGGACGACGTGCGGATCCTGCCGTCCCCGGTCGGCGCGCCGAGGTAGCGATCCCGCGCTCGACGACGAAGGCCCCCGGTCGCGTGGACCGGGGGCCTTCGGAGTGCACGGATGGATCAGCTGGGTCTGCGGAACCCGGCGACGGGCATGTTGTTGATGCTCGCCACCTGGACCGGTTTACCGGCTCGCGGCGCGTGCACCATCTTGTCGTTGCCCAGATAGAGGCCGACATGGTGGAGGTCACTGAAGAAGAAGACCAGGTCACCAGGGCGCGCCTCAGAGCGCGGGACGGCCTTGCCCTCGTTCCACTGGGCACCGGTGAAGTGGGTCAGGCTGATCCCGGCGGCCTTGTAGGCGTACTGGGTCAGACCGGAGCAGTCGAACGAGTTCGGCCCGGTGGCACCCCAGACGTACGGGTCGCCGACCTGCTGGCAGGCGGTCTTGATCGCGGTCCGGGCGGCCGCGCTGACGACACCGTTCACGGTCGGGCACGCCGCCGTCTTGACCGTGGTCACCGGCAGCGTCTTCTCGAGCCGCTTGATCTCGGCGTCGATCTTCTTCTTCTTCGCCGCCAACTCGTCCTGCTGCTTGACCTGGGTGGCGATCAGCGCGTCGAGCTTCTGCTTCTCGGAGTCGAACTTCGCGCGGACCTTGAGCACCCCCTCGAGCTCCTTGCGCTCCTGCTTGGCCAGCCGGTCAAGCATGGTGAGCTGCTCGGTGAGGGTGCTCGGCTTGGCGCTGACCAGCAGCGCGCCGATGTCCTGTGACGGACCTTCGATGTAGTAGCGGGAGGCGAGGTCGCCCACCCGGCTCATGGCCAGCTCGCTCTGCAACGCGAGAGGCTGGATCTTCTTCTCCAGGTCAGCCGACTTCTTCCGGTTGACCTTCAGCTGCGCCCGCACCTTGTTGTACTGCTCGATGGTGGGCTCCAACTGCTCCCACTGCTTGTCGATCTGTGCCTCGATCTCGTCGACCGTGGGCTCCGCGTGCGCGGGTGCGGCGAGCATGCCGGCACCGACGGCCGCGGCGGCGACCAAGGTGAGCAGGCGGTGGGCGGCCCGGCGCAGGCCACCCGGACGAACGGATCGTCCCGGTGCGTGACGATGGGGGGGCATGGTTGCCACCGGCACCGACTCCTTTGCAACCGACCGCCGGGCGCCTCGCAGAGGGGAAGCGGCGAGGCAGACGACCCACAGCGGTCGGTGCCCCACGATAGGGAAGCGCCGGAGCGGAATCAAGGCGAGCGCGCGCGTCGTCACCCCGGCGCAACCGCCTGTGTACCAACGGTGTCCGTCGGTCAGCCGACGATGGCCGTCAATACGTCATCGAGCGTGACGACACCGAGGGGAAGCCGGCCGTCGCTGACCAGGACCATGTGCCGCCGCTCGCGCCGCATCGCGAGCAGCAGGTCGGCGAGCGTACGCTCCGGCGGAACGACCGCCAGCGGCCGGTAGACGTCGGCGGGCACCGGCGCCCGTCGGGCCGGCCCGGCGTACCCGAGCACATCCTTGACGTGCACGAACCCGAGGACCCGGCGGGTGGCCCGCTGCACCACCGGGAAGCGCGACCGGCCGGTGCGGGTCGACAGCACCTCCAGCGAGGCCGGTGAGACGTCCTCGGCCACCGTCACCACCGTCGACCACGGTTGCAGGGCATCGGCCGCGGTCCGGCTGTGCAGGGCGAGCGCACCGGTGATGCGGGCGTGCTCCTCGGCGTCCAGCAGCCCCTCCGTACGCGCCTGCGCGACCAGCCCGGCCAACTCCTCCGCCGTGAACACGGTCTTCACCGTCTCGGTCGCCTCGATCCGCCACAGCCGCAGCACGTGGCGGGCGGCCCACTTCATCGCCAGCAGCAGCGGCTTCGTGGCCACGCAGAAGGCGAGCATCGCCGGCCCGAGCCACAGCGCGGCGGGCTCCGGGCCGGCGAGGGTGATGTTCTTCGGCACCATCTCGCCGACCACGGTGTGCAGGAAGACCACCATCCCGAGGGCGAGCACGAAGGCCACCGGATGGACCGCCCGGTCCGGCAGGCCCACGGTGTGGAACGGCGACTCCAGCAGGTGGGCCAGCGCCGGTTCGGCGATCGCCCCCAACCCCAGCGAGCACACCGTGATGCCGAGCTGCGCCCCGGCGATCATCAACGGGATCTGGTTCATCGCCGACAGTGCCCAGCGGGCCCGCTGCGAGGTGGCGGCCAGCGGTTCCAGCACCGTACGCCGGGACGCGATCAGCGCGAACTCGCTGCCCACGAAGAACGCGTTGCCGAGCAGCAGCAGCACGGTCAGCAGCAGCTCAGCCATCGTCGTCCGGCGCCTCGGGGCGTACCACCCGAACCTGCTCGATCCGGTGCCGCTCGATCTCGACCACGGTGAACTCCCAGCCAGAGGCCGCCACCGTCTCCCCGGCGACCGGGATGTGACCGAGCCGGGCCAGGAGGTAGCCGGCCAACGTCTCGTACGGGCCGTCGGGCAGCCGGAAGCCGGTCCGCTCGGCCAGCTCGTCGGAGCGCAGCACGCCGTCGACGAGGAGCGTCCGCTCGCCGCCCGGCACGGTCAGCGCGACCGGCCCCTCGTCCGTCACCGCGTCCGGGTCGAACTCGTCGGCGATCTCCCCGACCAGCTCCTCCACCAGGTCCTCGACGGTGACCACACCGTCGGTGCCGCCGTACTCGTCCACGACCACGGCCAGCTGGGCTCCGGCGGACCGGAGGGCGGCGAGCACCCCGTCCAGGTCCAGGCTCTCCGGCACGTACACCGGCTCCCGGGCCACCGCGCCGACCGCGGTGGTGGCCCGGCGGTCCGGCGGCACGCCCAGCGCGTCCGGCACCCCCGCCACCCCGGTCACCGCATCCAGCGTCTCCTCGTAGACCGGAAACCGCGTCCGCCCGGTGACCCGGGACAGCGCCAGCAGCTCCGCCACACTCGCGGACACCGGGAGCGCCACCACGTCCACCCTCGGGGTCATCGCCTCGGCCGCCCGCTTGTCGCCGAACCGGATCGTCCGGCGCAGCAGCATCGCCGTGTCCGGTGGCAGCGCGCCCGCCCGCGCCGAGATGGCGGCGAGAAGCCCCAGCTCCTCCGGCGAACGGGCACTGGCCAGCTCCTCCTGCGGCTCCACGCCGAGCGCGCGGACGAGCCGGTTCGCCGACCCGTTGAGCGCCCGGATGAGCCAGCCGAACGTCCGGGAGAAGCCGCGCATGGGAGCGGCGGTGGCCAGCGCGGCGGGCATCGGGCGGGCCAGGGCGATGTTCTTCGGCACCAGTTCGCCCAGCAGCATGGAGATCAGCGTGGCCAGGGCCAGGGCGAAAAACGGTGTGAACCGGTCAGTCGCGTCGCCGACCAGCGGGCGCAGGACCGGCGTGAACATCCGGGCCAGCGCCGGCTCGGCCAGGTAGCCGGTGAGCAGCGCGGTGATGGTGATGCCGAGCTGCGCCCCGGAGAGCTGGAAGGAGAGCTCCCGCAACGCCCGACGGACGGTGCCCGCTCGCGTGTCCCCGCTCTCGGCCCGCCGGTCGATCTCGGCCCGATCCACCGTGACCAGCGCGAACTCCGCCGCGACGAAGAACGCGTTGCCAGCGGTCAGCGCGGCGAAACCCACCAGGGGCAGCACCGTGGTCAGGAGCAGGACATCGATGGTCGCTCACCTCGGGCGCGATTGTTCCACGGTGGCACACCGCGTAGGGGTCCCGGCGACGCCCGCTCCGCCCGTTGCCGGCCGCGCGGCGATCATCACCACCACGGTCTGCTGACGAAGACACCGACGGCGGTGGCACCGGGTGCCACCGCCGTCGTGCGTCGAAACCTCGGGGTACGCGGGTCAGCCGGCGACCGGCTCCGCCTCCTTGTCGCCCGGCGCCTGCTGCTCGGGCCGGACCGAACGCAGCAGCACGCTCGCCACGTCGATCACCTCGACCTGCTCGCCGGCGCCCTTGCCGTTCACCCCGTCGCTCAGCATGGTCGAGCAGAACGGGCAGCCCACCGCGACCGTCCTGGCGCCCGTGGCCATGGCCTCCTCGACACGCTCCACGTTGATCCGCTTGCCGATCTTCTCCTCCATCCACATCCGGGCGCCGCCGGCGCCGCAGCAGAAGGAGCGCTCGCTGTTGCGCGGCATCTCGGTCAGCTCGCCGGAGATGGCGGTGCCGAGCACCTCGCGCGGCGGGGCGAAGACCCGGTTGTGGCGGCCCAGGTAGCACGGGTCGTGGTAGGTGACGCCGCCGTCGACCGGCTGCACCGGGGTGAGCTTGCCGGTGGCGACCAGGTGGGCCAGCAGTTGGGTGTGGTGTACGACCTCGAACTCGCCGCCGAGCTGCCCGTACTCGTTGCCCAGGGTGTTGAAGCAGTGCGGGCAGGTGGCGACGATCTTGCGCTTGCTCTTCTCCCGGCCCTCGAACGCCTCGTTCAGCGTCTCCACGTTCTGCTGGGCCAGCATCTGGAAGACGAACTCGTTGCCGATGCGGCGGGCCGGGTCACCGGAGCAGGTCTCCCCCTCGCCCAGGATCGCGAACGACACGCCCGCCTCGTGAAGCAGCGTGGCGACGGCCCGGGTGGTCTTCTTCGCCCGGTCCTCGAACGCGCCGGCGCAGCCGACCCAGAACAGGTACTCGAAGTCGTCGACCTCGCCCACCCGGGGCACCTCGAAGTCGAGGCCCTTGGTCCAGTCCTCGCGGGTGCTCTGCGGGGCGCCCCACGGGTTGCCCTTGTTCTCCAGGTTGCGCAGCATGACGCCGGCCTCGGACGGGAAGCTCGACTCGATCAGCACCTGGTAGCGGCGCATGTCGACGATGTGGTCCACGTGCTCGATGTCGACCGGGCACTGCTCGACGCAGGCACCGCAGGTGGTGCAGGACCAGAGCACGTCCGGGTCGATGACGCCGCCGGACTCCGCGTCACCGACCAGCGGCTTGTCGGCCTCGGCCAAAGCGAGCACGTCGACGTGCGCGAGCTGCGCCGCCGTCGCCTTCTCCTCGCCGGTCAGGTCCTTGCCGCCGCCCGCCAGCAGGTAGGGCGCCTTCGCGTACGCGTGGTCGCGCAGGCTCAGCACGAGCAGCTTGGGCGACAGCGGCTTGCCGGTGTTCCAGGCCGGGCACTGCGACTGGCAGCGGCCGCACTCGGTGCAGGTGCTGAAGTCGAGCAGGCCCTTCCAGGTGAACTGCTCCACCTGGGCCACACCGAACTGGTCCTTCTCTGGGTCGGCCTCCTCGAAGTCGAGGGGCTTGCCGTTGCTCGTCATCGGCCGCAGTGCGCCGAGACCCGAGCCGGCGGGCTTGGCCGGCTCCCGCTTGAAGAAGATGTTGAAGAACGCCAGGAAGCGGTGCCAGGCGACGCCCATCGTGACGTTCAGCGAGATCACGATGAGCCAGGTCATCGAGATGACGATCTTGATCAGCGCGGCGACGCTGACCCCGGCCTCCCAGGCGGGGAGGGCGTTGCCGATCGCGTGGCTGACCGGGGTCGCCCAGACCGGGTACTCGAAGTGATCGGTGGCGACCTTGAAGCCGCGGATGAGGAAGCCGAAGATCAGGACCAGCAGCACGACCCACTCGACGAAGTAGCCCTGCCACATCGTCGAGCCGGTGAACCGGGAACGGCCGCCCGGCCGGGAGGGCCGATTGCGCAGCCGGATGGCCATCAGCACGAGGATGCCGACCAGGCCGAGTACCCCGATGACCTCGGTGGCCAGGCCGAAGATCGTCCAGTGCCCGATGATCGGCAACCCGCCGCCGGTACTGACCACCTCGAAGTACGCCTCGAGGACCAGCAGCGACAGCACGATGAAGGCCACCATCACGAACCAGTGGGCGGCACCCACCACGCTCCACTTGAGCATGCGCGTGTGGCCGGCCGTCTCGACCAGCATCGTCCTCGTCCGGGCGCCCGGGTCGGCGAACCGTTCGGGCGCCGGTTGGCCGAGGCGGATGACGGCCACCATCTTCAGGACCGCGCGTACCGCCAGCCCCACCGCCACGGCGGTGATGGCGGCCGCGAGGATCGTGGTGACGATCTGGACGCTGCCCATCGAGTCGGCCTCCCCGGTCTGCTGCCTGTCGAGCGGTTCGGCGACCGGGAGCCGGGTCAGGGCGCGGTCGGCAAGCCGCCACCGCACCCACGACCGGACCGGCCGATGACCTCGCTCCGCTCGGTCATGCAGTGCAGCCTACGCGCAAGGTTACCCAGCAGTAACGTGAGTCTTCTCGCACCGGGCCGCGCCGCCCTGCGCACACCATAGGTGGCTCCGCCCGGAACTGCCGGGCAGGGGCGGCGTCGGGTGACGTGGACCGACCCCGCGCCCGGCGACCGTGGCCGTCGGGCGCGGGGTCGGGATCAACGCCAGCGGGAGAGCAGGATCAGGGAGGAGACCATCGCGCCGAAGCCCACGGCGAGGTTCCAGTAGCCCCACGACATGACCGGGTAGGCCTGCTCGGACAGGTAGTAGACCACCAGCCAGCCGATGCCGGCGACGATGAGCGCGACCGCCGTGACCGGCAGCCACACCGGGCTAGGCTTGCGCGACGCCGCCGTCGTCGTCGGGCGTACGTCCGTCGGCGGGGTGTACACCTTCTTCTTGCGGACCTGAGACTTGGGCACGACGCTCTCCAGGAGGGGGTAACGACCTCGTCCGGCCTGACAACCGGGCGCGAGGGCGACGGTCCATGGCCAATAATGTTCGACAGCTAGCGTAGTCCGGAAGGCCGGCCCAAACCACGAATGGGGTCAGCCAGATGCGCGGAGTGACCGAAATGGGGGAGACTTTCGGATCACCGCGCCGGATGCGGAACGACCGGAAGGAACCGCGGTGGAGTACACATCCGGCGCCGCCTCCTGGCAGAAGGCGCTGCGACGCGCCGTCGCCGGGCTGGTGCCCCGGCGCAAGGGGCTCCGGCGACCCGGCTGGTCGATCGGCGTGCCGCTCATCGCCGCCGCGGCCGGCCTCCTCTTCACCACCACCGCCACCACGGCCGGCGGCACCGCCCTGCGCGAGGACCGGCGCCCGCAGCTGAACCAGCTGATCGAGGAGCGCCGGGAGCAGGTGGCCGCGAGCGAGCAGCGGGCCGCGGCCCTCCGCCACGACGTGGAGGAGCGGACCAGCACCCTCGCCGAGCAGGACGGCCCGATCCGGGCCCAGCAGGGCCGCGCCCTCGGCGTCCGGGAGGCGGCCGGTTTCACCAGGCTGACCGGCCCCGGCGTGACCGTGGAGCTGAACGACGCGCCCGGCCGCGGCGACGGGCGACTGCCCGAAGGGGTGAGCAACGACGACCTGGTCGTCCACCAGGGGGACGTCCAGGCGGTGGTCAATGCGCTGTGGGCTGGCGGCGCCGAGGCCATGTCAATCATGAACGTCCGCGTGCTGGCCACGAGCGCGGTACGCTGCGTCGGTAACACCCTGCTGTTGCACGGCCGGGTGTACTCCCCACCTTTCAAGATCGTAGCAATCGGCGATCCTGCCGCCCTGCAGGCGGCCCTCGCCGCATCTGAGGGAGTCCGGTGGTTCAAGGACGCGGTCGATCACTACCAGCTCGGCTACCAGGAGCGGGTCTCCACCGTGACCGTGCCGGCGTTCGAGGACTCGACCGCCCTACGTTCCGCGAAGGTGCCTGAATGACCGGGGACGACCGGCCCGACGGCCGACACCGGGATCGCAGCGACGACCCGACCAGCTTCCTACCGAAGGTCGACCGGCCCGAGGCCGTGCCGCCCCGCGAGTCGGCGCCGCACCGGCCCGAGACCGGTGCCTCCCGCGAGTCGGCGCCGCACCGCCCCGAGTCACCGGCGCAGCGGCCCGGCCGCAACGCCTGGCCCGACCCGGTCCTGCCGCCCCGCTCGCCGGTCGCGCCGACGGCGCCCTCGTCGTCTGTCTCCGGTCCGGCGACGCCGGCGCCCGCGACGCCGATGGCCGCGTCCTGGCCCCCGGGGTCCGAGCCGCCCTCGCCCCGGGTCCCCGGCCGCCCCGGCACGAACCCCGCGCCCGCCCAGCCGAGCGGCGTCGGTGACGTGGCGGGGCCCGCGAACCACGGCCGGTTCCCCGACGAGCCCGCCCGGCCGCGGGCCACCGACCCGAGTCGCACCGCGCCGTCCACCGGCGTCCCGTCGGCGACCGGCCCCGCCGCGGGTGGGTCGTCGGCGAGCGGCGTAGCGCCCGGAGCGGCGGCCGCCAGCGGACCGACCAGCGGCGCGCCGGCGGCGAACGGTCCGGCCAGCGGTGTGCCGGCGGGCGGTCCGGTGAGCGCGCCGCCGCCGTGGCCCGGCGTCGCGGGCGCCGCGCCCGGCACTCCGCCCGCGCCGTCGACCCGCCCGGCCCAGTCCGGACCGTCGACACACCCGACCCGCCCCGCCGACCCGCCCCGCCCGCCTGCCGCTGCGCATCCGGGAGCTGCCCGTGGCGAGGCCGGGTCGTCGGCGCCTGCGGCACCCGCCGGCGAACCGCTGGCGCGCCGCGTTCGGCCGGCGGCACCCGGGGCGGCCGGGACCGGGGACGCGGCCAACCCAGGCGGTGCGGCCGTTTCCGGCGGCGCGACCGGTCCTGCCGGGACGTCGCCCGCCTCCGGCGGCCCGGTCGGCTTCGGCGGCCACAGCAGCTTTGGCGGCTTCGGGGCGGCCAGCGCCGCGACGCGCGGCCCCGCCTCACCGACCGACGGCCTTCCCCCGAGTGCGGGCGACGCCACGCCCAAGCCGGCAACGGCCACGGATGGGCCTACGGCACTCCTCCCGCCGATCGGTCCACGAGGTGACCGGTCCGCCGGCGCCGGTGCCGGGCCGGCCGCACCGGTCTCCCCGGCCGCCGACCCGGCAGCCACCGCCCTGATCCCCAAGGTGCCCGCCACCCCGCCACGGCACCCGGCGCTCGACTCCACCGCGCTGATGGGGGCGGTGCCGGTGGCGCCCGAAGGTGACGATCCGGCCGCCGGTGACGCCACCGAGCCACCCCGTCCTCGGCGGGGCGAGCGGGTCGTCCAACTGCGGCCGGAGCAGACCGGCGAGGGCTACAAGAGCGTCTACTCCGAGCTGACCCGGCCCTCGCTCGCCTCCCGCCTGCGCACCGGCATCCGGGTCAGCGGCGAGGTGCTGATCACCTTCGGTCTGGTGGTGCTCCTGTTCGCCGGCTACGAGGTCTGGGGCAAGTCGGCGATCGTCGACGCCCACCAGAACGACCTGAGTCAGCAGTTGGCCCAGGCGTGGGGGCCGACCGGCGACCCGACCGTCTCCGCGCCGGCCGCCGCCACCCCGTCGGCCAAGCCGTCGCCGCCGGTGCACGGCAAGCCGATCGCCGGGCTCTACATCCCGAAGCTCGACAAGAACTGGGTGGTCGTCGAGGGGGTCACCCAGGCCGACATCCGGTACGCCCCGGGCCACTACCCGAAGAGCGCGCTGCCGGGCCAGGTGGGGAACTTCTCCGTCGCCGGGCACCGCAACCGGGCCACCTTCTGGCGGCTGGACGAGCTCAACGACGGCGACGTGATCGTGGTCGAGAGCAAGACCGAATGGTACGTCTACAAGGTGTCGCAGTCCCGGATCGTCAAGCCGACCCAGGTCGAGGTGGTGGCGCCGGTCCCGGGCAAGCCCGGCGAGAAGCCCACCAAGCGGATGCTGACCCTGACGACGTGCAACCCCAAGTTCGACAATTACCAGCGCCTGATCATCCACGCCGAGCTGGACCGCAGCCAGCCGAAGTCGGAAGGTCGACCGGCGGAGCTGGGAGGCTGACCTCCGGTGTACGCGTTCATCTGGCGCAAGCTCCCGTTCGGCCTGGCCGGCAAGTTGACCGGCTCGGTGCTGCTCGCCGCCGCCACGGTGGCCCTGCTCTGGTATGTGGTCTTCCCGTGGGCGGAGCCGCTGCTGCCCTTCGACGACGTGCAGGTCAGCCAGGACGCCGACCTGAATGACCCGGCCGGTGACGTGATCCCGGGCAACGAGCCCGGTGACGCCCCGCCCGGTGACGAGCACGACCTGCCGTACGACACGGAGCGGAACAACACCCCGCCCCCCTCCCCGAGCCGGTGAGACCATGCGCGTCCTGGTGATCGACAACTACGACTCGTTCGTCTTCAACCTGGTGCAGTACCTGGGCCAGCTCGGGGTGGACTGCGACGTACGCCGCAACGACGAGATCGACCTCGACGAGGTGGGCCGGGTCGGCGCGGCCGGCATCCTGCTCTCGCCGGGGCCCGGCAGCCCCGACCGTGCGGGCATCTGCCTGGACGTCATCCGCCGATACGCGGGCGAACTGCCGATCTTCGGCGTCTGTCTGGGTCACCAGGCGATCGGTGAGGCTTTCGGCGCGACCGTGGCCCGCGCCCCGGAGCTGCTGCACGGCAAGACCTCGGAGGTACGCCACCAGTCGGTCGGCGTACTCGCCGGTCTGCCGGACCCGTTCACCGCGACCCGCTACCACTCGCTCGCCGTCCTGCCCGAGACGCTGCCGGACGAGCTTGAGGTCACCGGCTGGACCGGATCGGGCGTGGTGATGGCGATGCGACACCGCACCCTCCCGATCGAGGGCGTGCAGTTCCATCCCGAGTCGGTGTTGACCGAGGGCGGGCACCTGATGCTCGCGAACTGGCTGGCCTCCTGCGGTCACCCGGAGGCGCTGGACCGGGCACCGGCCCTGGCCGCCGAGGTCGACGCCCGCCGCCGAGCCGCCTTCGCCGCCGCCTGACCCCCCACCCCGCCCGTCCCCTCCCGCGATCTTGCACTTTCTGCCCAGGCAGAACGGACAATTCGTCCCCACGAAGGGCCGAAACTGCAAGATCGCGGGAAAGGGGGGGCGACGCGACCCGCCTTAGGGCGGGCGGGGGCGCGGGCAGGGAGGGAGGCGCTACGCGCCCCGGCGCGAGCGCGCCGGGGCGGGGGCTCGGGCTGTTACTCCTCGCCGGGGTGCCAGATCGGGGGCGTACCCGGTGGCAGCGGCAGGCCACTGCCACCACCGGTGCCCGGCGTCGTCGGCGTGGCGGTCGGTGTCGGCGTGGGCGTGCCGGTCGGCGGCGCCTCCGGCTCGGGGATGCCGATCTCGATCGTCACCTGCCGGCCCTCGGGCAGCTCGGTGCCGGACTTCGGGTTCTGCCGCTGGACCCGGCCGGCCTGAGCCGCGGGCACCTCGTCACCGTCGATCACCCGCACGGTGTAGCCGGCGTCCTCGAGTTCCTTCCGGGCCTGCTCCTCGGTCGAGCCCTCCACGTTGGGGACCTTGCCGACGTTGCCCTTCGAGATGGTCAGGGTCACCTCGGTGCCCTCGGCCACCTGCTTGCCGACGCCCGGGGACACGGCGAGGACGGTCCCCTTCTCCTTCGGGCTGTCCTTCTCGACCGGCTTGGCGACCCGGAAGCCCTGGCTCTCGAGGAGACTCTTCGCCGTCTCGAACGGGGAGCCCTCGACGTTGGGGATGGCCTTCACGTTGGGGCCGCCGCAGACCTGGACGGTCACCGTGCGGGTCGGCTCCAACCGGGTGTTCGGTTGCGGGTCCTGCCCGACGACCTTGCCCTTCTCGCAGGTGGCGTTGAGGACCTGGTCACCGGCGCGCGGGACCAGGTTGGCCCGTTCGATCTCCGCGAACGCCTGCTGCTGGGTCAGCCCGGTGACCGTCGGGACGCTCACCTGCTTGTCATCCTGTCGATTCCACAGCAGCGCCGCGACCAGCGCGATCACGGCCAGGACGCCGACCGCGGCGAACGTGGCGATCAGCCAGGACGACGCCTTGCGGCGGCGCGGGTCCCCGACCCGGGCCGGGATCTGCCGGGTGGACGTCGCGGCCCCACCACCGACGGGGTAGCCGGCCGCGCCCGCGGCGGGCGCCATCGGCATGGTCTCCTGCTCGCGCATCACCGGAGTGGCGAGCACCGGCCGGCCGGCGGCGGCGCGGAGCAGGTCGGCCCGCATCTCGCCGGCGCTCTGGTAGCGGTTGAGCGGGTTCTTGGACAGCGCCTTCAGCACGATGGCGTCGATCGCCGGGGTGACCTCGGGGTTGATGTCACTGGGCGTCGGGGGCGCCTCGCGTACGTGCTGGTAGGCGACGCTGACCGGGCTGTCACCGACGAACGGCGGGTGACCGCAGAGCAGTTCGAAGAGCACGCAGCCGGCGGCGTAGACGTCGGAGCGGGCGTCGACCGCCTCGCCCCGGGCCTGCTCCGGCGACAGGTACTGCGCGGTGCCGATCACCGCGCTGGTCTGCGTCATGGTGGTGGCGCCGCTGGCGAGGGCCCGCGCGATGCCGAAGTCCATGACCTTGACCTGGCCGGTCTGGGTCAGCATCACGTTGCCGGGCTTGATGTCCCGGTGGATGATGCCGTGCCGGTGGCTGAACTCCAGGGCCGCGCACATGTCGGCGCAGATCTCCAGGGCGCGGCGGGGCTGGAGCCGCCCCTCGGCCCCGAGCACCTCCTTGAGGGTCCGCCCGTTCACGAACTCCATGACGATGAACGGCAGCGTCTCACCGGTCGGCGCGGTCTCCTCGCCGGTGTCGTAGACGGCCACGATCGCCGGGTGGTTGAGCGACGCCGCGTTCTGCGCCTCGCGGCGGAACCGCATCTGGAAGGTCGCGTCGCGGGCCAGGTCCGTCCGGAGCATCTTGATCGCGACGTCCCGACCGAGCCGGAGGTCGCGACCGCGGTGCACCTCGGCCATGCCGCCGTAGCCGAGCAGCTCGCCGACCTGGTACCTGCCACCGAGCAGGCGGGCCTGCGCTGTCATCGCGTCTGTCGTCCTTCGCTCGTCGTCGTCTCGCCGCTGGCCGGTTGGAGCCGTTCCTCCCGACGGTACGACGTCTGGGTCAGATCGTCGCGTCCGTCGGGCCGCAGCGCGCCGGACGTCACGGTCCGCGGGGCGAGCGTTCCGGGTTGACCGGACGACTGCGCCTTCCGCAGGTTGTAGGAAATCACGCCGGAGCAGAGCAGTACCAGTGCCGCCAACAGGATGGCCACGAGCACCATCCCGGGCCGGGACCGACCGGGTGCCGGCGCCGGCGGCGGGCCGGGCTGTGGGGCGTACGCCGGTGCCGGGTCGTGCCGGGTCGGAGCCGGTGGCACGGGCGCGGCGCCGCGCGGGTAGCCGGCCGAGGCCGCCGGTGGCCGGGGCTGGGCCACGGCCGGGGCGACCGCGGTCGGGCGGTGCGGTTGGGCCGGCGCCACCGCGGTGGGCCGGGCGGCGTTGGCGGGCTGGTGGTGCGCGGCGGCCGGCGGGCGTGCCTGCTGGGCGGGCGGCACCTGGGCGCGACCCGGTGCGGCCGGTGAGGCCGGTGAGGCCGGCACGCCGGAGATCGGGCGGGTCTGCCCGCCGGCCCGGGCCTGCTGGGAGAGCGCCACCTTCAGCTGGCGGGCGACCCCGGCGAGCGCGGCCGCGCTCGGCCACCGGGCCGCCGGGTCCTTGGCCATGGCCCGCTCGACCACGGCCCGCACCTGCGGGGGGATGTCCGCCGGCAGCGGGCGGGGCGCCTCCTGGACGTGCCGCATCGCGATCTCGAGGGGGTTGTCGCCCTCGAAGGGACGCCGGCCGGCGAGGCACTGGTACGCGACGACGCCCAGCGCGTAGACGTCGGAGGCGGGTGACGCGACGCTGCCCATGGCCTGCTCGGGCGAGATGTACGACGCGGTGCCGAGCACCGACCCGGCGGCGGTGAGCTGGCCCACCAGGTCGGAGCGGGCGATGCCGAAGTCGGTCAGCACCAGGGTGCCGTTGGGGCGGACGAGCAGGTTGCCCGGCTTGACGTCCCGGTGCACGATGCCCTTCTCGTGGGCGGCGTGCAGGGCGTCGGCGGCCTGGGCGACCAGGGCCATCGTGCGCGCCGGGGTGAGCCGGCCGACCCGGCTCAGCGTCGCCGACAGCGCGTCGCCCTCGACGTACTCCATGACGAGGAAGGCGATCTGCTGGTCGTTGCCGAAGTCGTAGACGTCGACGACGCCCGGGTGGTTGATGGTGGCCATGGTCCGCGCCTCGCCGCGGAACCGCTCGGCGAAGCCCGGCTCGTCCAGCAGCGCCGGGAGCAGGCTCTTGACCGCGACCGTCCGGCCGAGCACCTGGTCGGTGCCGCGCCACACGTCGCCCATGCCGCCGCTGGCGATCCGCTCGTCGAGACGGTAGCGGTTGCCGAGCTGGACACCGGGGCTGAGCATGTCAGCGGCCCCCGGGGTCGGCGATGGCGGCCCGCATGATCTGGCCGGCGATGCGCGCGGCCTCGGCGCTGCCGCCGGGACCGGCCTGCTCCAGCTCGACGCAGACCGCCGAGACGGCGTTGCCGTTCTTGTCCAGGGCGAAGCCGATGAACCAGCCGTGGTCGGGTCGGTCCGGCGCGGACTGGGCGGTGCCGGTCTTGCCGCCGACCGTGTAGCCGCTGATCCTGGCGTTCTTGCCGGTGCCGTTCTGGACCACGCTGACCATCATGTCGCGCAGGTCGGTGGCGACCTGCCCGCTGATCGGCTTGCGCAGCTCACGCGGGTTGGCCGTGTAGTAGCTCGTGGTGCGGTCCGGGGCGAGCAGCTGTCGGACCAGGTACGGGCGCATCTGGCTGCCACCGTTGGCGACCGAGGCGGCGATCAGCGCGCCCTCCAGCGGGGTCATCCGGACGTTGTTCTGGCCGATGGAGGACTGGGCAAGCGCGGCCTGGTCGGTGCTGCCGTCGGGGTTCTGCATGTCCCCGGTCCGGCTGGCCGCCGTGCGCAGCCCGTCCTCGCCGAGCTGGCCGACCGTCAGGTCCTCCTGCTCGAAGCCGAACTGACGGGCCTTCTCCTTGATCGTCTCGGCACCGAGCCGTACGCCCAGCTGCGCGAAGCCGGTGTTGCACGACTCGGTGACCGCCTCCATCAGGGTGACCTGGGACTCGGGGCAGATCGACGCCGCGGCGTTGCGGATCGGCGTGCCCGAGGTCGGCGGCGTGTAGCTGGAGCCGGCGGGGATCTCGGTGTCCTTGCCGATGCCGTTCTCCAGGGCGGCGGCGGCCACCACGATCTTGAAGGTGGAGCCCGGCGGGAGCGTCTCGGAGAGCGCCCGGTTCTTCAGCGGGCCCTCCGGGTCCTGCTCCAGCCGGCTGTACGCCGCCGCGGCCGCCTGCGTGTCGTGGCTGACCAGCGGGTTCGGGTCGAAGCTGGGCATGGAGACCAGCGCCTGCACGGCCCCCGTTCGGGGGTCGATGGCGATCGCCGCGCCCCGCTTCGCGCCGACCTGGTTGTTGCGCAGCTGGTCGTACGCCACGTCCTGGGCGCGCTTGGAGAGGGTCAGCAGCACGTTGCCGCCACCGGTCTGGTCACCGGTGAACATGTCCTTGATCCGGTCGCCGAGCAGCTGGTCGCTCGTGCCGGCGAGGAAGTCGTTCTCGGCCCGCTCGATGCCGGTGTCGCCCAGGTTGACCGGCTTGTAGCCGAGCACGTGCGCGTACTTGGGCCCGCCCGGGTAGCTGCGCAGGAACTTCAGCTTGCCGTCGGTCTCCTTGCTGAGCGCGACCGCGGTGCCGCCGGCCTCGATGTTGCCGCGTTTGCGCTCGTACTCGGCGACCTGGACCCGACCGTTGTAGTCGCTGTTGCGGTACTCGTCCGCCTTGTAGGCCTGGATCCAGTTGAGGTTCGCGAAGAGCAGACCGAACAGGACGATGACGACGACGCCGACGCGGCGCAGCGGTGCGTTCACGGCTTGATCACCTCCGTGGGGGCACCGTGTAGCTGCTCCGGCGGTCCGCTCGCGGGGCGCGCGGCCTTGCCGCCGGCCCCGGCCACCGGCCGCCGCGCGGCGTCGGAGACCCGGAGCAGCACGGCGATGAGCAGCCAGTTCGCCATCAGCGACGAGCCGCCGGCGGAGAGGAACGGGGTGGTCTGCCCGGTCAGCGGGATGAGCTTGCTGATGCCGCCGACGATCACGAACACCTGGAGGCCCAGGGTGAAGGCGAGGCCGCCCGCGAGCAGCTTGCCGAACGAGTCCCGGACGGCCAGCGCGGCGCGCAGGCCCCGCTCCACGATGAGCAGGTAGACCACCAGCAGCGCGGAGAGCCCGAAGAGGCCGATCTCCTCACCGATGCCGGCGAAGATGAAGTCGTTCTGCACCTCGGGCAGGATGTCCGGCTGGCCGCCGCCCGGCCCGGCCCCGAAGAGCCCGCCGGTGCCCAGCGCGAGGAGCCCCTGCACCAACTGGTAGCCCTTGTCGGTCGGGTCGGCGAACGGGTCCAGCCAGATCTGGGCGCGCAGGTAGAAGTTGGCGAAGGGCCCGCCGACCATCTCGCCGAGGAAGTAGGCGAGGTAGGCGCCGCCGAAGAACAGCACCAGACCGATGAGCAGCCAACTGACCCGCTCGGTGGCGATGTAGAGCGTCACCACGAACATGCCGAAGTAGAGCAGCGACGTGCCCAGGTCCTTCTCGAAGATGAGAACCAGGAGGCTGATCAGCCACACCACGACGACCGGGCCGAGGTCGCGGCCACGGGGAAAGTCGATGCCGAGGAACCGCCGACTGGCCAGCGAGAGCACCTCGCGCTTGCGGACCAGGTAGTAGGCGAAGAAGACCAGCAGCGCCAGCTTGGCGAACTCGCCGGGCTGGATCGAGAACGTGTCGCCGAACTTGATCCACAGCTTCGCGCCGTTGATCTCCGAGAAGCGGCGCGGCAGCACCGCCGGGATCATCACCAGCACGATGCCGCCGAGGCCCAGCGTGTACGCGTACCGGGAGACCGAACGATGGTCACGCATGATCGCGAGCAGGGCGGCGGCGAGGATCACCGAGACCAGGGTCCAGGCCAACTGCCGCCCGCCGATGCCGGCGAAGATGGCCAGGTCCTCCCGGTCGACCGGCGGCGCCTCGCCCAGGTCGATCCGGCGCAGGAAGCCCACCCCGAGACCGTTGAGCAGCGCCACCGCCGGCAGCAGGGCCGGGTCGGCGAACGGGGCGAGGAACCGGATGACCAGGTGCAGGCCGAGGAAGACCGCGCCGAGCGCGGCGGCGGGCAGCCAGAAGTCCGGGGTGACCGTGTCCAGCAGGTTCGCCTCGACGGTCGCCCCGTACGCGGCCACCAGCACCATGGCGAGCAGCAGCAGGGACAGCTCCGCGTTACGCCGGGACCGGGCCAGGCGTACGCCGGACTGCTCGCCCACGGTCGCGGGCGAGGCTGCCGGTGTGGCCGCTGCGGTCACGGAAGGGTCCTCGGAGTCGGGCCGGCGCTCACTCGGGCGACCGGCAGCCGGCCGGGTCGAGCGCCGGCGGAGCCGAGTCGGAGGGCGGGGCGTCGGGCGTGGCGGTCGGCTCACCGACTGCCACGCTGCTGCTCGGGCTGGGGTTGGCGACCGGGGTGCGGCTGCCGGCGGCCGGCGTGCCGGCCGTGGGGGTGACCTCCGCCGTGGGCGACGTCACGACATCGCTCGGCGTCGGCGTGGGCGCGCCCGTCTCGGTGCCCGGCGACAGGCTCGGCGGGCAGATCGGCTTCAGGTTGGGGTTCGTCGGGCTGTCGCTGGTCAGCTCGGCCAGCCGACGCGCGGCGTCCGGCTCACTCTTGGCCGGGATCCCCTGCTTGACCTGCTCCTGCGCGGCCAGGGTCAGGTCGTTCAGGTCGGCGGGGCTGCGGGAGTGGACGCTGGAGAGGTCCATGCCGGCGATCTGGCCCTGTATCCCGCGGAACACGGCCACCTGGCCGTCTTCCGTGGCACCGACGTAGTACTGCCGCTGGGTGTAGCTCCAACCGCCGAAGAGCCCACCGCCGAGGATCACCACCAGGGCCAGCGCCATGGCGGCGGCCCGGACCGGCCGGTGGCGGCGCCGCTCCGGCTCGTCGTCGGCCGAGGCCGCGGGCTCCTCCGGCGCCGGGGGCCGGGGCGCGGAGAGCGCGGAGGCCCGGGCCGCCGGGGTGGAGTCGTCGGCCGCGGTGGCCATGCCCCGGTCCCGGGCGGCGGCGCCGCCCACGATCGGGGACGCCTCGACGATGTCCTGGTCGGTGGCGTCGGCGATGATCACCGTGATGTTGTCCGGGCCGCCGCCGCGCAGCGCGAGCTGCACCAGCCGCTCGACGCACTGCTGAGGGTCGGCGTAGTCCCGCATCGTCTCGGCGATGGTGTCCGCGCTGACCACGCCGGAGAGCCCGTCGCTGCAGATCAGGTAGCGGTCGCCGGGCAGGACCTGGCGGACGGAGTATTCCGGGTCGATGTCCCGGCCGTCGAGCGCCCGGGTGAGCAGCGACCGCTGTGGGTGACTGCTCGCCTCCTCGGCGCTGATGCGGCCCTCGTCGACCAGCATCTGGACGTACGTGTCGTCCTTGGTGATCTGCGCGAACTCACCCCCGCGCAGCAGGTAGGCCCGGGAGTCACCGATGTGCACCATGCCGATCTTGCTGCCACTGAAGAGCGTGGCGGTCAGCGTCGTGCCCATGCCCTCGAGCTGAGGGTTGGCGTCCACGGTCTCGCGGAGTTGTTGGTTGGCGGTGCCCACGGCCGAACGCAGCGCGTCGACGAGGGCGTCACCGGGGACGTCCTCGTCGAGCGGTGCCATGGCACCGATGACGATGTTGCTGGCGACGTCACCGGCGGCCATGCCGCCCATGCCGTCGGCAACGGCGAGTAGCCGCGGTCCGGCGTAGACGGAGTCCTGGTTACCGTCTCGGATCAGACCGCGGTCGCTGTGGGCCGCGTAGCGCAGGGTCAGAGTCATGGCCGTAATTCGAGGGAAGTGCGGCCGATCCGGATCGGCACGCCGAGGGGAACGGGGGTCGGTCCGGTGACCTTAGCGCGATCCAGATAGGTGCCGTTAGTCGAACCGAGGTCCTCGACGAACCACTGCCCGTCGCGCGGCACGAGCCGGGCGTGTCGCGCGGAGGCGTAGTCGTCGGTGATCACGAGGGTGGAGTCCTCCGCCCGACCGATGGTGATCTGCGCTTCACCGAGCGTGATGCGGGTGCCGGCCAGTTGACCGGCCGTCACCACCAGCTGGTGCGCCGCCCTGCCCCGCTTCACCTTCGCCGGCTTCGCGGGTTGCCCCGTCGACGCGCCGACGGCCCGGGGCGCGGCGACCAGCCGGCCCGAGCGGGCACCCGCGAAGAGGTCCCGGCGGATGACGCCGACCACTGTGAACACGAAGATCCACAGCAGAATCAGGAACCCGAACCGGGCGACGGTGATGACGAGCTCCGGCAAGGCGGATCAGCCGTCCACGCGGAAGGTCAGGGTGGTGGTGCCGAGCTGGATCATGTCGCCGGGGTTGAGCGCGACGGCGGAGACCCGCTGGCCGTTGACCATGGTGCCGTTGGTCGAGCCGAGGTCGGTCAGCACGACCTGACCACCGTCGAAGTCCAGCCGGGCGTGCCGCCGGGAGATCCCGACATCCGGCAGGCGCAGGTTGGCCTGGTCGCCGCGGCCGATGACCGTCGAGCCCATCTGCAGCGGGTAGGTGCGCCCGTCGCCGGAGACCAGCCGCACGTTGCGCCCACCGCCGTGGCCGGGCGGCGGGCCGTAGCCGCCACCCTGGTCGTACGCCGGGTAGGCGGGCGGGCCGGCGTCGTAGCCGGGGCCGGGCGCCGGGGCGACCTCGCCACCGGTGTAGACCTCGGCGGTGACCCGGAACATGCCGGTGTCCAGCCCCTCGCCGCGCTCGATCTCGACGATCACGTCGCCGTAGACCGTCCACGCCTGCTCGCCGATGAACTCCGCCTGCGACTGGGCCAACTCCTGGGCCAGTGCGGCGGCGTACGGCGCCAGACGACTGTGGTCGTAGGGCGAGAGATCGATCACGTAGCGGTTGGGCACCAACGTGCGCCCACCGGCCAGGATGGCCTTGTGCGCCTCGGCCTCCCGCTGCATGGCGTTGAGGATCTCCACGGGGTGGACCACCCCTTTGAAGACCTTGGCGAAGGCCCCTTCGACCAGGCCTTCCAGACGCTTCTCGAAGCGTTGCAGCACGCTCACCGGCTCCTCCTCGGGTCCCGAGGACATGATGGTATCCGGCCGGCGCGCGCGCAGCTCACACGCCGCTCGGCCGCCTGCTCACGGCCCGTTCGGACGGGCCGCTTCTGTCGTGCTACTCTTTCGTCCGCCGCGAACGGTACTCGTTCGAGGCGATGACCGGGACAGCGTAATATGTTCCGGGCCCCGCCGGAGACGGCGAGGCCGGGGCGGATTACAGTGATCCGGTCGTGCCACGGGGAAGTGGCGGAATGGCAGACGCGCACGGTTCAGGTCCGTGTGCCCGAAAGGGCGTGGGGGTTCAACTCCCCCCTTCCCCACCAGAGTGTCAAGGGCTCCGCAGATTGATGCGGGGCCCTTACCGCATATTGGGCATGTCGGGCATCACGCTATGCTCCGACTCGTCTTCTGCCTCCGAGGAACCAGGAGTGGCGTGTGAGTGTCGCGTTGGTGACCGGGTCGGGCGGTCTGATCGGCTCCGAGGCGGCACGGCATTTCGCCGCCCTCGGTCTCGACGTGGTCGGCATCGACAACGACATGCGGCGGTACTTCTTCGGCGCGGACGGCTCCACAGCCTGGAGCCTGGAACGGCTCGGCGCCGACCTCGGCGGGTCGTACACCCACTTCTCGGTGGACATCCGGGACCGCGACGGCCTGGAGCAGATCTTCAAGAAGTACGGGTCCGACATCGCGGTGGTGATCCACAGCGCCGCCCAGCCGAGCCATGACTGGGCCGCCAAGGAGCCCTACACCGACTTCGACGTCAACGCCGGCGGCACGCTCAACATGCTGGAGAACACGCGCCGGCACGCCATCGACGCGCCCTTCATCCACTGCTCGACCAACAAGGTCTACGGGGACCGGCCGAACAGCCTGCCCCTCGTCGAGCTGGAGACCCGCTACGAGCTGCCCGAGGACCACCCGTTCCACGCGGGCATCACCGAGGAGATGTCGATCGACGAGTCGCTGCACTCGGTCTTCGGCGCCTCCAAGGTCGCGGCCGACGTGATGGTCCAGGAGTACGGCCGCTACTTCGACATGAAGACCGCCTGCTTCCGCGGCGGCACGCTCACCGGGCCGGCCCACTCGGCGGCCGAGCTGCACGGCTTCCTGGCCTACCTGATGCGCTGCGTCATGGAGGGCCGGACGTACAACCTCTTCGGCTACAAGGGCAAGATGGTGCGCGACGCCATCCACTCCCACGACGTGCTGACCGCCTTCGAGGCGTTCTTCCGGGAGCCCCGGTCAGCGCAGGTCTACAACCTCGGCGGTGGCCGGCACTCGAACACCTCGCACATCGAGGCGTTCCGGATCGCCGAGCAGATCACCGGCCGCGAGGCCCAGATCAACTACGTCGACAAGGCGCGCACCGGCGACCACCAGTGGTACGTCAGCAGCATGGCCCGGTTCGAGGAGCACTACCCGAACTGGAAGATCACGTACGACGTACCGATGATCCTGCGGGAGATCTACGAGGCCAACGTCGACAAGTGGGTGCCGACGGCATGAGCGGACACGGCAAGCGGAACGTCCTCGGCGTCCTGGTCGACGCCACCGACTACGAGGCCGCGACCGAGCAGGTGGTGGCGGCCGCCCGGGAGCGTCGGCCGCTGGCGCTGACCGCGCTGGCCGTGCACGGGGTGATGACCGGCGTGCTCGACCCGGCCCACAACGCCCGGCTCAACTCCTTCGACGTGGTCACCCCGGACGGGCAGCCGGTGCGCTGGGCGCTCAACCTGCTGCACCACGCCGGCCTGACCGACCGGGTCTACGGCCCGACCCTGACCCTGCACGTGCTGTCCCGCTTCGCCGACGAGGGCCTTCCGGTCTATCTCTACGGCTCGACCGAGGAGACCCTCGGACGGCTGATCCCCGCCCTGGAGCGGATGTTCCCGGCCCTGAAGATCGCCGGGGTGGAGCCGTCCAAGTTCCGTGCCGCCCAGCCGGGCGAGGACGGCGAGATCGCCGACCGCATCCGGGCCAGTGGCGCCCGGCTCGTCCTGGTCGGGCTCGGCTGCCCCCGCCAGGAGGTCTTCGCGTACGCCATGCGACCGCTGCTGGACATGCCGCTGATGGCGGTCGGGGCGGCGTTCGACTACCACGCCGGGCTGCTGCACCAGCCTCCGTCGTGGATGCAGCGGGCGGGCCTGGAGTGGCTCTGGCGGCTCGGTCTGGAGCCGAAGCGGCTCTGGCGGCGTTACATCATCCTCAACCCGGCCTACCTGAGCCGACTCGCCGCGCAGAAGCTGGGCCTGTGGAAGGCCACCCCGCCGGCGCCGGCCACCGAGCGCCCCACCGGCTTCGCCGTCTGACCGGCGCCGCCGACCCACGGACCCGACGGAACCCCTCCCACCGACGTGGGAGGGGTTCCTGGGTGTTGCGGTGTCAGAGGGTCAGGGTCCAGGTGTTGATGTAGCCGGTGTCACCGGCGTACACGTCGCGCACCTGGAGGCGCCAGGTGCCGTTCGCCGCCTCGCTCGACAGGTTGGCGGTGTAGGTGGTGTTGACGTTGTCGGCGCCGTCGAAGTAGCTGCTGTTCTTCAGCCGGTACGACGAGCCGTCCGGGGCGACCAGATCGATGACGAGGTCACCGCGGTAGGTGTGCACGATGTTCACCGCCACGGTCGACGAGGACGAGGCGTTGCGGTTGCAGCCGGCGATCGCGATCGTGCTGGCCACCGTGGCGCCGGTGTCCGGGATCGCCACGTCGGTGCCGTTGGTGCCGGAGCAGCCGCCGCCACCCGAGCCGGTCACCGTCAGCGTGTACGTCGCCGTACGGGCGCCGGCCGTGCCGGTCCCGGTGATCGTGATCGGGTAGGTGCCGGCCGGAGTGCTCGCCGAGGTGGCGATGGTGAGGGTCGACGAGCCGCCGGAGGTCACCGTCGCCGGGCTGAACGACGCGGTCGCACCGGTCGGCAGGCCGCTGGCGGAGAGGCTGACCGACTGGGCGGAGCCGGCGGTGGTGGCCGTGCCGACGGTGGCCGTCACCGAGCCGCCCGGCGCGGTGGAGCCGGAGGTCGGCGACACCGAGACCGAGAAGTCGTTGGCCGGCGGGGTCCCGTTGACCACGTAGAGCAGCTGGTTCGGGGTGCCGGTGCCCACGTTGGTCACCACGTTCGGCGTGGAGTTGCTGACCAGGTTGTCCCGTACCTGCTGCGGCGTCCAGGACGGGTTGGCCGAGAGCACGAGCGCCGCGGCCCCCGCGACGTGCGGGGACGCCATCGAGGTGCCGCTGATGGTGTTCGTCGCGCTGGCGCTCGTGTACCAGGCCGAGGTGATGTTCACGCCCGGCGCCAGGATGTCGACGCAGGTGCCGAAGTTGGAGAAGCTGGCGGCGGCGTCGTTGTTCTGGGTGGCGCCGACGGTGATCGCCGCCGGCACCCGGGCCGGGGAGTAGTTGCAGGCGTTCTGCCGGACGCCGAGGGCGTTGCCGTTGCCCGCGGCCACCGCGTAGGTGACGCCGGAGTTGATCGAGTTGTTGACGGCCGTGTCGATCGAGCTGTTGGCGGACCCGCCGAGGCTCATGTTCGCCACCGCCGGCTTGACCGCGTTCGCGGTCACCCAGTCGATGCCGGCGACCACCTGGGCGTTGGTGCCACTGCCCTGGCAGTTGAGCACCCGGACGCCGACGATCTGCACGCCCTTCGCCACGCCGTACGCGGAGCCGCCGACGGTGCCCGCGACGTGCGTGCCGTGACCGTTGCAGTCGTCGGCGGAGCCGCCGTCGACGGCGTCGAAGCCGGAGACGGCCCGCCCGCCGAAGTCGTTGTGGCCGTAGAGCACGCCGGTGTCGATGATGTAGGCGCGCACGTTGGACGCCGTGTTCGGGTAGGTGTAGGAGCTGTTCAGCGGCAGGTTCCGCTGGTCGATCCGGTCCAGCCCCCAGGACGGCGGGTTCGTCTGGGTGCCGGCGATCGAGACGGTGTGGTTCTGCTCGACGTACGCGACGGCGGGGTCGGCGGCGATCCGCGCGGCGGCCTTCGCGCCGACCCGGACCTCGAAGCCGCGCAGTGCCGCACCGTAGGTGCGGGCGACCGTGCCGCCGTGCCGGCCGACCAGCCGGCTGGCGTTGTCACCGACCGTGTCGCGGCCGACGGCGGTGTCCTTGAAGACGACGATGTAGCTGTCGGCGACGGCCGTTTCCCCACCCGCCGCCCGGATGGTTCCCGTTGGTTCCGCGGCCAGCGCGGGTGTCGCGGCGACCAGCATGCTCAGCGTGGCCACCCCGACGAGCACGGACCTGTGGGCAAGACCCATCTTGCTACCTCCCTCTCCGGCCGGCAGCCGCCCGAGGCGGGTCACGCTCAGATCGACGGCGGCCGATCTAGCCGAGAGTAGGCCAGGACGGTTACGAAGAGAAACATGTCGAATGTTTCATAACCCGAGGACGATGGCCCCTACGGGACGACGTCCGGGGTGAACAGGGGACACGCCCGGATTCGCGGAGCCCCGAATCGGGCAAGACTGTCCAGCATGGAGAGCCAGTTCGCCGTTCTCGTGCCGATCGCCGCCGTGTGGCTGGCCGCCGGCGTCCTCGCCGACGGACTTCCCGGGCTTGATCGCGCCTGCGCGCTACGCCGCCGCAGCGGATGGCTGCTCGTCCTGACCCTCACCGGCCTGACGCTGACCGCCGCCGTACTGGGAGCCGGGCTGCTCAGCCCGGGCGGCGCCACGGCGGACCGGGCCGCGGCCGCGCTCGACCTCGCCGCGCTGCCCGCGCTCGTTGTGGCGGCCTGCGGCGTACGCCGGGTGCACCGGCTGTGGTCGGGTGCCGGCGCCTTTGCCACGGCGCCCGACACGCCCGCGTCGCACGGCCTGCGGGCCGCCGCGGCACACCCGCTGATCGGCCTGCCGTTGCAGGTCACCGGCCTACTCACGGTGCCGGCGGTGATCACGGCGAGCGGCAGTGACCTGTTCGCCAGGCCGGGCGTGACCGGCCCGGCGATCACCGTCGGGGCGGTCGCCGTCCTGGCCGTCGGAATCCGGCACGCGCTGCGGCACAACCGGTTCGCCGAGCGGATCCGGCGGCCCGCGGCGACGGAGCGGCGGCGTACGCCCGTGACGGGCCAGCCGGAGCCGGCGGTCCACCGCTCGACACCGATCGTCAGCCGCCCGGCGCCGACGGTGGGCCGCTCCGAGCCGGCGTCAGCGCGACCGGCCCGAGCCCTGCACGTATAGCAGTTCCAGGATGGCACGGGTCGCCTCGAACCACCGGTCCAGCCAGCCCGGAGGCGGCACGCTGCCCTTCGGCGGCAACTCCATCAGCAGGCCGCGCAGCAGCGGGTGATCGACCAGCGACTCACCCGGTTCGGTCGTCCAGCCGTGCGGCGGGAAGGACGGCTCGGTCAGCGGGTTCGGGTCCAGCGACGGCAGCGAGAGCGACGGGCCGGGCTGCTCGGGCGCCGGCGCGTCCCGCTCGTCCAGGTCGGAGCCGGTCGAGACCACCTCGGTGAGGACGGTGTCCCGGCGCGCCCCGCGGTACTTGCCGCCGAACCGTTCCGGCTTCCCGGGACCGTTCGTGAGGTTGTCTGACCCGATCGTCGTCATCCGTCTCGCCTGCCTCGCTCGGTTGCGGATCCCTGCGGCGGGTTGTCGACCAGCGCCGTAACGACGGGTTCAACGAGGCGGGACGGATGTGGCGACGGGATTCCCGGCGGATCCTGGTCCGCCTGGGCGACAGCGTCGGCGCCGCGCACAGGACCGATCCCCGTCCGGCTGCCCCGGACGGGGATCGGTCCGTCAGTCGTCCAACCGCGGATCAGGCCGGGTCGAACGCGCCCTCCCGGGCGTGGGTGACGAACGCCCGCCAGTCGCCGGGCGCGAAGACCAGGGCCGGCCCGGACTTGTCCTTGGAGTCCCGCACTCCGACCGCGCCGGTCACGTACGCCACCTCCACGCAGTTGTCACAGTTCGGCCCGCTCTTCGAGCTCTTGAACCACGTTGCCTGCGTCAGGTTCACGGAGAACCTCTTGGTCGCCATTTCCACAACGGCTCCTCTGCCAGTTTCGCGATGTGTGCGACGGACTCCTCCGGACGAATGGCCGCTGCTCGGATGTGATCGAAGATGAAGCTGTACTTCTGCAGTTCGTCGCTCTTCTCGAGGAAGAGCCCACCCGTGGCGTTCTCCGCGTACACGACATCCGGATCACCGGGCTCAGGGAAGCTGAGGATCGTGAAGGTCCCGTCCATGCCGGCGTGCGCCCCTACCTCGAACGGCAGGATCTGCAACGTCACGTTCGGCAGTTCGGCGACCTCGACCAGCCGCTTGAGCTGGCCACGCATCACCTCGTCCCCGCCCACCGGACGGCTCACCACCGCCTCATCGAGCACCACCCACAGATCGACCGGATCATCCTGTGTCAGCAACGACTGTCGACCGAGCCGGACACGGACACGTTGTGCGACCTGGTCCGGCGTGAAGTCCGGCCGGGCAGCCCGGATCATCGCACTGGCGTACTCCTCGGTCTCCAGGAGACCGGGCACGACCTGCTGCTCGTACGCCCGGATGGAGCTGGCCGCCGCCTCGAGCCCGACGTACGCGCCGACCAGGACGGTGCTGTAGGGGTGCCACCAGCCCTTCTGCCGGGCCTCCCGGGCGATCTGGACCAACTCGTCGCTCTCGGCGCCGACCACCCCGTAGATCCGGAGCATGTCCCGCACGTCGCGGGGTGTCGCCGTGGTGTGGCCGGTCTCGATGCGGGAGATCTTGGAAGCCGAGCACTCCAACTGCTCGGCCACCACCTCGATGGTGATGCCCGCCGACTCTCGCTGCCGGCGCAGTTCCGCGCCGAGCCGCCGACGCCGGATCGTCGGGCTGCGCCGTTCACTCACTGGGTCACCTCGGTCCCCACCGGCGGGCCTGGCCCGCTCTTCGTGCACACGGGCACCTTCTGGGAACGCTGGCTGCTCGCCTCACCCGGCCTACCTCCGGTCGACGCGCCGATGCTCGCCGCCCGCCGCGGGCGCGACCCTCGGCCGGCGGGCGTTTCGCGGCTGGGGGGTGGTGCCGGTCCTCGACCGGCCGCGACGGGCGAAACCGGCCCTCAGTGTGCCGTCCGAACGCCAACGGCTACAAGCGCCGGTTTGCGGGACGCACTCACGTATCGGCAAAACTCGACGTGCAACTTGCATGAAGCATGACTCTGGTGCACCCTGTCCGTATGGCGCGGATTACTCACCGTCCCCGCCCGAACTCCACCGGTGATCATCGCCGGTCGGGACGGGTGGCCGGCGGGGTGGCCGGGCCTACGGCAACCAGAGCTGCACCGGGGTGAGACCCCGCCGCTGCACGCCAGTTGGCTGCGGCGGCGGGCGCGATATCCGGACGGCAGCACGGGTGATGGTCGGGTGGCGGCGCGCCACCAGCGGGTACGGCCCGACCACCACCACCCGCACCACACCGGTCCACGAGGCACGACCCCGTTCACCGGCCGAGACGTTCCCCCGATCCGAATCGCCGGCACGTCCGCCGGCCGAACCCTCAGGAGCCCATGTGCTTCCCCGCTCCGGTGACGTACTGCACGTGACTCGCGCGGCGAGCGTCCAGTTCCTCCGGCCCATCACGTTCCGCGTGATCAGGGTCCTCGACTGGCCGACCTACGACGGTTGGCTCTGGCTCGACGGCTACGAGTTGAACGCGGCGGGGGACGCGGTCAACCGGCGGTCGATCTTCGTACTGCGGGAGGGGCTGCGGCAACTGGCCTCCGCCCCGGGGCCGCGCCCGCACACCGTGCGTCCGCGCCGGCCGCTCGCGCGGACGCCCGTTCGGGTGGGCTGAGCAGGCGAAACCACTGCTGGCGGGCGTGTCGTCGCCATAGAATCGAGGCACGCCCACCCCGGCACGTTCCACCCCGCGCGTCAGGACCCCGACCCTGGGATGGTCATGGTCAATCTGCCCGCCGCGCGGCGGCACCACCGCTCACGTATCAGCTATGCCTTCGGAATCCTGGCGCTCTTCGGCGCCGCCACCACGCTCGCGATCCTGATCCGGGACCCCGCGCTCTCCTCCACCCACCTTCAGGAGCCGGTACCGGCACCGGAGATCACCGTCATCGGGGAGGGCGGCCCGCCCGAGGACGAACCCGGCTGGCACGGAAGCCCGGACGCCGCCGGCGGCCTGGACGACGCGGGCCCGTCGAGCGGCGCGGGCGCCGGACCGGGCGGCGCCGGCACCACCGGAAACGGAGCCGGCTCGGGCTCCGACGCGCTCGCCGGGAACACCGCCCCCGCCGGCGGACCGCACTCGGCGGCGGATATCCGACGCTCGCTCTTCTGGTCCGGCGTCATCGGCCTGACCATCTCGCTGGTCGGGCTCGGCCTGGTCGGCACCAGGCGACGAATGTGGTGACCGCTCCGTGCCGGGCGGTCAGGGCGTGGCGGTCGTCGTCGGGGTCGGTGTGGACGTCTCCGGCGACGGAGACGGGTCGGCCTGGGAGACCAGGAGCAGGACCTCCTCGTCGTCGGTCACCAGCTCACCCGGCCCGGGCTCGCTGCCGATGACCACTCCCGGTGGCAGCTCGGACGGCCGGAACTGCACCCGGTGACTGATCCCCAACCGGTCGAGGAGTGACTCCGCGGTTTCCTGCGGCAGCCCCGTCACCGGTGGCACGGGTATGCCGGCCGCCTCGGTGGTCGGTGGCGCGCTGCTGGGCGGCTCGCTCGTCGGCGCCTCCGACGTCGGCGCGGCACTCGTGCGGGCCGCCGTGGTCAGCGACGGCGACAGGGTGGGCTCCGGGCCGGGCCGGTCCTCGTCGGCGCTGAGCACCAGCCACACCGCAGTGCCGAGCAACGCGACCAGCAGCAACGCCAGGATGCCCCAGAGGATCGGCAGCCACCAACGCCGGCCGCCCTGGTCCTCGGCGTACCACTCGGTGGCCGGATCCCGGTAGTCGGCCGGTCGGGGTGGCGGCACCTCGGCGCGCCCCGACCACGGCGCGGACCGCTCCGGCGGCAGCGGCGCGGTCGGATCCGCCGGCGGCGTGCGGTCGTGCGACCGGGTGCGGTCCGCCGGCCGCCCGATGGGCGCGGTCTCGTCCGGCTGACGGTCGAGCGGGGCGGTCTCGTCCGGGCCCGACGGGGCGGTCTCGTCGACGGGACGGCCCGGCGAGGTCGTCTCGCCGGGAGGGCCCGGCCTGGACGGTGCCGGCGACGTGGGCCGGGTCTGGTCGGCGTCGGCCGGCCCGCCCGGGGCGGGCAGCCGCTGCGTGCGGTCGGACGGCTCGTCGGCCGGGCGGGGCAGGGGCCGGGTCTCGTCGCCGTCGTGGTCCCCGGTCGGCGGTCCCTGGCGCTCGTCGCTCATCGCACCGTCCTTCCCGAACCGGGCGGGCGCCCTGGCCCTCGACCGTCAACCTATCGGTCCGCACCACCATCGGCGGGTATCACCTTGCCGACTTGGCCGGGACGGCCCGGCGGCACGATCCCGACGCCCGCCCCCGTCACGGCGTCGGCTTGGTCGACGGTTCGTCGTTCGTGGGGTCCCCGCACCAGATGTGGACCTCGTCGTTCCAGCGCGCCGTGCCTCCCCCCACCGGGTCCTGTCGGCTGACGGTGCCGTGCCGCCCGCTCGGGTAGCGCGGGTAGAAGCCCTCCTGGCCCAACGCCTCGGCCGCGTCACCGCAGTCCTCGCCGACGAGGTCCGGCACGGTGTTGGTCGGGGCCGGCCCGGTGACGTAGAGCGTCACCGTCGCTCCGCGCTTCACCTCGGCGCCGACCTCCGGCGAGGTCCGTTCGACCGTACGGCCGGTGCCGGTCCCGAAGACCAGACGCCAGCCCAGCCGCCGCCCCTGCAACTCGGACCGGGCCTTCACGAAGTCGAGCCCGATCACCGGCGGAACGGTCAGCCCGCTGGACGCGGACGTCCGGGGCGCCGAGGGGGTGCTGCGGGTGGCCGTGGGCCGATGCGTGGGCGCGACGCTGGGACCGCCGGTCGCGGTCGCCACCGCGAGCGGATTCTCCGGGGGTACGTCGTCCTCGCCGGCCAGCACCCAGCCACCGGTCGCGCCGATGGCGGCGAGCAGCACCGCTGCCAGGCCACCACCGAGCACCAGGTGCAGCCGGCTCGATCCGGCCTCGCCGGCACCGCCCGTGTTCCCGTCCGTCACACGCCACCGCCTCCGTCACCGGCGACCGTACCGGTCCCGGCCAAGCCGGCACCGCCGGCCGCTCAACCGCCCGTGCCACCACGCACCGCCATGCCACCGCCACGGTCTGCCGAGCTCGCGGCGCCCTGGCGGACAGCCGGTCGCCGATGGCTCGCCGCACCGACGACGGGACGTTACGCTGCCCCGCATGGCCAGACGCGGCTGGGGAGGATCGATCGCGACCGCGATCGGCGTTGCTGCCGGTACCGGTGCCGCCCAACTGGGCTTCGGGTACGGCTTGGGCATCATCAACTGGGCTCCCGCCGAGGCCGGCGCGGCTCCGGCGGCCTGGGTCGCCAGCCTGGTCTGGGCAACCTGGATCGCGGCGACGTCGACCATCCTCGGTGCGGTCTGCGCGCACCGGCTCCGCGAGCGGGGCCCGGCGAGTGCCGACGGCGACTCCCGCCCGGCCCGCCCGCTCGACGCCGCCCGCCCGCTCGACGCCCCCCCGCTCACCGGCGACGCGGTCGCCGCCCCGGGCGGAACGACGACCACCCTCACCGCCACCTCTACCGGTTCCGGCGCTGTCGCAACCGGTCCGGCCAACGCCGTCGCGACCGATCCCGCCGCCGCCTCGGCCGCTCCGGGGACCGTCGCCGCCGGTGCCACCGGCGTCCCGGCTGGTCCCCCCACTGCCTCCGCCGGTCGCGCCGTCGTCTCGGCCGGTTCCGGCGAGGGAACGGTTGAGCGAGCCGCCGGTGGTGGGGCACTGGGGCAGTTCGGTCTCGCGCTGGCGGCCGGGCTGGGCGCCCTGGTGACCGCGCTGCTGATCGCCGTTCCCGCCCGGGTCGCCGAGGCTCCGGACACGGCGACGCCACAGCGGGTCGCCGCCGCGTACGCGATGATCGGCGTGGTGATCGGGGTGCTCTCCGCGTTCTGGGCGCTCCGGTCGCGGTCCGCGGCGAACAACATCATCGCCAGCGTGGCCTGGCTCTGGCTGCTCGCCGTGATCGCGGTCGTCGACGGGGTGCTCTCCGGACGGGGGCTGACCACCGCACAGCTCGGCATCTGGCAGATCAGCGCGGACCGGCCGGAGTTCTGGATCCGCGACTACCTCTACTGGCCAGGGGCCGTGCTGTCGCTCGGGTCCGCGCTGGTGATCAGCCTGCTGACCGCCCGACGCGGGGCACGCTCGGCACAGCACCGGGTCGGCGCGACCGTCTCCGGCGGGGCCGGGCCGCTGCTCGTCGCGCTGGCCTACCTGCTGGCCGTGCCACGGCTCTCGGCGATCAGCCCGGAGCAGGTGTCGGCGCACCTCATCGCGCCGTACGCGGTGATCGGAGGCATCGGCGGCTCGGTGCTGATCGCGGCGCTGGCCCAGCGCGCCGAGCGTCGCTCGACGGCCGGCACGGCGACGCGGACGCCGGTGGTCGAGACCACCCCGCCGCCCGCGCCGACCGAGCCGAACGCCCCGACCGAGCCGGGCGCGTCCGGCGGCGTCGAGTCCTCGGCGTCCGGCCGCGGCCGGCGGGCCACCTCGGGACGCGGCCGGCGCCCGGTCACGACGCCCGAGGACGCCGCGACGGCGGCCGGCGGCGGATCCCCGGGCGGCGAGACCGTTGGCGCAACCGGCCCGCGGGTGCCGGCGCCCCGGGTGAGCGAGGAGGAGCAGCGGGAACCGGCCGGGGCGGACCAGGACGTGGCGCCGACCAAGGGCGAGGGCCGACGGGGACGCTCCCCGCGCCGGTCGGACTGACGACGGGTCAGTCCACCGGCCAGGTGTGCACCGGCTCGTTGCTGCGCTGCAGCTCGGCGTACCGCTGGACCATGTCGTGCAGGGCCGCGGCGCGGTCCATGCCCCGGCGGCGTTCGGCGGCCCAGACCGCCTCGGTCTGCCAGACCGCGCCGTTGCGGCCCGTCCGGCAGCGCTGCTCGATGACGCCGAGCAGCCGGTCCCGTTCGGCCGGCGCGACACCGAACCCGTCCAAGCCGGCGGCGGCCTTGGGCAGCAGGACGTCCAGGACGAGCTGGGTCACCGGCACGTCGCCGAGCCGGGGCCAGTGCAGGACGGCGTCCATGCCACGCCGGGCGGCGGCGTGGAAGTTCTCCTCGGCGGAGCTGAAGGTGAGCTGGCTCCAGATCGGCCGGTCCGCCTCGGCGAGCGCCCGCGCCAGGCCGAAGTAGAAGGCGGCGTTGGCCAGCATGTCCACCACCGTCGGGCCGGCTGGCAGCACGCGGTTCTCGACCCGCAGGTGCGGGCGACCGTCCATGATGTCGTAGACCGGACGGTTCCACCGGTAGACCGTGCCGTTGTGCAGGCGCAGCTCGCCGAGCTGCGGCACACCGCCGGCGTGCAGCACCTCCACCGGGTCCTCGTCCTCACAGATCGGCAGCAGCGGCGGGAAGTAGCGGACGTTCTCCTCGAACAGGTCGAAGATCGAGGTGATCCAGCGCTCGCCGAACCACACCCGGGGGCGTACGCCCTGGGCCTTGAGCTCGTCGGGCCGGGTATCGGTGGCCTGCTCGAACAGGGCGATCCGGGTCTCGGCCCAGAGTTGCCGGCCGTAGAGGAACGGGGAGTTCGCGCCGATCGCCACCTGGACGCCGGCGATGGCCTGGGACGCGTTCCAGTAGTCCGCGAAGCTGTCCGGCGCCACCTGGAGGTGGAACTGGAGGCTCGTGCAGGCCGCCTCCGGCGCGATCGAGTCGGTGTGGGTCTGCAACCGCTCGACACCCCGGATGTCGAGCTCGATGTCCTCGCCCCGGGCGCCGACGATCTGGTCGTTGAGCACCCGGTAGCGCTCGTTGGTGGAGAGATTGTCGGCGACGAGGTGCCCCTCGGTCAGGGTGGGCAGGATGCCGACCAGCACGATCTTGGCGTCCGACTTGGCGGCCCGTTCGTCCGCGCGGGACAGGCTGCTGCGAAGGTCCTGCTCGTAGTCGGCGAAGCCGGCGCCCTCGATCAGCCGGGGCAGCGCGTTCAGCTCCAGGTTGAACTGCCCCAGCTCGGTCTGGAAGAGCGGGTCGGCGATGTTGGCGAGGATCTCCTCGTTGCGCATGGCCGGCTCGGCGGCCGAGTCGACCAGGTTCAGCTCGATCTCCAGCCCGGTCATCGGCCGGTCGGCGTCGAAGCCGAAGTCGTCCAGCATCAGCGCGAAGACGTCCAGGCAGCGCCGGACCTTCTGCCGGTAGCGGACCCGGTCCTCGCGGGTGAAGGCGCCCTGCGAGACGTCCCTGCCCATGTGTCCTCCCGGCACGAGGCGCGGTCGGGACGGTGCCGCCCCGGACGCGCGTTGTCAGCCATCACGGTAGAAGCGCCCACCGCGCCAGGACCAGAGGCGGGCTCGGGTATCCGGCGTGGAGGCGGCCCCGGGCGGAACCCGGGTGTGCGCTCCCGTCGGCATCTCTACCCCGCCTGACCTGCCCACCACCGTCCGAGTCGGCGAACAGGTCGTGACAATTCGCACGTACGACGACGCCGGGCCCGCGCCGACGTGCGGCGCGGGCCCGGCGTACGGAGATCCGGTGGGATCAGGCCTGGCGGATGGCCTCGCCCTCGATCTCGATCTTGATCTTGCGGCTGACCAGCACGCCGCCCGTCTCCAGGGCGACGTTCCAGGTCAGACCGAACTCCTCACGGTCGATCTCGGTGCTCGCGGAGAACCCGAAGATGTCCTGACCGAAGGGGCTGCGGCCCACGCCCTCGAACTCGACCTCCAGCTCGACCGGCCGGGTGACGTCCTTGACGGTCAGCTCGCCGACGAGCACGAACTCGTTGCCGCTGTGGGACTTGACGCCGGTGCTGCGGAACTCCAGCGTCGGGTACTTCTCGACGTCGAGGAATTCGCCGCTGCGCAGGTGCCCGTCCCGGTCGGCCTGGTTGGTGTCGATGCTGGCGGCCTGCATGGTCGCGGTGACCGAGGACTCCAGCGGGTTCTCGGCGACGGTGATCGTGGCGGTGGCGTCGGCGAACTGCCCGCGGACCTTGCTCACCATCATGTGGCGCGCGACGAAGCCGACCCGCGCGTGCGCGGCGTCCAGCAGGTAGGTGCCGGGGGTGGGGATGGTGAGACCCTCCCAGTCGCGGGTGACCGACTCGGTGCTGCTGGTCATGGCGCTTCTCCTCCAGGGATGTTGAACGGCCCAACAACTGCCGGCAGCAACTATAACTGTCGCAATATTCCCCGTGTCAAGTACTGGTACGATGAACGGGTGAACAACGAGTTGGACGACCCTCGGATCACCGCCGTCGGTCTCCTCTACGAGGTGCACTCCGGGCTCTCCGCCCGGTTCGCCGCCCAGTTCGAGGAGCATGATCTCTCCTCGGTCGAGTTCGAGGTGCTGACCCGGCTGGCCCGGTCACCCGACAACCGGCTGCGGATGACCGACCTCGCGGCACAGACCTCCCTGTCCACCAGCGGCGTGACCCGCGTGGTCGACCGGATGGAGCGCGACGGTCTCCTCGTGCGCAGCGCCTGTCCCACCGACCGGCGCAGCTCGTACGCCGTCGTCACCGCCGCCGGCATGCAACGGCTGGAGGACGTGCTCCCCGGGCATCTGCGCATCATCGAGGAGTGGTTCACCGGTCAACTCGACCCGGAGGGCCTGCGGGCGCTGCTGGACGGGCTGCGGCGGGTGCGCGACGCCGTGCACCCCTGCGCGACCGCCGGCAGCGTCGGCCACCCGGAGGACCAGCCGGCCGACGATCCGGCCGCCGCGCCCCCTCGCTGATCCGGTCCGGGAGCCACTTCCCGGTGACCGGCTCCTGGCGCTCGGTCGCGCCGCCGGTATCGACCGGCAGAAAGACCGGCAGAACTGCCGATGTCACTCGGACACAGGCCCCTACATCGGACAAACCGCGTCGTCATCGGTGGCTAGTGTGCGACGAGCGGGGATTCACCGGGGGGTGACGGCGCGGGCGAACAGCGAGGGGTAGCAACAGGGGGCTCTTCGCTCGCGCCACCCCGGCCCCGTGCCGTCTCGCGATCGCCCCGCCGGCCCGTGTTCCCACCGCCCGGCCCGGGCCCCCGGCTCGGCCCGCCCGTGACGCACGTTCAGTGGCTCGGGCCGCCCCAGGTCACGACCAGCGCGTAGAGCAGACCCTCCTCCTGCGGCAGCAGTCGGATCCCGTCCTCCTGGCACGCCCGATCCAGGCGGTCCAGCACCGCCGGGTCGCCGGTGCTGGCGGCCAGCCCGACCAGCGCCTCGACCACGTCCCGCCGGTCCTGCCCCTCCGCGCCCGCCTCGACGGCCGCCGCGAACCACTCCGCCGCCAGCTCCCGGTCGCCCCGGTGCAGCGCGAGGTTGCCCTCGATCAGCGCGCAGATGCCCTCCTCGGGGTGGGCGCCTCCGCTCCACCCACCCGGGTGGACGGTCTGCGACGCGGTCCGCTGCCGGGGCACGGGGTTGTCCCGCCGAGTCGGCCGCCCGACCGTCGTCGGCCCGAACGCGCGCAGCTCCGCCAGGACCTCGACGGCCTCCGCCGCGCGCCCGTCCTGGGCGAGCGCCATGCCGACCCGACCGAGCACCCGGCGCCGATGGCCGGGGTCACCCAACTCCGCGAGCATTGCCGCCGCACGGCGGCCCTGGTCGACGGCGTCGGCGTACCGGCCCTCGAGGCGCGCCACCTCGGCCAGGTTGGCCAGCGCCAGCACCCGGAGCCGCCGCTCGCCACACTGGACGGCGAGCCGGTCCACCGCGGCGAGGCGACGGCGGGCCGCCGTGAGGTCGGCGGCCCGAAGCTCGTGCCAGGCGAGATGGTTCTGCGCCACCGCCATGTCGCGGATCCGCCCGTTGCGCGCGGCCAGCCGCAGCACCGACTCCGCCTGATCCCGCGCCTCGTCCTGCTGCCCGGCACCGACCAGCAGGACGCCGAGCACCGTACGCGCGGCCAGCTCGCCGGTCACGTCGCCCACCCGACGGAACACGTCGAGGGCATCGCGCGCCGTGGGCACCTCCTCCCCACCCGCCCCGTGCTCGGCGGCGAGCTGGGCCACCCCGACCGACGCCCACGCCCGCAGCAGCGGATCGGCGTCGGCGGTCCGCGGATCGGCCAACAGCCGGCGCAGCCACTGCCGTCCGGCCACGTCCCGACCCCGGAACCGCCACCAGCGGGACAGCCCCGCCGCCAAGCGCAGGGCGGTCATCGGGTCGTCGTTGGCCGCGTGGGCCAGGGCGGAGCTGATGTCACTGCTCACCTCGTCGAGCCGGCGTACCGCCTCGGGAAGCCGGGCGCCGACCAGATCCGGGGCGGTGCGCACCACCAGACGGGCGATCACCGCCGCGTGGCGACGCCGGATGCAGGTCAACTCTCCGGCGGCCGCCGCCTGCTCGGCGGCGAAGTCACGGACGGCGTCGAGCAGGCGGAACCGGAGCCGCCCGGAGCCCCGTACGCCCAACAGGCCGAGCTCCGCGAGCCGGTCCAGCAGCGGCACCGGGTCGACGGCGACCGTCCCGTCCGGATCGTCGTCGGCGGCGAGCATCTCCTCCGCCAGGTCCACCGACCAGCGGTTGCCGAACGCGGCCAGCCGGCGGAGGGCGGCCCGCTCGTCCGGGGCCAGCAACCGGTAGCTGGCCGCCACCGCGTCGCGCAGGGTGACCGCCACCGCCGGGCGGGACGGGTCCGGGCCGAGGGGCCGCTCCCATCCGGGGTGCGGCCCGCCGTCGCCGGGCGCGGCCAGGTCGAGGACGCGGTCGCCGTACCGGTCGAGCAGCTCGGTGAGGTCGAGGATGCGGCCCCGGGCGGCCATCAGCTCGATGGCGAGCGGCAACCCGCCGAGCCGCCGGACCAGCGCGGCCAGGGCGGGCAGTTCGTCGGGGGCGGGCGGCTCGCGGCGTACCTGGGCGAGACGGGCGGTGAACAGCGCGACCGCCGGCCAGGCGGCCAGCGCCGCCGACCCGGATCGGTCGGCCTCCGGCGGCGGCACCTCCAGCGGTACGACCGGCCAGACCCGCTCGCCGGGCAGGCCGACCGGATGCCGGCCGGTGACCAGCACCCGCAGCGACGGCACCGCGGCCACCAGCCGGTGCACCGCCTCGGCCACCGGGTCGGCCGCGCGCTCGGCGGCGTCGACGAGGAGCAGCGCCGGGCGGCCGGCCACCCGGGCGGTCAGCTCCGAGACACGGGCCGCGCCGTGGACGGCCACCGAGGCGGCGAGTACGTCCGGCCCGTCCGAACCCTCGCCGATGAGGACCCCCGCCACGCCACCGGGGTGGTTGCCGGCGACGGAGTGCGCCACGGTCAGGGCCAGCGCGGTCTTGCCCACGCCGGCCAGCCCGACCAGGCTCACCAGCCGGGGGCCCGTCTCGTCGCTGAGCATGTCCACGAGTTCGGCCACGTCACGGTCCCGCCCGATCAGCTCGACGGGCGGCGGTAGCGCGATCGGCGCGCCCGCCGAGACCGGTTCACCGCCGTCGGCCGGGGCGGGTGGCGCGGCGGACGGCGCCTCGGCGGACGGGCCCCGGGCGGCCGTGACGAAGGCCGCCCGGGTGGCACCGTCGAGGTCGAGCGCGTCGGCCAGCAGGTCGACCGTCGTCCGCTGCGGTCGGGAGGAGCGGCCGCGCTCCAGGTCACGCACGGTCCGTACGCCGACGCGGGCGCGGGCCGCCAGCTCGGCCTGGGTCAGCCCGGCGGCCAGCCGGTGCCCACGCAGCAGGTCCGGCAGACCGACACGACCACCCTGAGCGGTCGATCGATCATTTGCCGGAGTCATGGGGTGGAAGGTTACGGATCGGGTCCGACCTCCGGCAGTCGAGCGTCGGGCTGCCGACGCGCCGGTGCCGATTTCCGACAGCGGCGCCCGTCAGAGACCGAGGTCGCGGGCGATGATCATCCGCTGGACCTCGCTGGTGCCCTCGCCGATCTCCAGGATCTTGGAGTCCCGCCAGAAGCGGGCGACCGGGTACTCGTTCATGAAGCCGTAGCCGCCGTGGATCTGGGTGGCCTCGCGCGCGTTGTCCACGGCGATCGTGCTTGCGTGGAGCTTGGCGATGGCCGCCTGCCGCTTGAACGGCTCGCCCGCGAGCATCCGCGCCGCCGCGTCGTAGTAGGCGAGCCGGGCGGTGTGCGCCTTCGCCTCCATGTCCGCGATCTTGAATTGGATCGCCTGGTAGCTGCCGATCGACTGGCCGAAGGCCTGCCGCTCCTTCGCGTACCTCAGCGACTCGTCCACACAGCCCTGGGCGAGGCCGACCGCCAGCGCGGCGATGGCGATGCGCCCTTCGTCGA
The DNA here is from genome assembly GCF_900091425.1 of Micromonospora krabiensis. GTDB lineage: Bacteria > Actinomycetota > Actinomycetes > Mycobacteriales > Micromonosporaceae > Micromonospora > Micromonospora krabiensis. Next base: position 4,771,278 of record NZ_LT598496.1, read on the forward strand.
GGATGCGCAGGAACTGCGCGAAGCCCCGGCCCCGCTCGCCGAGCAGGTTGCCGGCCGGCACCCGGCAGTCGTCGAAGGTCAGCTCGTGCGTGTCGGACGCGGTCCAGCCGACCTTGGAGTAGCCGGGCGCGACGGTGAAGCCGGGGGTGCCGTTGGGGACGATGATCGTGGACAGTTCCTTGCTGCCGTCCGCGCGGACCCCGGTCACCGCGGTGACCGTCACCAGGGCGGTGATGTCCGTGCCCGAGTTGGTGATGAACGCCTTGGAGCCGTTGATGACCCACTCGTCACCGTCCAGCACGGCGCGGGTCTGGGTGCCGCCCGCGTCGGAGCCGGTGCCCGGCTCGGTGAGCCCGAACCCCGCCAGTGCCTCACCGCTGAGCAGCTTCGGCAGCCACTGCGCCTTCTGCTCGGCCGTGCCGAAGCGGTAGATCGGCATGGCGCCGAGGGAGACGGCGGCCTCCAGCGTGATCGCCACGCTGGAGTCGACCCGGGCCAACTCCTCCAGAGCGAGGCAGAGCGCGAAGTAGTCGCCGCCCATGCCCCCGTGCTCCTCCGGGAAGGGCAGCCCGAACAGGCCCATCTTGCCCATCTGCCGGATCACCTCGTACGGGAAGGTGTGCTTCTCGTAGTGCTCGGCGATGACCGGAGCGACCACCTCGCGGGCGAAGTCCCGCACACTCTCCCGCAGTGCCTCTTGCTCCTCGGTGAGCCGGAAGTCCATGGGTTCCTCCTGGGGGACGGGTCCGCCGGGCGCTCGTGACGCCGGCCGGGACGGGTCGGTGCGGGTCAGACCGGGGTGACGCCGTGCCGGCGCCGCGAGAAGTGCCGTTCTTTGCCGCGCGCGGCGGTGAACCGGCGGACCAACTCGTCCCGCAGGTCGTGCGGTTCAACGATCGCGTCGACGACCAGTTCGCTGGCGAGCCGGACGATGTCGATGTCGCGCTCGTACTCCGCGCGCTTGGCGGCCACGAACGCGGCCCGCTCGGCCTCGTCCTCGATCGCGGCGATCTTGTTGGCGTAGACGGCGTTGACCGCGGCCTCCGCGCCCATCACGGCGATCTTGGCCGTGGGCAGGGCGATCGTGGCGTCCGGCTCGAAGCCCGGCCCGGCCATCGCGTAGAGGCCGGCGCCGTACGCCTTGCGGACCACGACGCAGATCTTCGGCACGGTGGCCTCGGAGATCGCGGTGATCATCTTGGCGCCGTGCCGGATGATGCCCTGCTTCTCCACCGCGCTGCCGACCATGAACCCGGGCACGTCGCTCAGGAAGAGCAGCGGCACGTTGAACGCGTCGCAGAGCTGCACGAACCGGGTCGCCTTGTCGGCGGAGTCGACGAAGAGCACGCCGCCCTTGAACATCGAGTTGTTGCCGACCACGCCGACGACCTGGCCGTTCAGCCGGCCGAAGCCGATCGTCAGCTCCTTGGCCCACAGAGCCTGGATCTCGAAGAAGGAGCCCTCGTCGAGCAGGCCCTTGACGTACCTCCGCATGTCGAACGCCTGCCGCTCGCTCGCCGGCACCAGCGCGGCGAGGTCGGCCTTCTCCGGCGCGGGCGTGGCCGCGGCGGTCGGCGGCTCCTGCGTCCAGTTGGCCGGCAGGTAGGACAGGTAGCGTCGCACCACGTCGAGGGCCTCGGCCTCGGTCTTGCAGAGGAAGTGCCCGACACCGGACTCGGCGCAGTGGACCTTGGCGCCACCCATGGCTTCGAGGGTGGTCTTCTCGCCGGTGACCATCTCGACCATCCGGTCGGAGCCGAGGTACATGCTCGCGTTACCGTCGACCATGGCGACCACGTCGCAGAACGCCGGAATGTACGCCCCGCCGGCCGCGCTCGGGCCGAACAGCGCGCAGACCTGCGGGATCGAGCCGGACGCGCGGACCTGGTTCCAGAAGATCTTGCCGGCGCCGCGACGGCCGGGGAAGAGCTCTACCTGGTCGGTGATCCGGGCGCCGGCCGAGTCGACCAGGTAGACCATCGGCACGCCGGTCGCGTAGGCCCGCTCGATGATCCGGATGATCTTCTCGACGGTACGCGCGCCCCAGCTGCCCGCCTTGACGGTCGAATCGTTGGCCATCAGGCACACCTGGCGGCCGTCGATCGTGGCGGTGCCGGTGACCACGCCGTCGGCGGGCAGGCCCTCGGCCATCGCGTTGGCGTAGAGGCCGTCCTCGACGAAGCTGCCCTCGTCGACCAGCAGCGCGACCCGCTCCCGCGCGAACAGCTTGCCCTTGGCGGCGTTCGCCGCGTGGTACTTGTCCGCCCCGCCGGCGCGGGCGCGCTTGCGCAGCTGCTCCAGTGCCTCACCGTCGAGCGTCACGCCGACTCCCTCGCCGTACCGACCTGAACGATCGTTAGGCTATCGCATTCCGGCGACGTCGGACCACCCGGAGGCCGGGCCTCGCGCGAGCGACCGTCGGCTCGACGCGAGACATTGAAATTAATGGATGTATATGTCTAGGCTCCTGACACCCCCTTCCGAATGGAGTCAGAGATGACCTCTCGCATCAAGCGGTTCGCCGCCGCGTCGATCACGACGGCGGTCGCCACCCTCGGCGTCACGGTCGCCAACCCGTCGCCCGCCGCCGCCGCCATGACGATCTGCTACAACACCAGCCAGGCGCCCAGCTACGCCAGCATCGCCAACCAGGCCGCCTCGATCTGGAACAACGCCACCTCGAACCTGACGCTCACCGCCAACTGCGGCAGCAACCTGCGGATCTACCAGATCACCGGCGGTGGCTCGTACGCCGTGCGGACCAGCCTCGGCAACGGTCGCGTCTACATCGACACCCAGCAGGCTCAGCAGTACAGCCCACTGCGGATCATGACCCACGAGATCGGGCACATCCTCGGCCTGCCCGACAACTACAACGGGAACTGCGCGATCCTGATGTCCGGCGGCAGCGCCGGCACCAGCTGCACCAACCCCTACCCGAGCAGCACCGAGGCGAACCGGGTCACCAACCTCTTCGCCGGCACCCGCAGCGGCGCCGCCGAGCGCGCCGCCGACGCCGGAGCCACGATCTTCCAGGACAGCTGGCCGGCCGCGCCGGCGACGGTGGGCTGACGTCCCGTCCCGACCGTGGACGCCGGAGGGGCTGGCACACGAGCGGCCCCTCCGGCGTCGCCGTCGGTCACGCGGAGCCGACCCCTGCGGCGTCGCCGTCGGTCACGCGGGGCCGGCTTTTCGACGATCCGGCCGCTGTTACGCGGCGGTCAGGCGAGTGCGGGGGCCGGCGCGGAGCACGCCGGACGGGAGCTGCCGACCGACCAGCCGCTCGGCCAGCTCCGCCGCCTCGACGAGCGCGTCCAGGTCGATCCCGGTGTCGATGCCCATGTCGTGCAGCATGTGCACCGCCTCCTCGGTGGCCAGGTTGCCGCTCGCGCCCGGCGCGTACGGGCAGCCGCCGAGGCCGCCGACGCTCGCGTCGAACTCCGTCACCCCGAACTCCAGGGCGGTGAGCAGGTTGGCCAGGGCGGCGCCCCGGGTGTTGTGGAAGTGCAGGAGCACGGGAATGTGGGCGTTGCGATCGCGTACCGCGGTCAGCAGGTCGCGGACCCGCCGGGGCGTACCCATGCCGGTGGTGTCGCCGAACGCGACCCGGTCCGCGCCGTCGCGGACCACGCGGTCGACGATGCCGGCGACCCGCCGCGGGTCGATGTCCCCCTCGTAGGGGCAGCCGAAGCTGGTCGCCACGATCACCTCGGCCCGGGCGCCCGCGCCGTGCAGCAGGTCGATCAGCTCGGCGATGTCGTCCAGCGACTGCTCGGTGGACCGGTTGACGTTGCGCCGGTTGTGCGTGTCGCTCGCCGAGACGACCACCTCGATCTCGGTGAACCCGGCAGCCAGGGCACGCTGCGCCCCGCGTGTGTTCGGCACCAGCGCCGAGTAGCGCACGCCGTCGGCCTTCCGCGCGCGCTGCCACACCTCGTCCGCGTCGGCCATCTGCGGGATCGCCTTCGGGTGGACGAAGGACACCGCCTCGATCCGCTTCACGCCGGTGCCGGAGAGGGCGTCGAGCAGTCGCACCTTGGCGTCGGTCGGGATCGGATCCTCGTTCTGCAGGCCGTCGCGGGGCCCGACCTCACGGATCGACACGGAGTTCGGCAGGCTCGTCATAAGGGGTCACCTCACTGTGACGCGGTGCTGGTCCTCGGTACCCCCAGCATGTCACCCCCGCCCGGTCTCGCGTGATCATGAAGTTATTGCCCTCCGCATCGGCGTGTCGCGGCAATAACCTCATGATCACCACGCGGGTGTGCGGGTGGCGCGGGGGTCAGCGGAGGCGGGTGACTATGGCGGTGTCGTAGTCGCCGCTGAGAAACTCGGGGTTCTCCAGCAGCTCGGCGAAGAAGGGCAGGTTGCACTTCGGGCCGCTGATCTCGAAGGCCGCCACCGCCGCCTTCGCCCGCTCGATCGCCTCGGCCCGGTCGGCGCCGCTGACGATCAGCTTGGCCATCAGGCTGTCGTAGAACGGGGTGACCGTGTTGCCCGCGACGTACCCGGAGTCGACCCGGACCCCCTCGCCGACCGGCTCGTTCCACACGCTGACCACACCCGGGCCGGGCAGGAAGCGCTTCGGGTCCTCGGCGTTCACGCGCAGCTCGATGGCGTGACCTCGCGGAGTCAGGGCGTCCGGGTCGAACGTCGGGGCGAGACCCGACGCCACCCGCAGCTGCTCCTCCACCAGGTCCAGGCCGTAGACCAGCTCGGTCACCGGGTGCTCCACCTGCAGCCGGGTGTTCATCTCCAGGAAGAAGAACTCGTTCGTACCCGGGTCGAAGAGGCACTCCACCGTGCCCGCGTTGCGGTAGCCGACCGCCTCACCGGCGCGTACCGCCGCCGCCAGGAACCGGTCCCGCAGCTCCGGCGTGAGCGCGGGGGACGGCGACTCCTCGACGAGCTTCTGGTTGCGCCGCTGCACCGAGCACTCCCGCTCGCCGAGCGCCACGACCCGACCGTCGGCGAGGCCGAGGATCTGCACCTCGACGTGGCGTACCCGGGGGAAGTAGCGCTCGATCAGCACCGATCCGTCACCGAACATCCGCTCGGCGAACGCGCGCACCTTGTCGTACTCGGTGGTCAGCGCAGCCTCGTCGACCGCCACGCTCATGCCCATGCCGCCACCGCCGGCCGCGGCCTTGACCATGACCGGGTAGCCGATCTCGGCCGCCGCGGCGACAGCGGCCGCCAGGTCGGCCGCCGGCTCGGTGGTGCCGGGCGCGACCGGGACGCCGGCCGCCGCCATGAGGTTCCGGGCATTGATCTTGTCGCCCATCGCGTCGATCGCGTCGGCGCCGGGTCCGACCCAGATCAGGCCGCTCGACTCGACCGTACGGGCGAAGTCCGCGTTCTCCGACAGGAACCCGTAGCCGGGGTGGATGGCCTGCGCTCCGGTCGACTTGGCGGCGGCGAGGATCGCCTCGGTGTTGCGATAGCTCTGCGCCGGGTTGGCCGGGCCCACGCAGACCGCCTCGTCGGCCTCGGTGACGAAGGGCAGGTCGGCGTCGGCTTCGGAGTGCACCGCGATGGCGCGGACACCGAGCCGCTTGGCGGTACGGATGATCCGGCGGGCGATCTCGCCCCGGTTGGCCACCAGCAGTGACTCGATCATGGTTCCTCCCCAGTGTCCAGATGTCGGGACGCCTGTCAGGAAACCATGCCACCCCCGCCCTCCACGAGCACCCCCACCCGACCCCGGATCGGCGCGCACGGCTCGGCTCGGGCCCGCCCTGACTCGGTGATCAAGAGGTTTGCGTCAGGATCCGGCCGGATCCTGACGCAAACCTCTTGATCACCGGGGCGAGACGAGGGCCGGAGGCGGGAGGCGGGGGGCGGGGGGGTGGGGGGTGGGGTTAGGCCAGGAGGGCGGCCAGGGTGGCGCCGCGGAGCAGTTCGGCGCGGCGGCGACGGTCGACCTCGCCACCGAGGAACGGTGTTGAGTTCATGAGGCCGAACGCGGCGTGTGCCAGCACCCGCGCCTCACCGGCCGACATGCCGGGGTGCAGGGCGGTGAGCACGGTGACCCACTCCTCGACGTACATCCGCTGGAGCCGGCGGATGCGACGGCGCGGCTCGTCGGGGAGCCGGTCCAGTTCGTGCAGGTGCAGTGCGATGACCGCCGGGTTGGCCAGGGCGAAGTCGACGTGGAAGTCGATCAGCGACTCCAACGCGCCGCGAGGGTCGTCGGGGTGGCCGGCGGCGCGCTCCCGCCCGCCGGCGAGCAGCCCCTCGCTCACCGGGATGAGCGCGGCGACCAGCATCGCCTCCTTGCCGGCGAAGTGGTGGTAGAGCGCCGGGCCGGTGACGCCGGCGGCCGCGCCGATGTCGTCCATCGAGACGCCGTGGTAGCCGCGGGCTGCGAAGAGACCGACCGCGATCTCCAGGATCTCGTCCTTGCGGGAGCGGCGACGACCCGCGCCCGCCGCGCCCCGTGCCTGCTGCTCCACGCTCACCGGGCAAGCGTAGACCTGTGGCAGCGCGAGGTGGAGGCGTGGTTACCGGGCGGTTGATCACACCTCACCGGGGCGGGCAGGCCCACCGGCCCGCCCGCCCCGCCTCGGTCAGTGCTCGTGGTCGAGCCCGTGCTCCGCGCGCAGCGCGTTCGCCTCGTCCGGGCGGCCCAGTTCGTCGAGGGCCCTGGCGAGCAGCCAGGCGGCCTGCTGTGCCGGACCGCGGCCGGCGGGCAGCCCGCGCAGCACGTCCCGCAGCACCCGCTCCGCCTCGTCCGGCCGGCCCAGCCGCAGCAGCAGTTCGCCGCCGAACACCTCGCTCTGCGCCGCCTCGCCGAACGCCTCGATCGACCGGAGCCGCTCGGGAACCCCGGCCAGCCGGTCCAGCGCCGCGTCCTCCCGGTCGTCGGCGGCCAGCACCCGCGCGCCGGCCTCGGCGGCGAGCGCCAGCTCGTACGTCTCCGGCGGCGACAGGTCCGCCCCACCGGCGACGGTCGCCGCGAGACGGTCCAGCACCTCCAGCGTGCGCGCCGCCGCCGCGCCGTCGCCGGACCAGAGCCACGCGTGCACCTCCCGGCGGCGCACCCGAAGCTCGTCCAGGCGCAGCCCGGCCAGCTCGTACGCCCGCGCGGCCGCCCCGAACCGCTGCGCGGCCAGGGCGTCGCGGTCGGCGTCGTAGAGGATCCCGCCGGCCTCCTCCAGCACCTGACCCCGGTGCGGCAGGGTGTCGGGGCCGTCGAAGTTGGCGGCGAGCTGGTCGAGCAGCACCAGCGCCGGGTCGATCTCGCCGAGGCTCTGGTAGACGCCGGCGAGCAGGTGCCGACAGCGGTCCGCCTCGGCCTGCGCGCCGAGCCGGTCGAGCCCGAGCACCGCCTCCTCGGCGACCTCGGCCGCCTCGCCGAGCCGTCCGGCCACGCGGTACGCGTTCGCCAGCTCCCAGCGCAGGAACGCGTCGCCCTCCGCCCCCTGCTCCACGCAGAGCGTCACGGCCTCCGCGAAGTCGTCCACCGCCTCGCCCGCGCGTCCGGCCCCCATCAGCGCCCGGCCCCGCGCGACCCGGACGGGCAGCAGCGCGGCGGTGGGCGCCACGCGCAGGGCCTCGTCGCAGGCGTCGACCGCCTCCTCCGGGTCGTCGGTGGCCCGGGCGTACGCGAGGGAGGCCGTCATCAGCAGCTCGCCGACGCCCAGCTCCCGGGCCAGCTCACGGCTGTGCGCGGCCGCCGCCCGGAACTCGTCCTCCCGTTCCAGCTCCTCGAGCAGGTGCGTACGGTGCAGGGCCACCCGCAGTGCCAGGTACGGGTCGCCACCGGCGTCGGCCGGCACCCGGTCGAGCGCGGCGAGCGCCTCGGCCCAACGCCGCCCGTGCACCAGCGCCAACACGACACGATCGTGCCCAGCGGTGCGTCGCTGGGCGTCACCGATCGTCTCCAGCGCCTCGGCGGCGGCCGTGGCCAGCGCCAACCCCTCCTCCGCGCCCTCCTCGGTCATGCTGAGCAGCACCCCGAGCCGACCGGCCACCATGTGGGCCCGGACATCGTCGCCCAGCTCGCGGTACGCCGACAGCGCCGTTCGCGCGGTCTCGACCGCGGCCGGGTTGTCCCCGGCGTCGGTCAGCTCGGCCGATCGCAGCTCCGTCCGGTGCGCGACGGTCGCCGGGGGCAGCTCGGAGCCGGCGAACCGCTCGTCGTACGCGGCCAGCGCGGCCCGGAACGTGTCCCGGTCGTGCCGTCGCCAGTGGTCCTCGGCGAGGTCCAGCAGGTCGTCGGGGCTCGCGTCGGCGGGCACCTCGACCGGGGCGGGCGGCACCGCGACGGCGTCGTCGGCGGGCGCCGCGCCGCCGGCTCCGGCCGGGCCGGCCGCGACGGTGGCGGGCCGGCGGCGCAGGCTCGCCGAGAGCGGCAGGTGCGCACCGGTCGGTCGGGTCGTCAGTCGGGCGGCGACCAGCGCGGACTGGTGAGCGGTGCCGTTGCGGGCGTCGAACCGGGCGGCCAGGGCGGTAGCGGTGTCGGCCAGTTCGTCGGCGAGCTGGGCCGCCGGGACATCGGCGGCCGGTCGGTCGCCCGCCGCCCGCCGGTAGACGGCCAGGTCGCCGTCGACCTGGCGCAGCGCGGCGGCCGCGGCGGCGGCGAAGTGCATGGCGGCTGCCGGCGAGGGCGCCCGGTCCAGCCAGTCGAGGTGCCGCTCGACCAGTTCCAGGGCGCGCGCCTCGTTGCCGGTCAACGTGCAGAACTCGACGTGCTGGCCGATGTCCCACAGGTCCGAGAGGTTGCCGCGCTGCCGCCGGTACGCCTCCCGGTGCGCGCTGCGGGCCTCGTCGTGCCGGCCGGTGCGCAGGTACGGCAGGAGCAGCGCGGTCAGGATCGCCTGCGGCTGCTCGTTGCAGCTGAGGCGCCCGGCGAGCACCGGCTCGGCGAGCGTCACCGCGTCGGCGTACGCGTCGGTGTCCGTCAGGTACTGCACCTGGGTGGTCGGGTCGCAGCCGGCGCAGTCGCTGAGGTCGTCACGCGGGGTGGTCTGCCAGAGCCGATACCAGTGGGCGGCGGCCTCGGTGTCACCGATGTGGTCGGCGACCCGGAACCGGTGCTTGTGGACGGCCTGGAGACTCTGCCCGCCGGCTCGGTAGCGCCGTTCCATGTCGTCGAGCACGGCGTACGTGCGGTCGAGTGGCACCTCCGGGAACGTCAACATCCCGTTGACCATGTATTTGAAGTGCCAGAGCAGCTGGCGGGCGTGCCGTGCGTGGTAGGGCTGCGGGTCCCGGTCGAACTCGGAGAGGCACCAGGAGAACGTCACGAAGGACTTGGCCGGCTCGCCACCGTAGATGTAGGCGGTGGTCGCCTGCATCCGGGTGGTGAAGGCCAGGTGCCGGTCGTCGGCCGCGTCGACCCGCCGGAGCAGCTGTTCCAGGGCGGCGATCTGCCCGGCCCCGTACGGCATGCCGTTGACCTCGCGCAGCAGCCGCCACAGGTCATCTTCGCTGGTGGTCACCGCTCACTCCTGTCCCGGTACGGCCCGGCCGAGCAGGCCGAGGAAGGAACTGTTCAGCAGCGCGGCGTCGGCCGCGCGGATCGGGTGGTGGCCGAGCAGCAACGCCTGCCCGTAGAGCGCCTCCACGGCGAGCCCGACCAGCTGCGGGTCGGTCAGCGTGGTGACCCGGCGGACCAGCGGGTTGCGGTGGTTGAGCACCAGCTGCGGCCGGTCCGGCGGCGTGGACGCGGCCAGCGCGTCGAGCACACCGCCCCACAGCTCGTCGGCCCGGTCGCGACTGGACGCGAGCTGGTCGTTGAACGCGGCCGAGCGGCTGATCAGGTAGAGCGCGGGCAGCGACACCGGGTCGTACGCGCGGATCACCACCTCGCAGCCGGTGCGTTCCAGGGACCGCTGGGCGGCGGCGAGGAACGGCCGCAGGGCCAGCTCGACCTGCGGGTCGAGGGTGTCGAACCGGGTGGTCAGGTCGCTCGACTCCAGCCGCTCGATGAGCACCGACCGGTCGATGGTGGGCAGACGCTCGATCAGCTCGGTGTCGTACGTGTAGCCGCCGTTGACCACGGCCAGATCCTGCGCGGCGGCCACGGCGGCGAGCTGGCGGAACTCGTCGAGGCTGGCCGCGTAGCGGATCAGGCCGTGCCGGGCCCGGAACTCGGCGAGGGTGAGCGTGCCGACGTTGGTGTCCATCGGCCACCACTGGTCGACCAGGCGGAGCATCTCGTCGTCGTGCAGCGCGAGCGCCTTGACCCCGAGGTGGTGCACCTGGAGGAACTCGGCGAGCCGACGCGGGTCGTGCTTCGCCAGCCGGACCAGCCAACCGCGCACCTGGTCACCGAGCGCCTCCCGGACGGCGGTGAGCAGGGTGTCCTCGTAGAGGGCCTCCCGGCTGGCGGTCGGCCGTAGCTCGCTCGCGTCGACCACGCAGTGCGCGAAGAACGCCCAGTCGGGCAGCAGGCCGTCGGCGTGCTCGGTGAGCAGCATCCGCTTGAGGTAGACGCGGTGGCCGGTGCGGGCCGCCGGGTTGACCGGCTCGGGCAGGACGAACGCCACACCGGTCAGCCCGGCCTCCGGCACCGACAGCGGCAGCACGTCGAAGGGGTCGAAGCCGAGCGTCTCCCGGGCGTAGCGGATCAGGCCGGCCCGGTCCACCGGCGCTCCCGGCTCGGTCGGCCACGGCGGCGGCCCGGCGGTGGTGACGACGTCGCCGACCCGCACGGTGACCGGCAGCAGCGAGCCGAAGAGCCGCGCCAGCTCGGTCACGGTGGGGGTGGCGTACCACTGTTCGGCGTCGCGGCGCGGAACCAGCGTCACGGTCGTGCCCGGCTCGCCGCGCTCCTCGCCGGGCGCGGCCAACTCGACCGCGTAGCGGCCGTCGGAGTGGCCCGTCCACCGCACCGTCGGCTGGTCACCGTGCCGGGTGAGCACGCGGATCTCGTCGGCCACCAGGAAACAGGAGAGCAGGCCGATGCCGAACTGGCCGAGGAACTCGTGCCGGGAGAAGCCGAGGTCGTCGCGCTTCGAGCTGCGGCCGATGGTGGCGAGCAGCTCGTGCACCTGCGCCTCGGTGAGGCCGATCCCGGTGTCGTGCACCCGCAGTGTGCCGTCGCCGGTCAGCTCGGGCGGTTCGACGCGGATCAGCGCGGGTGCGTCGGGCTCGGTGGCCCGCCGCGCGGTGATCGCGTCGACCGCATTCTGGAGCAGCTCGCGGACGTAGACCCGCGGACTGCCGTAGAGATGGTGACTGAGCAGGTCGACCACGCCTCGGAGGTCGACCTGGAAGGTGTGGTCCACGAGTGGAAGCTCCCCCGATCCGATGCCGGCGCCAACCGTACCGATGATCACCGACAACCGCGTCCCCCTTTCATCCGGCGGGTTTGACCCTCGACCGGGTCGAGGCCGCACGATGGGCCGCATGCCCGACGCCCGGCTCGGCCGCGACTACCACCTGCTCTGGTCCGCCACCGTCTCCTCCCGGTTCGGCGACGCGTTGCGTACGCCCGCACTGGCCCTGTTGGCCGCGACGGTGACCCGCGACGCCCGGGTGATCGCCGCGGTCACCGTGGCCGCGCAGGTGCCGCCGCTGCTCTTCGGCCTGCTCGGCGGCGTGTACGCGGACCGCTGGGACCGTCGCCGGACGATGGCCGCGGTGGACGGGCTGCGGGCCGTCGTGGTGGCCGCCCTCGCCGTGGCGATCGCCGTGGACGGGGTGGGCATCGTGACGCTGCTGGTGGCGGCGTTCCTGCTCGCCGCGCTGGGCACCCTCTTCGACGCGGCCTCGTTCGCGCTGCTCCCCGCGCTGGTGCCGCCGGCGGCACTGCCCCAGGCCAACGGCCGGTTGCAGGCGGGCGCGGCGGTCGCGGGCGGGTTCCTCGGCGCGCCCGCCGCCGGGCTGCTGTTCACGGCCGCGTCCGCCCTTCCGTTCGCCGTCGACGCCGTGACGTTCGCCGTCGCCGCCGCGCTGGTGCTGGCCGTCGCCACCTCCCCGCGACCGCACGCCTCCGGCCCGGACCGACGTCCGCGGCACGAGAGGCGCGCGTCCGTGTGGACGGACGTCCGGGAGGGGATCCGGTTCGTTCGCGGGGACTCCACCCTGTGGCGGATCAATCTGCTGACCGCCGCCAGCAACCTGGCGATCAGCGGGCTGCTGGCGGTCCTGGTGCTCTACGCGCTGGACGTCCTGCGGGTGCCGCCGGCCGGCTACGGGCTGTTCGTCGCCGCCGCCATCCTCGGCGGGGTCGCCGGCGCGCTGGGCTCGGGACGGATCGCGGCCCGGCTGGGCACGGTGCCCGCCCTGCGTACGGTGCTCGCCGTGCAGACCGTCGCACTGACCGGGTTCGCGGTGTCCCGGCACCCGGTGCCGGCCGGGCTGGCGCTGGCCGTGTTCGCCGCGGGCACGTCGGTGTGGAACAGCCTCTGGGCCTCGTACGGGCAGCAGCGGGTGCCGGCCCGACTGCTCGGCCGGGTGGGGTCGGTGCAGCGGATGGTCGGTCTGGTCACCGCACCCGTCGGCGCCGCGCTCGCCGGGTTGGTCGGGGCGGCTTACGGGACGGCACCGGTGGCGCTGGCGGCGGCCGGCACGTTCGCGCTGGTCACAATCGCGGCGTGGCGGGTGCTGCGGCCAGCCGCTCCGACACCGGACCGCGCCGTGCCCACCACGGCCGGGACACCAGCCCGGCCAGCACCGCCCCGGCCGCGTTGAGCACGTCGTCCACCGAGGAGACCCGGCCGACGCCGGCCGGGGCCCTGCCTAACCGGCCGCGCCCAGCCCGGCCACGTTCGACCTTGCGACCGGCGCGACCGGGCCGGGCTCGCGGTGGGACAGCCCGGAGAGACGCAGGGCGATCCGGTGCCGGACCGGTGGCAGGGCGCCGAGCACCCGGAGCAGCACGTCCCGCACCGGTCGCCCGGCCGGGGGCAGGGTGGCCAGCCGGGTGAGCCCGGCGGCGAAGCTGAGGACGTCCTCGGCCATGGGGCGTTGCCGGGCGGCGTACGCGTCGAGGAGCCCGTCCGGTCCTCCGGCGAGCACGTCGGCCAGCGCGGTGCCGGCGGCGACCGCGTCGCAGATTCCCAGGTTCATGCCCTGCCCGCCGGCCGGGCTGTGGACGTGCCCGGCGTCACCGGCGAGCAGCACCGGTCCGGACCGGAACGTGTCGGCGATCCGGTGGTGCACGCGGAACCGGGAGCCCCAGAGCACCTCGGTCACCCGGTCGGGTCGCCGCGCGGGCCCGCGCTCGTCGAGCAGCGTCTGGAGGTAGGCCACGTCGGGCTGGGCGGGCGCGGTCGGCACGGCGGCGACCAGGCGGACCACCCCGTCCGGCAGCGGCGCCCAGACCAGCGGCCCGGGGCGGGCCAGGAAGAGGGCGGCCTCGTCGCGGGGCAGGGCGCTGCGCACCCGGACGTCGGCGAGCACGAACGACTCGACGGCGGCCGGGCCGGCGAAGCCGATGCCGCTGCGCTCACGGACAGCGCTGTGCAGACCGTCCGCGCCGACCACGAACCGGGCCCGCACGTCGCCGCCGTCCGTCTCCGCGACGATCCCGTCGGGGGTGCGGGTCAGGCCGGTCAGCCGGCACGGTCGCCGCACCCGCACCCCGAGGTCGGCCAGCCGCTCGGTGAGCACCGCCTCGGTGACCGCCTGGGAGATCAGCAGCGCGTAGGGAAACCGGGTCGGCAGCCGGTGGAACGGGACCGCGAGCAGCACCCGGTCCCGGTCGCGCACGCTGAAGCGCGGCGCCCGCACGCCCTGCGCGACGAGCGGCGCCGCGGCGTCGATCCGGTCCAGCACCTCCAGGGTGTACGCGTGCACGACCGCCGCGCGGGACGTCAATGGCGGCTGTTCCTGCTGGTCGACCACGGTCACGTCGACGCCGCGCCGGGCGAGGGTGAGCGCGGTGGCCAGGCCGGTCGGGCCGGCTCCCACCACCAGGACGTCGGTGCGTTGGGGCAGCATGGCCCACCTCCGTTTGCCAACAGCCGTTTGCCAACACTTGTTGGCATAACGGTAGGGGTGGGTCGCCGTCAATGTCAACGCTTGTTGGCCTACAGTCGTGGGCATGACCGCCGCCGCACCCCGCGCCCGCCGCTCCGACGCCACCCGGGCCGCCATCCTGCGTGCCGCCCGGGAGCGGTTCGCCGCCGACGGCTACGACCGGGCCACCATCCGGGCCATCGCCGCCGACGCCCGGATCGACCCGTCGATGGTGATGCGCTACTACGGCAGCAAGGAGGGGCTGTTCGCCGCGGCGGCCGAGTTCGACCTGCGGCTGCCCGACCTGGCCGACGTGTCGCCGGAGCGGCTGGGCGAGATCCTGGTGCGGCACTTCCTCGACCGGTGGGAGGGGGACGAGACCCTCGCCGCCCTGCTACGGGCCGCCAGCACGAACCCGGGCGCCGCCGAGCGGATCCGCGACATCTTCGCCAGCCAGCTCACCGACGCGGTGGCCCGGTTCGGCACCGACCCGGCGAGCACCGCGCGACGGGCCGGGCTGGTCGCCACCCAGACCCTCGGCCTGGCCTTCACCCGGTACATCGTGCGGCTGCCGCCGGTGGTGGACATGACGCCCGACGAACTGGTCGCGTGGCTCGCGCCGACCCTCCAGCGCTATCTGACCGGGCGACCGCGGGAGTGACGAACGGCGACGGCCCGCCCCCGGGTCGGGGACGGGCCGTCGGAGACCAGCTGTCAGGGGTTCAGCCCGCCGGGCTGGTCACCCTTCACGACGGGGGCCCGGACCAGGTTGCCCCACTCGGTCCACGAGCCGTCGTAGTTGCGCACCTGCGGGTAGCCGAGCAGGTGACGCAGCACGAACCAGGTGTGGCTGGACCGCTCACCGATCCGGCAGTAGGCCACGATGTCGTCGTCCGCCGTCAGCCCGAGCTGGTCGGCGTAGATCGCCCGCAGCTCGTCGGCGGACTTGAACGTGCCGTCCTCGTTGGCCGCCGACTTCCACGGCTTGTTGACCGCACCGGGGATGTGCCCGCCGCGCAGCGCGCCCTCCTGCGGGTAGTCCGGCATGTGCAGCATCTCGCCCGTGTACTCACCCGACGACCGCACGTCGACCAGCGGCCGGCCGGCGGCCACGTGCGCCATCACCTGCTCGCGGTACGCCCGCAGCGGCGCGTCGTCCCGCTGCGGCACCGGGTAGTCGGCCCGCGGCCGGGACACCTTGTCCCGGCTCAGCTCACGCCCCTCCGCGATCCACTTCTGCCGGCCGCCGTCGAGCAGCCGCACGTCCTGGTGGCCGAAGAGCGAGAAGACCCAGAGGGCGTACGCGGCCCACCAGTTGAAGTTGTCGCCGTAGAAGACCACCGTGTCGTCGCGGCCGATGCCCTTGGCGGCACACAGCTCGGCGAAGCTCTTGGCGTCGAGGTAGTCCCGGGTCACCTGGTCGTTCAGTTCCAGGTGCCAGTCCACCTTCACGGCGCCCGGGATGTGACCGGTGTCGTAGAGCAGCACGTCCTCGTCGGACTCGATGACGACGAGGCCCTCGTCGCCCAGGTGCTCGGCCAGCCACTCGGTCGTGACCAGCCGCTGCGGATCCGCGTACGCCTGCAGGCGCGGATCAGGATCACTCGGCACAGACATGAGCCCCAACCTACGCCGCCGCACCGACCGGAGACCCGGCATCGCGGGTTGGGGTCACCGGATGTGGCCGACGGCACGCCCGGCCCGGGCTCATTCGTGCGCGGCCGTCGTCACCCGGGCGTGGTCCGCTCCGACGTGGTCCCGGGTGGATCCCGGTCAGTCGCCGACCGGGCCGAGCGCCGGGCGCTTCGCGGTGACGGTGTCGCCGGACGAGCGGCCGGTCAGCCGCCGCTTGATCCAGGGCGCCAGGTGCTGTCCGGCCCAGCGCAGGTCCGCCGCCCGTGCCGCGAGCCACGGCGACGGCGCCGGGTGCTCCGGCACCAGCAGCCAATCCTCGTCGCAGCCCACCCCGAGGGCGGTCAGGACCTGCCCGGCGACCCGGCGGTGACCGGCCGGCGAGAGGTGCAGCCGATCGGTGCTCCACAGGAGCGGGTTGTGGTACGTGTCGTCGGCGTACAGGTCGATGAGGATCGCGCCGTGCCGATCGGCGATCTCCCCGGCCAGTTGGTTGAGCAGGGTGACCCGGGGCACGACGAGCCGCTGGCCCGGCAGGTGCGCCATCACGTCGGCGAAGCGGAACAGGACGACGTCGGCGCCGGTGCCGCGAAGGCGGCCCACCACCTCGTCGAAGCGGGCGACGAACGCGTGCGCGTCGAAGGACCGGCGCAGCACGTCGTTGCCGCCGGCCGCGAAGCTGATCAGGTCCGGCTTCATGGCGATCGCCTCGGGCACCTGATTGGCCACGACGTCGGGGAAGAGCCGGCCCCGGATGGCGAGGTTCGCGTACCGGAAGTCGGGGCCCACCTCGGCGGCCAGCCGGGTGGCGACCAGATCGGCCCACCCCCGGTAGGTGCCGTCCGGGTAGGGGTCGTCCATTCCCTCGGTGAAGCTGTCTCCGACCGCCACGAAGCTCCGCCAGCGCATCGCGCCCCCCCTCAACGCTCCTTCGTTGCCTGCGGCGACCAGTTTGGCACCGCGAGCCGCACCGGTGGATCCGCCCGCCGGGCGACGTGGCACAACTCATCGCGGGACGCTACCGGGCGGGCGGCTCGACGATGGGCCTGCGGTACGGCCCCCAGGCCACGAACCGCTCGAACAACTCCCTCGGCGTCGGCCCGTCGTCCGGGTTCAACCGGAACAGGTCGTGCGTCGCCTCGTGGTAAAGCCCCGACAGGTAGATCGCCAGATCCAGGTGACGGCCGTCGTACTCGACCTTCAACAACAGCCGGGCCTCCGGGCAGGGCCACGGCCCGCCGCAGGCGCGGCAGAGCCACAGCGGGCGTACGGGCAGGTGCGGCGGGTGGCCCGGCGGATACGGCCGGGGACGATCGGCGTACGGGCCGAGGCGGGGCACCGGCAGGTGGCGGATCGGTCGATCCACGACGACCTCCTTCCCGGGGACAGGGACACGTGACACTCTGCGGCCGGGTGACTACGGTCGGACAGGGATCGACGCAGGTCGGGGCGAGGGTCGGGCGGCGGGCGCACCGGCTGGGGAACGGGCCCGCGACACGGACGCCGCTGTGGAGGAATCGTGGAAGGTGAACGGACAGCCGAGCTGATCCGGGCGCAACTCCGGCGGCTGCGGGTGAACGCCGACCTGAGTCAGGAGGAGTTCGGGAAACTCGTCCACTTCTCCGGCTCGCAGGTGTCCGCCGTGGAGTTGGGCCAGCGGCCCCTCGACCGGTTCTTCCTCAAGCCGGCGGACGAGGTGCTCAAGACCGGCGGCCTGCTCAGCTCACTGTTGAAGATGGCCGAGCGGGACGGCCAGCCGAGCTGGCTCCGCCCCTGGCTGGAAGCCGAACGCCAGGCCGAACAGCTGCGCTGCTACCAACCGAACCTCGTGCCCGGGTTGCTCCAGACCGAGAATTACGCGCGAGCCGTCATCCGCACCAACGGGGCTCTCAGCGATGAGCAGGTCGAGAAGCGGGTCTCTGCTCGGATGGACCGGCAATCGACCTTCCTACGCCCCGATCCGCCCGAGTTCGTCGCAGTGATCGAAGAGGCCGTCTTACGGCGAGCGGGTGAGGGCTTCCGGGGCGTCATGGCCGAGCAAGCTGCCCATCTGATCGAACAGGCACTCCGGCCGAACATCAGCGTGCATCTCATCCCGACCGAGGTCAGCATGCATGTCGGACTCACCGGACCATTCACTCTCGCCCGAGGCACCGACGGCGGATGGGTCGGACACCTGGAGAACCACCTCGGCGGCGTCGTGGCCGACAAGGACGAGGAGGTGGCAATCCTTCTATCCCGGTGGGAGGGTGTGCGAAACGAGGCGCTGCCTCGGCGGCAGTCCGTGGAGCTGATCAAGGAAGTGATGACGTCATGAAGCTGGTCGGTGCGGCCTGGCGGAAGTCCACTCGCAGCGGGCAGGGCGAATGTGTCGAGGTGGCGGACAACCTGCCGGGCGTCGTGCTCGTGCGCGACAGCAAGGACGCCGCCGGTGCCGTGCTCATCTTCGAGCCGAGGGCGTGGCGGTCGTTCGTGGACTCCACCAAGCGCCACTGACCCGCGATCGACTCGCCACCGCCCGGATCGGGGTGCCGATGCCTAGACGGCCACCCCGAGGATCTGCTCGTCGTTCAACTCGGCCGGCTCGGCGACCTCGCTGACCTTCCGGCCGGTCGCGTCGATCAGCACCAGTGCGAATCCGTCGCCCGACTTCACCCGGGCCAGCAGCGTCCCGTCCGCCTGGAAGTACGCCTGCCAGAGCTGCCGACCGCCGAGCGGCAGCCGGATCTCCTCACCGGTGCGCGTGTCGAGCACGACGTTGACGCGCAGTTCGCGGGCCGCGTCGCCGCCCGGATCGTCGGCACCGCGCCGGAGGAGCGCGATCCGTCCCCCGTCCGGCGAGATGCTGGCCAGGTCGAGGCTGCCGTGGGCCGCGTCGCCACCCAGGCCGGGAACGGCACGTCGGACCGGGCCGTCGAAGCGGGCGAGCAGCACCTTCCCCGTCGAGCCGTCGGCGTACGCGAAGAAGTCGCCGTTCGCCGACCAGACCGGGTGGCATCCCTCGGTGCCGGGCAACTCGGTGAACTCGTTGCTGCCGAGGTCCAGAACGCCGACCTGAGTGGTGCGGGGCTCGGCAGCGGGGACCACCGCGATCATCAGCTGGCGTGAATCCGGTGACCAGGCCGGGTTCCAGCAGTGCGGGTCGACCCCATCCCGGACCTTCCGCTTGCCGGAACCGTCCACGTTCGAGGTGTAGAGCGCACCGCCCGACACCCAGGCGAGCCTCTGGCCGTTCGGTGCGACCACCATGTTCAGCACGGTCGCCTCGCGGGAGACACCGGTGGACCGTTCCACCTTGCCGCCCGGCCGCCAGGAGTAGACGTATCCGTACCGCTTGTCGCCCCGAGACTCCGCACTCGTGCCGTAGACGACCCGACCGATGGTCGCGGCAGGAGGGTTCGTCGTCATGGTGTTGTCCACGCTCGGGGCGACCGGTGGCGATGCCGACGGGGCCTGGGCCACCGGCGGGGTGACGCTCGCCGTCGGGGAGTCGGCCGGCCTCGGGGAGTCGGCGGGCCTCGGCGGCACGGTCGGGTCGGGGCGGATGGCCAAGGCGGTGCCGGTCGCCACGCCGACGAGCATGAGCGCTGCGGCCGAGGTCGCGACCGCCCGCTGGATACCGATTCGCCGGGAGGTCCGCAGGGCGCGGTCCCGCAGGTCGACCGGGGTGACCTCGTCGGCCAGTCCGGCCAGGTCGAGCCGCAGACGGTCGTCGTTCATCGGGCGGTTCCTTCCAGGACGTACAGCTCCCCGAGCTCGGGGGCGACGCTGCGCAGCTTGGTCAGGGCCTTGAAGGTCTGGCTCTTGACGGTGCCGACGGTGACGCCGAGCAGTTCGGCGGCCTCGGCCTCGGTCCGGTCCTCGAAGAAACGCAGCACCAGCACCGCGCGCTGCTTCGGGGAGAGCTTGGCCAGCGCGGCCCGCAGGGTGAGCCGCAGCGTCGTCTGCTGGGCGTGGTCGGGGGCCGAGCCGCCTCCGCGCGGCTCGGGCAACTCGCCCGTCATCGACTCGGCGACCCGGTGACGACGCCACCAGGAGACCTGGAGGTGGTACATCGTCTTGCGGGTGTACGCCTCGGCGTTGCCGCTGTGGTGCAGGCGGCTCCACGAGCGGTGGGTCCGCGCCAGCGCCGACTGCACGAGGTCTTCCGCCAGGTACTGGTCACCGGTCAGGAGGTAGGCCGAGCGCAGCAGCGCCGGCGTTCGGGTACGCACGAACGAGTCGAATTCACTCAACAGCGGGTCCACACGAGCCGATCCTTGCGGGTAATGGTGCGCAGCATTGGATGCTCTCCCAGACGTCTGTCCGGCCGGCTGTGGTTGCCGGCCCGAACGCCGTTCTCCGTCAGTCTCGGTCAGCAACCCGGGCGAATTGCGTCGCCGGCCCGGACACGCCGGTCGTACGCTGCGCCAATGCTGTTACGGATGTCGACCCTGCTGCTGCGGACCCTGCGCGAGGATCCGGCGGACGCGGAGGTGCCGAGCCATCGGCTGCTCCTGCGCGCCGGGTACATCCGCCGCGCCGCGCCGGGCGGCTACACCTGGCTGCCGCTGGGCAAGCTGGTGCTGGACCGGATCACCGAGGTCATCCGCTCGGAGATCACCGCGATCGGCGACCAGGAGGTGCACTTCCCGGCGCTGCTGCCGGCGGAGCCGTACCGGACCAGTGGCCGGTGGACGGAGTACGGCGACGACATCTTCACCCTCGCCGACCGGAAGGGCGCCCAGCACCTGCTCGCCCCGACCCACGAGGAGTTGGCCGCGCTGCTGGTGAAGGACCTCTTCACCTCCTACCGGGACTTCCCGGTGACGCTGTTCCAGGTGCAGACGAAGTTCCGGGACGAGGCCCGGCCGCGAGCGGGTGTGCTGCGCGGGCGGGAGTTCCTGATGAAGGACGCCTACTCGTTCGACCTGGACGAGGCGGGGCTTCAGGCCGCGTACGACCGGCACCGGGGCGCGTACCGGCGGATCTTCGACCGGCTGGGCCTGGACTACACGGTGGTGCGGGCGATGTCCGGCGCGATGGGCGGCTCGGCGTCCGAGGAGTTCCTGGCCGCGACGCCGGTCGGTGAGGACACCTTCGTCGGCTGCACCTCGTGCGACTACGCGGCGAACACGGAGGCGGTGACCACCCCGCCGCCGGCGGCCGGTGACCCGGACGCGCACCCGCCGGTGGAGGTGCACGACACCCCGGACACGCCGACCATCGCCAGCCTGGTCGAGTTGGCCAACACCCGCCGGCTCGGCGGCCGGGACGACTGGACGGCCGCGGACACGTTGAAGAACGTCGTGCTGACCGTACGCCGGCCGGGCGCGGACGTGGCCGAGCCGCTGGTGATCGGCGTACCGGGTGACCGGGAGGTCGACCTGAAGCGGGTCGAGGCGGCGCTCGCCCCGGCGGCGGTGGCCGTCTTCGAGGAGTGGGACGCCCACCCGGAGCTGGTGCGCGGCTACATCGGCCCGCAGGTCATGGCCAAACTCGGCGTCCGCTACCTGGTAGATCCGCGGGTCGGGCCCGGGTCGGCCTGGCTGACCGGGGCGAACGAGCCGGGCCGGCACGCCACACACGTGGTCAGCGGTCGGGACTTCACGCCGGACGGCACGATCGAGGCCGCCGAGGTCCGGGCCGGCGACTCCTGCCCGTCCTGCTCGTCGGGTGAGCTGACGATCCGGCGGGGCATCGAGGTCGGGCACATCTTCCAGCTCGGTCGCCGCTACACCGACGCGTTCGCGGTGGACGTGCTCGGCCCGGAAGGCAAGCCGGTCCGGCCCACCATGGGCTGCTACGGCATCGGGGTGTCGCGGGCGGTGGCCGCCGTCGCCGAGCAGCACCACGACGACCGGGGCCTGGTCTGGCCGGCCGCGATCGCGCCGTGCGACGTACACCTGGTGGCGGCCGGCAAGGGGCCGCAGCTGGAGGCGGCGGTCGACCTCGGCGGGCGGCTCGCGGCGGCCGGCCTGCGGGTGCTGGTCGACGACCGCACCGGCGTCTCCGCCGGAGTGAAGTTCACCGACGCCGAGCTGATCGGCATCCCCCGCGCCGTCGTGGTCGGGCGCCGGCTGGCCGAGGGGTACGTCGAGCTGCGCGACCGGGCCACCGGCGAGCGGACCGAGCTGCCGGTGCCGGAGCTGGTGGACAGGCTGGTGGGTGAGGTACGCCCGGACCGGGTGTAGCGACGCCGTCACCGGGTACCGCACCCGGATAACTGTTTGTGTTTTCGGAGGCTCTCATGACCGGTTACCGGGTGGCCGACGTGATGACCAGGCAGGTCGTCTACCTGTCCGCGGACACCACGCTCGACGAAGCAGCGAAGGTGATGAAGGAGGCCGACATCGGCGATGTCGTCGTCACCGACGGCGCCAGCCTCGCCGGCATGATCACCGACCGGGACATCGTGGTCCGGGCCGTCGCCGAACGCGCCGACCCGGCCACCACGACGATCGGCGCGATCATCACCCGCGAGGTCGTGATGATCGAGCAGCACGCGACGGCCGGTGAGGCGGCCGCGCTGATGCGGGAACGTGGCATCCGGCGGGTCCTGGTCTGTGACACCGACCGCAAGCTGGTCGGGATCGTCTCGCTGGGTGACCTGGCGATGCAGCTCGACCCGCAGTCGGCACTCAGCGAGATCAGCGAACAGGCACCGACGGTGTGACCGGGGCCCCTGCCGTAACGGTGGGGGCCCCTGATCACCGGCGGTAGCCTTCGAGTCATGTCCGCCATGCCGGCCAGGTTGGCCGAGATCGTCGACGAGTTCGCCGCCGCCCCCCGGGAGGTGGTGCTGGAGATGTTGCTCGAATACGCCGACGTCATCCCGCCCCTGCCGCCCGACAGCACCGAGCGGGAGGGCATGGAGCAGGTGCCGGAGTGCCAGACCGCGTTCTTCCTGCGTGCCCGCGTGACCCCGGAGAAGACGGTGGAGACGCTCTTCGACTGCCCGCCCGAGGCGCCCACGACCCGGGCGTTCGCCGGCATCCTCGCCGAAGGGCTGGCCGGGGCGAGCGCCGACGAGGTGCTCGCCGTGCCGGACGACCTCTACCAGCGGATGGGCCTCGCCCAGGCGATCAGCCCGCTACGCGTACGCGGCGGCACCGCGATCCTGGGCCGGCTCAAGCGCCAGGTCCGGGAACAACTGGGCTGAACGGGAAGTTGGCACCGGTCATGGAGATCGAGATCTACGCCGACGTGGTGTGTCCCTGGTGCTACATCGGCAAGCGCCGGCTGGACGAGGCCGTGGCGTCGTACGACGGTGACGTCACCGTCCGCTACCGGCCGTTCCAGCTCGACCCGACGCCGGTGCCCAAGCCGCTGCCGGTGCCGCAGGCCCTGGCCGCGAAGTTCGGCGGCCCCGACACGGCCCGCCAGATGATCGACCGGGTGACCCAGGTGGCCGCGGGCGCGGGTCTCACGCTCGACTACGACCGGGCGCTCGCCGCCAACACCTTCGACGCGCACCGGCTCGTGCGCTACGCGGGTGAGCGCGGCAAGGCCGGCGAGATGCTCGACGCTCTCTACCGGGCACACTTCGTCGACGGGGTCGACGTCGGCTCGCCCGACGCCCTCGCCGGGCTGGCCGAGCAGGTCGGCCTCGACGCCGCCGACGCCCGCCGCTACCTCGACTCCGAGGAGGGCACCAAGGAGCTCGCCGCCGACCTGGCCTCCGCCCACGATCTGGGCGTCAACAGCGTGCCGACCTTCGTGCTCGCCGGCAAGTACGCCGTCCAGGGCGCCCAGGACACCGCGACCCTGCTCGCCGCGTTCGCCGAGGTGGAGCGCCGGGAGTCCGCCGACAACTGAGCCCGACGAGGGCCGGACCGACCGACACATCGACACCGGTGATGTTTCATGTGAAACAACATCGATCTTGATGGTTGGCTGGTCCGGCCTCTCCGGTCTCCGGGCGCCACTCACGGCCGACCCGCGGCGCGCGACGGTGTGCGCGGTCAGGCCGGGCGGGCCAGATCCTCGATGACCCGGGCACCCGGCAGCGCGCCGAGCGCCGGCCCGGGCAGCGCGATCTTGCTGTGCCGGACACCCGAGCCGATGATCACGTGCGGCGTGGCGATGACCCGCGCGTCGACCAGGATCGGCCAGTCCTCCGGCAGCCCGATCGGCGTGATGCCGCCGTACTCCATGCCGGTCAACTCGACCGCGTCCGCCATCGGCGCGAAGCTGGCCTTGCGCACGTCGAGCGCCCGCCGGGCCACCCCGTTCACGTCGGCCCGGGTGGTGGCGAGGATGACGCAGGCCGCGTAGCGGACCACGCCCTCCCGCTTGCCGGCGACCACCACGCAGTTGGCCGAGACGTCCAGCCCCACCTCGTACGCCGCGCAGAACGCGGCGGTGTCGGCGAGGTCGGCGTCGATCGGCGCGACCAGCACGTCGTCCACGTCGACCGGAGCGTCGGCGGGCCACTGCCCGAGCGCCGCGGCGACCGGCGGTGCGAGCAGGTCCGGGCGGGTGCGGGCCGGTTCTGTCTTCAGCGTCCCCATCACGGGTGCGATCCTCGCACCCGCGCCCAGGTGGCGCCCACCGAAGTCCACGACGACGCGTGGGCGCCGCTCAACTGCCGGCGAGGAAGGCGTTCTCCTTGAGGAACGTACGGTCCCGGTTGGCGGCGAGTTCCTCGGCCCGCAGCGCCTGGGCGCGGCGGACCTCCAGGTCCTCCAGGGCGTGCCGGACGGCGACCCGGATCACGCCGTAGAGGAAGACGAAACCGAAGCAGTAGAGGATGACGGCCATGACGACTGCGAACATGCGGTCACGCTAAGCCGAACGTGAACGCTGCACGCTCTCATCTCCGGGCGGTTCCCCCGTACGTGTCGGCGAGGTAGTCGGCCCACGTCCGCGCGCCCCGGGGGAGGGCCTCGGTCACCAGCCCGCCCTCGCGCAGCGACCGACCGAGGCGCCCCGGTACGCGCACCGGCAGCAGCGGCCGGCGCGAGTGGCGGGCGGCCCGCCAGGCGCGTACGGCCTGGTCGAAGCGGAGAACCTCCGGACCGCCGTACTCCTCGATGCCGCGCAGCGGACCCGCGACCAGGCGGGCCGACAGCCGCGCCGCCACCTCGCCCGGGTCGACCGGCTGCGCCAGGACGTTCCGGTCGCCGATCGTGGGCCCCAACCGGCTGGACATGACCAGCAGTTCGTCGAGGAACTCCGGGAACTGAGTGGCCCGCAGCACCGACCACGGCACCGGACCGGCCGCGACGACCTGCTCGGCGGCGAGCTTGCGCCGGTAGTACGGCATGGGCACCCGGTCGACGCCGACGATCGAGGTGTAGACGAGGTGCCGCACGTCGGCGTGTCCGGCTGCGACCACCAGCCGGCGGGTGCCCAGCACGTCCACCTCGTAGGTCCGCCCACCCGTGGGCGCCGACGCCAGGTGCAGAACGGCGTCCACCCCGGCGACCGCCTCGTCCAACCCCTCGCCGGTTTCCAGGTCGGCGACGACCCACTCGACGTCCTGGTCCGTACGCGGCCGGCGACTCGTCGCCCGTACGGTGATCCCGTCGTCCCGCAGCCGCGGCACCACGGCCCGGCCGAGGCGCCCCCCGGCCCCGGTGACCAGCACCCTCATCTCGTCCTCCTTCGTACGTCCCGATGCTCCTTCGCCGCCTTGACGGCACGGTCGCTCATGGCGTGACGGACTGTGCGACAGCTCACCGGTCGCACCGCCACCGTCATCGCAGCAGGTCCAGCACGGTCACCAGCGCGAAGAACCCGATCACCACCTCGCTGACCACCCAGGCGTGCCGATTGGCCCAGCCACGGATCCGGGGCAACGCCGTGGCCGCGTGCCGGCCGGCGAGCAGCAGCACGAGCAGCGGCAGGGCGAGCAGCAGGAGGGTCAGCAACACGAACGGCAGCAGGTGCCACCACGACAGACCGTGCCGGGCGGCGCTGGCGCCGACGGCCGCCATGGCGAGGTCGTCGGTCGGGGACGTGGCGACGAGCACGGCACCGAGTCGCGCCGCGGTCGACGGGGCAGCACGCTGGAACCGCCGCATCCAGCGCGGTGGCCCGGTCTCGTGGCGACGCAGGTAGACGATCACCGCGAGGACGACCAGCAGCCCCAGCACCGCCCAGTCGATCCGGGTGGCCGTGCGCTGCAACCGGCTGACGTGACTCTCCGCGTCGCCCACCGGGCCACCCAGCACGCGGGTGACCAGCCAGCTCACCGTCACCCCGGCGAGTACGACCGCTCCCGTCCCGCCCAGGTAGCCGAACGAGGCGGCACGCGGTCGCTCGGCCGAGGCCAGCAGCACCGCCGCGACCGACTGCGTCCCGGCGACCATGACCACGGCCAGCGGCAGGATGGTCAGGAAGTTCATCGCCCGCCCATCCTCTCGGCCCCCCGGCGACCCCGGCGGGCCTTCCGGAGGATTGCCCCACCCGTCCCCGCCGGGACGACGGGATCAACGGGGCCGGGCGGGCGGGGTCACTCGGGGGGCCAGGGTGGCGCCCAGTAGGGCCAGGCCGGCGGCGACCGCCAGCGTCACCAGGTAGTCGCGGGGGCCCGGTGCCGAGCCGGCCGCCAGCACCGCCCCGGTCAGCGCCAGCACGGTGGCCGCGAACAGCGAGTCGCCCAGTTGCAGCGACGAGCTGCTGCGCCCCTGCTCGCCGGGTGCGGACAGCTCCAGCGTGAGCACCGACAGGGACGGATAGAGCAACCCCATGCCGAGCCCGGCCAGCGCCCACCCCAGCACGCCCACCGCGACCGGCACTCCGGGGGCGACGGTGGCGGCCACCGTCGCGATGCCGGCGGTGATCAGGGTCAGCCCGGTGCGCGGCAGGGTGGCCCGGGAAGCCGGCTGCGGGATCCGCCCCTGGATCCAGGAGCCCACCGACCAGGACAGCGCCCCCACCGTGAGGACCAGCCCGGCCGCCGTCGGCGTGAAGCCGCGTTCCCGGGAGAGCATCAGCGGGATGACCACCTCGGCGCCGACGAACGCTCCCGAGGCGAGGCCGCGCAGCCCGATGACGGTGGGCAGTCCGTGGGCGGACCGCAGGAACCCGGCCGGCAGCAGCCGCGGTGCGCAGACCAGCAGGCCGGCGACCGCGACCGCGGTCACCACCACGGCGACGGCGCCGCGCTGCTGTCCCCCGATGTGCAGCAGAGCGGCGCTCACCCCCGCCCCGCCCGCCCAGCCGATCCGTACCCGGGCGCCCGCCGGCACGCCGGTCGCCGCGCCCCGGCCGATCGAGCGCAGCCCCGGGTGGACGAGCAGCACGGCCGGCACGGCGACCGCCGGGACCACCAGGAACACCCACCGCCACCCGAGGTGTTCGACGATCAGGCCGGCCACCGCCGGTCCGACCAGCGACGGTACGACCCACGCGGCGGCGAAGGCCGCGAAGATCCGCCGGTGCAGCTCCTCCGGATACGCCTGGCCGACGATCACGTACAGCGCGACGGAGAGCAGCCCGGAACCGAAGCCCTGCACGACCCGGCCGACGACCAGCGCCCCCATCACCGGTGCGGTCCCGGCGACGACCAGCCCGACCACGAACCAGACCAGCCCGTGCCACATCGCCGGACGCGGCCCCCGGGCGTCGCACCAGATGCCGGAGAGCACCATGGCGACCACGCCAGCGGCGAAGGGCCCTCCGAACGCCAACCCGTACAGGGCCAGACCGTCGAGGCTGCGGGCCACCGTCGGCATCGCCGTGCCGACGGCCAGCGCCTCGAAGGCAAGCAGCGACACCAGCGCGACGGTTCCCACGGTCATCGCGCGCAAATGGGGAGCGAACAGGTTCGGGGCCGGTGTCGCCGGCGCGACGGTGGCGGTCACGGTCGGGTCCGCGGCGGTGCGATCGTCATGCGCCCCAGCCTGCGACTTGAAGCCGGGTTCAGGTCAACCGGAAAGCGGCCCGCCGCCGTCAGGCGCTCTGCAACGCCTCGCCCACGCCCTTCACCAGGCCCGAGAAGTGCTGGTCGGACAGGAGGTGGCCGGCGGTGATCACCAGCGCCAGCGGCCACTCGATGATCTGCAGCGCGGCGAGCAGCCCGATCCCCGCGTAGTAGGCCAGCCGATCGGCGGGCGGTATCGCCATCTCACCCAGCATCGGCACCCGCACCCGCCGGCTGTAGATCTCGACGGTCTCGCGGGCCCCGTTCAGATGTCGACTCAGAGTGCTCATCGCGGCCTCCCCGTTGGCTTCTGATGTCCGCCGCTTTCCACCGCCGATCCGGTCCATGCGCCCCTAAGGTGGGGAAACTTCCCCTGCTCGGGGGGCATAACGGACGGCACGGCGGGAAGCCAGGCCGCCGAACGCGAGCGCGGGAGGCGAGATGGCGTACGGCAGAAACGGCAGCAGCGGGGAGTCTGGCCGGCAATCGTCCGGTCGTACGTCTCGATGACGCTGGCGGGTCGCGTCGCCGGCCGGCTCCTCCCGCCGGTCGGCGTGCCACGGCTGGTCGAGGATGCCGGGCGAGGCGTCGGCTCGGCCGCGTCGCGGCTGGCACGCCTTGCCGGCATCACTCACCGTCAGGTCTGGTCCCGGCCGGGGCGGCACCACATCGAGGTGCACGGCGTCTGCCAGGACGGCGGCGACACCCTGGCCCGCCAGGTGGAGGCGGCGCTGGAGCGGATGCCCGGGGTGGCGTGGGCGCGCGTGAACGCGCCGTCCGGCCGGGTGGTGGTGGCCGTCGAGTCACCGGAACCGAAGCTGCGCGACCTCATCGCCACGATCGCCCGCACCGAGCGCACCTGCCCGCACGAGCCGGACCCGGAGGTCCCGCCGCCGCACCCGCCGGAGGAGGGGCCGCGTACCCCACGGACGCTCGGCGCCCTCGCCTCCGACGCGTTGGGCCTGACGATCTCCGCGGCCACCCGGATCCTGCCGTTCACCCCGGTGCCGGGCGAGGTGGCCGGGCTGCTCTCGGCCGTGGACCTGCACCCGCGTCTGCACGCGCTGGCCGGTCGGGGCCTGCGCGCCGATCCCCGCGCGGACATCCTCTTCCCCCTCGCCGAGGCGGTGGTGCAGGGCCTCACCGGCGGCTGGGCCGGGATCGTGCTCGACGGCGCCCAGCGGATCTTGCAGTGGGGTGAGGACCGGGCCCAACTGTCCGTCTGGGAGAAGGCCGAGCCGCGGCTGTTCGGCGAGCCCGACCTGGCGGTCGCCCGATGGCCCGTCCTCGACCGGCCCTGCCCCAAACCGGACGGCCCCGTCGAGCGGCACGCGATCCGCATGCTGGCCGCCGGTGCCGTCGCCGCCGCGACCGCCGCCCCGGTCGCCGGCCGCAAACGCGCCGCGGCTCTCGGCCTCTCGGCCCTGCCCAAGGCGCCGGGCAGCGGCCGCGAGGGCTACGCCGCTCAGCTCGGCCGGATCCTGGCCCGCCGGGGCGTGATCGCCATGGACCGCGGTGTCCTGCGCCAACTCGACCGGCTCGACACGCTGGTGCTGGACGCCGCCGTGCTCGGATCGGACCGGGGTGTCCTGGCCGACCTCGCGCCCCTGCCCGGCGCCGACACGGGACACGTCGCCGAGCAGGCGTTCACCCTCTTCGACCCGGCGGACCCGGACCGCCTGCACGAGGCGGACGGCTGGCGGATGGGCCCGCTGGACCGTCTCGACGCCGACGACCCGGGCGACACCGACGACAGCCGCCGCCTCCGCGAGCAGGGCGGCCGGCTGCTCGGGTTGGCCCACCGGGGCACGCTCGCCGCGCTGCTGCGGGTGGAGGCCGAGCCCGCACCGGGCGTCGACGGGCTGCCCACCGCCGCCCGCCACGCCGGGCTGCGGCTGGTGGTGGCCGGCGACGACGAGCAGCGGTACGGGTTCGCCGACGCTGTGCTCCCCGGCGGGGACCGGCTGACCGAGTCGGTGCGGTCCCTTCAGGGCGACGGCGCGATGGTGATGCTGGTGTCCCGGGACCGGTCGGCGCTCGGGGCCTCGGACTGCGGGCTCGGCCTGTCCGCCCCCGACGAGCCGCCGCCGTGGGGCGCGCACCTGCTGGTCGGCACGGACCTGCGGGTCGTGGCGCTGCTCATCGAGGCGGCCGGCGTGGCCCGCCGGATGACCGCGCAGAACATCAAGGTGGCGATGGCCGGCACCGGGCTCGGCGCGCTCGGGGCGTTCACCGCCGCCCCGCAACAACTGCCCAGCCGAAGCCTGCACGCGGTCAACGGTGCGGCGGCACTGGCGTTCGGCAACGGCGTCTGGCGGGCCAGTCGGCTGCCCCAGCCGGACGACACGCCGGCACCGGTGGCGACGGCCTGGCATCTCATGCCGGTACGCACCGTCTTCGAGCGGCTCGGCACCGGTCGGGACGGGTTGGCCGAGGTGGAGGCGGAGCGACGGCGCACCGGCGGCGGCCCGGACGGTCCGGGTCAGGGCAGTCTGCTCCGGGCGTTCGTCGACGAACTCGCCAACCCGCTCACCCCGGTGCTGGCCGCCGGCGCGGTGCTCTCCGCGTCGTTCGGCTCGGTGGTGGACGCCGCCCTGGTCGGCGGCGTCGTCGGCGGCTCCGCGCTGATCGGCGCCGTACACCAGCGCAACACCGAACGCTCCCTGGCGGAGTTGCTGTCCCGCTCGGCGGTCACCGCGCGGGTGCGGCGCGACGGCGCGGAGCGGGTGGTGGCGGCCGACGACCTGGTGCCCGGGGACGTGGTACGGCTGGAGCCGGGCGACGCCATCCCGGCCGACTGCCGGGTCATCGAGGCGGACGGGCTGGAGGCGGACGAGTCGTCGCTGACCGGGGAGTCGCTGCCGGTTCCCAAGACGGACCAGCCGGTCGTGGCGGCCGCCGTCGCGGACCGCCACTCCATGCTGTACGAGGGCACCACCGTCGCCGCGGGGCACGGCAGCGCGGTGGTGGTGGCCACGGGCGCCGACACGGAGACCGGGCGGAGCCTCGCCCTGGCCCGGCAGTCCCCGCCGAGCGGCGGCGTCGAGGCCCGCCTGGGCCGGCTGACCCGGGCGGCCGTTCCGCTGGCGGCGGGTTCGGCGGTGGCCGTCGCCGGGGCGGGCCTGCTGCGGGGCGTACCCCTGGCGCAGACGGCCGCGACCGCCGCGAACCTGGCGGTGGCGTCGGTGCCGGAGGGGCTGCCGTTCCTGGTCAGCGCCGCCCAGCTCGCCGCGGCCCGGCGACTCGCCGACCACGGCGCCCTCGTCCGCAACCCGCGCACCATCGAGGCGCTCGGCCGGGTGGACGTGCTCTGCTTCGACAAGACCGGCACCCTCACCGAGGGGCAGTTGCTGCTCGCCGGGGTGGGTGACGGTGACGCCAGCCGGTACGCCACGGTGGACCGGCTGGACGAACGGCTCCGACTCACCCTGGGCGCGGCGCTGCGGGCCACCCCCTGGGCGGCCGACCCGGAGGACCTGGGTCACCAGACCGACCGGGCGGTCCGGCGCGGCGCGGACACCTCGGGCGTGGTCGAGCAGATCGGTGCGGACGGCTGGCGCGCGGTGGGCGGGCTGCCGTTCGAGCCGTCCCGGGGCTACCACGCCACGGTCGGCGAGGACGACCACGGCCTGCTGCTCAGCGTGAAGGGCGCGCCGGAGTCGGTGCTGCCGCGCTGCGGGTCGCGCCGGGTCGACGGGCGGTCGGAGCCGTTGGACGACGCCGGTCGGGAGGAGCTGTACCACCTGCTGGCCGAGCGCGCCGGCGCCGGTCACCGGGTGCTGGCGGTGGCCGAGTGCCGAATCAGTGAACGGTCGGTCACCGACGACCAGGTTCATGATCTCTGCTTCGTCGGCTTCCTCTCCCTCGCCGACGGGGTGCGGGAGAGCGCCGCCCCCGCCGTACGCCGGATCCGGCAGGCCGGCGTGCACACCATCATGATCACCGGCGACCACCCGGCGACCGCCGAGGCGATCGCCGCCACCATCACCGAGCACGACGAGCAGCAGGTGGTGACCGCCACCGAGCTCGACCAACTCGACGACGACGCCCTGGCCGAGCGGCTGGCCCACACCGACGTGGTGGCCCGCTGCACGCCGGCGCACAAGGTCCGGATCATCCAGGCGCTGCAGAAGTGCGGCCGTACGGTCGCGATGACCGGCGACGGCGCCAACGACGCGCCGGCGATCCGACTGGCCGACGTGGGCATCGCCCTCGGTCAGCGGGGCACTCCCGCCGCGCGGGCCGCGGCCGACCTGGTGGTCACCGACGACCGGCTGGAGACCATCATCGCCACCCTCGTGGAGGGCCGGGCGATGTGGTCGTCCGTACGGCACGCGCTGAGCATCCTGGTCGGCGGCAACCTCGGCGAGATCGCGTTCAGCGTGCTGACCGCCGCGGCGACCGGCCAGTCCGCCATCAACGGCCGGCAACTGCTGCTGGTCAACCTGCTCACCGACCTCGCGCCGGCGTTGGCGATCGCCGTCCGCCCACCCGGGGGCGACCACGCCGACGACCTTCTCCGCGAAGGGCCGGACACCTCGCTGGGCGAGACGCTGACCCGCGAGATCGGGCTGCGGGCCGCCGCGACCACCCTCGGCGCGACCGCCGGCTGGACCCTCGCCCGCTACACCGGCGGCACACCACAGCGGGCCGGCACGGTCGCGCTGGTCTCCCTGGTCGGCACCCAGCTCGGCCAGACCGTGCTGGCCGGCGGCACCAGCCCGACGGTGCTCGCGTCCACGGTGGCCTCACTGGGTGTGCTGGGGGCGGTGGTGCAGACGCCGGGGCTCAGCCAGTTCTTCGGCTGCACACCGCTCGGGCCGGTGGGCTGGGGCATCGCCGCCGGTTCGGCGTTCGGCGCCACCTTCGCCAACGGCGCGCTGAGTCGGCTGGTGGAGCGGCTGCCCCAACGCGACGGCGGCGGCCGCCCGGCCCACGACGGCTCCTCCGGCGACGACGGGTCGCCCGGTCCCGGGGACGACGGCGGCCTGTCGCCGGGTGCCGACGAGGACGGCGGCCTGTCGCCGGGTGCCGACGAGGGCGGGGGCCGGTCGCCGGGTTCCGACGACGGCGTCGTCCTCCAGGGTTTCGCGCCGGGCCTCGGCGGCCTCGACACGGACGAGCCGTCGGACGGATGACCTCCGCCGTCGGCATGGCCCGCCCGTCCGGGGGTACGGCAACGGATGGGGGTGGGCGGGTTGGCAGCGCAGCCGGAGGTCACGTTCATCGGCACCGCCACCACGGTGCTGCGGATCGGCGGGTTCACCCTGCTCACCGACCCGAACTTCCTGCACCGGGGCCAACCCGTCTATCTGGGCAAGGGGTTGTGGTCGCGCCGGCGTACCGACCCGGCCATGACCATCGCCCAGTTGCCGCCGCTCGACGCGGTGGTCCTGTCCCACCTGCACGGTGACCACTTCGACCGGGTGGCCCGACAGGAACTCGACCGCGAGTTGCCCATCGTGACGACGCCCGCGGCCGAACGGAAACTGCGGCGCTGGGGCTTCCGGGCCGCGGAGGGGCTGCCCACCTGGCGCTCCCACGAGCTGCACCGCGACGGCGAGACCCTACGACTGACGTCGATGCCCGGCCAGCACGGGCCGGGCGTCCTGGACCGCGTGCTCCCGGACGTGATGGGCACGATGATCGACCTGCTCCGCGACGGGGACCGCACGTTCCGCCTCTACGTCACCGGCGACACCCTCAACCTGCCGATGCTCGCGGCCGTTCCCGAGCGGTACCCGGACATCGACGCGATGCTCATCCACCTCGGCGGCACCAAGGTCGCCGGCATCCTGCTCAGCATGGACGCGCAGCAGGGCGCCGACCTCGTCGAGCTGATCCGGCCGAAGCTGACCGTGCCGATCCACTACGACGACTATCCGGTGTTCCGGTCGCCGCTGACCATCTTCCTGGACGAGGCCCGCCGCCGAGGTTTGGTGAAGACCGTCCGCCCGATAGCCCGAGGCGAAACCGTCCCCCTGCGGCCCTGACCCCGCCCTCGCCGCCTGCCCGCCTGCCCGCCTGCCCGCCTGGCCGCCTGGCCGACTGGCCGCCTGGCCGCCTGACCGACTGGCCGCCTGCCCTCGGTGATCAAGAGCTTTGCGTCAGGAGTCGGCCTGATCCTGACCCAAAGCTCTTGATCAACCTGGGCGGGGGCGAGGGCGGGGGCGGGCGGGGGCGGGGGCGGGGGCGAGTCAGTTGTGCTCGGAGATGGCCTCGATGAGGTCACCGACCGGGCGTTCCGGCAGTGAGCGGGCCACGTCGGCGACGGCCACGATGCCGACGAGCTGCTGCCCGTCGATCACCGGCAGCCGCCGTACCTTGTGCTGCCCCATGGTCCGCAGGATCTCGGTCGCGTCGTCGTCGGCGCCGATGGTCACCGCCTCGCTCTGGGCCAGCTCACCCGCGGTCACGTTGCCCGGGTCCCGGCCCTCGGCCAGCACCTTCACGACGATGTCGCGGTCGGTGACCATCCCCTTGAGCCGGTTGTCGGCACCGCAGATCGGCAGCGAACCGACCCCCAGCTCGGCCATCCGTCGGGCGGCGGTCTTCAGGTCGTCGTGCTCGCTGACGCAGGTCACGTCGTTGGTCATGATCTCGCGTGCGGTCGGCATTGACTGACACCTCACTTCCGGGGGGAGGGTTGGTGCCGGTCCTCCTACCCCGGCGCGACCCGCCCATGCGCCCGACGCCGTCGACGTCGGGCGACGACGCGCCAGCCGGTGATCAGCGCCACCAGCCCGGCCAGACCCACCAGGAGCTGCCCGAGCGGCCACCAGAGGGCGAGCAGCCACCGCACCGCCCCCTCCGGCCAGGTGGGTGACGGCCCACCGAAGCTGTCCAGCAGGTCGGCCGGGACGTCCACGAAGAGCGCGCTGGACGGCAACGCGACCAGTTCCCGCCGGGAACCGTCCACCCGGAACTCCCGCAGCTCGACCGCGCCGACCTGCGTCCAGCCGGTCTCCGACCAGAGCTGGTCGTCCGGGCTCTTGGTCAGCCCCGCCTCCGGCTGGTACTCGGCGACGACGGCGTCACCGTCGCGCTGCCAGCCGAGGAGTCGGGCGGCCAGCCCGTGCGCGGGAGGCAGCGCCGGGCCCACCGCCGGTGCCCCCGTGCGTACGTACCGGTAGCTGATCTGGATCGCCCGCCGCGCCAGGCGTTGCTCGTCGCAGCTGCCGCCATCCTCGCAGTCGCCCATCGACCACAGGGCGATCCGCTCGCCGTCGGGCAGCCAGGCACCGGGCCCGGCGAGCCGGTCCCGGGCGGTGAGGGCGGTGAGCGTACGGCTCGTGCCCGAGGCCAGGTCGATGATGTGCAGTGCCTCGGTCGTCGCCACGGCGAGCCGTGACCCGTCCGGGGAGAAGGCGGCGAGGTTGCCGGGGTGGGCGGTCCCGTCGATCGGGGGCAGTTGGCGTACCGCCCCGGTGGTCGTGTCGAGCAGGCTCAGCCGACCCAGCCGTCCGTCGATCGTCTGCGCCATGACCAGCAACGACCATCCGCCCGGGGCCCAGGCCACCGGCAGCCCACCCGTGTACTGCCGCATCTGCCCGGTGGTCAGGTCGAGGATCGCCGTCTGCCCGACCGGGTCGTCGGGCCACTGACTGCCCTCCAGCCACGGTTGGGCGGCCAGCCGGCGACCGTCCGGTGAGAGGAGCAGGTCCCCCGTCCCCGCGGTGGTCTCCCCGACCGTACGCGCCAGCCGGTAGCTGCCGTCGCGCCCGACCAGCAGGCTGCGCCCCTCCCAGCCCCAGATGTCGCTGCCGCGTAGCTCCTTGTCGCCGGCCACCACCAGGGCGGCCGGGCCCGGCGGGTCCTCGACGACGGTCGCCTCCCCGGTCAGCGGCGGATACACCCGCGACGGGACCACCGGCCGGTCCGCGGCGGGCGCGAACCCGCCGTCGGGCAGCGTGGTCGCCAGCAGCGGTACGCCGGTCAGCGCCACCACGGCCGCCACCAGCGCCGCCCCGGCACGCCGCCGTCGCCGCCTCCGACCGAGTCGCCAGGTGTCCGGTGAGATCCGTGGTGGCTGGGACTCCTCGGCCAACCGGTGCAGTGCCTCCCTCAGCAACTGGTCGCTCACGACCGCACCTCCAGCAGGTCCACCAGTTCCGGAGCGAGGACGCGCAGCCGCGCCAACCCGTCGCGCAACTGGCTCTTCACCGTCCCCACGCGACAGCCGAGGGTGTCGGCGATCTGCGCGTCGCTCAGGTCGGCGAAGTAGCGCAGCACGATCGCGGCCCGCTGGCGGGGCGCGAGCCGACCCAACGCGGCTCGGACCGCGAGCGTCACGGCGACGGCGTCCGCCGCGTCCGGCACCGGCTGGTCGTTGACGTCCAGCGGGGCCTCCGGCACCTGCCGGGTCCGCCGCCGCCACCAGGAGACGTGCTGGTGGTAGAGGGCCCGACGCACGTACGCATCGGGGTCGCCGTCGGCCACCACCCGCCTCCACCGGCCGGCGACCCGCAGCAGCGTCTGCTGGACCAGATCCTCGGCGAGGTGATGGTCGCCGGTGAGCAGATAGGCGTGCCGAGACAGACCCGGGCCACGAGCCTGCACGTACGCCTCGAACGACTGCCGGTCGGCATCCACTCAGCACCTCCTGCACTACCTTCACGCCCGTACGCCGGTAAGTGGAGGGGTGAGAGCACCGAAATTTCCCCGCCGACTTCTCCGGCGACCAAATCGCCTTGCCTGTCGGAACGCCGGTTGCGAGGCTTCGACCGTGATCGACAAGCCTGACGTCGACGAGCGGTCGCTGGCGACCGAGGTGGCCGCCGCCTGGGGGGTCGACGTCACCGGCCTCGCGTTCCTGCCGCTGGGGCTCGACGGGAACGCCTGGGCGTACCGGGTGGACGCGGCCGGCGGCGAACGCTACTTCCTGAAACTGCGGCGCGGTGACTTCGCCCGGGCGGCCGTCCTGCTGCCCGGCTTCCTCCGCGCTCAGGGCGTACGCCAGGTCGTGGCGCCGATCGACCTGCCCGACGGTGGAGCCAGCCGGCCCTTCGGGGACCACCGGCTGCTGCTTTACCCGTTCCACGACGGCGGCAGCCTGTGGGGCCGCGGCCTCACCGACCGCCAGTGGGTCGAGTACGGCGAGTTCCTGGGCCGGCTGCACGCGGTCACCCCGACCGCCGACCTCGCCGCGGTCCTGCCGGTGGAGACCTACCGGTCGAGCGCGGGCGAACGGCTGCGCGCCCTCGGTGAGCAGGCCGCGACGAGCGAGGTCCTCGGCGACTTCTGGGACCGGTACGCCGCCGTGCTGCGCCGACTGTCGGCACGGGTCGACGACCTCGCCGCCCGGCTGACCCGCGGCCAGCACGTCATCTGCCACGCCGACGTCCACCCCGGCAACCTGATCGCCGACGGCGACGGTCCGCTGCACGTGGTGGACTGGGACGCGCCGATCCTCGCGCCGCGCGAGCGGGACCTGATGTTCGTCTACAGCGGGGACTTCGGCGACCACCCGATCAACGCGCACCGCGCGGCGCTCTTCCGCCGGGGCTACGGACCCCTGGAGCCGGACCGGACGATGCTGGGCTACTACCGGAGCGAGCGGCAACTCGACGACGTGACCGCGTTCCTGGACAGCATCCTGAACGCCGAGGCCAGTCCAGAGTCCCAGGCCAACGACCTGCACTGGCTGACCCACGTCGCCGAGACCGTCGCCGCGGAGGACGACCGGTGAACGAGGACGAGAGCCTCCGCCGCTATAGGCTCGACCGGTGACGCTGCCCCTTCCCCCCGGCGACTTCCAGGCGTACCTCTTCGACTGCGACGGCACCATCGCCGACTCCATGCCCCTGCACTACGTGGCCTGGGAGCGGGCGCTGGCGGAGTGGGAATGCACCCTTCCGGAGGACCTGTTCTACGCCTGGGGTGGCCGCCCGGTCGCGGACATCATCGTCGACCTCAACGAGCAGCAGGGGCTGACCATGCCGGTCGAGGTCGTCGCCCGCCGCCGGGAGGACATCTACCAGCAGCTCCTGCCGCAGCTCAGCGCCGTCCCCGACGTCCTCCGGCACATCCACGACGCCCACGGACGGCTCCCCATCGCCGTCGTCTCCGGCAGCACCCGGGAATCCGTCACCGCCTCGCTGCGCACCCTCGACCTGCTGGAGAAGTTCGACGTGCTCGTCTGCGCCGGTGACTACGCGCGGGCCAAGCCCGACCCAGAGGCCTTCCTGCTCGCCGCGAAGCTGCTCGACGTCCCGCCGCAGTCCTGCCTCGTCTTCGAGGACACCGACTTCGGCATCCAGGCCGCCACGGCCGCCGGCATGGCAGCCGTACGCGTCCCGCAGCCCCGGCAGCGCTGACAAACGGCGAGCACCGCACAGCAGTCAGGACTGCCAGGATGGGCCGCACGTCTGCCGACCTCGACCACTCATCCCGGCCCACCGCACAGGCTCTGGCCAACGACTACGACAGCTTCGCCGAGGCGTACGCCATCGAGACCGAGTCCAACCTCATCAACGGCGCGGGCTCGTCAGGCTGCCTCGGCCATCGATCGGGTGCTGGGCGAGGAGGGTACGGCGTGACCGCTTGGCTGTACTCGGACCCGAGATCAACCAAAGGAAGTGCTGGTGGAGCCCAGGGGACTTGAACCCCTAACCCCTGCCTTGCAAAGGCAGTGCTCTGCCAGTTGAGCTAGGGCCCCGAGGGCGGCGGCGCCGCCTGGTCAGTGTCGGTGAGGCGAGAGCCTCAGCGCAGGTCGGGGGCGGTGGTCGCCTCGTGCCACAGGGCGCGCTCGTCGTTGGAAGCCTTGACCTTCTTGGCCACGATCGCGGCCACACCGACGACGCCGGCGAGAATCAGAAGCTTCTTGAACATGGGGCGACCCCTTGCGCTCGGCTGCCGTCGGACGACGTGCGGTGGGGCTAGCTGGAATCGAACCAGCGACCTCAGAGTTATCAGCTCTGCGCTCTAACCGACTGAGCTATAGCCCCGCGTTGCGACGAGCAAGGTTAACCCATCCCCGTGGGCCGCCCCAAATCGGGGGTCGGACCGCGCGCCGCCGTCGTTTGCGAACCTACCGGAACGCGGAACGCCGGGGCGACCGCTTTCGCGGCGCCCCGGCGTCCGGTGGTGTCAGTCCCGCTCGGCGAGGGTCAGTTCGATCCCGCCGACCAGGTCGGCGCAGACGTTGTAGACGAACGCTCCGAGGGTGGCCAGCGCGGTGAACAGCACGACGTTGACCAGGCCGATCAGCGCCGAGCTGAGGATCACGCCCTTGGCCGTGATCTGGAAGCCGTCGGTGCTCTGCCCACCGCCCGCGTTCACCAGGTCGGTGAGGCTGTCGTTGACGCTCTGGAACACGCCCATGGCGTCCAGGGCCAGGTAGAGCACGGACGTGGCGACCACCACGACGATGAAGAGCACCACCGACACGGCGAATGCGAACTTCATCACGGACCAGGGGTCGATCCGCTTGAGGTTCAGCCGGGCCCGGCGCGGTCCGCGCGACGCGGCCGAGCTGACCGACGTACGCGCGGCGCGTACCGCGTCACCCACCCGTGCGGCCCCGACGGCGGCCGCGTTGCCGATGCCCGGCGGCAGTCCACCGCCGTTGGGCGTCCGGCCGGCGCCGGCCTGCGGCGCGCCCGCGGCACCCACCCGGGGCTGTGTGCCGGTCGCACCGCTCGACGCGCCGGCACGGACCGGGATCTGCTGCGTGGCGTTCGGGCTGGAGCCCGCCCCGCCCTTGGCGGCGCCGGCGGTGGTCGCCTTGGCCGGCGCCACCGCCTCGGTCTTCTCACCGGAGCCCGCGTCGTCGCTCGGTGTCTCCGGCGGTGGCGTCATCCCGGGAGCCCGGGTGAATTTCGGGGCAGGCGCGTCGGCGGGGACGGTCGCCCGGCCCACGGCGGCGCGGCCGCTGGCCGCCGTGCCGCCCGAGGCGGCCTCCTCGTCGACCGGGTTGGCCGAGGTCCCCGTGTTCCCCGACTTCGCCTGTGTCTCCGTCATTCAACTAGTCCTGTTCGTCAGGCTCGTCGGCATTGCGAGCAATCGCCACGATAGTCACGCCGTCCGGGAGGTCCATCAACTTGACCCCCATTGTGTTCCGGTCACGCGTACGGCGTACAGGCTTCACCGGAGTCCGGATGACACCACCGTTGCTCGTGATCGCGAACAGCTCGTCGTCCGGGTCGATCACCACCGCACCGACCAGACCACCGCGTCGCTCGGTGATCTTCGCAGTCAGCACGCCTTTACCTCCCCGGCCCTGGACCGGGTATTCCTCGATGGGGGTGCGTTTCGCGTATCCCCCGTTCGTGGCCACGAGGACGTCCATTCCGGGCCGGACGACCTCCATCGCCAGCAGGACGTCGTCCTCGGCGAAGCGCATGCCGATCACGCCCGAGGTGGCGCGACCCATCGGCCGCAGTGCCTCGTCGGTGGCGTTGAACCGGATCGCCTGGGCGTTCTTCGAGACGAGCAGCAGGTCGTCCTCCGGCCCGACCAGGGCAGCACCGACCAGCTCGTCCTCATCGCGCAGGTTGATCGCGATGATGCCGCCGGAACGGTTGGAGTCGAACTCCTCGAGGCGCGTCTTCTTCACCAGGCCGTTCTTCGTGGCCAGTACCAGGTAGGGGGCCACCTGGTAGTTCGGGATCTCGATGATCTGTGCGATCTGCTCGTCCGGTTGGAACGCGAGCAGATTGGCCACGTGCTGGCCCTTGGCCACCCTACTGGCTTCGGGAAGTTCGTACGCCTTGGCCCGGTACACGCGGCCCTTGTTCGTGAAGAACAGGATCCAGTCGTGCGTGGAGCATACGAAGAAGTGGCTGACGATGTCGTCCTGCCGCAGCGAGGCGCCGCTGACGCCCTTCCCGCCGCGCCGCTGCGAGCGGTACAGGTCGACCTTCGTCCGCTTGGCGTAACCCGTCCGGGTGATCGTCACCACGACGTCCTCGCGGGCGATGAGGTCCTCCATCGAGACCTCGCCGTCGAAGGGCACGATCTGCGTACGCCGATCGTCGCCCCACTTCGCGACGATCTCACCGAGCTCGTCCGAGACGATCTTCCGCTGCCGCTCGGGCTTCGCGAGGATGTCCTTGAGGTCGGCGATCTCCAGCTCCAGCTTGGCCAGGTCGTCGAGGATCCGCTGCCGCTCCAGCGCGGCGAGCCGGCGCAGCTGCATGTCCAGGATCGCGGTGGCCTGGATCTCGTCGATCTCCAGCAGCCGGATCAGGCCCTGGCGGGCGTCCTCGACCGTGGGCGAGCGACGGATGAGGGCGATCACCTCGTCGAGGGCGTCGAGCGCCTTCGACAGACCGCGCAGGATGTGCGCCCGCTCCTCGGCCTTGCGTAGCCGGAACGCGGTGCGCCGGCGGATGACCTCGACCTGGTGGTCGACGTAGTAGCGGATGAACTGCGCCAGGTTGAGCGTGCGCGGCACCCCGTCGACCAGCGCCAGCATGTTGGCGCCGAAGGTCTCCTGGAGCTGCGTGTGCTTGTAGAGGTTGTTGAGCACCACCTTGGCGACCGCGTCGCGCTTGAGCACGAGCACGATCCGCATACCCGTACGCCCGGAGGACTCGTCGCGGATGTCGGCGATGCCGCCGAGCTTGCCCTCCTTGATCAGCTCGGCGATGCGCTCGGCCAGGTTGTCCGGGTTGACCTGGTAGGGCAGCTCGCTGACGACCAGCGCGGGACGGCCGCGCTTGTCCTCCTCGACCTCCACCACGGCCCGCATCCGGATCGAGCCCCGGCCGGTGCGGTACGCGTCCTGAATCGCCTGGGTGCCGACGATCAGGCCGTGGGTCGGGAAGTCCGGGCCCTTGACGATCTCCAGCAGTGCCTCGAGGGTGGTCGCCTCGTCGGCCTCCGGATTCTCCAGGCACCACTGCACCGCCGCGCCGATCTCGCGCAGGTTGTGCGGCGGGATCTTGGTGGCCATGCCGACCGCGATGCCCTCGGAGCCGTTGACCAGCAGGTTGGGGATCCGCGACGGCAGGATGGTGGGCTCCTTGGCCCGGCCGTCGTAGTTGTCCTGGAGGTCGACGGTGTCCTCGTCGATGTCCCGCAGCATCTCCATGGCCAACGGGTCGAGCTTGCACTCGGTGTACCGCATGGCCGCGGCCGGGTCGTTACCCGGCGAGCCGAAGTTGCCGTTGCCGTCGACCAGCGGGTAGCGCAGCGACCAGGGCTGCGCCATGCGGACCAGCGCGTCGTAGATGGCCGAGTCGCCGTGCGGGTGGAACTGACCCATCACGTCGCCGACGACGCGGGAGCACTTCACGTAGCCCCGGTCCGGCCGGTAGCCGGAGTCGAACATCGCGTAGAGGATCTTGCGGTGGACCGGCTTGAGCCCGTCCCGGACGTCCGGCAGCGCCCGCCCGACGATGACGCTCATCGCGTAGTCGAGGTAGGAGCGCTGCATCTCCACCTCGAGCCCGACCGGTTCGATCCGGTCGTGCGCGACCACGGCGCCGGCGGTCTCGGGGACCTCGGGCTCGTTCGGTGTGGACTCGGGGGAATCGGTCACTGTTTACCCTTATCAGACTCAGAGTCGTTTTCGTGCTGTGGATAACCGCTGTGGATAGCGGCCAAGCTGTGGATAACTCTGTGGATCGGCGGGTCGGTCGGTGTGCCCGGCCGACCCGCCGCCGACCGTCAGATGTCCAGGAAGCGGACGTCCTTTGCGTTGCGCTGGATGAACGACCGGCGCGCCTCGACGTCCTCACCCATCAGAACGCTGAACAACTCGTCCGCGGTTGCCGCGTCGTCGAGAGTGACCTGCCGGAGCGTGCGGGTCGCCGGGTTCATCGTGGTCTCCCACAGCTCGGGATAGTTCATCTCACCGAGACCCTTGAACCGCTGGATGTCGTCCGGCTTGGCGTTCGGCTTCTTCTGCTG
This sequence comes from Micromonospora krabiensis, assembly GCF_900091425.1. Classification (GTDB taxonomy): domain Bacteria; phylum Actinomycetota; class Actinomycetes; order Mycobacteriales; family Micromonosporaceae; genus Micromonospora; species Micromonospora krabiensis. Next base: position 4,813,531 of record NZ_LT598496.1, read on the forward strand.
GCGCAGCGCGATCAGCCCGTCGCGCTCCCGGTCGGAGTACGCGTACTGCGCGTCGTCGCCCTTCTTGTTCCACTTGATCTTGTAGAGCGGCGGGGCGGCCAGGTAGACGTGCCCCAGCTCGACCAGCGGACGCATGAAGCGGAACAGCAGGGTGAGCAGCAGCGTCTGGATGTGCTGGCCGTCGACGTCCGCGTCGGCCATCAGCACGATCTTGTGGTAGCGCAGCTTCTCGATGTCGAAGTCGTCGTGGATGCCGGTGCCCAGCGCGGTGATGAGCGCCTGGACCTCGTTGTTCTTCAGCACCCGGTCGATCCGGGCCTTCTCCACGTTGAGGATCTTGCCGCGGATCGGCAGGATCGCCTGCGTACGCGGGTCGCGCCCCTGCTTCGCCGAGCCACCCGCCGAGTCACCCTCGACGATGAAGACCTCGGACTCCCGCGGGTCGGTCGACTGGCAGTCGGCCAGCTTGCCCGGCATCGAGCCGGACTCCAGCAGCGACTTGCGCCGGGCCAGCTTGCGCGCCTGCTGCGCGGCGATCCGGGCCCGGGCCGCCTGGGAGGCCTTCTGGATAATCGTCTTGGCCTCGGCCGGGTTGCGGTCGAACCAGTCCACCAGCCACTCGTTGCAGACGCGCTGCACGAAGCTCTTCACCGGGGTGTTGCCGAGCTTCGTCTTGGTCTGACCCTCGAACTGCGGGTTGGCCAGCTTCACCGAGATGATCGCCGCCAGGCCCTCGCGGATGTCCTCGCCGGAGAGCTTCTCGTCGCCCTTGAGCAGCTTCTTCTCGGTGCCGTACCGGTTGACCACGCTGGTCAGCGCCGCGCGGAAGCCCTCCTCGTGGGTGCCGCCCTCGTGGGTGTTGATCGTGTTGGCGAAGGTGTAGACCGACTCACCGTACGACTCGTTCCACTGCATGGCGATCTCGACCGACATGCCCTCCTCCTCGGCTCCGAACTCGACCACCGTGCGGTGGATCGGGTTCTTCGACGCGTTGAGGTGCCGGACGAAGTCGGCGATGCCGCCCTTGTAGAGGAAGGTCACCTCACGCGGCTTGCCCTCCTCGTCCGCCGAGCGCTCGTCGAGCAGGTGGATGGTGAGGCCGCGGTTGAGGAAGGCCATCTCCTGGAGGCGCCGGTAGATGGTCTGGAAGTCGAAGTCGACGGTCTCGAAGACCGCCGCGTCCGGCCAGAACGACACCGCGGAGCCGCTGCGCTCGGTCGGCTCGCCCTTCTCCAACGGGCCGGGCTTGGAGTTGGTGTAGCTCTGCCGCCAGTAGAAGCCGTCCTTCTGGATCTCCACGGCCATCTTCGTGGAGAGCGCGTTCACCACCGAGACGCCGACGCCGTGCAGACCGCCGGAGACCGCGTACGCCTTGCCGTCGAACTTGCCGCCGGCGTGCAGCACGGTCAGTGCCACCTCGACACCGGGCTTCTTCAGCTTCGGGTGCAGGTCGACCGGGAAGCCACGGCCGTTGTCGGTGACCCGGACCCCGCCGTCGGCCAGCAGCACCACGTCGATGGTGTCGCAGTAACCGGCCAGCGCCTCGTCCACGGCGTTGTCGACGACCTCCCACACGAGGTGGTGCAGACCACGCTCGCCGGTCGACCCGATGTACATACCGGGCCGCTTGCGGACCGCCTCCAACCCCTCGAGAACGGTGATCGACTCTGCGCCGTACTGCTGATTTTCCTGCGCTGACACCCTCGGCCACTTTCTCGCGCCGTGACACGCCGCAAGGGCGCGTCGGGCGCGGGTTCGGCGGACAGGACGCGACGTAGGCACGCGGACCGGACCGGACGAATCCGGACACGGGTCGGTACGCGCCGTTCGCCGCGGTTGCCCGCGGATCGCGATCGGCTCGACCCGACGTGGACAATGATCACGGGCCCTCTGGGGGCCCGGGTCCGTCGCTCCGCACCGGGTCTTCGTCTCTCCGTCAATCTTACTGTGCGCCAGCGGTAGAACCGCCACTCGGCACCCTCGCAAAGGGGCTGAGATCTCCGTAGCGGGCCGAACCGCGCCTCCCGCGACTCCCCCTACACGCCAGCCTCGGATCGGGGTCGGCGCCGCCCGACGGGAGCACCCGCTGCCGGGCGGGTCGGGGGTTCCGGACAGACCGGCCGTGCCGTACGTTTGCGGCGGTCGCGAAGCCGGCTTGATCTTTGCCCACCGGAACCGGACGATCGACTCGATCGTCCTCCACACGCGCTCTTAAGAGGTGACCCCAGATGGGGCTGGACAACGTCGCGGTGCACTGGCCGCGTACCGGCCGCTTCTACGATCCGGTCGCACCGGCCGAGTTCGTCGACTTCGGCGAGATCGTCGACATGCCGCGGATCTCCGCGCCCACAGCCGCGTTGGCCGAGTTGATCGCGAAGACAGGGACAGTGCGCGCGACCGCGTACACCGAACTGGTGGACCTCCTGCTCGGCTTGGAGGGTGTGCTCTACGCCACGGACGCCGCGGCGGAGGACGAGGATCCGGTGATCGATCCGGACGGCTGCGCCTGGATCGCCGACGGCATCGAGCGGTTCGTGGCCGGCCACCGGCCGCACGGCGAGGCGGTGACGTTCGAGTCGGTGAGCGCCGTGCTGCGGTCGTTGCTCGGTGACGGGCGCCTGGCCGAGCAGCAGCTGCGCTGGCTGGACAGTCGCCTGGACGCCCTGCGCGACGAGAGCGGCGAACCACCGCAGTGGGACTTCACCTGCGCCGAACTCGGCGTGCTCGCCGCCTTCTACCGACGGTGCGCCGACCGCGGCTTCGCCGTGTACGCGGAGTCCGAGGCCCCCCGCCGCGCCACCCAGCCCTAGTCGGGCTCATCGACCGCCGCGCCGCCGGGACTCGGGGGCGCGGCATCCCCGGCGCCCGAGTCGGCGGCGCCGGGGCTCGTGGCACCGTTCGCGGCCGCGATCACCTGGGTGAGCGCCGAGTGCAGCCGCCGCAGGTCGTCGACGGGCAGCCCGAGCCGCGCCACGATAGCCGGCGGAATCTCCTCGGCACGGGCGCGCAGGGCCTGGCCGCTGGCGGTCAGCGTGACGGCGAGGCTGCGCTCGTCGGCCGGGTCCCGCCGGCGCCGGACGTAGCCGTTGACCTCCAACCGCTTGAGCAACGGTGACAGCGTCCCCGGGTCGAGCTGGAGCAGCCGGCTCAGGTCGCGTACGGACAGCGGCGCGTGCTGCCACAGCGCGAGCATCACCAGATACTGCGGATGGGTCAGGCCCATCGGCTCCAGCAGTGGCCGGTAGACCGCGACGACGCTGCGCGCGGCGACCGACAGCGCGAAGCAGACCTGCTCCTCCAGCGCCAGCGGATCGACGTCGTCGATCTGGTCACGCATTCCCGACCTCCTCGTCCGGTGTTATCGTACCCATTATTGGTGCACCAACGATTGGGCTACCAATCGTTGGTCGACTTGGTAGCGGTCCCGAGCGGAGGTCACGGCATGAGCGAGGACGCGAAGGAGAGCAGGAGCGCCGGTGAGGGCGGCCGGTTCCTGCGGTTCGCGTACAAGTACCTGGCCGGACCGGCCGAGGGCGTGTCGAACGCCGTCTACGGGGGCTCGACCGAGGCCCGCGAGGGATGGAAGCGCGACCTGGAGAACCGCAAGCGCTACAGCCGCGAGCAGCGGGAGCGCAGGCGCGCCGAGCGCGAGGCGCGACGCGACGGGTGAGCCGGCTCCTCGGGCCGCCGCATCCCGACGCCAGCACGGAACGCCGGACGCCAGCCGGGAACGGCCCGACCCCGGCGCCGAGCGGGCTCAGCCGTACGTGTCGCGGGGGCCGCGTCCCCGTACCCGCCGAGGGCCGCGCGACCACGACGGCGCCGCCGGCCCGTGGATGTGCAGCTTGCGCACCACGTTGTGCCCGACCTCACGGGCGATCTGCTTGAGCAGCGAGCCGGCGAGCAGCCGTAGCTGGGTCGCCCAGGCGGTGGAGCGGGCCTCCACGGTCAGCTCGCCGTTCTCCAACTTCACCGGACGGCTGTGCTGGGCCACCTCCGGCCCGACGACACGCTCCCAGGCGCCGAAGACGGTCGCCTCGGCGGCCGGCTGCTGCCAGCCGCGCGCCTTCACCAGCCGGTTGAGCACCGCGCCGAGCGGCTGAGGATCCCGAGGATCCGGGCCAGGGCCGGAGTAGCCGCGGAGCCGCCGCTCGCCACCGCCCGCACCACCGGTCGTGCCGGTACGCCGCCGACTCTTGGCCGCCGTCTCCCGCCGGGCCTTCGCCGCGTCGAGCACCGCCCGCGCCAGCTCCGGGCCGGAGGCCCCGTCCGGTGCCCCGTCGAGCACCGCGCGCCCCTGCTCCGGGCCGGGTGGTCCGCCAGCCGCCGCCCCGACGTGCTGCGGACCACCGGACGCCGACCCACCGCTCGCTGGCCCGTCCGGGCGCTCCGGATCATTCGACACGGCGTACCGTCCCCTCGCCGACCTCGTAGCGGGCGCCGCGCAGCGCCACCGGGACGTCGTCGTCCACCGCACACGTCACCAGCAGCTGGCTCGCCCCGCCGACCAGCTCGGCCAGCCGCTCCCGACGGCCCGCGTCCAGCTCCGCGAACACATCGTCCAGCACCAGGACCGGTTCGATCCCGTCGGAGCGCAGCAGGTCGTAGCCGGCCAGCCGCAGCGCGAGCGCGAACGACCAGGACTCGCCGTGGCTGGCGTACCCCTTGGCGGGGAGCGGACCGAGGGTGAGGGCCAGTTCGTCGCGGTGCGGCCCGACCAGCGTGGTGCCCCGCTCGATCTCCGCGGATCGCGACTCGGCGAGCGCGGTGGTCAGCGCCTCGGCCAGCACCGCGCGGTCGGTGGTGGGCTCGGCCAGCTCCAGCGACGGCCGGTAGGCGATGCCGGCCGAGCCACGACCGGCGGCGACCGCGTCGTACGCCTTGGTCACGTGCGGTGCGAGCGCCGCGACCAGTTCCAGCCGACCGGCCAGCAGCTCCGCCCCGTGCCGGGCCAGGTGGGTGTCCCAGACGGCCAGCGTGGAGAGGTCACCGCCGCGCGAGCCGCCGGTCTTGCGGGCCAGGTACGCGGTCCGCAACAGCGCGTTGCGCTGCTTCACCACCCGCTCGTAGTCGGCGCGTACGCCGGCGAACCGGGGCTGGCGGCTGACCAACAGGTCGTCCAGGTAGCGACGGCGCTCCGCCGGGTCGCCCCGGACCAGTTCCAGGTCCTCCGGGGCGAAGAGCACCAGTCGCAGCGCACCGAGCACGTCCCGGGCCCGACGGGCCGGGGATCGGCCGAGCCGGGCCCGGTTGGCCTTGCCCGGGACGATCTCCAGCTCGACCAGCAGCTCCCGGCCGTCGTGCACCACCGCGCAGCGGATCACCGCCGCGCCGGCGCCCATCCGCACCAGCGGGGCGTCCGTGGCGACCCGGTGACTGTCCAGGGTCGCCACGTAGCCGATCGCCTCGACCAGGTTGGTCTTGCCGACGCCGTTGGCGCCGATCAGGACGTTCGCCCCCGGCTGGAGGTCCACGCCGACGCGCTCGTACGAACGGAAGTCGACCAGTTCCAGCCGGCGGACGTACACAGGTTGTGGATACCGGTCAGCGCTTGCGGACGGCGTGCCCGCCGAACTGCTGGCGCAGCGCGGCGACGGCCTTCATCGCGGGCGAGTCGTCCTGGCGGGACGCGAACCGGGCGAAGAGGGAGGCGGTGATGACGTTCAGCGGCACGGCGAGCCGGACCGCCTCGTCCACCGTCCAGCGGCCCTCGCCGGTGTCCTCGGTGTAGCCGCTCAGCTCGGCGAGCTCCGGGTCCTCGTCGAGGGCCCGGTCGAGCAGGTCCAGCAGCCAGGAGCGGACCACGGTGCCCTCGCGCCACGACTTGAAGACGCCCGGCACGTTGGTGACCAGCTCGGAGGCGGTGAGCAGCTCGTAGCCCTCGGCGTAGGCGTGCATCAGGCCGTACTCGATGCCGTTGTGCACCATCTTGGCGTAGTGCCCGGCGCCGACCGGCCCGGCGTGCACGAAACCGAACTCGCCCTCCGGCTTCAGCGAGTCGAAGATCGGCATGAGGCGTTCGACGTGCTCCTGGGCACCGCCGACCATCAGCCCGTAGCCGTTCTGCCGGCCCCAGACGCCGCCGGAGACGCCGACGTCGATGTAGCCGATCCCACGGTCGTTCAGCCGCTCCGCCCGGGGGCCGTCGTCGCTGAACCGCGAGTTGCCGCCGTCGATGATGATGTCGCCGGCCTCGAGCACCTCGGCGAGCTGGTCGATCGTGGCGTCGGTGACACCGGCGGGCACCATCACCCACACCGCCCGCGGCGCCTCGAGCTTCTCCGCCAGCTGCGCGAGGGACGTAACGTCGCTCAGCTCCGCATTGTGGTCGAAACCGACCACCTCGTGGCCGGAGGCGCGCAACCGCTCACGCATGTTGCCGCCCATGCGGCCGAGTCCTACCAGGCCGAGCTGCATTGTTCCTACCTTCCGGTGTTGCTGGATGTGCCTGCGCGATCAGCGGGAGACGCGGATCGGCATGATGAGGTACCGGTACCCGGGGATGACCTCGCCATCCTCGCCGGCGGGCGAAATCACCGCGGGCTTGAAAGCGTCGACGAACGAGAGCATCGCGGTCTGGGCACCCAGGTTCGACAGGCCGTCGATCAGGTACTGCGGGTTGAAGCCGATGGTCAGCGCGTCACCGGTGAAGGTGGCCTCCATCGCCTCGCTGGCCCGCGCCTCCTCGGAGCCACCGGCCTCGACCACCAGCCCGTCGGTGCTGAAGCTGAGCAGCACCGGGGTGGTGCGCTCGGCGACGAGTGCGACGCGCTTGACGACCTCGATCAGGGTGCTCACCGAGACCCGGGCCTCGGCGTTGTGGCTGTTCGGGAAGAGCGACCGCACGGGCGGGTAGTTGGCGCCGTCGAGCAGCCGGCTGGTCGTCCGCCGGGTGCCACCCGAGAAGCCGATCATGCCCTCGCCGGCGCCGCCGGCCGCGAGAGCCATCGTGACCTCTCCGCCGAGCGGCCCGAGCGCCTTGGCGGTGTCGTGCAGCGTGCGCGCCGGCACCAGGGCGTTGAGGCTGATGTCGGGGTCGTCCGGGTTCCACTGGATCTCGCGCAGCGCGAGCCGGTAGCGGTCGGTGGCGAGCATCGCGAGCGTGCTGCCGCTCAGCTCGATCCGGACGCCGGTCATCATCGGCAGGGTCTCGTCCCGCCCGGCGGCGACGGCCACCTGGGCGACGGCGGCGGCGAAGGCGGCCGCGTCGACCGTGCCGGCGCTCTCCGGCATCTCGGGCAGGCTCGGGTAGTCCTCGACCGGCATGGTCGGGAGGGTGAACCGGGCGCTGCCGCAGACCAGCTCCAGGTGCGCGCCGACCGCGGCGATGTCCACCGGCTTGGCCGGCAGCGCCTTGGTGATCTCGGCGAGCAGGCGGCCGGAGACGAGGGCCGCGCCGTCGGCGTCGCCCTGCACCTCGACGGTCACCTGGCTGGAGACCTCGTAGTCGAACCCGGAGACCTGCAGGTTGCCGTCGGTGACGCGGAGCATCACACCGGCGAGCACCGGGACCGACGGCCGGTTGGGCAGGCTCTTCGCGGTCCAGGCCACGGCCTCGGCGAGCGCGTCGCGCTCCACTCGGAACTTCATCAATGCCTCCGCGTCGACGTCGACGACAACTCTCTCATGCCGACCGCTGCCTGCCGACCCGCCTGACGGTGCGGGTACCCCTCGCACCTTAGGACGCGTCGGCATCCACTGTGCGCCCGACCCCGCTTGCGGGGTGGGTGCTCACTGCCGTCCCGGCAGCGCTCGGCCCGATCCACAGAAAGTCCAACGGTGATGATTGGTTTTTGTTCTTTCAGAAGAGATAACTCATCGTCTTCATCGCACCTGTGCAAACTGTGGAGAACCGACGTTCGCGCAGGTGAGACACGTTATCCACCGGTGTTCTCGCTGTGGAGAACCGGGGTGCGAACCGGTGTCGCAGTCCACAGGCCCGTCCTGCCGGGAAGTTGTCCACGCTTGTCCACCGGTTGTCCACCGGTTGTCCACGGACTTTCTCCCCAGGCTTGTGGATCGCCCGAACCCTCTTCTTCGTCGTCATCCCCAGAACCTTCAACAGGTCGTCCACACGTCGATCGTCGTCGGTGGATGACGATCGAGTTTTCCCCACCCGTCCACACACCGTCCCCAGGGTTTCTCCACAGGCTGTGGGTAACCGAGCGAGGACGGATGGTAGTTATCCACCGACGGTGGACAACGGGATGTGGACAACGATCGGGGCGGTGGACGGACACGGCCCCGATCCTGGGGGCTCGACCGGCTCGAGGGTCAAGGCCGCGCGGGGTGTGGAGGAACACCAGGGGTGTGGAGAAACACGAACGCCCGGCCGTGGGCACGGCCGGGCGGCACCGGTACGACGTCCGTCGGTCACCCGACGGCGGGCGTACGCCTCAGGTGGTCTGCTTGATCCGGTTGGTCAGCTCGGCGATCTGGTTGTAGAGCGACCGGCGCTCGGCCATCTGCTGCCGGATCTTCCGGTCGGCGTGCATGACCGTGGTGTGGTCGCGGCCGCCGAACGCCTGCCCGATGCGGGGCAGGGAGAGGTCGGTCAGCTCCCGGCACAGGTACATCGCCACCTGGCGGGCGTTGACGAGGACACGCGAGCGCGAGTGGCCGCGAAGGTCCTCCAGGCTCACCCCGAAGTAGTCGGCGGTCGACACCATGATCTGGTCCGCGGTGATCTCCGGCCCGGCGCCGTCCGGGATGAAGTCCCGCAGCACCTCCTCGGCCAGCGACAGCTCCACCGTCGAACGGGTGAGGCTGGCGAACGCGGTCACCCGGATCAGGGCGCCCTCCAGTTCGCGAATCGAGTTCGACACCCGCGAGGCGATGAACTCCAGCACGTCCGGCGGGGCGAAGAGGCGCTCCTGGGCGGCCTTCTTCTGCAGGATCGCGATGCGGGTCTCCAGGTCCGGCGGCTGGATGTCGGCGAGCAGCCCCCACTCGAACCGGGTCCGCAGCCGGTCCTCCAGCGTCGCCAGCTGCTTCGGCGAGCGGTCGGACGTGATCACGATCTGCTTGTTCGAGTTGTGCAGGGTGTTGAAGGTGTGGAAGAACTCCTCCTGCGTCCGTTCCCTGTTCTCCAGGAACTGGATGTCGTCGATCAGGAGGATGTCCACGTCGCGGTAGCGCCGCTGGAACGCGCTGGTCTTGTCGTCCCGCAGCGAGTTGATGAAGTCGTTGGTGAACTCCTCGGTCGACACGTACCGCACCGAGCGGGCGTTGCCGAGGGTTGTCGCGTAGTGCCCGATGGCGTGCAACAGGTGGGTCTTGCCCAGCCCCGAGCTGCCGTAGATGAAGAGCGGGTTGTACGCCTTCGCCGGCGACTCGGCGACCGCGACCGACGCGGCGTGCGCGAACCGGTTGGACGAGCCGATGACGAACGTCTCGAACATGTACTTCGGGTTGAGCCGGTTGCCGCCGGTGTCGGCGCCGGGCAGGCGCCGCTCGCCCGGCAGACCCGTCCGGTGATCCGTGCCACCACGGCCGGGCCCGCTGTCCGTACCGCCGTCGCGCGGCAACGCCCGGATGACGTGCTGGTCGCGCGGTGAGCCGGCGTCCTCCCGGTAGCGGGGGTCGAAGCCGCGGGTGTCAGGACCCGGTGGGTTCAGCCGGGCCGCCTGCTCCTCGAAGCCGCGTCGGGCCGCCTGGTCCTCGAAGCCCCGCCGGTCGGCGGGGGGACGGGCAGCCGGGGCCGGCTCGGCGAAGGCGGTGCTGAACAGCGTCTCCTGGGCGTTGCGCCCGGGCTGGACCGGTTCGGGGTGGTGCGCCTCGGTCGCCGGTGGGCTCAGCTCGGCGGCGCGCTCGGGCTGCGGCTGCTCCGGGATCGACACCTCCGGCGCGGCCATGGCCAGGTCGTCGTCGAGCAGGCTCGGCGGGGCGCCCTCGGGGGCCGCCGGCTCGGGGGCGCTGCGGTAGACGGTGCCCGCCGGGCGTCCCGCGGCGTCCTCCGCGACGCGGACGGTGACGGCGACCTGGATCGGCCGGCCCAGCCGCCGGGTGAGCGCCTCGGTGATCGCCGGCCGCAGGCGTGACTCGATGACGTCCCGGGTGAAGGCGTCCGGGACCGAGATCAGGGCAGTGTCCTCGACGATGGCGCGCAGGCGGGTCAGTCGGAGGTAGGCGCGCTGCTGGGCGGAGATGATCTCGTCGGCGAGCTCGTCCGTCGTCGCCGTCCACACCGCGGCAAGGTCGGTCGTACCGGCCACCGTCGTGCCACCCCCTCGCCTCTGCTCCCGGCCGCCGCTGTCTGCCAGCCAGCCGTCCCGGGCCCGCCGCGTGCGCGCGGGTGGTCCATCACCACCCGAACGGCCGACCAGTCATCCACAAGTTATCCACAGCCTGTGTACCGACCGATTGTGGCCGTTCGTCGGACGCGGATGGGACCTGCCCCCTGCCTGAACGGGCGTTGAAGCGGGTACACCGTGCCGAACGATTCACTACCTTGTCCGGTCTTGCCGGTCAGCGACGACCTGACCCCCCGACGCCGACCGCAATCGGGCACGGTAACAGCGTTGTCCCTGCGCCATCAACCGGCGACGCGGGCCGGTCGTTCTCGGCATCAGTGAAAACCGCCGCTTCGGTCTCCGGCGCGTCCGGGTGGGCCTCCGCTGCGACGTTTGACGGTCATTGCCCCCCTGCGTAGGCTGGAGCGGCCGCTCTCTCGCCCTCTGCTAGGGTGATGGGTGCTTGCTGTCCGCGGTCGCATCCCCGCATCGCCGAGGTCCCGCGCCACCGGGCAGCACCGATCGGAGGTCACCGTCGAGGTGGCCTGGACCACCCCACGACCCCGGGCGATCCCATCGCGCGGGGCGCGTACGAAAACGGAGAGCCTGACGTGAGCAAGCGCACCTACCAGCCGAACAACCGCCGGCGCGCGAAGACCCACGGCTTCCGGCTGCGCATGCGCACCCGCGCTGGCCGTGCCATCCTCTCGAACCGCCGCGCCAAGGGTCGCACCACCCTGTCGGCCTGAGGGCCGACCGGGTAGGTCCGGGGGACGTGGGCAGTCGTGCTGGCGGCCGCACAACGACTGCGGCGCAGCACTGACTTCGCCGCAGCGGTCCGCGGTGGCCGTCGCGTCGGCCGTGGCGCCGTCGTGGTCCACCTGACTGTGCCGGTCGTCCCCGACAACGCGACAACGACCTCGCCGGAGCCGGCGCGGCCCACCGATGCGGAGGACACCTCCGCATCGAGCCGCGCCGGCTTCGTCGTGTCCAAGGCCGTCGGGCCCGCCGTGGTCCGCAACCGCGTCCGCCGTCGGCTCCGGCACCTCGTCCGGGAGCGGCTGGCCGGGCTCCCGGCGGGCAGCACCCTCGTCGTCCGTGCCCTGCCGGCGGCCGCCGACGCGTCGTACGCCCGACTCGCCGCCGATCTCGACGCGGCGCTCGTCGCGGCCCGGGCCCCCGCGGGCGACGCCGGTGACCGCCCACGCGGCCGGCTCCCGGCCCCGTAGCGCCGCCGCCCGTGTGCTGATCGGGCCCATCATCGCGTACCGTCGGTGGATAAGTCCGGCACTGCCGGCCCGCTGTCGGTTCTACCCGTCGTGCAGTGCGTACGCCCTCGAGGCGGTGGAACGGCACGGCGCGGTCCGCGGGATCGGCCTGGCGGTCCGGCGGTTGTTGCGCTGCCACCCCTTCCACCCAGGTGGACACGACCCGGTGCCGGAGCCGGGCGGTCACCGCCGTGCCGATCTGACTGGAGCCTGAGAATTGTTCAGTCTGGACTGGATCTACTACGCGATCTCGTGGATCCTGCTGACCTGGCACTCCGCCTGGGACGCCATCGGGGTCCCGGTCGACGCGGTGATCGGCACGAACTTCGCCTGGATCCTGGCCATCATCTTCCTGGTGGTCACCGTCCGGGTGATCCTGTTCCCGGTCTTCGTCAAGCAGATCAAGTCGCAGCGCGCGATGCAGGCGCTGCAGCCCCAGGTCAAGGCCCTTCAGGAGAAGCACAAGGGTGACCGGGAGACGCTCCAGAAAGAGATGATGGAGCTCTACCGGAAGGAAAAGGCCAACCCGCTCATGGGCTGCCTTCCGATGTTCCTCCAGATTCCGGTCTTCCTGGGCCTCTTCCACGTGCTCCGCCGGCTCGACCCGGCCAAGCAGGCCAAGACCCTCTACGGGTGGTCCGTGGAGCAGTTCGACAGCGCCTCCAACGCCAAGCTCTTCACCGCGCCGATCGCCGGCAAGTTCGGCTCGACGGCCGACGAGCTGGCGCGGCTCGGCGCCAACGGCACCACCGTCAAGGTCATCGCCGGCATCCTGGTCCTGGTCATGATGGGCACCACCTACCTGACCAGCCGCCAAATGATCCTCAAGACCGGCTGGGCCGAGGACCCGCAGCAGCGGATGATCCAGCGGCTGATGCTCTACGGCATCCCGCTGTCGCTGCTCGTCTCGGGTGCGATCTTCCCGATCGGTGTGATCATCTACTGGGTCACCAACAACCTCTTCACCCTCGGCCAGCAGCAGTGGGTGCTGCGCAAGTACCCGCCGCCGCCCACCGCCACCAGCAAGGCCACCTCGGGCGCACGGAACCCGGTGCAGCCGGCGAAGACGGGCGGGCTGTTCGGCCGGAGCAAGCCGGCCCCGCAGGCGCCGGCCAAGGCCACCGCGCCGAAGGTCGCCGCCCCGAAGCCGGGCGCGAAGCCGTCCAACCCGAAGAAGGGACGCCCCGCCAAGCGGCAGGGCTGAGCTCAGTCGGGCCGCCGCCGGGAGACCGACGGCGGCCCGTTCCGCACCGTGCAGCCGCCGTACGGCCGGCGCCGGGCGGAACACCCCGCGCGCCGCGCGGCCACGGGCGACACTGGCCCGTACAGACGTGCCCGTGGGCACCGGCGACCTCCCGCCGGCCCCGGGAGACCAGCGGACCCGATGGTCCGGCCGAGCGAGTACGGAGATGACACCGTGACCGACACCAGCATCCCCCGCGCCGACCAGTCCCTGGACGAGGAGGGGACCGCCCCGATCGCGGCGAACGGCGACACCGACGTCGACACCGAGCCTGAGGAGACCGAGGGCGAGGCGGGTCGGGAGAAGAAGGCCCCGGCCGAGAGCGACCTGTTCCGGCAGAGCGAGATCGCCGCCGACTACGTCGAGGGCCTGCTCGACATCCTCGACTACGACGGTGACATCGACGAGCTGGTCTCGGGCGGACGGCCCGTGGTCGAGGTCGTCGGCGGCCGGCTGCAGAGCCTGGTCGGCCAGCGTGGCGCCACCCTGGAGGCGCTCCAGGAGCTGACCCGGCTCGCGGTGTTCCGGCAGACCGGCACCCCCAGCCGGCTGCTGCTCGACGTCGGCGGCTACCGGGCCAACCGGCGCAAGGAGCTCGCCGCGGTGGCCAAGAACGCGGTGGAGAAGGTCAAGGAGTACGGCGAGGCCGTCCGCCTGGAGCCGATGTCCGCCTTCGAACGCAAGTGCGTGCACGACGTCGTCAACGCGATGAGCGGCGTGGAGAGCGAGTCGGAGGGCGTCGAGCCGAACCGGCGAATCGTCGTCCGGCCGGTGGACTGACCGGGTGACCGACGACGACACCACGGCCGGCGCCGTGGCCGGCCCGGGTGACAGCTCACCCGGGCCGTCGCCTGTCCGGACCGATGCACCCGACCCGGCCGCCGCGACGCTGCCCCCCGAGCTGGCCGGTGCGGCCCGTACCCTCTTCGGCGACCGTCTCGACCTCGCCGCCGCGTACGCGGAGCTGTTGGCGACCGACGGAGTGGTCCGCGGGCTGATCGGCCCCCGGGAGGCGCCCCGGATCTGGGACCGCCATCTGCTGAACTGCGCGGCGGTGGCCGAGCGGATCTCCGAGGGCGCCACCGTGCTGGACGTCGGCTCCGGTGCCGGCCTGCCGGGGCTGGTGCTGGCGATCGCGCGGCCCGACCTGACCGTCACCCTGATCGAACCGCTGGCCCGGCGTACCTCCTTCCTCATCGAGGCCGTCGAGCGGCTCGGTCTGGCGAAGACCGTGCGGGTCTTCCGCGGCCGCGCGGAGGAGGCCGCCACCGGCGCGTCGGGTGTCGGCCCGCTGAGCGGGGACGTGGTCACCGCCCGCGCGGTGGCCCCACTGGACCGGCTCGCCGCCTGGTGCCTACCGCTCGCCGTGGCCGGCGGACGACTCGTCGCGCTGAAGGGCGCCTCGGCGACCGAGGAGATCACCGAGCACGCGGTGACGGTGGCCAAGCTCGGCGGTGGCGAGCCGACGGTGCACCGCTGTGGTGTGGACGTCATCGACCCGCCCACCACCGTCGTGGAGATCGTGCGGGAACGGATGGTGGGGCCGGCTCGCCCGAAGGCCGCGAAGAAGTCGCGGGGCGGCCGGTCCCGTCGACGGTGATCGCGGGACGGGGTGTTTCAGCTTTTCCGCGCGCCGACTTTTCGATGAGTTGGCCGCGCTCCGTGGGACCTCGTCGTCGTCCGACGGCGGCTGACCAGCGCTTCGATCGGCCCGGCGGCTTTCCCGGACGGGGTTGCCTCGTTGAAATCCTTGCGGGTGGAGCGAAGGGACGAGAACCCGACGTGGACCGGCCACGCCCGTCCACCGTAGGCTGACCGCGCGTCGATAGTGTGGGGTGGGTGGTGAAAGACCCTACGGTCTCCGACCACTCCCACCGGCCGCAGGAAGCCGCGGGACGAGCGCGGGCGCGGCCAGTTGACGGGTGCGGACCGACCATCCGAAGCGGGCAGGGATGACAGGTGCATGACGACGGCAGGTACGACGATCCACGCGTGAACGGGTCGGCCAGTGACCATGTTTCACGTGAAACCGCCTATCCGAGTTGGTCGACCGAGGATGGCCCCCGGAGCGCCGGGTACACGGGCGGCCACGCCGGACAGGTGCCGACCGGGGCTGAGCCGGCGGACTTCTCCGGGACGCGTCGAGCGTCCGACGGGATGGCGCGCCCAGCGAACGCCTCGGGCGACGCGAGGTCGGCCCAGGCCCGCCGGAACAGCGTGGCGTCCGCCCGCTTCGAGGCGCCGGTGCCGCACCAGCCAACCCCCGATGGCGTACGGGACGCGTCCCCGACCGCCGTGGCGTCCGACGCCTCCGCAGCTCCGGTCGAGCCGTACGCGGCACCTCCGGTTGATCCGTCGCTCGTTTCACGTGAAACGAGCGAAGACGATGACCCACCGTTGGCTATGGAGGCGATGCGCGCCGTGCAGATCCTGAACCCCAGTGGCGAGGTGACGATGCCTCGGCCGGAGCGGACCCGGGTCATGTGCGTCGCGAACCAGAAGGGTGGCGTCGGTAAGACCACCACCACGGTCAACCTGGCGGTGGCGCTCGCGCTCCACGGCAACCGGGTACTGGTGATCGACCTGGACCCGCAGGGGAACGCGTCGACCGGTCTCAACGTGCCGCACCACACCGGCGTGCCGGACGTCTACGACTGCCTGATCAACAGTGTGCCGCTGTCGGACGTCGCCCAGGCGGTGGAGGGCATCCCGAACCTCTGGTGCGTACCGGCGACGATCGACCTGGCCGGTGCCGAGATCGAACTGGTCTCCGTGGTTGCCCGTGAGTCCCGGCTGGACCGGGCCATCACCGCCTACCCCGGCCACTTCGACTACGTCTTCATCGACTGCCCACCCTCACTGGGCCTGCTCACCGTGAACGCCCTCGTGGCCGCCCAGGAGGTGCTCATCCCGATCCAGTGCGAGTACTACGCGCTGGAAGGGCTGAACCAGCTCATCAACAACATCAACCTGGTCCGGCAGCACCTCAACCCGAGGCTTGAGGTGTCCACGATCCTGCTCACCATGTACGACCGGCGTACGCGCCTGGCCGACGCGGTCGAGCAGGACGTCCGGAACCACTTCGGGGACAAGGTCCTCCGGGCGGTCATCCCGCGCAACGTACGCGTCTCCGAGGCGCCGAGCTACGGCCAGTCGGTGATGACCTACGATCCGGGGTCGCGGGGCGCGACGAGCTACTTCGAGGCGGCCCAGGAGATCGCCGAACGGGGCGTCATGGAGCCGGTGAGCCGGAATGCGTAGTGCGGACGAGTCGTCGGGAGGAATGGCATGGTGAACCGTCCTCGGGGCGGTCTGGGTAAGGGCCTCGGAGCGCTCATCCCGACCGGGCCGGCACCCGTCGCCGGTACGATCACGGGTGCGCCCGACAGCAGCGCACCGGCTGGCGGCGTTGCCAGCACCGGGGTCGTACCGCCGTCGGCTCCGGCCGCTGCGGCGCCGGCGGGCCCGGAACTGAGCCCGGTCCCCGGAGCCCGGTTCGCCGAGATCCCGGTCGACGCGATCGTGCCGAACCCGAAGCAGCCCCGGCACGTCTTCGACGAGGACGCGCTGGAGGAGCTGAAGGTCTCGATCCAGGAGGTCGGCTTCCTCCAGCCCATCGTCGTCCGCCAGTTGGACGACGAGAAGTACGAACTGGTCATGGGCGAGCGCCGGTGGCGCGCCGCCCAGGCGGTGGGCAAGGAGAGCATTCCGGCGATCGTCCGGGACACGCGGGACGACGCGATGCTCCGGGACGCGCTGCTGGAGAACATCCATCGTGCGAACCTCAACCCGCTGGAAGAGGCTGCGGCCTACCAGCAGCTGCTGGAGGAGTTCGGGGCGACCCACGAGGAGTTGGCCCGCCGGATCGGACGCAGCCGCCCACAGATCTCCAACACCATCCGGCTGCTGAACCTCCCGGCCCCCGTACAGCGGCGCGTCGCCGCCGGCGTGCTCTCCGCCGGGCACGCCCGGGCCCTGCTGAGCCTGGAGGACCCAGAAGCGCAGGAACAGCTCGCTACGCGGATCAACGTCGAGGGGCTGTCCGTCCGGGCGACCGAGGAGATCGTCGCGCTGGCGCTCAGCGACGCGCCCGCCAAGACCCCGGCCGCCAAGCGGCGCGCCAAGCCGCAGGCGCCCGCCCTGGGCGACCTCGCCGACCGGCTCTCCGACCGGTTCGACACCCGCGTCAAGGTGGACATCGGCCGGAACAAGGGCAAGATCACGATCGAGTTCGCCACGGTGGACGACCTGGAACGGATCGTCGGCATCATCGGCTTCAGCCCGGAGGAACCCGAGAGCTGATCGGACGCCTCGACGGCCGCGCTCCCCAACCTGTGGGGTCGCGGCCGTCGGCGTCTCCGCCAACCTCCCATGGATTCCGTGGGCGGGCCCCAGCCCGAGCGCGGACCTTGGACCGATCAGCGCCCCAGAGGGGCCACCGGCTTCCAAGATCTCGCAGACCTCGGTCCGGTCGCCCGCGGCGGTGCGGTCCGCAGCGCGGACCGTGTTGTTCCTCGGTCCGGTCTGCTGACGGCCGGGGCTCTGGGCGGTCGGGAGTTTGCGGCGGCCCGCAGGTTGGGGCGGCCGGGGGTTTGCGGCGGCCCGGAGTTTGGGGCGGCCCGGCAGTGGGCGTGCGTGACCCGGCGCGAGGGTGACCGCTGTCGCCGTATCTCGGCGGCCCGGTCCCGGGTTTTCTCCCCGAGCAGCCGACGGTCTGCCGTCCTCGCCCTACGGAGATCTACTTCGGTTCCCGGAAATCGCGGTGACCCGACACCGGACACCGCGACAACACGGAAACCGAGTCGATCAGCAGCAGAGCCCGAACCCGCGTCAGTCACCGGGAGGTGGGAGCCCGTCGGCAGTCACCTGGACGCGGGGCCGAAGAAGGTGTCCCCTCGCCCAGCGCGCGCCGGCCGGCTGCGGCTCCGGCGATTCCCACACGGTCCGAGGGAGGAGCCGGCTCGCGCGATCGGCGAGAGGGCCCGCGGCGCGGGCCGGGGTCAGGAGGCCGAGGGCCGGGAGGTCGTGGGCCGGGAGGTCGAGCGCCAGAAGGTTGAGATCTGGGTGCCCTCGTCTGGACGAGGCGCCGTGCCCCGGATGGCAGGCCCCAGCCCGACCGGCGATACTTCCTGCCTCTCGCCGTCAGGCCACGCTCTGCGGCCGGCGACCACCCTCTGCCTCACCCCCAGACGAGATGCAGCCTCCGCTGCCGACGCTCCTGTCCGGGCAGGGCGCGGCGGCGAACAGGTCCACGGAGAGGCCTGGCCCGGCCCCTCAGAGCGCCCCAGAAAGCTTCTGTCCGCCGTCCCGGGGTGCAAGGTACGGAAGGTCACCCCAGGGGCTCAGGAGCCACGGTGCGACCTGGCGGACGGCACTCGGCGAGCGCCTCGCCGCCGTTTCACGTGAAACGAGGCCTCTCGCCAGCTGGGCCGTGCGTCAGCCCACCCCCGACGCCGTGGCACGCTCCAGGGGTAGCCCGCCTCGCCCGCTCTGCGCACGCTCCGCCCTGCCCGCCCCGCCCGCCCCGCCCCGCCCGCTCTGCGCACGCCCCGCTCTGCGCACGCCCCGCTCTGCGCACGGCCCGCTCTGCGCACGGCCCGCTCTGCGCACGGCCCGCTCTGCGCACGGCCCGCTCTGCGCACGGCCCGCTCTGCGCACGGCCCGCTCTGCGCACGGCCCGCTCTGCGCACGGCCCGCTCTGCGCCCGGCCCGCTCTGCGCCCGGTCCGGCCACTGGCCGCATCCCGCTATTCAGCGCCACGAAGACGTGCACCGTCGTCCTCCGACCAAGCCCCGTTTCACGTGAAACCGTGCCGGAGAATTGGGGAGCCGGATGGCTCTACGATTTGCCAGACGCGGTCGCGCCTGGGGCCGAGAAGCACTGCCGTGGGTGCTGGGTTCGACCGACTGGCACCCGAGGAAGGATGGCCGTTTCTGGGCCTGCCCTCGCGTCGCGGCGCCACCCGATGCTGTGCCCCGGGTGCATGAACCCTGCCGGGCGATTGGCAAGGGTCGGCACCGGCGGCGGATGGGGCCGGGACCGTTGAGGCCGACAGAGGACCGGCGCTGGGACGCACCCGAGCGACGGAGCCGATGGGCTCACGCGGTCGACGAGCAGCCACGCGGCCGGGACGGCGGGCGGACGGACCACGGACCCACCGACCCGGCCGCGTGGCTGGACAGGCGGAGTGACCGGACCGGCGAGCGACCAAACCGGCGGAGCGGACGGTCGAGCTAGCGGTCGTCGCCCAGCCCGGCAGGCCCTATTCAGCCCTCCTCGTTTCACGTGAAACGGGGAGGCGCGTGGCTCGCGTTACCCACCGCCTCGACGCGCAGTTATCCACTGAAGTTATCCACACGGGTTTTCCACAGGCGCTCGTCGTTTCACGTGAAACAGCGCGTGGAGGAGGGTGTCAGCCTGTGGATGACGGCGTGGATCCCCCACTTCGGCGGCCTGTGGATATCTTCCGGAACGGTGGACGAAGGAGGCGTTGCTCGGGCCACGAACCATCCGGGATTCGGGTAGGGACAGCCGTCTCTGACTCGGTTAGGGTCAGCCTCGTGCCCGACACCCCTCCCGCAGTTCCGGACTTCACCCACTGGCCCTCCTTCCCCTTCGAGGGCGATCTTCGCGTCAAGCAGCTCGATTCGCCGGTCCCTGTCGAACCGCCCCGGAAGGGCGAAGGCAGCCGTGAGTGCACCGCCTGCGCCGCTCCTGACGAGGCATACATCTGGGTCGGCGAGCGCTGGCGGGTGCGTGCCATGGACCGTCCCACGGGCCTGCCGATGGTGCTCATCCTGGAGTCCCGGTCCCACCTCGATCTCGGCGATCTGCCGAACCTGCTCGCCGCCGAACTCGGGGTGATGACGGTACGACTGGAGCGGGCCATCCGTTCACTGGACGGTGTCGGCAGAGTGCACGTGAACCGTTGGGGAGACGGCTCCGCCCACCTGCACATGTGGTTCCTTGCCCGGCCCTACGGCCAGCTCCAGTTGCGGGGCACGTTCCTGTCGCTCTGGGATTCGATCCTGCCGCCGATTCCTGAGGCACAGTGGCGAGAGAATCTCGCGCTCGTCGCGGCATGGCTCGCCGAGTTCGGCGGGCGACCGTTGGCCGAACCGCCGCGGATCCAGTGGCAGGCGCCGTCGAGCCTCGCCGCCCAGGGGGCGGCCAGCGTCGACGAAGATCCGCTCGACGAGGTGGTGTCAGTGATCGAGGCGTCCGAGGAGAATCCGGAGGTGGACGGGAACGGCGCCGACGCCGAGACGATCGGGGATCTGGGGGCCGGAGGCGGCGTAATGAGCGGATCCGGTACGGCCGCCGAGGACGCCACGACGACCGGAGCCGGAACGTCCGCCGCCGACACGGGGACGGCGGCGACTCACCAGGTCGGCAACGGGACCGGCCCTGGCGGAACCGGCGCTGTCGGGACCGGCCCTGGCGGAACCGGCGCTGTCGGGAGCAGCCCTGGCGGAAGCGGGCCTGACGGGCTCGGCGCTGACGGGAGCGGTGCCCACGACGTCGCCGGAGCTGACGAGCGCGGTACCGCCGGACGTGCATTCGACGCGACGGCCGGCGCGGCTAACGCCGGGACCGGTAGTGGCCCGGGCGCCGGCACCGCCGACGGCACGGACGCCGCAGAGACCGGGGGCGAGGAGCCACCGGCGGCCACGGCCACCGCCAAGGGCGATGGGGCCGCCAAGGGCGATGGAGCCGCCGCTCCCCACTGACCGAGCCGCGGAGGCTGGTCGATCTTCATGACGTTCGCCGCCCCCGGGCCGGTCCTCCCACCACCTGGTGATCGGCGCTCGCCGATCGCGGACCCACCGATCAATCGAACCGCCAGTGGGTGGACCTGACGTCCGCCGGCCCCACCGATCCCGCCGTATCGGTCGGGGCGGCGGCTCACCGAGCCACCCACGCTGCCCGCGCCACCGGAACCATCCGCGCCCACCAGAGCCGAGCCCACCAGAGCCGAGCCCACCGGAACCATTCGCGCCCATCGCGACGGCTCGCGCCCACCGGAACAGCTCGCGCCTGCTCACCGGCCCCTGACACGGCAGGCTGAGAGGGACGGCGAAGGTCAGGGACGGCGGGTCGCGGCCCGCGCGACCAGGGAGCTGAGCACCTGGCCGAAGTCGAGGGCGGCGGCGGACACCGCGAGTGGGAGCAGGGACGTCTCGGTCATCCCCGGGGAGACGTTGACCTCCAGCACGTGTGGCCGCCCGTCGGCGTCGACGATCATGTCGACCCGGGACAGGTCCCGCAGGCCGAGCGCGTTGTGCGCGGCTAGTGCGACGTCGGCGACGTGGTCGGCGACCTCGGGCTGGAGCCGGGCCGGGGCGTGCCAGGTGGTGCGGCCGGCGGTGTAGCGGGCTGCGTAGTCGTACACGCCGTTGCGGGGCACGATCTCGACGGCGGGCAGTGCCTCCGGGCCGTCGCCCAGGTCCACGACGGAGACCGCGACGTCCATGCCGGGTACGTACCGCTCGACGAGGGCCGTCGTGTCGTACGCGAAACAGCCGACCATGGCGGCCGGGAGGGCGGTGGCGTCCCGGACCACGGCGGCGCCCAGGCCCGAACCGCCCTGCGCCGGCTTGACCATGAGCGGCAGGCCGAGGCGGTCGACGATCCGGTCGAGCACCGCCACCGCGCCGAGTTCGGAGAAGCGGTCGTGCGGCAGCGCCACCCAGTCGGGGGTGGGGATGCCGGCCTCGCGGAGCACCGCCTTGGCCGACGGCTTGTCCCAGGCGAGCCGGGACGCGCGGGCGTCGCAGCCGACGTAGGGCACGTCGCAGAGGTCGAGTACGCCGCGCAGTGAGCCGTCCTCGCCGGTGGCGCCGTGCAGGGCGATCACCACGGCGTCGGGCGGGTCGGCGGCCAGGGCCGGCAGCAGGGCCACGTCGGCGTCCCGGAGCTCGGCGTCGATGCCGACGGCGCGCAGCGCGTCGAGGACCCGGCGGCCGGAGCGCAGGGAGACGTCCCGTTCGTAGGAGAGCCCGCCGGCGAGTACCAGCACGTGCAGGTCCTCGGTGGCGGGTGACGCGGTCAGCCCTGGCTGCTCGGCAGCGGTCGTACCCATGCCGGAATCATGCCAAGTCGGGACCCGGGGTGTCGGAGCCGGCCCGGCCACGACGGGGGCCCTCCCCACGGATGGCGCCGAACACCCGCCGGGTGGCGAGCTCCTGCTCCATCACCCCGGCCAGCCGGCGGACGCCCTCCCGGATCCGCTCCGGCGGCGGGAAGCTGAAGTTGAGCCGCATGTGACCCGTGCCGGTGCCGTCGGCGTAGAAGCCGGTGCCCGGCACGTAGGCGACCCGGGCGGCGATGGCCCTCGGCATCATGGCCTTCGAGTCGAGCCCGTCGGGGAGGGTGGCCCAGACGAAGAGACCACCGCCGGGCCTCGTCCAGGTGGTGCCCTCGGGCATCAGGTCGGCGAGGGCGTCGAGCAGGGCGTCCCGCCGCTCCCGGTAGACCTCGCGGTAGACCTTGAGCTGCTGCCGCCACGGCATGGTGCTGAGGTAGGTCGCGACGG
This sequence comes from Micromonospora krabiensis, assembly GCF_900091425.1. Lineage (GTDB taxonomy): Bacteria > Actinomycetota > Actinomycetes > Mycobacteriales > Micromonosporaceae > Micromonospora > Micromonospora krabiensis. Next base: position 4,835,809 of record NZ_LT598496.1, read on the forward strand.
CGGCCTGCGCGTAGCCGCTGGGGCAGAGGATCTGCGCCTCGCTGGCGATCACCAGCTTGTCGCGGACGGCGTGCGGCGCCAGGATCCAGCCGACCCGCAGGCCGGGGGCGAAGGTCTTGGAGAAGGTGCTGAGGTAGAAGACGCCGTCGCGCCGGCGGGCGCGCAGCGGCGCGGGCGCCTCGCCCTCGAAACCCAGCTGGCCGTACGGATCGTCCTCGACCACCAGCAGCCCGGCCCGTTCGCAGATGTCGAGGACCCGCTCGCGCCGCTCCTCGGAGAGGGTCACGCCGGTCGGGTTCTGGTAGGTGGGGATCGTGTAGAGGAACTTGACCCGACGTCCCGCGCGGGCCAGGTCGGCGATGGCCGCCTCCAGCGCCTCGGGGATCAGACCGTCGGAGTCCATCGGGACGTGCACCACCTGGGCCTGGGCGGCCTGGAACACCCCGAGCGCGCCGACGTACGTCGGGCCCTCGGCGAGCACCACGTCACCAGGGTCGAGGAAGAGCCGCGCCACCAGGTCCAGGGCCTGCTGGCCGCCGACGGTCACCACCACGTCCTCGGGGGAGGCGCCGCACGCGGCGTCGATCCCGGAGAGCGCCATCACCTCGCAGATCCGCTCGCGCAGCTCGAGGGTGCCCTGGCCGATGCCGTACTGGAGGGTGGTCACGCCGTGCTCGCCACCGAGCCGGCCGAGCATCTCACCCACCGCGTCGAGCGGCAGCGCGGCGATGTAGGGGGCGCCACCGGCCAGCGAGACGACCTCCGGACGGCTCGCCACGGCGAAGAGCGCTCGGATCTCCGAGGCGGTCATCCCGCGGACGCGGCGGGCGTACCGGTCGGTGTAGTCGTCGAGCGTCGTGCCGGTCATGACATCACCTCGATCGCTGGTGCGGCTCCCGCTGCGGCGTACCCAGGACACCGGCGACCATGGCGGGCGTGGGACGCCGATTGTCGATCCTAGTCGCCCTTGACCAGGGACGTGAGGCTCGACATGAGGGACGTCCACATCCCGGGCGTCGGTCACCCACCGCGGTGAGGGTTCGCGCGTCCTCTCCCGTACGGTCGATCGGCGGCGTACGATCGCTCGTCGGGGGCAGGAAGGCGGCGCTGTCGTTCCGTGCCGGGTTCACCACCGAGCCTATTGTGGGGATGCGCCAATGTCGCGACGTCTGGTCAGTCTGACCCTGGACACCCTGGAGGACCTGCCCCGTCCGTGCCGCCAGTGCGTCTACTGGGAGCTTGATCCGGTTTCCGCCGACCGTGCCTGCGCCGCCGGTGACCCCGGTCTGGAGAAGGAGGCCTGGGTCTCCCAGACGCTGCTGGAGTGGGGCTCCTGCGGCAAGCTCGCGTACGTGGACGGCATGCCGGCGGGTTTCGTGATGTACGCCCCACCCGCCTACGTGCCCCGTTCGATGGCCTTCCCCACCTCGCCGGTCTCCGCCGACGCGGCGCTGCTCATGACGGCCAACGTGGTGCCCGCCTTCGCCGGTGGCGGGCTGGGCCGGATGCTGGTGCAGGGTGTGGCGCGCGACCTCACCAAGCGGGGGATCAAGGCGATCGAGGCGTTCGGCGACGCCAAGTTCGGCGACGCGGACGACCCGACCCGCGCCTGCGTCGCTCCAGCCGATTTCTTCCTCTCCGTCGGTTTTAAGACCGTACGTCCGCATCCGCGCTTCCCCCGCCTCCGGCTCGAACTGCGCACCGCGCTCAGTTGGAAGTCCGACGTCGAGTACGCGCTGGAGAAGCTGCTCGGCTCGATGAGCCCGGAGACCCTGCTCCGTCCGGTACGACCCGCCCCGGCCACCCGCTCCACGATGCACTGAGCGGGCCCGATCCGACCGGCGGCCGGCGGCCGGCCTCCGTACCCGGCCGCTCGCTCGGATCGAGCACCCCGGCCGACCGCGACCGCGCGTCGGCTCCGAGAAACGGACGCGGCTCAGTCGACGACCGTGCCGGCCGCCACCACAGCGCGCAGTTCGCTGACGTCGATCGAGCCGGTCGGGACGTCCCGCTCGATCGGCAGGTACATCCGCTGCACGCCGGCCACGATCGCCTCCACCAACCGATCCCGGAACCGCGGGTCGACCAACCGGTCGCGGTCGGCCGGTGAGGTGAGGTAACCGATCTCCACCCGGACCGCCGGCATCCGGGTCAGCCGGAGCAGGTCCCACGCCTTGGCGTGGGTTCGGCAGTCGCGCAGGCCGGTGCGGGCCACGATCTCCCGCTGCACCAGTCCGGCGAGCCGTTCACCGGTCGCCGAGGTCACCCCGTTGTCCGTGCCGTAGTGGTAGGTGGCCACGCCCTCGGCGCACGGGTTGGCGTGCCCGTCGGTGTGCAGGGAGATGAACACGTCGGCGCCCAGCGCGTTGGCCAGCTCGGCGCGCTCGGTGTCCGGCAGGCAGTCCTCCGGCGAAGGCCCGCGGGTGAGCTGAACCCGTACGCCGGAGGCGGCGAGGCGTCCCTCCAGTCGGCTGGCCAGGTCGTGGACCAGATCCGCCTCGGTCCAGCGCAGCTGCCCGTCCGGCACCACGACGCCCGGGTCGGTGCCGCCGTGCCCGGGGTCGATGACCACGGTGCGGCCGACCAGGGTCGGGCCGGACTGGCGGATGGCGTCGGACTCGCGCAGCCACTGCGGCCGGCCACCCACGACCTTCCGGCCGAGGCGGCGCAGCGCGTTCATGGTGTGCGGTCCGCAGGCGCCGTCCGGGGTGAGCCCGACCTCCCGCTGGAACTGGGCCACCGCCCGCGACGTCCGTATCCCGTAGATCGCGTCGGCGCGGCCGACGTCGTACCCCATCTCCAGCAGGCGTTCCTGCAGGGAGCGGACGTCCTCGCCGGTGAGTGGTTCCGGCACGGCGTGGTAGAGCGTGCGGGCGCCGAGCCGCCAGCGGGCGGCGTCCAGGGCCCGCCACGTCTCCTCGCCGACGCGGCCGTCGACGCTCAGACCACGCGACTGCTGGAACGCGCGTACGGCCCGCTCGGTCTGGGCGTCGAACTCGTCGTCGTCGGGACCGGCCGGGGTGATCAGGTTCAGACCGACCAGGACCGTACGGATCTCCGTGACCGCGGGCCCGCGGTCACCGGGACGGATCGGACGCACGCACGACCCCCTCTGCACGGACGCTGGCTGGCCGGGCGGCCCCGGCTTGAGGTTATGCGTTCGGGAGGGGCAAAGTGGCGTGGGCGCTGAAAAACGCCGAACCCCGCACCGCCTCGGCGGCATGGGGTTCGGCGTTGTCGGCGCAGGTCAGAGCGCCGATTCGATGAGCTTCACCAGCTCACCCTTGGGCTTGGCCCCGGCGATGGACTGGACCGGCTCACCGTTCTTGAACACGGTCAGGGTCGGCACGGACATCACCCGGTAGGCCCGGGCGGTCTCCGGGTTCTCGTCGATGTTGACCTTGACGATGGTGACCTGGTCACCCATCTCGCCCGCGATCTCCTCCAGCAGCGGCGAGACCTTGCGACACGGCCCGCACCACTCGGCCCAGAAGTCGACCAGCACCGGCTTCTCGGACTTCAACACGTCGGTCGCGAAACTCGCGTCGGTGACCGCCTTGGTCGTTCCCACTATGCCCTCCTCCAGGGTGTTTCGGTTGTTCAGCCCTGCAACGTCGCGATGAACCGCTCGGCGTCGAGAGCGGCGGCGCAGCCCGTGCCGGCGGCGGTGATCGCCTGCCGGTAGACGTGGTCGACGAGGTCGCCGGCGGCGAAGACACCCGGCACGCTCGTGCGGGTGCTCGGGACCTGGACCTTCACGTACCCCTCGTCGTTCAGCTCCACCTGGCCGCGGAAGAGCTCGCTGCGCGGGTCGTGACCGATGGCGACGAAGACACCGGTCACGTCGAGCACCTTGGTCTCGCCGGTGTGCACGTTGCGGAGGCGGGCGCCGGTGACCTTGCCGTCGTCGCCGAGGATCTCCTCGACGACGCTGTTCCACTCGACCTTGATCTTGTCGTTGCCGAGCGCGCGCTCGGCCATGATCTTGCTGGCCCGGAACGAGTCGCGCCGGTGGACGATGGTCACCGAGTCGGCGAAGCGGGTCAGGAAGCTGGCCTCCTCCATCGCCGAGTCACCACCGCCGACGACGACGATGTGCTGGTTGCGGAAGAAGAAGCCGTCACAGGTGGCACAGGACGAGACACCGTGGCCGAGGTACTCCTGCTCGCCCGGCACGCCGAGCGGCCGCCAGGCGGAGCCGGTGGCCAGGATGACGGCACGGGCCCGGTAGGCGGTCTCGCCGACCCACACGGTGCTGGTCGCGCCCGAGCCGGCGTCGCCGGTGTCGACCAGCTCCACCCGGGTCACGTCGTCGGTCAGGAACTCGGCGCCGAACCGTTCGGCCTGCTTGCGCATGTTGTCCATCAGCTCGGGCCCGAGGATGCCGTCGGCGAAGCCGGGGAAGTTCTCCACCTCGGTCGTCGTCATCAGCGCACCGCCGGACTGCACGCCCTCGATCACCAGCGGATTCAGGTTGGCGCGTGCGGCGTAGACCGCCGCGGTGTAGCCGGCCGGCCCGGAGCCGATGATGATCAGGTTGCGGACCTCGTCCACTGCCGTCTCCCGAGTTGTGTTGTCGGCGTCGGCGCGTACCGATGCCGATCCGAGTGCGACACCCGGAGGTGCCGACGAGCTTCTTCCAGAACGTCATCGTATTGACCGGGAATTCCCTGGACGGGCATCCGGTGGGTCACGTCACGTGGACGGTCAAACCGCGATGACCGCGATTTCACCCTACCCGGGTGCGGTAGCGGGTGTCTGCGCCCGAACCGGGTACCCCGCACTCCGGTCCGCTCACCCAGGTCCACCGCGCGCCGGTGCCGTCGGTGAACCGAACCACCAGCGCCTGCTCGCCCTGGAAGGCGGCGTAGTCGACCAGGTCGACCACCAGCGCGCCCGTGCGGTGCTCGGCGGCGATCTCGTCGAGGCAGGTGGTGAGCGCTGCGTGGTCGGTGAGCCGGGCCAGTCGGTCCCGGCCGTCGGGCGCCGGCAGCCGCTCCCCCTCCGCGTCGACCCCCGTGCGGGGCGTCTCGCTGGCAAACGGTCGGGACGTGGCCGACGCGCCGGGCGCGCCGCCACCACCGAGGCTCTGCGGCGAGTAGTCGGTGCCGCTGTGGATCGCCGGGCCGGTCGTCCTCGCCGGTCCGGCCGCGGCCGGGTCCTCCAGGGCGCTGGCCGGTTGGTCCATCGCGGTGCCGGCGCTGTCCCCGTGCTGACGCAGCTGACCGACGCCCAGCCCGACGGCGGCCAGCGAGACCGCGGCGACCGCCACGGGGCCGGCGACGCGGGCCCAGCGGCGGCGCCTCCGACCCGGGCCGGTCGTGACGCTCCGCCCCGACTCGGCGCGCGACGTGCCCGCGGCCGGCCGGCGCCGCACCGGGCCGCCCTGCGCGGGGACCAGCCGTCCGCCGTCGCCCGCCGGCTCGATCACTGGTACGCCGTCGGACGGCGCGTTCGAGGTCGACGCGGCCTCGTCGGCGTCTCCGGCGGACGGCATCGGCTCCGCGGCGAGCGCCGCGACGATCCGGTCGGTGATCTCGGGAGGCAGCTCGACGGCGGGTTCGCCCCAGCTCGCCAGATCGGCGCGGACGTCCGCGACGGCCGGGGCCAGCAGCGCGTACGCGTCGGCCCACGCGCTGTCCTCGCTGATCAGCCGGGCGACGGTGGCCTCCTCGGGCGTGCCGTCCAGCGCCCCGCCGACGTAGTCGGCGAGCAGGTCGTCGTCGACCTCCTGGAACCGCCCGGCCGTCACGCGTCCTCCTGGTTGGCGTCGCGCCGGGATCGCCCCGGCCCTGATCCGACGCCCTCGGAGGGGCGTGGGTTCCCCGAGGTGACGGGCGGCACGTCGCCGCGCAGATGCCCCAGCAACACCGCCAGCCGGGCCCGGCCTCGGGCACACCGGCTCTTCACCGTCCCCTCGGCGACGCCGAGGATGCGGGCCACCTCGGCGACCGGGTAGCCCTGCACGTCGACGAGGACGAGCGCGGCGCGCTGCTCGACCGGCAGCGCGGCGAGGGCCTGCCGGACGACGAGGGCGGTGTCGTGGTCGGTCACCGGCGCGGCCGGTTCGACACCGCCGGTGCCCGACCCGCTGTCGCTGTGCACGCCGTCCGGCAGCGGCACCGTGGGGTGCGCCTGCCGCCGGCGGATCCGGTCCAGGCAGGCGTTGACCACGATCCGGTGCAGCCAGGTGGTGACGGCCGACTCACCGCGGAAGCGGCCGGCCGCGCGGTGGGCGGAGAGCAGCGCGTCCTGGAGGGCGTCCGCGGCCTCCTCGCGGTCGCCCATCGTGCGCAGCGCAACGGCCCAGAGGCGGTCGCGGTGCCGGTGGAACAGCTCGGTGAAGGCGTCCCGGTCGCCGGCGACGTGGGCACGCAGCAGCGCGAGGTCGTGGGCCGGGTCGGCGACGCCGGACGGGACCGGCGCGGCGGCCGGCGGTGGACCCACGTCGTGCGCGTCCATCACCACGTCCGGCGGAGGCGGTGCCCGGGACGTGGTTGCCGGCTCACGACCCCTGGACCGAGATCTCCTGGACCCCGAGGCGGAACCCGGGGCTGTCCTCGTCGGCGGGCAGCTGGGTGACCCAGAAGAGCAGGTACTGGTATTTCTTGTCGGCGTCGAAGCCGTCGAAGGTCATCGTGGTGCCGTCGTGCTCCTCGAACGGCTGGCCGATCGCGGTCTTGTAGTCCTGGATCAGCTGCTTGTCGCCCGAGGAGGTGGAGGGCGGGTTGACCGTGCCGCTGAACAGCGCGGCGGTCGCGCCGGTGCCGGCGAGGGTGACCTGGACGGAGCGCACGGTGTGCGGGGTGCCGAGGTCGATCCAGACGCCCATGCCCTTCTTCAGGTTGCCGAACTTGTTGTTCGGGTAGCGGTCGGTCCGCCAGCCCTCGTCGGTCTTCCCGTCGATGATCTTCTTGGCGCCGTCCAGCTCGTCGCGCTTGCTGCTGTCCGGATCGATGATCCGGACGTCCTGGATGCGCAGCGGACCGGCCGCCGGCGGGTTGGCGTCCCCGGCGGGCGCACTGGAGGTGGGCGCCGCGACCGGGTTGGTCTGCGGGTCCTTGTCGTCGCCCCCACCGAGCGCGCTGATGCCGATGAGGAGCCCGACCAGGGCCACGGCCAGCAGGCCGGCGATGCCGATGGCGACCTTGCGGCCACCGGCGGCGGCCAGCGGCGACGGCTCCTCGTCCGGGTCGGCGGTGAAGCGCAGCGGACCGCTGTTGTCCAGGTAGGACTCGTCCGCCGGCACGTCGAGGCGGGCCAGCTCGGCCGCGAGCACGTCCGACGACGGCGGGGCGATCTCGGGGTCGAGCAGGTCCATGGTCAGGTCGTCCAGGTACGCCGGCACGCCGGCGCGGACCTGGCGCGGCGCGGCGATGGCCCCGGCGGCGTCGCGTACGCCGTCCGGAATGGCGGCCCGCCCGTGGCCGGCGGTGGCGCCGCGCAGCGGAGCCTCGGTGTGCGGCCAGTGCCCGGTCAGGGCGAAGTAGAGGATCCCGCCGACCGCCCGGATGTCGCTCTCCTGGCTGTCGTCGCCGTCGGTGCGCGCGTCGGCCAGCACCACGCGGCCGTCATCGGAGATCATCACGGTGCCGGGATGCACGTTGCCGTGCACCATGCCGGTGGCGTGGACGGCGGCGAGGGCGCTGGCCACGGCGCTGCCGATGGCGGTGGCGCGGGCCGGGTCGAACTGGTCCTCCGCGACGAGTTCCCGCAGGGACTGCCCGTCGACCCACTCGCGCACCACGTACGCGCGCTCGTCCTCGTCGATCGCGTCGTAGACGCCGACGAGGTTGGGGTGGATGACGCGGCTGGCCGCGACGGCGGCCTGGAGCATCTCGGTGGCGGACTCACCACCCGGATAGCGCAGCACGACTGCGACGGGGCGGCGCAGCACGACGTCGACACCCCGCCAGACCAGACGCCCGGCGCTGTCGTTGTTGATGTGCTCGACCAGTTCGTAGCGCTCGGCGAGGATCTCACCGGCCGTGGGAGCACCGAAGGTCATGACCGGCGGAGCGCTCTCGTCCGCGTCCTGACCCTCGCCGACCTGGGTCACCCGTCCTCCCTCGGTGATCGTGTCGATCGATGGACCCGCGCTGCTGGGCATGTGGCTTCCCGCTCTGCCTTCGAAGGAACCGGCCGACCGGAGTCGTACCGATGCCGGCTGCCGTTCCCGTCGACAGCGACCTTACCCGGGTTGCCCGCTTCCCCGACATGTCATCTTCCCGCCGCACCCACCGAGGTGCCCGGAGTCGGAGGAGTCGTCCGGTTACGACCGTTGTCAGCCACGTTGCTGGCACATGTACTAGCCAATCTACGGGTTCACCGCAAGGCGTCGCCGCAGGGGCCCGGGCCGGTGTGGCGGTCCGCATCCCCATGGTCCCCAGGTTCCCCCCGACAGCCCGGGCACGCTCATCCGTACGGCTGGTTATCCACAGGCCGACCGGCCAGCTGACCGGTGAATCGCGGAGTTATCCACAGGCGCATCCCCAGCCTGGTGATCCACGGTCACGGACCGTACCGGCGGGTAGTGCGCGGGCTCAGCGGCCGAGACGGCGGCGGACCAGGCCGACCACCTCGGTGATCTCGCCGATTCGCAGCACCATGGCCAGGCCGAGGTACGTCGCGCCGATCACCGCGCCACCGACGACGAGTTGGACGAGCGCCTGCGCCCAGGTGGGCGTGTCGTCACCGGGCAGCAGGGCGACCACGAGCAGGCCCACCAGCGCGGCGCCGAGCGCGGCGACCAGGACCCGACCCAGCGTGCGCACGATGCCGCCCAGCCCGATCCGGCCGACCCGCGGACGGAGCAGCCAGGCGGAGCCGATCGCCGCGGCCAGGTACGAGACCGCGTTGCCGATCATCATGCCCGCCGCCGCGAAGTGGGCGGCGAACGCGGCGAAGAGCACGATCTGCACGCCGATCCGCAGGGCGACCACCGGGATGTTGATCAGCGCCGGTGTGCGGGTGTCCGGCAGGGCGTAGAAGGCGAAGGTGAAGAGCTGGCTGATCGCGAACGGCACCAGGGCGAGCGCGGCGAGGAGCAGCACGAGCGAGGTGTCGGCGGCGTTCTCCTCGGTGAACGCGCCGTAGCGGAACAGCACCACCGCGAGCGGGGTGGCCAGCACCGCGTAGCACACGGCGATCGGGGCGAGCACCGCGGAGACCGTGCGGGTCCCCCGGGACAGGTCGGCAGCGACGTCGGCGTAGCGGCCGTCGGCGGCGGCGGCGCTCATCCGCGGCATCAGCGCGGTGATGATCGAGACGGCGATGATGCCGTGCGCCATCATGAGCAGCAGGAAGACGTTGTTGTAGATCAGGGCGCCGGCGTCGCCGTCGCCCGCCCGGTTGAGCAGGTTGAAGAGCACGATCAGGCCGACCTGGCTGACCGCCACGTAACAGAACATCCAGCCGCCGAGCCGGCCCAGCTCACGCAGGCCGAGTGCCCGGAAGTCGAAGCGCATCTTCCAGCGGAACCCGACCTTGCGCAGCGCCGGCAACAAGCCGGCGGCCTGGATCGCGACGCCGAGCAGGGTGCCGCCGCTGATCAGCACGATCCGCCCGACCGTCATCTGCTCCGGTCGGACGATCTCGGCGCCGAAGATCGCGATGTAGAGACCGGCGGTGGCGATCACCACGATGTTGTTCAGGATCGGCGCCCACATCGGGGCGGCGAAGTGGCCCCGGGTGTTGAGCACCGCGCTGATCAGCGCGCTCAGGCCGGCGAAGAAGATCATCGGCAGCATCAGGTAGGACAGGTGGGTGACCAGGTCCTGGTAGGCCGGGCCGCGGTCGTCGCTGGTGTAGAGCCGGGTCAGCAGCGACGCGGCGGCCACCGCGACCAGCGCGGCCGCGGCGAGGGTGACCACCGCCAGGGTGAGCAGCCGCTGGGCGTACGCCTCGCCGCCGTCCGCGTCCGCCTTGCGCCGGCGCACCAGCACCGGAACCAGCACGCTGGTCAGGATGCCGCCGAGCAGGAACTCGTAGACCATCCCGGGCAGGATCTGCGCGGTGGTGTACGCGTCTCCGACCAGCGCGCCACCGAGAGCGGCGGTCAGCGCCAGCGTGCGGAGGAAGCCGGTGCCCCGGCTGACCAGGCTGCCGATCGCCATGACCGCGCTGTTCGTCGCGGCGCTGGCCTCACCGACCTGCTCCTGGGGCGGCGCGGCCGACTCGACCGACGGCTGGTTCAGCGGCTCGGCCGAGATGAAGGTGGCCCCGTCGGCCGGCGGCTGACCGCTGCCGTACCCGCCCGGGCCGCCGCCCTGTGCGGCGTTCGCGCTGCGGTAGAGCCCGCCGCTCATGTCCAGCCTCCCCGGGTACCTCGCCGGGCGCCCGCCCGCACGTCACAGACCTTAGTCAACCCTGGCCCGTTACCCGCGCCCGGCGGAGGAGATCCCCACCCCGCCCGATAGGCTGGCGATCCCATGTCCGAAGCCTCCGCATCTCCCGCCGCCGACCGCCGCGAACTCACCGCCGCGCAACGCACCGCCGTCGCCGAACTGCTCCGGGTCTCCCCGGTCGCCGACGAGCTGGGCCGCCGGTTCGCCCGCGCGGGCCACGAACTGCACCTGGTGGGCGGTTCGGTGCGGGATGCCCTGCTCGGCCGCCTCGGCGACGACCTCGACTTCTGCACGGACGCCCACCCCGAGGAGACCCTCCGGATCGTCCGGGGCTGGGCGGAGGCGATCTGGGAGACCGGTCGGGAGTTCGGCACGATCGGCGCCCAGCGCGACGGGCTGCGGCTGGAGATCACCACGTTCCGGGCCGAGGCGTACGACCAGATCAGCCGCAACCCGGTCGTCGAGTACGGCACCAGCCTCACCGAGGACCTGAAGCGCCGGGACTTCACGATCAACGCGATGGCGGTGAGCCTCCCGGACCACCGGTTCACCGACCCGCACGGCGGGTTGGACGACCTGGCGGCCAAGGTCATCCGTACGCCCGCGACCCCCCACGAGTCGTTCCGGGACGACCCGCTGCGGATGCTCCGGGCCGCCCGGTTCGCCGCCCAGCTCCGCTTCGCCGTGCACCCCGACGTGCACGCCGCGATGACCACCATGGCCGCCGACCTCGACCGGATCACCGCCGAGCGGATCCGCGACGAGTTCACCAAGCTGTTGTGCGGCGCCGACCCGATCACCGGGCTGCGCCTGCTGGTCGACACCGGTCTGGCCGAGCGCTTCCTGCCCGAGCTGACCGGCCTGAAGCTGGAGATCGACGAGCACGCCCAGCACAAGGACGTCTACGAGCACACCCTCACCGTGGTCGCCAACGCGATGCGGTACGAGGAGGAGGGCTGCGACTTCGTCCTGCGGATGGCTGCCCTGATGCACGACGTGGGCAAGCCGGGGACCAAGGCGGTCGGGTCGGACGGTCGGGTCAGCTTCCACCACCACGAGGTGGTCGGCGCCCGGCTGACCAAGGCCCGGATGAAGGCGCTGCGCTACCCGAAGGACGTCACCTCCCAGGTCACCGCGCTGGTCGCGCTGCACCTGCGGTTCTATGGCTACGGCCGGGGCGAGTGGACCGACTCCGCGGTCCGCCGGTACGTCGCCGACGCCGGTGACCTGCTGTCCCGCCTGCACAAACTGACCCGGTCGGACTGCACCACCCGCAACCGCCGCAAGGCCGCCCAGCTCGCCGCCGACTACGACGCGCTGGAGGAGCGGATCGCCCGGCTCGCCGCCGAGGAGGACCTGGCCCGGGTCCGGCCCGACCTCGACGGCAACGCGATCATGGAACTGCTCGGTGTGCCGCCGGGGCCGGTGGTGGGTCGGGCCTGGAAGTACCTCAAGGACCTGCGGCTGGAACGCGGCCCGCTCGACCGGGACGATGCGGAGGCGGAGCTGCTCCGCTGGGCCCGCGACGAGGGCATCCGCGACTGAGCGACGGGCGCTCGTCGGCCGGTCCCGACGGGCGTCGTCGCGCGTCGGGCGGTGTGCCCGCCACTCCGACGGACCGGCCCGGAGGACGGGTCGGCTCGGTGACTCGACGACGACACGCATGCGTATCGACCGAAGAGCTGAAGCGCTCGGCGTAGATCGTCATCCATGATGGCGGGACACCGATCGACCGCCTGCTCCATCAACGGCGGCCGGTCTCCACCCTCGGCCTTCCGATGTGGAGGGCCGTCACCAACGGGGAGATCAACGAGTGATACGCCGTGGCGTGATACGCCGCTCGGCGGTGGCGGGGCTCACCCTCGCCTCCGCAACGATCATCGTCGGCGCCGGCACCAGCAGTGCCGCGATGGCCGACCCGTCCTCGACCCAGCGGCCCACCGTGCGGGGTGCCGGTGCCCCGCAGGTCGTTCCGGACCGCTACATCGTCGTCCTGAAGGACAAGACCGCCACCCCGCAGGAGGTCAAGTCGACCGCCTCGGCGCTCGCCGGGGACAACGGCGGGACCGTCCGTCAGGTCTACACCCACGCCCTGCGCGGCTACTCCGCCGCGATGAACCGGCGGCAGGCGGAGCGCGTCGCGGCCGACCCGTCCGTGGCGTACGTGGAGCCGGTGGCGATCTTCTCGGCCACCGACACCCAGAGCAACCCGCCGTCCTGGGGCCTGGACCGGATCGACCAGAGCTCGCCGAAGCGCGACAACTCCTACACCTACCCGGCGACGGGTCACGGGGTCACCGCGTACATCCTGGACACCGGCATCGACATCGCCCACGCCGACTTCCAGGGCCGGGCCCGGTACGGCCGGGACACGATCGACAACGACGACGTGGCCCAGGACTGTGACGGCCACGGCACGCACGTGGCGGGCACCGTCGGCGGCACCACGTTCGGTGTGGCCAAGGGTGTCCAGTTGGTCGGCGTACGGGTCCTCGACTGCTACGGCAGCGGCAGCAGCGAGCAGATCATCGCCGGCATCGACTGGGTGACCGCGAACGCGGTCAAGCCGGCGGTGGCGAACATGAGCCTCGCCTTCGGCGGCAATGTCCAGGCGGTCAACGACGCGGTGAACCGGTCGATCGGCACCGGTGTCACGTACGCGATCGCCGCGGGCAACAGCGCCCAGAACGCCTGTGACATCTCGCCGGCCAACGTGCCGGCGGCGATCACCGTGGGCGCGACCGACAAGATCGACTACAAGGCGTGGTTCTCGAACTACGGCAGCTGCGTCGACACCTTCGCTCCGGGCGTCAGCATCGTCTCGGCGGCCGCCGGCACCCCCGACGGCTCGCTCTCCATCAGCGGCACGTCGATGGCGTCGCCGCACGTGGCGGGTGCCGCCGCGCAGCTGCTCGAACTCAACCCGACGTGGACGCCGCAGCAGGTGCGCGACCGGATCGTCACCACTGGCGTCGCCGGTGCCGTGCACGACGCGGAGGGCGCCACGGACCGGGTCCTCAACGTCCGGGCCACCGGGCCGGACCGCGCCTCGCACGGTTTCCGTGCCCGCTCCAACGGCAACTTCGTGATGGCCGACGGTGCCGGCAGCAAGCCGCTGGTCGCCCTCGGTTCCGCGCTGGGCACCTGGGAGAAGTACGACATCGTCGACGCCGGTGGTGGCCAGGTCGCCTTCCGGTCGAAGGTCAACGGCAAGTACGTCTCCGCGACCGGTGCCGGCACCAAGCCGCTGGTGGCGGAGGGACCGTCGATCAGCACCTGGGAGAAGTTCCAGCTGATCAACAACACCGACGGCACCGTCAGCCTCAAGGCGCTCGTCAACGGCAAGTACGTCACCGCGCCGAACAACGGCGCCGCCCTGACCGCGAGCCGCCCGTCGATCAGCACCTGGGAGAAGTTCGACGTCGAGGCGCCGTCGCCGGTCGTCAGCATCAAGTCGCTGGCGAGTGGCAAGTACGTCTCCGCCGACGGGGCCGGCAGCCAGCCGCTCGTCCCGGTGGCCAACTCGGCCAGCACGTGGGAGAAGTTCGAGGTGATCAACCTCGGGGGCGGCTTCGTCACCTTCCGCGCGCTGGTCAACGGCAAGTACGTCTCGGCGGAGGGCCGCGGCACCCTTCCGCTGCGGGCCAGTGGCCCGACGCCGGGGAGCTGGGAGGTGTTCGACTTCCTCGACTACAACCCCGAGGGGTCGGTCTACCTCCGGGCCTACATCGACGGCCAGGCGGTCACCGCCGGCGACAGCGGCACCAGCCAGCTGACCTCCAGCAAGACGATCGACTGGTTCGACCTGGAGAACCTGGGTCTGGGCGTCGGCGAGAAGTTCGTCGTCGAGGTCGCCTGACCTGTCAGTACGAACCGGCGCCCGCCGGCACCCTTCCCCTCGGGGAGGCGGTGCCGGCGGGCGCCGGCCGTTGCGGCCCTACCGAACCGGTGCCGGCCCGACCGTGGGTCGGGCCGGCACCCGGGCGTCAACGTGCGGTCGTCACCTCGGCCGTGCCGGTCGTCCCACCCGCGATGCCGGTGTTGTCGCTGCGCGCCGCGCCGAGCCGGGCGAGCAGCCCGGCCAGGTCGATGCCGGTGAGGTCGCTGCCGAGCTGGAGGCCCTGCGCCACGTTGCCGGCCACCGACTTGGTCAGGGAGGAAGCCCCGTCGGTGGAGATGACCGTCATCTTGTCGATCGCGCCGATCGGGGCGCTGGCGGCCTCGACCACCTGCGGCAGCACCTTCACCAGCAGGTCCAGCACGGCTGCCTCGCCGTACGCCGCGAACGCCTCCGCCTTGCGCGCCATTGCGTCGGCCTCGGCCTGCCCCCGGGCGAGGATCGCGGCGGCCTCGGCCGCGCCCTCCCGCTCGACCGCCTCGGCGATCGCGGAGCGCCGCCGCTGCTCGGCCTCACCCTCCTTGGCGCCCTCGATCGCGTTCGCCTCGGCCAGGGCGGCGCGTCGGGCCCGCTCGCCCTCACCGGTGAGTCGGGACTGCTCGGCGGCGGCCTGGGCGGCGGCGATGACCGCCTGCCGCTGGGCGTCCGCGTTGAGGACCGCCGCGTTGCGGGCCGCCTCGGCCTCCTGCTCGACCTTGTACCGGGCGGCGTCGGCCGGCTTGCGTACTTCGGTGTCGAGCTGACGCTGCTTGAGTTCGGCGTTGCGTTCGGCCACCTTCTGCTGTTCGGTGAGGATCGCCTGGTCCCGTTCGGCCTGGGCGAGCGGCCCGGCCGCCGCCGACTTGGCCTTCGCCGCGTCGATCTCGGCCTGGATGGCGGCCTGCTTGAGGGAGAGGTTCCGGTTCGCCTCGGCGATCGCCTCCTCGGCCAGCAGGCGTTCCTGCTCGGCCTGCTGGCGGGCACGGGCCTCGGCGATCGCCGCGTCCTTGAGCACGCGGGCCGCCTCCGGCCGGCCCAGGTCCTGGAGGTAGGAGCCTTCGGCGAGGATGTCCTGAAGCTGGAAGGTGTCGAGCACCAGACCCTGGTTGGTCATCGAGTGCTCGGCCTCCTCGGCGACCGCGCTGGCGAACGCCGCCCGGTCGCGGATGACCTCCTCGATGGTGAGCCGGCCGACGATCGAGCGCAACGCCCCGGCGAGCACCTCCCGGGTGAAGTTGTCGATCTCGTCCTGCTGGTGCAGGAAGCGCTGGGCGGCGGCCCGGATGGCGTCCTCGGTGCCGCCGACCTTGACGATCGCCACGCCGTGCAGGTCGGCCCGGATGCCCTGCTTGCTGACCGCGCCCCGGATCCCGACGTCGATCCGGCGGCTGGACAGGTCGAGGGACTGGAGTTTCTGCACCACCGGCAGGACGAAGACCGAGGCGCCCAGCACGACCTTCTGGCCGGACATGTCGGTCGAGCGGCCGCCGTCCGCGGTCTGGGTGGTCCGGCCCTTGCGACCGGTGACGATGAACGCCTCGTTCGGCCCGGCCACCTTGATCCGGGACAGCACGAACATCACGAGGATGAGGACGAGGATGACCGCGCCGCCGACGGCGATGAGTAGGAGCATGCAGGTGTCCTGTCTGCGAGGGGGATTCGTTCAGTAGGTCTCGACGTGCACGCTGGTCTCGCTCAGCGCCTGGACGACGAAGATCTGGGCGCCGGCCGGGATCGCGCGGTCGGCGCGGGCGTTGAGCTTGACCGGCTGCCCGGCCAGCCGGATCCGGACCTCGCCGTAGCCGTCGGCCGGCACCGCGGTCACCACCAGGCCCATCGCACCGACCAGATCGTGCCGGGTCGGCGTGGGGTCGGTGTGCATGTCGCGGGCGGCCCGGCTGAGCCGGGACGCCAGCCATGAGACGGGCACGGCGGCGAGGGCGCCGCCGGCGGTCGCCGCGGCGACCATTGCGGGCGTACGCCCACCGAGCAGCTCGTTGACGATCGCGGCCCCGAAGCCGAACGCGCCGGCGAAGGCCGCCACGGTCTCGATCGACACCGGGCCGTCGACGTCGGCCCCGCCGAAGTGCAGCAGCTCGGTGCCGAGCAGGGCGAGTGCCAGCACCGCGACACCGGCCCCACCGACGATCAGGAAGAACAGCG
This sequence comes from Micromonospora krabiensis, assembly GCF_900091425.1. Classification (GTDB taxonomy): domain Bacteria; phylum Actinomycetota; class Actinomycetes; order Mycobacteriales; family Micromonosporaceae; genus Micromonospora; species Micromonospora krabiensis. The sequence goes on from NZ_LT598496.1 coordinate 4,852,195, forward strand.
TCCCAGTGGCCACGTACTGAACGGTATCGACGGACGGCAACGGTCCCTGATCTGGAGATCTTCAATCTAGCTGTTGACAAGATGCCGATGCGCGAGCCAATCTTGACAACGACAAGACGGAGGTGTCCCCATGTCCTCGGCAACCCTGACCACCGCCGGCATCCTGCTGGTCACCGTGGTCGCCGTCGCGTACGGCGGCTTGACCCTGCTCACCCACCTCGCCCGGAGCCGGGCCGGCTACCTCGACAACCCGGTCCGTCGCGGGCTGTGGACCGCCGGCCACGCCCACGCCGGCGTGCTGGTCCTCTTCGCGCTCGTCGTGCTGCCCTACATCGACCAGGCCGACGTCTCCGCCGGCACGGCCACCCTCATCCGATCGCTGTTCGTGGCCGCGCCGATCCTGATGCCGCTGGGCTTCTTCCTCTCGGTGGTGCGACCGCGGGACACGCGGCCCAACAAGCTGATCTGGCTGACCGTCGCCGGTGGCGGGTGCCTTATGGCAGGCGCCCTGCTGCTCGGTGTCAACCTGCTCTGACCGTCGTCGGTGGCCCGGCGTCGGTCGTCGACCCCGCCGTGTCGGGTCCCGCGTGGGAAGTGTCACCCGGGCGCGGACAATGGGGGGATGCGCTGGACGGTCATCGACTCACCCATCGGAGAGTTCTCCGTGGCGACCGACGGCGAGACCGTCCGCGGCACCCACTTCGGCCGGGTCGCGTCGGCAACCGACCAGCCCGACGACGTGGTGTCCCGGCAGGCCGTCGCGGAGCTGCGCGCCTACTTCGCCGGCCAGCTCACCGACTTCACCGTGCCGGTGTCGATCCCCCGCGGCTCGGAGTTCGAGCGGGCGGTGTGGCAGGTGATGACCGAGATCCCGCACGGGGAGACGCTGACCTACGGCGAGGTGGCGCGTCGGCTGGGCGACCCGGGCGCAGCCCGGGCGGTCGGGGTGGCCTGCAACCGCAACCCGGTCCCGGTGATCGTGCCGTGCCACCGCATCGTGGGTGCCGGCGGCAAGCTGGTCGGCTTCGGCGGCGGCCTCGACCGCAAGGTGCACCTGCTGGAGTTGGAGGCCCGCGTCGCCCTGCAACGGGCCTGGTCCTGACCACCCGGCCCTCGGCGAGGGCTGAACACGGCGAGGGGCCGGGTCCACGCGGACCCGGCCCCTCGGCCGTACTGGTGCCGAGCGCTTCAGCGCTCGACGTCGCCCTTGATGAAGGCCTCGACGGCGGCGTGCGCGTCGTGGTCGGCGTACTGCACGGGCGGGGACTTCATGAAGTACGACGACGCGGACAGGATCGGGCCGCCGATCTTCCGGTCCAGCGCGATCTTCGCGGCGCGCACCGCGTCGATGATGACGCCGGCCGAGTTGGGGGAGTCCCACACCTCCAGCTTCAGCTCGGCGTTCAGCGGGGTGTCACCGAACGAACGGCCCTCCAGGCGGATGTAGGCCCACTTGCGGTCGTCCAGCCACGGCACGTGGTCCGACGGACCGATGTGCACGTCGCTCTTGCTCATCTCGTGCGGGATCTGGGAGGTCACCGACTGGGTCTTCGAGATCTTCTTCGAGACCAGGCGGTTGCGCTCCAGCATGTTCATGAAGTCCATGTTGCCGCCGAAGTTGAGCTGGTACGTGCGCAGCAGCTCGACACCGCGGTCCTCGAACAGCTTCGCGAGGGCGCGGTGCACGATGGTTGCGCCGACCTGGCTCTTGATGTCGTCGCCGACGATCGGCAGCCCGGCGTCGGTGAACTTCTGCGCCCACTCCGGGTCGGAGGCGATGAAGACCGGCAGGGCGTTCACGAACGCGCAGCCGGCGTCGATCGCGGCCTGGGCGTAGAACTTGTCGGCCTGCTCGGACCCGACCGGCAGGTAGGAGACGACGACGTCGACCTGCGCGTCGCGCAGCGCCTTGACCACGTCGACCGGGTCGGCGTCGGACTCCTGGATGATCTCCCGGTAGTACTGGCCCAGGCCGTCGAAGGTCGGGCCGCGCTGCACGGTGACACCGGTCGGCGGCACGTCGCAGAGCTTGATGGTGTTGTTCTCGCTGGCGACGATCGCCTCCGCGAGGTCCATGCCCACCTTCTTGGCGTCGACGTCGAACGCCGCGACGAACTGCACGTCCGAGACGTGGTAGTCGCCGAAGGTGACGTGCATGAGACCCGGGACGCGGTCGTTCGGGTCGGCGTTGCGGTAGTACTCAACGCCCTGCACGAGGGACGAGGCGCAGTTACCCACACCGACGATGGCGACGCGGACGGAGCCCATAGCGTCTGCCTCCTTCTTCTTTCATCACGGCCGCTCTGTCCTGGACTCTCCAGGCGGGGGCGGGCTGTTGTCTTCTCGTCGACCACCGGCCGTCCCGGCTCGCGGGACCGTCGGGGCTCGGCCGGAGCGCTCGTTGGCGATGAGCTCCTCCAGCCAGCGGACCTCGCGCTCACAGGCCTCCAGGCCGTGGCGCTGCAGTTCCAGGGTGTAAGCGTCGAGGCGCTCGGCCGCCCGGCCCAGCACGTCACGAAGCCCTTCGCGACGCTCCTCGATCTTTCGGCGGCGACCCTCCAGAATGCGCAGTCGGGTCGCCTGGTCGGTCCGGGCGAAGAACGCGAAGTGCACGCCGAAGCCCGTGTCGTCGTACGTCTCGGGACCGGCCTGTGCGATCAGCTGGGCGAACCGCTCCTTGCCCTCCGCGGTGATTTTGTAGACCACCCGACCTCGTCGGCTGGTCAGCGCGGGAACCTCCTCGGCGGTGGCAGGTGTCTCGGCGGCTTCGGCGATCCACCCTTCCGCCTGCAGCCGACGCAGGGTCGGGTAGAGGGAGCCGTAACTTATCGCTGCCCGGATCGCCCCGAGCTTGGCGGCCAGCTCCTTGCGCAGCTCGTAGCCGTGCATCGGAGACTCCTGCAACAGGCCGAGGATGGCGAGTTCGAGCACCGGCCATCCTTCCTTTACCCTGAGTGCGGAGTGCTAACCGCCGCGATGTATCGGACCGATACATCGCACGCTAGCGGATCACCATGGCCAGGGCAAACCCCCTTTGCGAGATCCTGTCATCACGGATCGTCACCGTGGTCGCCTCGTCCGGCCGGACCGCGTACCCTTCTCCGCATGCGTACGCAGCGCCAGGTCGTCGACTACTCGCTTCAGAAGCGAGCGCTGCTGCGTGAACTCCTGACCGGCCGCATCGGCACGTACGACGTCTGCGACGCCTCGCCGTACCTGAAGAACGCTGCTCGCTTCCATGGTGAGCCGACGGATGACCGGTGTCCGATCTGCCGGAGCGAGAATCTGACCCACGTCCACTACATTTACGGGGACGAACTCAAGCAGTCCGCCGGGCAGGCCCGCACGTTGGCGGAGTTGCCGGTGCTGGCGATGACACTGCGTGAGTTCCAGGTCTTCGTGGTGGAGGTGTGCCTCGGCTGTAACTGGAACCATCTCGTCGAGCAGTACCTGCTCGGCCGGGACGGGTTGGCCGGTGGCGGGGACGCCGCGGCGGAGCAGGGCGCCGGTAGCGACGCCTCCGCCGCCGCCTCGACGCGGCGAAGGCGAGAGGCGCAACGGTGAACCCAGCCCGACCGGCCGGCCCCGACGCCGTGCAGGACCGCTGGGACGGGCGAGGGTCGGTTGGTCTGATTGGCCCGATTGATTCGGAATCGAAGGCGTGCGGATCCGCCGCTGTCGCGGCCGCACGTGAAACAGCTCACGGCAACCCGGTGGTGGCGCAGCGGCGCCCCACCGCGACCGGCAGGGTGTGAGGAATGAACTCGTACGGCGATCCCAGTTCGCATGGGCGGGCCCAGATCCCGAACCCGAGCGGTGGCCACGGGCGGGGGGCGGACGACCCGTACCGCCGGCCCGACGGCGATGCGCGCGGCGACGGCTGGGCGGCTCAGGACGGCTCGGCCTCCGCCGGACGCGCCTCGGTGGCGCCACGCGGCTCCGCCTCGGGCGGACGGGCCTCGGTGCCACCGCGGGGCGGCAGTGCCGCCGGTTCGGCGTCCGTCGGCTCGGCATCGGTCGGCTCAGCCTCCGTCGGCCGCCCGGGACGTGCGTCGGTGCCGGTGTCCCCGGCCTCCGGCGGGTCACCCGGGCGTGCGTCGGTCCCGGTGTCCCCGGCCGGTCCGGCCGGTCGGGCGTCGGTGGGTGCGGCGTCCGTGGGCGCTCCGTCGGGTCGCGCCAGCGTGGGCTCCGCGTCGGTCGGCGGCCCGGCCGGGCGCGCGTCGGTCGCCCGGGCCAGCGTGCCCGGCCAGCCGGGTGGACCGGGTGGACCGGGAGGCCCTGCCGGGCCGGGTCGCGGCGGCCGTGGCGGCGGCGGGGACTCGCGCAAGCGCAAGCGGATCAACATGATCATCGCCGGTTTCGCGGTCTTCATCATGCTCGCCGGGCTGGGCGTCGTCGGCTTCACCTACTACTCCACCAACGTGGTGCTGCCCGACGAGATCACGCCGCCGCAGGCGACCACCATCTACGCCTTCGACAACAAGACGATCATCGCGAAGGTCGGCCAGGAGAACCGCACGCTGGTCACCATCGACAAGATCCCGCAGTTCGTCCAGGATGCGGTGGCGGCGGCCGAGGACCGGAACTTCTACCGGCACTCCGGTGTGGACTACAAGGGCATCGTCCGGGCCGCCTGGAACAACTTCACCGGCGGCGACAAGCAGGGTGCCTCGACGATCACCCAGCAGTACGCGCGCAACGCGTACGACAACCTGAAGGACGACACCTACGCCCGGAAGGTGAAGGAGGCGATCCTCGCCTCCAAGCTGAACGACGAGTACACCAAGCCGCAGATCATGCAGCACTACCTCAACGTGATCTACTTCGGGCGCGGCGCGTACGGCATCCAGGCCGCCGCGCAGACGTACTTCGGCAAGGACATCGACAAGGTCACCCCGGCCGAGGGCGCGGTGCTCGCGGCGCTGATCAAGCAGCCCGAGCCGAGCGCGACCCACAGGGGCTACGACCCGGCGATCAATGCCGCGGACGCCAAGGGCCGGTGGGACTACGTCATCGGCGGCATGATCCAGGAGGGGTGGCTAAACGCCCCCGGGAAGCCGCAGGCGCCGACCGAGTACCCGACCAAGACGCTGAAGGCTCCGAAGAAGGGCGGCATCGGCGTCGACTACGGCGTCAACACCCCGTACGGCAACGTGATCAACTACGTGCGGGAGGAGATGAAGGAGAAGGGCATCTGCGTCGACAACGACGCCGAGGTGACCGACGCGAAGCCCCTCTGCTCCCAGGCGCTGATGTCCGGCGGCTACCGGATCCGCACCACCATCGACACCAAGATCCAGAAGGCCGCGCTCGAGGTCGCCCAGCGCAAGACCAAGGGTTCCGAGCTCGACGGTGAGCCCCCGAACCTGATGGCCGCGGTGGTCGCGATCGACCCCAAGACGGGTCGGGTGGTCGCCTACTACGGCGGTGACACCGGCGTCGGCACCGACTACGCCGGCAAGAACGTCGACACCGCCGGGAACCTGTCCGGCGGTCACTCGCCCGGCTCCAGCTTCAAGATCTACACCCTGGCGGCGGCCCTCAAGGCGGGCAAGGCCCTCGAGTCCCGCTGGAAGGGTCGGGCCTTCACGCCCGAGGGCACGAAGTTCAAGGTCAGCAACGCCGGCACCGACAACCCGTCGTGCGGCAACTCCTGCACGCTCGAGGTCTCCACGCTGAAGTCGCTGAACGTGCCGTTCTACTACGTCACCCAGGAGATCGGCCCGGACAAGGTCATCGACATGGCCAAGTCCGCCGGTGTCACGACGATGTGGCGCACGGACACCAACCCGGCCAAGCCCTACGACCTGACGAAGACCGACCCGAAGGACATCGCTCCGTCGCCGTTCTTCCACGTGGTCGGCTACGGCCAGTACCCGATCACCGTGCTCGACCACGCCAACGGCGTCGCCACCTTCGCCAACGAGGGCGTCTACAACAAGGCCCACTTCCTCTACTCCGTCGAGAAGCAGAACGACACGACCGGCAAGTGGGAGAAGGTCGGCGGCGAGAAGCTCAAGCCGGAGCGGCGGATCGAGAAGGACGTCGTCGCCGACGTGACCGCGGTTCTGGAGAAGTACCCCGGGCAGGTCAACCACCGACTCGAGGGTGGCCGCAAGGCCGCGTCCAAGACCGGCACCTGGGAGCAGAAGGAGAACAGCCCGGAGAACGGCGACGCGTGGATGGTCGGCTACACGCCGCAGCTCGCCACCGCCGTCTGGGTCGGCAACGTCAAGGACCGCAAGCCGCTCAAGCTGAAGAACGGCACCCGAATCAGCGGCGGTAACCTGCCCGGCGAGATCTGGGAACGCTTCATGGACGAGGCGCTCAAGGGCAAGGAGAAGCTGGACTTCCTGCCCCCGTCGAAGATGGGTGACCCGGACTCCGGCAACGGCGAGGCGCCTCCGCCGCCCACCCCACCCGCGTGCAACGACCCCCTGGGTCTGCTCTGCCCGCCGAACAACGGCGGCAACCCGGGCGGTGGCAACCCCGGCGGTGGCAACCCCGGTGGCGGTAACCCCACCTTCCCGTTCGATCCACGGCCGGGCGGCGGCAACGGCGGTGGCGGCGGCGGGCTGTTACCCACCACGAGACCGGAGACCGACTGAGTCTCTGACGCCCTCTGACGCCGCCGGCGGCCGGACCACCATCCGGCCGCCGGCGGCGTCTCGCGTACCGACATGTCGGGCCGGGACAGGACGCGGAGGCAGGGCGTACGGCAGGATGCCTCTTCATGAGCACCCAGTCGACGTCCGGCCTCGACGACGCCCCCACCACCGACCACCCGTCCCGCTCGGACGGCTTCGTCCGCGGGCTCTCGGGCATGATCGGTGGCCCGCTGGGTGACCACGCGGTCGCCCTGGACCGGCCGGCGGGCCGGGAACGGCGCTTCTGGACCGCGGCCCGGATCGTGCTGGCCCTCGCCTGCCTGGCGCTCGCTCTGCACTGGGTGCAGAAGTCACCCTGCCAGGACGGCGCGTGGCAGAACAACGTGCAGTACACCCGCTTCTGCTACACCGACGTGCTCGCCCTCTACTACGCCGAGGGGCTGAACGAGGGCAAGGTGCCCTACCGCGACCACCCGGTCGAGTACCCGGTGCTGACCGGCTACTTCATGGGCGCGCTCGGCCTGCCCGTGCACGAACTGGGCGTCGACGACCCGAGCATCAACCAGGGCCGGTGGTTCTACAACCTGAACGCGCTGGTGCTCGGCGCGCTCGGGGTGGCCACCGTCGCGGTCATCCTCGCGCTGCGCCGCCGCCGACCGTGGGACGCCGCGCTCTTCGCACTGTCGCCCGCGCTGATCCTCACCGCCACCGTGAACTGGGACCTGCTCGCCGTCGGTCTCGCCGCGTTCGGGTTACTCGCCTGGGCGAAACGACGCCCCCTGGTCGCCGGTCTGCTGCTGGGGCTCGCCGGGGCGGCGAAGCTGTGGCCGCTCTTCCTGCTCGGCCCGATCCTGGTCCTCGCCCTGCGCGCGAGCCGGCTGCGCGCCGCGTTCACGGCCGTCGCCGCAGCCGCCGTGGCGGTGGTCACGGTGAACCTGCCCGCCGCCGTGCCGTACTGGGAGAACTGGGACCGCTTCTTCGAGCTCAACAGCAGCCGGGCGATCGACTGGGGGACGCTCTGGTACATCGGCCGCTACCTGGACGGCCGGGTGGGGGCCAGCGGCACCGGCCCGTTCGAGTGGCTGAACGCGAACATCTCCACCCTCAACATGCTGTCGTACGCCCTCTTCGGGTTGGCCTGCCTCGGGGTCGCCGCGCTGGCGCTGCTCGCCCCGCGCCGCCCCCGGCTCGCCCAGCTCGGCTTCCTCGTGGTCGCGGCGTTCCTGATCTTCAGCAAGGTGTGGTCCCAGCAGTTCGTGCTCTGGCTGCTGCCGCTGGCGGTGCTCGCCCGTCCGCGGTGGGGTGCCTTCCTGGCCTGGCAGTTGGCCGAGGTGTGCTACTTCGCGGCCTTCTACGGCGAACTGCTCGGCGCGTCCACGGGTCGGCCGGTCTTCCCCGAGGGGGTCTTCGTGCTCGCCGCCACGCTGCGGCTCGTCACCGTGGTGGTGCTCTGCGGGCTGATCGTGCGCGACATCCTCCGCCCCGACCGCGACGCCGTACGCGCCACCTACCCGGACGATCCGGACGGCGGCGTGCTCGACGGCGCGCCGGACGCGCCGTGGTGGGACCGCTGGCGACGGCGACCGGCGCTGCCCACCGAGCCGCTGTCGGTCGCGGGCTGAGCCGTCACGAGGAACCCACGCCGTCGGCGGACCGGGCCGGCGGTCGTGGGGTCGCCCCTACCGGGTCGGCAGGCCGGTGGGCAGGTTCGTCGGGAGGCTGGTCGGCAGCCCGCTGGGCAGGTTGGTCGGTAGACCGCTCGGCAGGTTGCTCGGCAGGCTCGTCGGCAGGCCGCCGCCCGGCTGACCCGTCGGCGTCGGCTGCGGCTGTCCGCCGCCGACCGACGGGTCGGCGAAGAGCCGGTAGACCACCGCGTCGCCGATCTCCTCACGGGTGATGCCGAGGAAGTCCACCGGCGAGTCGACGGTGATTTCCCAGGGCGTGCCGGCCAGCTGGTCACGCAGCAGCACCACGTTGCGTACGCCCAGCGTCCGCAGGTACTCGACGCTCGTCTGGTCGGGGAACGACTGCGTCACCCGCCGGACGTCGTCGAGCTGCCGCGGGGTGAAACCGCTGCCGCCGTTCACCACGTCCTGGAAGTGGGTCGTCGACCAGAGCATCACGTGCTGGTCGAGGCTCTGGTTGCTGGGCAGCACCAGCATCGGGCCGTCCACCAGACGCATCGCGGCCGGCTGGGACGGGACCACCGGATGCGGCGTGCTGTTCAACCCCTCGACCGTGACCAGCAGCAGCGGCAGCAGCGTCGCCAGCCGCAGCCACGGTCCCGGCCAGGAGGGGATTCGCTGCGCGGCGAGGTCCCGGACCCGGTCGGTGAGCGCGGTGATCGCACCGGCGGCCAGCAGGCCGAGCAGCAGCGTGGCCCAGAGCATCAGCCGGCCCGGAGTGCGCAGACCGTTCCAGCCGGGCAGGTGCTCGAAGAGCGGGACGTAAGTCCAGGTGCCGCCGAAGAACCGGGTGCCCATGGCGAGCACCATCGTCACCACGACCCCGGCGAGCAGCAGGAGGCGCTGCCGCAGTCGCCACACCGAGAAGAAGAGGCCACCGGCGGCCAGGGCGTAGAGCACGAACCCGGGCAGCAGCGTCATCTCCGGGTGCCACGGCAGCGCGGCCCGGGCGCCCTCGTGCAGCCCGCCCCAGATCCGTGACTCGGCGGGCGCGGTGACGAAGCCCGACGCGGGCGGAGAGAAGATGCCGATGTCCCCGATGCTGCGTTCCGCGTACGGGTGCAGCTCGGTGACGTTGAAGTAGGGGATAGCCAGGAGCAGGCCCACGCCGCCGAAGAGCAGCCCCCCGACGACGTTCGCGGTGACCATCCGGCGGCCGAACGGTCGCCGCTCCGGCCAGATCCAGGTCTGCCGGACGAACCAGGTGACGAGGGCGACGACCACCGTACCGCCGAGGAAGTACGCGAACGGCAGGCCGATGCCGAAGCCCAGGCTGAGCTGCCACGCCGCCACGAACCAGCCCGCGTAGACCCAGCCGTCGTGCCGGCGCTCCGGCCGGTAGCCGTGCCGCAGCGACCAGCCGTGGCCCCGAGCGAGCATGGCCAGCGCCAGCGGGATACCGCCGTTGGAGAGCACGTGCAGGTGCCCGGCCTGGGCCAGCAGCCACGGCGCGTACGCGTAGGTGACACCCGCGACGGCCGCGCCCATCCGGGCCGAGCCGAGCTGCCGGGCCAGGGCGTACGCCCCGAGCGTCGCCAGCGCGTGCGCCAGCACGAACATGATGTTGTAGCGCAGGATGGCCGCGCCGGGACCGGTGCCGAGCATGCCGGCGGGCGCGTAGCCGAGCAGGGTGTCCGAGAACGCGAAGCTCCACTGCTCGGGGAAGAACGTGTTGGACTGCCACAGCTGGGCGGGGTTGGCCAGCAGGATGTGCCCCGACCAGGCCATCTGCCATGCCTGCAGGCTCGGGTCCCAGTAGTCCTGCGGCAGCGTGTAGAGCGGGTAGCGCAGCGTCGGCCAGGTCATCAGCACCGCGAGGGCCAACGCCCCGAGCGTGGCCAGCGTCCACTCGTGGATCAGGAACCGCCCGACCGCGCGGACCGCCCGACGAGGGCGGCTCGGCACCGCCTCCGGAGCCGGCCCGAAGGCGGCCCACCGGTCCGACTTCGTCTCCCCGGCCGTGCCGGCCTTCGTCTCAGCGATGACCGGCGGTGTGCCGTCGACCTTCGTCGCGTCGGTCTTCGTCGCGTCGGCCTTGTCGCCGCTGGCCGGGCTCGTCGTGGCGTCCGCCCCGCTCGTTCCGGCCGGGCTCGTCGCGCCGTCGGCTCTGGTGCCGCTCGTCGGTTTCGCCGTGCCGTCGGCCTGGGTCCCGCTCGTCGGCTTGGCCATGTCGTCGGCCTGCGTCTTGCCGGCGGCCGTGCCTTCGTCGGCCTTGGTGCCGCCGGTGCCGGTCGTCTGGTCGGTGCCGGGTGCCGGGTCGGCGGGCTTGCCGCTGGCGGATGTCTCGGCGGTCGTCACGTCGGTCGGTCCTCCGGGGCTGTCCGCGCCGCCCGTGCCGGCGCCACTCGTCGTGCTGCTCGGGGTGGCCGTGTCGGCCGGTTGGGTGACGCGCTGGTGCTTGTCGGCGGGTGCGGGCAACCTGTCGCCGGCCTCGGACCGTCCGGTCGTCATGCCGACGGCTGCTCCGCGCCGAGCTGCTCGCGGAGGAAGGAGATGTCCGTCGCCTGGCCCGTCACACCGCCGGGTGTCTCGACGACCACCGGCGCGCCGGCGGCGCGGATGACGGCCACCACCAGCTCCGGGTCGATCGTCCCGCCGTCGAGGTTGTCGTGCCGGTCCTGACCGGAGTTGAAGGCGCCCTTGGAGTTGTTCGCGTGCACCAGGTCGATCCGACCGGTGATCGCCTTGACCCGGTCGACGAGGCCGAGCAGCTCCTCTCCGCCGGCGTGGGCGTGGCAGGTGTCCAGGCAGAACCCCACCTCGTAGTCACCGACCGCGTCCCAGAGCCGGGCGAGCGCGTCGAGCCGCCGGGCACACGCGTTCTCGCCGCCGGCCGTGTTCTCGATCAGAACCGGCACGCCGAACCCGCCCGCGTCGGCCGCGTATGCGAAGGTCTTGCGCCAGTTGTCGAAGCCGACCGCCGGATCGTCGCCGGCGTTGACGTGGCCGCCGTGCACGATCAACCCCTTCGCGCCGACGTCGGCGGCCGCGGTGGCGTGCGTCAGCAACAGCTTGCGGCTCGGGATCCGGATCCGGTTGTTGAGGGTCGCCACGTTGATGACGTACGGCGCGTGCACGTAGAGGTCCACCTCGGCGGCGCGGAGCCGGGCCGCGTCCTCCCGGGGCTTGGGGGCCTTCCAGCCCTGCGGGTCGGAGAGGAAGAACTGCACGGTGTCGGCGGCCCGGGCGGTCGCCTCCGCCAACGGGTCCGTCGAATCGACGTGGGCTCCGATACGCATGCCCGCGAGCCTACGTCGCGCCTCCGACGAGCGGGGTGACGGCGTGGCCGCTGCCGCCTCCTCGCGTCACCCCGGCGACCGACGCTCGTTGACGAGGTGGGATGGAAGGCCTGCTCCCCGGCGCTCGGCGCCACCGGTCGGCCGACCACCTGCTGACGGGAGCACCTCCGTCGCGCGGCCCGGCGTGGCGGGGGTGTTCCGAAGAGAATCTCGGCAGCGCATCGCGAATCTCGGAAATTGTGCCATTTTCGCCGACAAGTGACGAGAGCCGTTGTATCGTCAGGTAACAACACGATAAAGCTCCGCGGGGCGTCTTCGGTCCAACCTCATCGGTGTGGTCGTTCCTCCCCAGGTCCCACCCAAGGAATGCGGACGGGACGCCCCGCGGCCTCGTCGACGGGGACCCGCCACCGGCCGCACGGTCGGAGCGGGTCCCCGTCGCCGTGCGTACGACGAAGGGGGCCGCTCGTCCTCAGCCCGCACGCTGCCGGACGGCTCGCCCCGCCGGCGGGCCGGCCCCCGACCGGGCACCCGGCTGATGATCGTCCGGGCCGGGTATCCTGGTCCGGTTGTCCGCGTCCGGCCGGGTTCCCCCGACACCGGCGCGGGCCACGACGCACGACCTCCTGCCACGGAAGGACCGTGGCCGCTTAGCCCACAGGAGGTGAGCACGTCTTGCGTCATTACGAGATCATGGTGATCCTCGACCCCAGCCTCGAGGAGCGCACCGTCGCCCCGTCGCTCGACACGTACCTGAACGTGATCCGGACCGCGGGTGGCTCGGTGGAGAAGACCGACGTGTGGGGCCGCCGGCGCCTCGCGTACGAGATCAACAAGAAGGCCGAGGGCATCTACGCCGTCATCGACCTGCAGGCGACGCCTGCGGCGGTGGCCGAGCTGGACCGTCAGCTCCGACTGAACGAGTCCGTGCTGCGCACCAAGGTCATCCGGCCGGAGATGCGCTAAGCGTCCACCCCCGGCACGCCCGGATCAGCCTCATCGACGCTGTCGTACGGCTCTGAGAGCCTGTACGACAGACGATGAGGGCGCGAGGAGATGGTCATGGCAGGAGACACCACCATCACGGTCATCGGCAACCTGACCGATGACCCCGAGTTGCGGTTCACCCCGAACGGGGCGGCGGTCGCCAAGTTCCGTGTCGCCTCGACGCCGCGGTTCATGGACCGCGCGTCCGGCGAGTGGAAGGACGGCGAGCCGCTGTTCCTCTCGTGCACCGTCTGGCGCCAGGCCGCCGAGCACGTCGCCGAGTCCCTCCAGCGGGGCGCTCGGGTGATCGTGTCGGGTCGTCTGCGGCAGCGGTCCTACGAGACCCGTGAGGGCGAGAAGCGCACCGTCATCGAGCTCGAGGTCGACGAGATCGGCCCGTCACTGCGCTACGCCACGGCCAAGGTGCAGAAGATGTCCCGCTCCGGCGGTGGCGGCGGTGGCTTCGGTGGCGGTGGTGGCCAGGGCGGCGGCGGAGGCAACTTCGACGACCCCTGGGCTTCGGCCGCGCCCGCCCCCTCGCGTTCCGGTTCGGGCGGCGGAAACTTCGACGAGGAGCCCCCGTTCTAATGGCGCCGAGCGCCCGCGATCGCAAACCAGGAGCAAGAGCAATGGCCAAGGCTGCGGCACTGCGCAAGCCGAAGAAGAAGGTGAACCCGCTCGACAAGGACGGGATCACCTACATCGATTACAAGGACACCGCGCTGCTGCGCAAGTTCATCTCCGACCGCGGCAAGATCCGCGCTCGGCGGGTGACCGGCGTGACCTCGCAGCAGCAGCGGCAGATCGCCCGTGCGGTCAAGAACGCCCGTGAGATGGCGCTCCTGCCGTACACGGCCACCACCCGCTGAGAGGAGGCACCGATATGAAGATCATCCTGACTCAGGAAGTGACCGGCCTCGGTGCCCCCGGCGACATCGTCGAGGTCAAGGACGGCTACGGCCGTAACTACCTGCTGCCGCAGGGCTTCGCGATCGCCTGGACCAAGGGTGCGGAGAAGCAGGTCACCCTGATCAAGCGGGCCCGCTCGGCCCGCGAGATCCGCGACCTGGGCCACGCCAACGAGGTCAAGGGTCAGCTCGAGGGTCTGAAGGTCAGCCTGAAGGCCCGCGCCGGCGACGGCGGCCGGCTCTTCGGCTCCGTCACCCCGGCCGAGATCGTCGACGCCGTGAAGGCCGCCGGCGGTCCGGTGCTCGACCGGCGTCGGCTGGAGCTGCCCGGCCACATCAAGTCGACTGGTGCCTACCCGGTGCGCATCAAGCTGCACCCGGAGGTCACGGCGTCGTTCAACCTGAACGTCGTCGCCAGCTGACACCCCGCACCACAACCGAGGGCCCGCACCGGATCGGTACGGGCCCTCGGTCTGTCCGGACCGCCGCCGGGAGTGCCCCGCCGCCCCGAAAGCGCCCTGACCCATGGCGTCGAACCGCGCCGGCGTCAGGCGGCGCCGAGTGTCTCAGCCGATCGGCTGGCCGGTCACCACGCTGATGATCACCGTGGAGAGGCCACCGCCGACCACCGCCGACGCGAGGGCGATCGTCGTCGCACGCCACGTCGTACCGACCCGCCGCAGCAGCGCCGCGACCACCAGACTGCTGACCAGAGCCAGGCCGAACCGGGGTGCCGCCGCGACCAGCGAATCCAGTGCGCGCGCACGCGGGGAGTCGCAGCCGCCGCCGCTGATGTCGGTGACGCAGCCCGCCGGCGCCCCGGCGTCCAGCGTCAGCAACCACACGAAGATCAGCACGGCCGGGACCAGGTAGCACGCAACGGTGTAGAGCATCGGCCGGATCGGGCCACCCGGATCCGGGTCGAGCAGGTCGTCCTCCAGTCGCCGCCCCCACCCGCCGGGCGTGACCGTGTCGATGCGCCGACGTGCCGCCGCCGCGCCCGTGCCCCGGGGGGCACCGATGGGCTCCGACCGGCGCCGGTTCGGCCCGTACGCGCCCGGCGCGCTGCGCGGTCGAGGCGCCGTGTAGGTCACCACGGGCGAGCGGGGGGCCGAGGTCTGCGGATCCATCCACCGGGGATCGTCACCGGCCAGCCGGGTGCCCGACCAGAAACCCTCGTCCTGCCGCGCCCAGGACCAGCCCTCGGTCTCGTCGGCCCGCGCGGAACGCGGTGGCTCCGTCCGGTCCCACCCACCCGCGTCCGTGTAGCGGTCCCACTGCCCGGTGCTGTCCGGCTCCGACCAGCGGGCCGCGACGTCGGGCTGCTCCCACCGCGTCGGGCTCTCCCACTGCTGCACGCCCGCACCCGGTGGCCAGGCGTGGACCCCCGAGGCGTCCCACGGGTCCACCGCGGGCCGTGCCTCCACCTCGTCCGCGAGCCGAGCCGCCCGGTCCCACGGGTCAGCGGCCGCGCGGGGCTCCGGCTCCGGGTCCTCGGCGCGCCCCGCCGCCCGCTCCCAGGAGTCCGCGGCGGGACGGGTCCAGGAGTCCTCGGCGTCCGCCGCACGTCGACGACGCCGACCGACCCGGCTCGGGTCAGGTTGCGGGCTCGGCGCGGCCTCCTCCTCCCCGCCCGACCACGTGACCTGCGGTCGCCCCGCGGGCGACCGGCGGGGACGACGCTGGTCGAACGAGCCCGAGACAGGTTCCTCCTCCGCGCGCTCCGCCCGCCGGCTCCCCACGTAGCCCGCGCCCTGCGGACGGTCGAACGTCCACTCGCTCGTGTGGTCAGACTCGGGGGCGGCGCCGATCGCCGGCAGTTCCCGCCAACTCGTCTCCCGGACCCGCTGCCAGCTGCTTGTGGTCTCGGTGGCGCGCCAACCGCCGCCGCCGTCGGACCGAGGCCGGACCGGCTCGTCGTCGTCCTCCGGCGCGGCGTGCCGCCCGGCGCCGTCAGCCCGGCGTACGCCGGACTCCACGGCCCACCGCGGCAGGTAGGCGTCGACCGGATCCTCCCGGCTGCTCTCCAGCGCTCGGCGACCCGGCCGGCCGCGCCCCGCGCCGTAGGAGTCGACCGAGGCCGGATCGGCGGAGTCGGCCCACGACGAGGAGCGCTCGCGCGGGATGCCCTCCCCGCGTCCCCAGTCCTGGTAACTCACGGCCGGAGCGTGACCCTTCTCAACCGTTGGCGCAATCCGCTGTCCAGGTGTAGCCGTTCGCTGGAGATAGTACGGGACGAACGACTCCCCGACCCGACCGAAAAACTCGCCTCCACAGGCTGGGGATCACATCACCGCAGGTCAGAGCATTTCGGTTGGGAATTCCCCAGCGGTTGTCCACAGGCTGTGCACACCCTGCGCACATGCTCGTGCACGGACGTCCACAGGTTGTCCCGAGGCTCGTCCACCGGCGTTGTTGAGTGGCTCAACCCCAGTTCCGTATGGTTGGCCCCCGACCGCCCGTGCGATGGCCCCCGATCGACCGGCCTGGTCGGCGAAGTGTCGTACCCGGACGGTAGGGCTGGGACGAGGATCCGACGCAGTGGAGGGGGGACCGGTGTCGGTCACCGACGACATGCGGGCGGAGCCACGCGGCGGCGGGCAGGCTCCCGCGCCCGCCCAGCGGGACGGCCAGTTCGACAAGACGCCTCCGCAGGACGTGGCGGCCGAGCAGTGCGTGATCGGCGGCATGCTGCTCTCCAAGGACGCCATCGCGGACGTCGTGGAGATCCTCAAGACCAACGACTTCTACCGCCCGGTGCACGCGACCATCTTCGACACCATCCTGGAGATCTACGGCCGGGGTGAGCCGGCCGACGGCATCACCGTCGCGGCGGCTCTCGCCGACTCCGGCGACCTCGCCCGGGTGGGCGGCGCGCCCTACCTCCACACCTGCATGGCCGCCGTGCCGACGGCCGCGAACGCGGCCTACTACGCGCGGATCGTCAGCGAGCGGGCCATCCTGCGTCGGCTCGTCGAGGCCGGCACCAAGATCGTGCAGCTCGGCTACGGCACCGCGGCCGGCGGCAGCCGCGACGTCGACGACGTCGTCGACCTGGCCCAGCAGGCCGTCTACGACGTCACCGAGCGCCGGGTGAGCGAGGACTTCGCCGTCCTCGCCGACATGCTCCAGCCCACCCTCGACGAGATCGAGGCCGTCGGCGCGCAGGGCGGCGTGATGACCGGCGTGCCCACCGGCTTCACCGATCTGGACCGGCTGCTCAACGGCCTGCACCCGGGCCAATTGATCATCGTGGCAGGTAGGCCTGGACTCGGAAAGTCCACGGCAAGCATGGATTTCGCTCGAAATGCGGCGATCCGCGCCAACCAGGCGGCCGCGATCTTCTCCCTGGAAATGAGCAAGGTCGAGATCGTCATGCGCCTCCTCTCGGCCGAGGCGCGGGTGCCGCTGCACGTGCTCCGCAGCGGGCAGCTCTCCGACGACGACTGGACCAAGCTGGCCCGCTGCATGGGCGAGATCAGCGAGGCTCCGCTCTTCGTCGACGACACGCCGAGCATGAACCTCATGGAGATCCGGGCCAAGGCGCGCCGGCTCAAGCAACGGCACGACCTCAAGATGATCGTGGTCGACTACCTCCAACTGATGACCTCACCCAAGCGCACCGAGAGCCGGCAGCAGGAGGTCGCGGACCTGTCCCGTGGTCTGAAGCTGCTGGCCAAGGAGGTCGAGTGCCCGGTGATCGCGGTCAGTCAGCTGAACCGTGGCCCCGAGCAGCGCACCGACAAGCGTCCGCAGTTGTCCGATCTGCGCGAAAGTGGATCAATTGAGCAGGATGCTGACGTTGTCATCCTGCTCCACCGGGACGACTACTACGACAAGGAGTCGCCGCGGGCCGGTGAGGCGGACTTCATCGTCGCCAAGCACAGAAATGGCCCGACCGACACGGTGACCGTCGCGGCGCAGCTGCACCTCTCGCGCTTCGTGGACATGGCCATCGTCTGAACCGGCCGGTCAACCGAGCAGCGGAAACCAGCCGGCGACCTCGCCCAGCTCCAGCCGGTCCCGGTCGCTGAGCGGAAGCCGGCCGGTCGCCTTCAGCAGGTATTCGTGGTCGTCCCAGCCCGCCGGGCGTACGGCCTCGTCGCTCAGCAGACCGTCCATGGTGGTGACCGCGACCCGGGTGGCCAGTGGACCGGGCGGGGGCGCGTCGGGGAGGTCGAGCAGCAGGTCGAGGTGGTGGATCACGGCCTCGGTGCTGAGGGTGGCGAGCAGGTCGGACACCCGCAGCACGTGCCCCTGGGTCGTCACGTGCCCGGACGGGTCGGCGACGGTGGCGGCGCGTACGGCGGCCGGGGCGGTGTCGGACCACAACCGGACCACGCCGGAGGGCCGGTCGAACGCGGCGGCGGAGCGGCGGGCCCACCAGGCGTGGCGGGCGCCGTCGTCGTCCCCGCCCGGAGTGAACGCCCGCCAGTAGGTGACGTCGTCGACGTCGGGTGGCCCGGCGGCCGGACTGGCCAGGGCGACCAGTGCGCGCTGCGCGTCGCAGAGCACATGGAACAGCAGGTCGGCGACGAGCCAGCCCCGGCACCGGGTCGGGCGCTGCAGGTCGTGGTCGTCGAGGTCGCCGACCACGGCCGTGATTCCCTGGTACGCCTCGGCCAGCGCCTCGTGCTGCGGGATGGACGTCATCACCTGGCAGCCTCGCACGGACCGCGACGCTCGGCATCCCGGCGTGGCCGACCAGCGGCGGCGCGCTGGACGGCAGCCCGGCGTGGCCGAGCACCGGCGAGGCGCGGGACGGCAGCCGGCGGCCGGCCCGGTGTCCCCGGGCCGGCCGTGGAGGATGACGGTCGGCTCAGCCGAACATCTCGTCGAGGAAGCTCTTGTGCTTCTTCCGGCGGTAGTGCCCGTGGTAGCCGTGGTGCTGCTGGCCGTGCCCGCCGTACGCGGGCGCCGGGGCCGGGGGGTAGCCGTGCGCGGGCGGGGGCGGCGGAACCGCGCCGTATCCCGGCTGGTGCGGCGCGGGGGGCGGCGGCGGTGGCGGGTAACCGCCGTGCTGGTGTGCGGGCTGGGCGGGCTGGCCGGGGGGTGCCGTCTGCTGGCGGTTCCAGTTCGCCTCCGCCTCGAACAGCTTCTCCAGTTCGCCGCGGTCGAGGAAGATCCCTCGGCACTCTCCGCACTGGTCGATGACGACGCCGCTGCGCTCGTACTGGCGCATTTCTCCGTGACACTTGGGACAGGTGAGGCTCATCACCCGACGGTACCCGGTGCGGTCACGCGGTTGCCGTCAACATCTCGGTGACCTCGTCGTCAGTCACCTCGTGGAAGTCCTCGTAGTAGGCGCTCACGGCCATGAACTCGGGTGGGCGCTGGGCGCAGATCACCTGGTCGGCCTCGGCGGCCAGCATCTCGTACGCCTCCTGCGCGCCGACCGGCACCGCGACGATCACCCGGCGGGCGCCGAGCTGGCGGGCAACCTCGACGGCGGCGCGCGCGGTGGCGCCGGTGGCGAGACCGTCGTCGACGAGGACGGCCGTGCGATCGGTCAGGTCCAGGGGCGGACGGCCGGCGCGGTAGAGCTGTTCCCGCCGCTCCAGCTCGGCCTGTTCGCGGCGGCGGGTCTCGGCGATGTCGTCCGGGCCGAGGCGGCTCGCCACCTGCTCGTTGAGCACCTGCACCCCGCCCGGGCCGAGGGCCCCGAAGGCGACCTCGCGGGCCCACGGCATGCCGAGCTTGCGGATGACCAGGACGTCCAGTGGCGCGCCGAGCCGTTCGGCGACGACGCGTGCGACCGGTACGCCGCCGCGTACCAGGCCCAGGACGATGACGTCGGACTCCCCGATCAGTCCGGTGAGCCGGTCGGCGAGCGCCCGGCCCGCCTCGGCGCGGTCACGGTAGGTGGTCATTCCTCAGGTCTACGCTCTGCCGCGCTCCGGTGCTCGCCACTTGGCGGAAAGAGGCGCGGCGGCCGGCTCACCGGTGGGTCGTGGCGGCTCGTGCAGGGCGGGAGCCCACAGCAGCAGGGCGGCGGGGTAGAGCAGGTAGCCGAACCTGGTCGAGGGCATCAGGGCGATGGCGGCGAGCAGGCCGTACGCGCAGATGAGCGCGGTTTCGGCGGCGGTGCGTGGCGGGCGGCGGGCGAGCCGGACGGCGATGGCGGCACCTGCCGCGAGCAGCAGCCCGGCGGCGATGATCCGGCCGCCGGGCAGGGCGTCGGCGACGAGGTGACCGGGGAACGGGGACTGGGCCGGACTGGTCACGAGTCCGTGGCCGAGGGGGAAGCGGAGCACGTTCTCGACGAGGGCGTCCCGGTCGACCAGCAGCGCGGGCAGGAGAGCGGCCAGCGGCAGCCCGACGGCCCCGGCGGTGACGCGCAGGCCGGCGCGGCGGGTCGCCCCCCAGATGATCAGCACCAGAGCGACGGGCCAGGCGAAGAGCTTGAGGCCGCCGGCCAGCCCGACCGCGATACCGGCCCGGCCGGGACGCCCGGTGGCGGCGAGGGCGAGCGCCAGCAGGCAGAGCGCGAGGACGGGCAGGTCGTCGCCGCCGGTGGCGAGGGTGAGGGCGCAGATCGGCAGCACGGTGGCGGCCTGGACGCCGCGCAGCAGCGCGGCTGCCCGTCGCGGCCGGTCGACCTCGGCGGGGGAGGTGTCGCCGGCGCCCGGCCGACCGGTGGTGCCGCGCTGGTGCCGGTGGAGCGACGCCACCGCCAGCGCGAGGGCCAGTGCGGTGCCGACCGCGAACCAGATCCGGGCGTCGGTCCACCAGCCGGCGGCGTACGCGCGCGGCAGGCCGAAGAGGGCCATTCCCGGCTGGTACGGGGTGTAGCCGAGCAGCCGTTCGTCGGCGGGCAGGGCGGCGATGGCGTCCGGACCGAGGTACGGGGTGCCGTGCTCGACGAGCCGGTTGCCGGCGTGCTCGACGACGAGCACCTCCTCCTGCGCCCGGTCGGTGCGGCCGGACGCCCGCTGCACGCTCTGCTGGGCCAGCGGCAGGAGGGTGGCGGTCGCCCAGGCGAAGGCGGTGACCGCCCAGCGGCCGGGTAGCCCGGCCAGTGCCGCGTCGGGGCGCCGCTGGCGGAGCAGCAGTTGGGCGCCGACGGCGAGCGCGGCGGCCAGGTAGCCGAGGGCGGCGGTGGCGCCCCAGGCCCGGTGCGGCAGGAGGGTCGACGTGGCGGCGGTGATCGCGGCGAAGCCGGCCGACACGGCGTACAGGCCGAGGTCGAGGGCGAGGCCGCCGGCGGCGGAGTCGAGGGTTCGCCAGCTGCGGCGGCGGGTCGTGGGGGCTGCGGCGGTCACGCGGGCAAGTGTGGCAGCCGATCGCGGCGACCGCCCTGGCGGCGGCCGGGCGCGAGGCGGATGACGGCACCGGCATCGTGCAGTGGGGGCGCCAGGGCGCCGGGTCGGCCGCCGGCACCTCGCTGGAGCGCGGCGAGCAGGGTGCCGGCGGGGACCGGGCGGGAGAAGAGGTGGCCCTGGCCGGCGGCGCATCCCAGCTCCCAGAGCGCCCGCCGTTGTGGCTCGCTCTCCACGCCCTCGGCGACGACGGTGAGGTCGAGGCTGCGGCCGAGGTCGAGGGTGGACCGGATGACGGCGGCGGCTTCGGCGGAGCTTTCCATCGCGGTGACGAAGCTGCGGTCGATCTTCAGCTCGTGGACGGGGATCCGGGAGAGCAGGCTCAGTGACGAGTAGCCGGTGCCGAAGTCGTCGAGGGCGAGGCGTACGCCCTCGTCGCGGAGCCGGCTGAGGACCCGGTCGACCACGTCGAGTTGGCTGAGGGTGAGGGTCTCGGTCAGTTCCAGGATCAGCCGGTCGGCGGGGAGGTCGTGGGCGCGGAGCCGGGCCAGCACGGAGCCGGGGAACCGGGCGTCGAGCAGGCTGCGCGGGGAGACGTTGACGGCGACGGGTAGGTCGTGGCCGGCCTCCCGCCAGCTGGTGGCGGCGACGAGGGCCTGGTCGAGGATGGCCTCGGCGAAGGCCGGCAGCAGGCCGGAGCGTTCGACCGCCTCCAGGAAGCGCAGCGGGTCGATCATCCCGTGGGTGGGGTGGTGCCAGCGGGCGAGCGCCTCGGCGGCGGTGACCTCGCCGGTGCCGAGGTCGACGATGGGCTGGAAGTTGACGGTGAACTCGTGGTCGGCGACCGCGCGGGGCAGTTCGCCGCCGAGGGTGAGCCGGCCGAGGTCGGCGGTGTCGCGGGTCGGCGCGTACGTGGAGATGCGCTGGCCGGCGCGCTTGGCCTGGTACATGGCCACGTCGGCGCGGCGCAGCAGTTCGGCCATCCCGCCGCTGGCCGGGGCGGCGGCGATGCCGCCGCTGGCCTCGACGCTGATCCGCATGCCGTCCAGGTCGAACGGCTCGTGGAGTGCGCCGAGCAGGCTCTCGGCTCGGTGCGCGGCCACCGCGGGGGCGGGCAGGCCGCGCAGGAGGACGGCGAACTCGTCGCCGCCGAGCCGGGCCACCAGGTCGTCGTCCTGGGCGGCACCGCGGAGCCGCTCGGCCACCCGGACCAGGACCTGGTCGCCGGCGGCGTGCCCGAGGGTGTCGTTGACCTCCTTGAAGTGGTTGAGGTCGATGAGCACCAGGGCGGTCACACCGTCGGCGTGTCGGCGGCTGAGCTGTTCGGTGCCGCGTTCGAGGAGGTGCCGCCGGTTGGCGAGGCCGGTGAGGGCGTCGTGGCTGGCGGCGTACGCGTGCTCGTCGGCGACCCGGGCCAGTTCGGCGTACGCCTGGGCGTTGCGGACGGCGGTGCAGAGCGCGGACGCGAAGGTCCGCAGCGTGTAGCGCTCGCGTTCGGAGAGCTGCACCGGCCCGCGGAACCGCAGTCGGAGCACGCCGACGTCGACCGTCCGGTCGTGTCCTTCGAGCGGGGCGGGGACCACGGTGCCGTCGATGGCGGTCGGCTCGTCGCCCGTGATGACGCCGTCGGCGCCGCCGCGGACGGTGCGGTGGTCGTCGCGCAGTTCGATCTCCACCTGGTCGGCGGAGAAGAGTTCGGCGGCCTGGACGACCGCGCTGGTGAGCACCTTGTCCAGGTCGACCACGTTGAGGGCGTCGGTGGCGCGGGCGAGGCGCTGCCAGGCCTGCTGCTCGGTGCGGCCGCGGACGCGGGCGGAGTAGGCGAGGTGCAGGCTCAGCACGAGCGGGGGGACCGCGAGCAGCAGCCGGGGGTCGGCCTGGATGATGAGCAGCGTGCAGGCGGCCACGACGAACCGGGCCGCGAAGCCGCCGAGCCGCAGGTCGAGGTTGTTGAGGAACTGGCGCGAGATCCGGTTGCCCGAGGCGAGGGCGATGACCGGTGCGGCGAGGACATCGTCCAGCAGCGCGGCGACCAGGTACACCGCGCCGAGGACGACGACGACGCTCCAGAACCCCTTCGGCGGCCAGCGGTCGCCGAGGAGCAGGATCAGTGCGGTGGCACCACCCGCGACGAGCGTGTGCTTCGCGATGCCGAACGCGGTCTTGATGGCGGACAGTCGGGTCAGGAAGGACGCACAGGCGATGCCCACCCCGGTGGCCAGGATGACCCACGGCGGCGGTGCCAGTGCGAGCCCGAGGACGATGGCCGTCTCCACCCATGCGATGGAGAACGCGGTCGACCTGATCCGGAGCGGTACTTTGACGATCGCCCCGAGAGCGATCATCACCGCGACGGCCGAGATGGTTGTGACGTCGCCAACCGACCTGGGAGGCTCCTGCCGGACGGCGACGACGGCACTCAGCGTGATCACGCAGGCGAAGCCCACGAGCGCCCAGACCAACCGCAGCAGGCGTCGGTCGGTATCGCTGTGACGACGTGTCGTCCGGCCCACTCAACCCCATCCGTTGCCGACCGTCAGTATCTGATGACCGGCAGCGTACCGCTCGTATTCAGGACTGATAAGAACTCAGTTCCACTCGGTGCTGCGCATGGTGCGTCCTCCTCGTCGATTCCCCAGCCCCTCGCGGGCCTTTCGGTGCGGTGAGGCGAGAGTAGAAGCGAAAGCGCGTCATGCGGAAGCATTTATGTCGGTATGCGCAACATAAGCCAAGCTGGCACTGGTTTGTCACGTTCTGTCCGCAATCCTGAGCGGAGCGCGCTTAACCGATTGGCCAACATCCACGCTGGCATCGGCGATGCGGATGGACGTTAACGCTGGGTTGCCTCTCCAGTGTCGCTGAGGTCGCCGAAACCTTCATCCGCACTTCGGGCCCTTCCCCGATCGGTTCGGTTCGACGGCGTGTGGCCACCGTCATTGCGCAGGGTGACCAGGGTGGCGCCCAAAGAGGGACCAGTTCACGGCTGTCCTACCTCTATGCTGCGACGCGAATACCCAATTGTGGGCAAAGTAGAGGGACCGGTGGAGATTCGCGTTCTGGGTGGCCTGTCGGTGCAACTTCCGGGCGGCACACTGCAGCTGGGGACGCCCAAACAACGGGCCGTTCTCGCGATGCTCGTGACACAACCGGGTCAGCTTGTGACGGTCGGCGAACTGGTCGACGAACTCTGGCCCGCGGAACCGCCCCGGTCCGCCGTTCCGAACGTCCGTACCTACGCCGCCAATCTGCGTCGGCACTTCGAGACTCTTCTTCCCGACGCCCGGGTACTGCGGCCCGAGGGAAACGGCTACCGGCTGCACGTCGAGCCGGACCGAATTGACGTCTACCGTTTCGAGGTCGAGTGCCAGCACGCTCGGGACCTGCTCGACCGGGGGCTGCTCGACCGGGCCGCGGAGCTGCTCGACGTGGCGGTGGGCCGCTGGCGGGGCCCGATGCTCGCGGGCGTGCCCCTCGGACCGGTGCTGACGGCCCGCACCGTCGCGGTCGAGGAGGAGCGGGTGCTCGCCGTCGAGCTTCTGGCGGACACCTGGACGCGTACGGGCCGCGCGGAACAGGCCGTTCCGCTGGTGCGGGACCTGCTGGGTCGCCACCCGCTCCGCGAGTCCGCCCACCTGCTGCTGATACGGGCGCTCTACCGGCGCGGCGACCGCTCGGGTGCGCTCGCCGCGTACGGCGACGCGCGGGACCTGTTGCGGGACGAGCTGGGCATCGCGCCCGGCGCGGAGCTGCGGCGCTTCCGCCGCGCACTGGACGAGGGAGCGCGCCCGAGTCCGGTGCCGGCCCCGCGGGCGACCCGCGACGCCCACACCGACCCGCCGGTGGACGCCCCGGCCCGGTCTTACGGCACCGGCAACTGGCTCCCCCGACCGGTCACCGACTTCGTCGGGCGCGGCGGGACGATCGAGCGGGTGCTGGCCGAGACGCGCCGGGTGGAGGGCCGTACGTCCGCGGTCCACGTGATCGACGGCATGGCCGGCAGTGGCAAGACGAGCCTCGCCGTGCACGTGGCCCACCGGTTGGCCGACCGCTATCCGGACGGGCAGCTCTTCATCGACCTGCGCGGTCACGGCGGCGGGGACCCGGTCGACCCGGGCGTCGCGCTGGCGACCCTGCTGCGGCAGCTCGGCGTGCCGGGTCAGCAGATCCCGGCGGAGCTGGCCGACCGCGTCGACGCGTGGCGACGGGAGCTGGCCAACCGCCGGTGCGTCGTGGTCCTGGACAACGCCGGCAGCCGGGAGCAGGTGCTTCCGCTGCTCCCGGTGCGGCCCGGTACCGCGATCGTCGTGACCACCCGCCGGCGCCTCACCGGACTCGGGGTGGGCCCGCCCGAATCCCTGCCCGTGATGACCCTCGACGAGGGCCTGGAACTGCTGGCCCGGTCCGCCGGCCCCGCCCGGGTCGCGGCCGAGCCGGACGCCGCCGCCGAGGTCGTACGCCGCTGCGGCCACCTGCCGCTGGCGATCCGGCTGGCCGGATCCCGGCTGGCGCGGCGGCGCAGCTGGCGCCTCGGCGACCTGGCGGCGCTCCTGGCCGACGGGACGCGCGCGCTCGGTCAGCTCTCCGAGGAGGAAAGGACCCTGGCCGGCGTCTTCGCCACCTCGTACGAGCCGTTGAGCGAGGCCGGTCGGCGGCTGTTCCGACTGATGAGCCTGCACCCGGGCGGGCACCTGACCCTGCCGATGGCGGCGGCGCTCGCCGGTCTCCCGCTCGACGCCGCCGCCCGGGCCCTGGACGAACTCGTCGACGGCCACCTCGTCGAGGAGGTCGCGGCCGAGCGGTACCGCATGCACGACCTGCTGCGGCAGTACTCGTCGGAGCTGTCGGCGCGCACCGACACCGCTGAGGACCGTCGGGCCGCGCTCGCGGACCTGCTGGACCTGGTGACGCACGCCGTGCTGCGGGTGGCCGAACTGCTCGAACCGGACTTCATCCGCGAGCAGGCGGCGCCGGGGCCGCCCCGCCGCCCGGACCTGCTCGCCGCGCTGGGGCCGCCGGCCGTCGAGACGTTGGAACGCGAACGGGCGGAGCTCGTCGCCCTGGTCGTCCGCGCGCAGGAGGAGGGCCAGCACGGGTACGCCTGGCGTCTGGCCCGGATCCTCTGGCGGTTCTTCTACATCCGCGGCTACTTCGACGACATCATCCTGACCCACTGTCACGGGCTGGCCGCGGCCGAGGCGGCCGGCGACCCGCACGCCATCGCCTCGATGAACAACTACCTGGCCTCCGCGTACGCCCGGACGGGTGACTACCGGGCCGCGCTGGAGCACGTCACCCGCGCGGTGGCGGTGTGCGAGCGGGCCGGCGAGAGTCACAACCTCTTCCGGTACCGGGCCAACCTCGTCGTCGTGCAGATGCTCCGGGGCAACCTGCGGGAGGCCGTCGAGGTGGGCCTGGAGAGCCTGCGGGACGCCCGGGGTCACGGTGGGCACGACGTAGCCGTCGGGCTCCCCAACACCGGGCTGGCCCTGGGCCTGAGCGGACGGTACCGGGAAGCCCTGCGGATCCACCGGCTGCACCTCTACTGGGG
Organism: Micromonospora krabiensis; assembly: GCF_900091425.1. Lineage (GTDB taxonomy): Bacteria > Actinomycetota > Actinomycetes > Mycobacteriales > Micromonosporaceae > Micromonospora > Micromonospora krabiensis. Next base: position 4,878,429 of record NZ_LT598496.1, read on the forward strand.
GCGGCAGGGCCGCAGCACCTTCCACATCCTCAACGCGCTGAGCCACATCGGCGGGGTGCGGATGCGTCTGGGCGAGCACCGCCAGGCGATCCGGCTGCTGCGGGCGTCGCTGTTGCTGCGCGACCGGACCGGCCACCGGTACGCCGAGGCGGAGGTCCGCAACGACCTCGGTGCCGCGTACCGGGCCCTCGGGCGGCTCGCGGAGGCCGAGCAGGAGCACGAGCTGGCCCGGACCCTGGCCCACGAGTCGGGCGAGCGGCACGTGGAGGCGGCCGCGCTGAACGAACTCGGCCGGACCCTGGCGACCGGCCGTCGGCGGGACGAGTCGGCCGGGATGTATCGGGCCGCGCTGCGCCTCGCGACCCAGATCGGCCACCCGTACGAGCAGGGGCGGGCGTTGGCGGGTCTGGCCGAGCACCACGCGCGGACAGACCCGACGGAGGCACGTCGGCACTGGGAGCGGGCGCTGGCGATCTTCGAGCGGATGGGCGCCCCGGAGCGGTTCGAGGTGGCCCGGCTGCTCGACGCCACACCCGTCGACCGGTCCCCCGGTGGCGGCTGACCAGGCGAATCCGCTTATCGAATTCTTATCGCCCCTCCCGCTATGGTCTTCGCCGTGTCGGCGAACGGGGGAGGTTCTGGCGCGCGTCAGAACCGGGTCGCCGTGTCGCCCGCCGCTCGGGTCCCCCCAGCGACTTGGCGGCGGGTGGGTAGGGAGGGGCGGCGCGGGCCCGGCGAACGGGCGGCGACGCACCGGCGCGGGGCCGCCGCTCCTCCCACCGTCACGGGAGCACTCCGGACGGTCGTACGCGGAGGATAGGCTCGCGGCCGTGACCGAACCCGCGCAGCTCACCCACGTCGACGCGGCCGGCGCGGCCCACATGGTCGACGTGTCCGCCAAGGCCGTGACCGGGCGGTCGGCGGTCGCCGCCGGCCGGCTGCGGACCACACCCGAGGTGGTCGACCTGCTTCGCCGCGACGGCCTGCCCAAGGGCGACGCGCTGGCCGTCGGCCGGCTCGCCGGCATCATGGGCGCCAAGCGCACACCAGACCTGATTCCGCTCTGCCACCCGATCGCGCTCCACGGCGTCACCGTCGACCTGCGGCTCACCTCCGACACCGTCGAGATCACCGCCACCGCTCGCACCGCCGACCGGACGGGCGTGGAGATGGAGGCGCTGACGGCGGTCGCGGTCGCCGGCCTGGCCCTGGTCGACATGGTCAAGGCGGTCGACCCGGCCGCCTCGGTCGATGCGGTCCGCGTGCTCCGCAAGGAGGGCGGCAAGACCGGCGAGTGGGTCCGCCCGGAGGACCGGCCGTGATCCGGGCACGGGTGGTCGTCGCCTCCAACCGGGCCGCCGCCGGCGTCTACGCCGACACCAGCGGGCCGCTGCTCGTCGCCGGCCTGCGTGAGCAGGGCTGCGAGGTCGACGACCCGGTGGTCGTCCCCGACGGCGAGCCGGTCGGCGAGGCGCTGCGGGCCGCGCTGGCCGACGGCATGGACGTCGTCGTGACCAGCGGCGGCACCGGCATCACCCCGACCGACCGCACGCCCGACGTGACCCGGGCGCTGCTCGACTACGAGATTCCGGGCATCGCCGAGGCGATCCGCGCCCACAGCCGCGACCGGGTGCCCACCTCGGCGTTGTCCCGAGGCGTCGCCGGGGTGGTCGGCCGGATGCTCGTGGTCAACCTGCCGGGTTCGACGGGCGGCGCCAAGGACGGGCTGGCGGTGCTCGGCCCGATCCTCACCCACGCCGTCGACCAGCTGCGCGGCGGCGACCACTGAGCGCGCGACTGGTCCGGCGCGGCGACCGGCACCCGGATAGGCTCGCCCGGTGAGCACGAAAACCGCACCCGCCACCGGCCGCGCCGCCGCGCCGCCGATCGGTTGGGACGAGGCGCGCTCCCGGGTCCACGCGGCTGGCCTGGCCGCCGCGCTCCCCGTGGCCGCCCGACCGCTCGCCGACACCGACGGGCACACCCTGGCCGCACCGTTGACGACCCGGACCGACCTGCCCGCGTTCCCCACCTCCAGCGTGGACGGCTGGGCGGTGCGCGGCGCGGGCCCGTGGCGAGTCGTCGGGCGGGTGCTGGCCGGCGGCACCCCGCCACCCCTGACCGAGGACGGCACGACCGTCGAGATCGCCACCGGCGCCATGGTGCCCGAGGGCGCCACCGCCGTGCTGCGCGTCGAGGAGTCCGAGCGCACGACCGACGACCGGGTCACCGGCACCCCCCGGTCCACACCCGAGTGGCGGAAGCCGGGCGAGGAGGCGTACGCCGGGGAGGAGCTGTTGCCCGCCGGCACCCCGATCGACCCGGCGGTGATCGGCCTGGCCGCCTCCTGCGGGCTCGACACCCTGCCGGTCCGGCGCGCGCCGCGCGCCGCGCTGCTGGTCTTCGGTGACGAGCTGCTGACCGCCGGCCCACCGGGCGCCGGCCGGGTGCGTGACGCGCTCGGCCCCTCGGTGCCGGCCTGGTTGCGCCGCTACGGCTGCGCGGTCGGCGCCGACGACGTGACCGGCCCGGTGGTGGACACCCTCCCGGCGCACGTCGACGCGCTGCGCGCCGCGCTGGACACCGCCGACCTGGTCTGCACGACCGGTGGCACCATGCACGGTCCCGTCGACCACCTGCACCCGGCGCTGGCCGCGCTCGACGCCGACTACGTGGTCAACACCGTCGCCGTCCGCCCCGGGTTCCCGATGCTGGTGGCCCGGGTGACCGGCGCCGACGGCCGGGCCCGCTTCGTGGCCGGGCTGCCCGGCAACCCGCAGTCCGCGATCGTCGCGCTGGTCTCGCTGGTCGCCCCGCTGGTCGCCGGCCTCCAGGGCCGGTCGCTGCCGGCGTTGCCGGAGGTCACGTTGGGCGAGGCGGTGCCGGGTCGGGGCGACTTCACACACCTCGCCCTGGTGCGGGTCGACGAGGTCGACGGCACCGCCCACCCGGTCCGGCACGTCGGCTCGGCGATGCTCCGAGGGCTGGCCCGCGCGGCCGGCTTCGCGGTGATCCGCCCGGGCACGACCGGTGAGCCGGGCGCACGGGTCCCGCTGGTGCCGCTGCCGCTGCTGGCCGGGGAGCGTGCCCGGTGACCGCCCCGACCGTGGCGTACGGCGAGGTCACCGACCAGCCCCTCGACCTGGCCGCACACGAGGCCGCGGTCGCCGACGCGCGGGCCGGCGCGGTCGTCTCCTTCCAGGGCGTGGTGCGCGACCACGACCACGGCCGCGCGGTGACCAGCCTGGAGTACGAGGGGCACCCGAGCGCCGAGCAGGTCCTCCGCGAGGTCGCCGCCGAGATCGCCGCCGACCCGGACGTCTACGCCGTCGCCGTGTCGCACCGGATCGGTCCGCTGGCCATCGGCGACGTCGCCCTCGTCGCGGCGGTCAGCACCGCGCACCGGGCCGCCGCGTTCGCCGCCTGCGCCCGGCTGGTCGACGAGGTGAAGGCACGCCTGCCGATCTGGAAGCGACAGGTGTTCGCCGACGGTACCGAGGAGTGGGTCAACTGCCCCTGACCGGTGGTGACCGGTCAGGGGGCCGGTGGTCACGCGCCGTCCGGAGAGCGCCCCCGACGGCAGGTGGAGGGGCCGCCGGTCAGCGTCGGGCGGCGGCGACCGCCCGGCCCATCCGGTCGGCGTGGAAGGCCGGCTCGGCACCCGGACGCCACGGCAGCCCGGCGACCAGCACGATCAGCGCCACCGCCAGGGAGTTCTCCATCAGCGCGCCGAAGAGGCCGTCCTGGTAGTGCGACACCTCCGGCAGTTGGTGCTCGTACGGCCAGATCGGCGAGATCAGGAACAGCAGGTAGAGGCCCAGCGCGGCCACGCCGTGCCGCAACCCGGTCAACGTCGGGTACCAGATCGGCGGGCGCAGCCCGTTCACCCCCGGCAGCCCGCCGTTCGGCTGCGCCGGTCCGGCCCGGTACGCGAGCCCCCGGCTCGCCTCGCGGCGGCGTACGGCGGCGTCGGCGAGCACGATGATCGCCGGGATCACCCACACGAGGTGGTGCGTCCAGGAGATCGGGCTGATCACGTTGGCGGTCAACCCGACCAGCGTGAAAGCGGTGAGCTCGTCGCCATCCGCGTGCGCGTTCGTGGCGCGGGACAGCCCCAGCGCCAGGATCAGCACGGCGAACGAGAACCAGAGCAGCCCCGGCGTCTCGATCGAGTCGTACAGCCGCGCGAGGAGCCCGGCCAGCGACTGGTTGGGTGTCATGTCGGCGGCGCCGACCCGCTCGGTCTGCCACAGCACGCTGCCGAAGTACGCCCGGGACTCCGCCCCGACGATCGCGAAGGTACCGACGGTCACGGCGACCGTGGTGCCGATCGCCGTGGCCGCGACCCGCCACTGCCGCGTGAGCATCAGGTAGGCGATGAAGAGCGCGGGCGTGAGCTTGACCGCGGTGGCCAGCCCGATGCCGGCGCCCGCCCAGGCTCCGCTGTAGAGGAAACGCAGCAGCGGGCCGTCGTCGGCGGTCGCGTGCGTGCCCCGGCGGGACCGCCAGCGCAGGCCGATCAGGTCGGCCATGATCAGCGCGAACAGGAGCAGGTTGACCTGGCCGTAGCCGAGGGTCTCCCGGGCCGGCTCGATGGCGGCCGCGAGCGGCACCGCGATGGCGACCGAGAACCACAGCGGCCAGGCCAGCCGGTCGACGATCGGACGCAGCAGGGCGGCCAGCACGATCGCCAGCGCCGCGAGACTGGCGGCCGCGTTGACCAGGCCGGCGAGCCCCACCGGCAGGTGCGCCATCGGCAGCATGACCAGACCGGCGAACGGCGGGTAGGTGAATCCGAGTGTGGTGTCGGGAGCGATGAATTCGTAGAGCTCGTGACCGCTCGCCCACCACACCACCGCGCCGTGGTAGATCTTCATGTCGAAGAAGTTGTACGGACGCCCGAAGAGGCCGATGGCGAGCCACGCGGCATAGGCGACGGCGGCCACGACGCCGACCCGTACGACTGTCCGTCGATCGATCCCACTCGTTACGCGGTGCAGCGGGGCGAGGCGGCCCGGCCGTCTCCCGACGGTCGCCGGCATGGCGTGGCCACCCCCGTACCAAGGTCGTCGTCCTACCCGTGCAGGTCCTGCACGGAGCCTAGAACGGCGCCTCACCTCAATGCCTCCCGCGTTATGCGACCGTGTCCGATCCCACACAAGTTTTTGACATTTCCACCGCGTTAACGCCTACCGCGCCGTTCAGGTGATTCGCGGCGTTGGGTGGGGTGCGGTGTCACCGAGGGGAGGTATTGACGCAGGTCAGCCGGGAATTCGTCGGGCGGTGGCGGCGGATCGTACGGCGATCCGGGCTTCCCGCCGCGCGGTGCGGACCGCCCGCCGCACGGAACGTCGAGAGTGGCCGATGCGGTGGCCGGTGCGCCAGCGCAGCCCCGGCCGACCCCCGGTGTCCGCGGCGGCGAGGAGCAGCCCGCCGAAGAGGCCGAGGTTCTTCAGGAAGTGCACCTGGTTGTTGACCCGTGCGGTCGGGTCGTCGTTCTTCCAGAAGGGATGCCCGGCGACCGTCACCGGGACGAGCGTGCCGGCCAGCACCAGCGCGGTCGGCCGGGTGAGCCGTCCGGTGGCGAACATCAGACCGGCGCCCACCTGCACCGCCGCGTTGGCGCGGATCAGCGTCACGGTGTCGGTCGGGATGCGGGGGTTGACGCTCTCGAGCAGGGGGGCCACCCGATCGGTGACGGGCTTGGCCGTCGGCGCCAACCGCTCCGGGTTCATGAAGTTGCGGTACCCGCTGTGCAGGAAGATGCCGCTCAACATGATGCGGGCGAGGGAGCGTACGGGTTTCATGGCTCAGTCATACCCCCTCGTGACCCCCGCCACCCCTGCAACCGCCGATCCGAACCCGCCCGCGTACGCGCCGCGCCACGCCGAATCGAGCGACCGTCGCGGATGGACCGGCTGCGGGGAGTAACGTCGCGCGCGTGACGACGCTGCGGCTGCGACCCGAGGGCCCGGCCGACGCCGGCCCGGTCCGGCGGGTGCTGGCCGCGGCTTTCGCGCGACCCGACGTCGCCACGCCGCCCGAGGTGGGCCTGGTCGAGGAGCTGCGCGACAGCGACGCCTGGATCGCGGAGCTCGCGATGATCGCCGAGTACGGCGGTGAGGTCGTCGGCTACGCGCTGCTGACCCGCGTACGGGTGACATCCGAGGTGGGCCCGGCGCCCGCGTTGGCCCTCGGTCCGGTGGCGGTGGCGCCGCACCGGCAGCGGGTCGGGCACGGCACCGCCGTGGTGCAGGCCGCCCTGGACGCCGCCACGGAGCTGGGCGAGCGGCTGGTGGTGGTGCTGGGCAACCCGGCCTACTACCGGCGCTTCGGGTTCGGCCGGGCCGACCGGATGGGCCTGACGAGCCCGTGGTCGGGGCTGGGTGAGCCGTGGCAGGCGCTGGTGCTGCCACCGGTGACCAGCGACGCCGCGCCGCCGCCGCAGGGCGAGGTGGTCTTCCCGCCGCCCTGGTCGAAGGTCTGAGCCGCTCGGGTGGGTGGCGCGCTCACGCCGGCTGCGTGCGCAGATAACGGCCGAAGTGCGGAACGGTGAACGCGACCGTTCCCCGCTCGCCGGAGTAGATGAGCCCCTTCTTGATCAGGGCGTCCCGGGCCGGCGAGAGGCTGGCCGGCTTCCGGCCGAGGGCACGGGCGATCTCCGCCGTCGGCACCGCCGCGTCCATGTCGTCGCGGACCGGGCCGCCCGCCTCGGCCTCCACCAGCGACAGGGTGGCCATCGCCCGCATGTACTCGCGTTCGGCCGGGGTGGCCCGCTCGAAGCGGGAACCGAAGAACCCGACCGCCAGCTCGGCCTCGGCCTCCGGCGCGGCCACCCGCACGTCGGCCGCGGTGATCGGGGAGCGTGGCGCGTGGTCCCAGGTGGCCTTCCCGTATGCCTGGACGAAGTACGGGTAGCCGCCGGACTTCTCGTAGAGCAGGTCGAGCGCCTTCTGCTCGTACTCCACCTCCTCGCGCTCCGCGGGCGCGCAGAACGCCTGGTCGGCGGCGATCCGGTCGAGCCGGTCGATGCGCTGGTAGCGGAAGAGCCGTTCGGAGTACGACTTCGCGGCGCTGAGCACGGCCGGCAGGTGCGGCAGGCCGGCGCCGACCACGATCAGTGGCGCGCCGATCTGGGAGAGCTCGTGGCAGGCGGCGCAGAGGGCCGACACGTCCTCCGGGCCGAGGTCCTGCATCTCGTCGATGAAGATGGCGATGCCGGTGCCGACGTCGCTGGCCACCGCCGCCGCGTCGCTCAGCAGCTCGACCAGGTCGATCTCGATGTCACCGGAGTCGGCCCGGCCGCTGGCCGCGGGCACGTCGATGCCGGGCTGCCAGCGGTCGCGCAGCTTCGGCGCGGCGCCGCCCCGGCCGGTCGGTGCGGCGCGCATCGCGAACGCCTTGAGCACGCCGAGGAAGGCGTCGATCCGGTCGGGCGCCCGGTGCCGTGGCGCCAGCTCCCGTACCGCCATGTGCAGCGCGGCGGCGACCGGACGGCGCAGCGACTGGTCCGGCCGAGCCTCGATCTTGCCGGTGCCCCAGAGCCGGTTGATCGCCTGCGAGCGCAGGGTGTTGAGCAGCACGGTCTTGCCGACGCCCCGCAGGCCGGTGAGCATCAGGCTCCGCTCCGGCCGCCCCCGGGCGATGCGCTCCAGCACGATGTCGAAGACGTCCAGCTCGCGGCCCCGCCCGGCGAGTTCGGGCGGACGCTGGCCGGCGCCCGGCGCGTACGGGTTGCGGACCGGATCCACGCATCGGAGAGTATCGGGCCGTCTAGCGGAGCGGCTAGACATCTGTAGATGGAGCTACCGGCGTGTCGGGATCGTCGACATAAAACTAGGGCTGTCTAGCGTCTACGCTAGACAGCCCTAGTTTCGGCTATGAGGCCGACGACTACCGCTCTCGGAGGCAGAGCACGTAGTCCAGCACGTCGATCGTGTTGTCGTGCACGTAGTTCGCCGTGGCCTGCGGCGCGAGGGTCTCGCACCGGTCGCCGTCGGTCGTCGCCGGAATCCTCAGCAGCACCTCGTACGTGTTCGGGCCGCAGGGCACCTTCCGCAGCTGGGCGTCGTCGTCCGTGCCGTCGTTGACCAGGCAGTCGCCCTTCGCGAACTCGTCACGATCCGGGCTCGGGGCCGCACTCGTCGGGGCCCTGGTCGGCAGGGCGGGCTCGCTCACCGACGGGCTCGCGCTCGTCGTCGAGTCGTCCGCCACCCGCCACACCGCCCAACCGACGAGCCCGACGCACGGGCAGAGCAGGAGCAGCACGACCAGACCGATGATCAGGGCGATCTTTCCCCCGTTCCGCTTCCCGGGCGGCGGGACCGGAGGCATCCCGTAACCGGGCGGAGGCGGGGGAGCGCCCCACGGGCCGGGCGTCGGCCCGGGCGGCGGGAACGGGGTGCCGGCGGTGGGGGCGGGCGTCGGCCCGGCCGGCGGGAACGGCCCGGGTGGCGGCGGGCCCGCCGGGCTGCCCGGTGGCGGGTAACCGGCCGCGCCTCCCGGTGGCGGGTAACCACCCGGGCTGCCGGGCGGCGGATAGCCCGCGCCCGAGGTCGGTGGTTGCGCCGATCCCGCCGCCGGTGGACCCCACAGCGGCGCGGTCGGCGACTCCCCACCGACGGGCGGCATCGGCTCAGGTCGGGTCGGTGGCTCCGCGCCCGCCGGTGGCGGCGCCCACTCGGAGCGCATCGGTGGTTCGGCGGCCGGCTGCGGCTGGGTGGGCGGCTCGGCTGCGGTCGGCGGCGTCGCCGGCTGGGGCTGGGTGGGTGGCTCGTCGCCGGCCGGAGGCGGCGCCCACTGGGACTGCGTGGGCTCGTCGTCGGGTCGGCCGGGTGGTCCGTAGGTCGTCATCTCATCCCCAGGGGTACGGCGGATCAGCGCTGCTTCAGGCAGAGCACGAAGTCGAGGGTGTCCAGCTCGCTGTCGAAGAAGTACCAGTTGGTGTAGCCGGTCACCTTGGCGCACTTCGCCTCGGCGTCCTTCTCCCCGCTGGTCGCGCCGTCGACGCGGCGCAGCACCTCGTACGTCTTCGGGGCGCAGTCACTGATCAGCAGCTTCGGCTTGCCGCCGGCCGGTCCCTCGTTGCGGACGCACTGGCCGACCTTGACGAACCGCGGGTCGGCCGACGACTCCGGCGCCGGGTCGCTCGGCACGTCGGTGGGCTCGGCCGGATCGGCGCTCACGTCCGGGTCCGCGCCCGCACCCGCGGCCGGCTCGGTCGGCGCGGCCACCGGCGCCGCGTCGTCCCCGTCCAGCAGGACGAAGGCCGTCGCCCCGCCGCCCAGCACGAGCAGCGTGAGCACCACCAGCACCGCGATCAGCGGCCCGCGCCGCTTCGGCGGCGGCGCGGGATCCTCCGCGTACGTCACGGCGGCGTCACCCGGGCCCGGGAAGGAGGTGGCGTATCCCGGCGTGACGGTCGGTCCGTGCGGCCGGGTGCCGTAGACCGGGCCCTGGTCGTAGCGCGGGCTCTCGCCGTAGTGCGGGCTCTCGCCGTAACGTGGCGCGGCACCGCCGTAGGTGGGCGCCTCGTCGTAGCGGGGCTGCTCGCCGTAGGGCGATCCCGTGCCGTAGCGCGCGTGCTCGTCGTAGCGCGGGCCCTCGCCGTAACGCGGATCGGGATCGGCGGGGCGGTAGGCCCGGTCGTCGTGCCCGTGCGTCGGGTAGGCCCCCTGCTCGTGCCACGGGTCCGGGGAGCCGCCTCCCGGTGATCCGTAGTTCGCCATGCACGCCTCCTGCGCGAGTGGTGAGGCCGGCCACCAAGGTGGGACGCCGACGCCGACGTCACCGTAGCGTGGACCAGCGATGAGCTCGACTCCGCCAAGTGCGTCCCGGTCCGACGTCCCCTCCGTGGACGCCACCGTCGCCGCCGCCCCGGCCGCCGCGCCCGCCCTGATCTGGACCGCCCTGATCGTGGTCTATGTGCTCTGGGGATCCACCTACCTGGGCATCCGCATCGCGGTGGAGACCCTTCCGCCGCTCGCCTCGGCAGCGGCACGGTTCGCCGCCGCGGCGGTGGTGCTGGCGCTCGTGCTGCGGCTGCGGCGGGGGCCCGGCGCGCTCCGCGTCGACCGCCGTCAGCTCGGCGCCGCCGCGCTGGTCGGGATCCTCCTCCTCGCCGGCGGCAACGGGCTGGTGGTGCTGGCCGAGTCCGGGCCGCCCGGGGTCGCGCTGCCCTCCGGCATCGCCGCGCTGCTGGTCGCCACCGTGCCGCTGCTGGTCGTGCTGCTCCGGTCGGCCACCGGGGACCGGCCCCGACTCTGGACGTTCGGCGGCGTCAGCGTCGGCTTCGTCGGCCTCGTCCTCCTCGTGCTGCCGGGCGGCGGCACCGACGCCGTACCGCTCGTCGGCGCGCTCACCGTCGTCGTGGGGGCCGCCTGCTGGTCGGTCGGCTCGTTCCTCTCCGGGCGCATCCGGATGCCCGACGACCCGTTCGTCGCCACCGTCTACGAGATGCTGGCCGGCGCGCTGGTCCTCGCCGTCCTCGCGGTCGGTCGGGGCGAGTTGGTCGGCTTCGATCCGGCCCAGGTCAGCCTCCGCTCGTGGCTCGCGCTCGGCTACCTGATGGTCGCCGGCTCGCTGGTCGCCTTCACCGCGTACGTCTGGCTCCTGCACCACGCCCCGATCTCGCTCGTCGCGACGTACGCCTACGTCAACCCGGCGGTGGCGGTCGTGCTCGGCGCGGTGCTGGTCGCCGAACCGATCACCCCACAGGTGCTGGTCGGCGGCGCCGTGATCGTGGCCGGTGTCGCTCTGGTCGTGAGCACCGAGAGACCCCGCCGTTCGGGCACGGGGTCCACGGCGGAACCGGCGCGCCGGTAACGTCCGGCCGGTGCCCGCCGGCCCGTCGATCGTCGCTGTCCTTCTCGGCGCCCTGGTCGGGCTCGGCGCCCCGCGCCTGGCCCGGCGTGTCGTCGCGGCCCTCCCCCCGGTGGTCGGGGTGCGGCCGCCCCTGCCCGGCCCGGCGCTTCCCGTCCCCGGCGCTGGGCCGTCGATTCGCGGCGGCGTCGGGACGGTCGTGGCGGGCGCGATCGTGTTCGGCGGCCTGACCGTCGCCCTGGGGATCGACCCCGTCCTGCCGGTGTTCCTCGCGCTGGCGGCGGTCGGCCTGGTGCTGGCCCTGGTCGACCGGGCCTGCCTGCGGCTACCCGATGCGCTGGTCGGTGCGGCGGCGCTGGTCGCCGGCCTCGGTCTGACCGGTGTCGCGCTGGTGACCGGAACGCCGGACCGCCTGCTCGGCGCACTGCTCGGTGCGCTGGTGGCCGGCGGTACGCACGTCGTGCTCGCGCTGCTGCCCCGGTCGCGGCTCGGCTTCGGGGACGTCAAGCTCGCCACCGTGCTCGGCCTGCCACTCGGCTGGCTCGGCTGGCCGACCCTGTGGCTCGGACTGCTGCTGCCGCACCTGCTGCACGGCCTGCTGGTGCTGATGCTGCTCGCGACCCGCCGGGTGCGGCGCGACACGACGCTACCCCTCGGCCCGGCCCTGCTGACCGGCACCTGGCTGGCCACCCTGCTCCCCTGACCCGCTCCCGCGATCTTGCACTTTGTGCCCCAACGAAAGGGGCGAATGCCGCAACCCGGGGGCCGAAACTGCAAGATCGCGAGCGGGGGCGGGCGGGCGGCGGGAGGAGGGGGGCGGGGGGTTAGATCAGGCGGAGTTGGCGGTCCTTGGGGCGGCGGGGTTCGGCTTCGCCGAACCGTTCGAACAGGCCCGGGTCGATGGAGTCGAGGAACGGCGAGGGCGCGCACTCCCGTTCGCTGCCCTGACGGGTGCGCCGGGCGGCGTGGCTGACGTAGAGGCGGTCCTGGGCCCGGGTCAGCCCGACGAAGAAGAGCCGCCGCTCCTCGGCGATCGCGTCCTCGTCCGGCGTGGCGCCGGGCCAGCGCAGCGGCAGCAGCCCGTCCTCCGCGCCCACGAGGAAGACCACCGGGAACTCCAGCCCCTTGGCGGCGTGCAGGGTGAGCAGGGTGACCGCCTCGGCCCGCGGGTCCAGCGCGTCCACCTCGGCGCCGGTGGCCAGTTGGGAGAGGAACAGCGGCAGGTCGTCGCCGCAGCGTCGGGCCAGCGGCGTGAGCAGGTCGACCGCCGTCCGGACCTCCTCCGGCCGGACCGTGCCCGACCCGTCCAGCGTGGGCGTCGCGAACCGGTCGGCGAGCACCTGGCCGGCGAGGCGTACCCGGGCGGGCAGGTCGCCGCCGAGCCCGTCGGCGTGCCGCAGCTCGCGGGCGATCGCGGCCACGCCGGGCCGGTCCCGGAGCCGGTCGTGCGAGCGCTTCTGCACCGGGATGTTGGCCCGGGCCAGCGCGTCCAGGATCGGCGCGGCCTGCGAGTCGGTGCGGTAGAGCACGGCGATGTCGGAGAACGCGAGCGACGTGGCGCGTCCGTCGATGCGACCGGAGTCCAGCGACCGGTGGGAGAGACCGCCTACCAGGTCGTCGATGGTGCGTACGACGAAATCGGCCTCGTCGGCGACGGACGCCGCGGGGTAGCGGCCGACCAGCGGCGCCTCCGGGTCGAGCCGGGCCGGGTCCAACCGACGGCCGCGGACCAGCGACGACGGCGCGATGGCCTGCACCGCGGCGGCCAGGATCGGTGCCGACGACCGGTAGTTGCGGTTCAGCCGAACCAGTCGGGCGTCGGTGAAGTCCTGGGAGAAGCGCAGGAAGTAGCCGACGTCGGCGCCCCGGAACGAGTAGATGGCCTGGTCGGGGTCGCCGATCGCGCAGAGGTTGCCGTCGGCGGGGCTGAGCAGGCGCAGCAGTTCGTACTGCACCGCGTCGACGTCCTGGTACTCGTCGACGAAGACCCACCGCCACCGGTCCCGGTAGTGCGCCACCAGCTTCGGGTCGTCGCGCAGCAGCGCCACCGGCAGAGTGAGCAGCTCGTCCAGGTCGACGAGGTCCTGCTTGCGCAGCAGCGCCGCGTACGCCGTCGGGTCGTCACCGGCCTCGGCGCGGGCCGCCGCGCGGTCGGCGTCGTCGGCGATCCGGAAGTCCACGGGCAGCCCGGCGGCCCCGGCGTTCTCGCGCAGGATCGTCAGCCCGAGGGAGTGGAAGGTGCCGACGGTGACGTCCTCGGCGACCGGGCCGAGCAGTCCGTCGAGGCGGTGGCGCAGCTCCTCGGCGGCCCGCCGGGTGAACGTGATCGCCAGGCACTGCTCGGGGAAGACGTTCAGCTCGGCGCACAGGTACGCGATCCGGTGCGTGAGCGTCCGCGTCTTGCCGGTGCCCGGGCCGGCCACGATGAGCAGCGGCCCGCCCGGCGCGGAGGCGGCCACCCGCTGCATCGCGTCGAGCCGGTCCAGCAGGCCGGTGCCGACCTCCTCCATGCCGGCCAGCATCGGCTCGAACGGCTCGTGCGGCGACGGCGGCGGGGCGATCGGGGGCGGGGGCGGCGGGGTGGCCTTCCGCTTCGGCTCGGCCCTGGCCGCCGCCGGGCGCGCGGTCCGTGCCTTCGGCGCCGCCTCCGCGGGCTTGCGGGGCGCCGGCACGGGTACGTCGAAGAGCGTCTCCGCCTGCGCGCCGCCCGACCTGCCGGGCAGCTCGGTCGGGTCGAACAGGGTGATGACGCCGTACTCGCCGTCGTAGCCGGGCACCCGTCGCACGTCGCCCCGACGCAGCCGGCCGACCCCCTCGGCGAGCAGTTCGCCACCGACCCGCGCGAGGTCGTCGAGCGGGGTGCGGGTCAGGATCTCCAGCTCGGGACCGAGCGCCGCGAGCAGGTCGTTGAGCTTTCCCTCGACCTTCTTGGAGCGGGCACCCACACCGTTGATCTCGCCGAGGATCTCGGCCAGCGGCACGAGGTGGGTCACCTCGCGGGCATGGGACGGCCGGTGGCCCTCCGGGCGGTCGGCCAGCTCCTCCACCCGGCTCAGCACACCGACGGTCAGCGGCTTGCCGCACTCGGGGCAGCGGCCGCCGGCCGCCCGCGTCCGCTCCGGAGCCCAGTTGACGCCGCAGAGGCGGTGGCCGTCCGCGTGGTACTTCCCCTCCTCCGGGAAGAACTCGATGGTGCCGGCCAGACCGTCACCGGTGCGCAGCGCGTCGCGCACGGCGAAGTAGTCGCGTGCCGTCGCGAAGACGGTGGCCTCCCGGGCCAGGGCGGGCGGCGAGTGGGCGTCCGAGTTGGACACCAGCCGGTACGCGTCGAGGCTGCCGACCCGCCAGTTCATCTCCGGGTCCGACGAGAGCCCGGTCTCCACGGCGAAGATGTGCTCGGCGAGGTCGGCGTAGCAGTCGGCGATCGCGTCGAAGCCGGACTTCGAGCCGAGCGCCGAGAACCAGGGCGTCCAGATGTGCGCCGGCACCAGGTAGCCGTCCGGGCTGGCCTCCAGCGTGATCTCCAGCAGGTCCCGGGAGTCGAGGCCCAGGATCGGGCGGCCGTCCGAGCCGAGGTTGCCGATCCGGCCGAGCGCGGTGTTGAACCGTCCCACGGCGTCCAGGTCGGGCAGGTAGACGAGGTGGTGGACCTTGCGTGTCCGGTCGTCCCGCTTGTAGATCGTGGAGATCTCGACGCTGAGCAGGAACCGCACCGGGTCGCTCTCGGCCTCGCTCGCCAGCCGGGGCGGCAGCCGCCGCGCGATGTCCCGCTCCGCCTCGGGGCTGAGCCGGTAGACGCCGGGCTCGGCCGGGTGGAGCGTCTCGCGCAGGTGGTCGTACCAGGCGGGGTGGGTGAAGTCTCCGGTGCCGAGCAGGCCGATGCCCTTGCGCCGGGCCCACCAGCCAAGGTTGGGGAGGGTGAGGTCGCGGCTGCACGCGCGGGAGTACTTCGAGTGGATGTGCAGGTCCGCGACGAACGGCGGGAGGCCACCGGGGGGTGCGGCGCTGAACGGAGGCACGCCGCATCCTGTCACGCCCGGCCGGTGAGCCGCCCGCCGCCACGCACACACGTGACCCGCGCAATGCGCGGACGTCTCACGGTGCGCGCAGCTCCACCAGGGTGATCTGGGGATTCGCGCCGACGCGGACCGGTGGGCCCCAGAAGCCGGCGCCGTTGGTGACGTACACCTTGGTGCCGTCGACCTGGCCCAGCCCGGAGACCACCGGCTGTTCGAGCTTGACGGCCAGGTTGAACGGCGCGATCTGGCCGCCGTGGGTGTGCCCGGACAGTTGCAGGTCGACGCCGTACTTCGCCGCCTCGACCGCGACGACCGGCTGGTGGGCGAGCAGCACGATCGGGCGGGACGGGTCGCGGTCACCGAGCGCGGCCGCGTAGTCCGGCCCGTCGGCCGAGCCCAGCTCGCCGCCGGACGGGTCGTTCACGCCGGCCAGGTCCAGCACTCCGCCCCGGGCGGCGATCTCCACCCGCTGGTTCTGGAGCACCCGCAGGCCGAGCCGGTCCACCTCCCGCACCCACTCCTCCGCCCCGGAGTAGTACTCGTGGTTGCCGGTGACGAAGAAGCTGCCGTACCGGGAGCGCAGGTCGCGCAGCGGTGCCGCCGCCGGCCCCAGCTCCGCGACCGTGCCGTCGACCAGGTCACCGACGACCGCGACCAGGTCGGCGTCGAGCCCATTGATCATGGAGACGATGCGCTCGGTGTGCGCCCGGCCGAGCAGCGGCCCGAGGTGGATGTCGGAGACCGTGGCGATCCGCAGGCCGTCCATGCTCCTGGGCAGCCGGGCCAGCGGGATGCGGACCCGGTCCAGCTCCGGCGGGCCGAGGGCGTTGCGGACGCCGTACCCCGTGACGCCGGCGGCGGTGAGGCCGGCGAAGATGGCGGCCCCGCGCGCGAGCAGCAACCGGCGGGACGCGTCGTGATCGGGCTGTGCGACCGCCTCCGTGGCCGGCGGGTCGGCGGGCCCGGCGGCACCGACCAGGGCCGGTTCGGGCGCGGCGGCGGTGGACTCGGCGGCGACCGCCCGGCGGCGCAGCACCAGCCGGGCCACCAGCATCGGCACCTCCAGCACCAGGAGCAGCACCAGGAGGTAGAACATCAGCGCGAGCCAGAGGTAGCCGGGCCAGGCCAACCAGTACAGCCGGGCCCGGGTGCCGATCAGGGTGGCGGGGATCAGCAGCGCGAGCACCAGGGCGGCCACCGCGCCGGCGCGTCGCCAGCGACCCGGCGCGGTCGTGTCGCGGACCAGCCGCTTCCACAGGTAAAAGTGGATGAGGCCGGTGACCAGGGCGATCACGCCCACGAAAGCCAGCGCCGACAGCACGTACGCCTCCCTCAGCCGCCCGCGAAGGGGGGCAGGACGTCGATCGTGGCCCCGGCCGGCAGCGGTGTCCGACGATCATGACAGGCGATGCCGTCGACGAGGAAACTCGCCACCCGCAGCACGGCCGCGAGCCGGTCGCCGTGGCGGTCGGCCAGGTCGGCCGTGACGTCGTCCAGCGAGCGGCCGGCCGGCACGGTCTCCTCGCTGCGGCCGGCGGCGGCGCGCGCCCCCGCGAAGTAGCGGACGGTGAGTAGCGCCGCGACGGTGGCCGCGGGTGTCGGGTCGGTCACGGTCAGCCTCCGATGGCCGACATGGGTCGGGCGGGTTGCAGGAAGGTCGGGTCGTCGATGCCGTGGCCGGCCCGCTTGCCCCACATGGCGCGCCGCCAGCGGTCGGCGAGTCCGTCGTCGTCCACGCCGGCGCGCAGCGCACCCCGCAGGTCGGACTCCTCGGTGGCGAAGAGGCAGGCGCGCACCTGGCCGTCCGCGGTGAGGCGGGTGCGGTCGCAGTCGCCGCAGAACGGGCGGGTGACGCTGCCGATCACCCCGACCCGCGCCGGGCCGCCGTCGACCAGCCACGTCTCGGCGGGCGCGGAGCCGCGCGCCGCCGGGTCGGTACGCAGGTCGAACTCCCGGGCCAGCGACGCGAGGATCTCGTCGGCGGTCACCATCGTCGTACGGTCCCAGCCGTGCTGCGCGTCGAGCGGCATCTGCTCGATGAACCGCAGCTCGTAGCCGTGGTCGAGGGCGAAGCGCAGCAGGGCGGGCGCCTCGTCGTCGTTGACCCCGCGCATCAGCACGCTGTTGATCTTCACCGGGGTGATCCCGGCAGCCGCCGCGCCCGCGAGCCCGGCCAGTACGGCGTCGAGGCGCGGCCGGCGGGTCAGCTCGGCGAACCGGGCCGGGTCCAGCGTGTCGAGTGAGACGTTCACCCGGTCCAACCCGGCGGCGCGCAGCGCCGGCGCCAGCCGGTCCAGGCCGATGCCGTTGGTGGTCAGCGAGATCGTGGGACGCGGATCGAGCGCCGCCACCTCGGCGACGATACGGGCCAGCCCGGGCCGGATCAGCGGCTCACCGCCGGTGAACCGCACCTCGGTCACCCCCAGGCGGAGCACGGCGACCCGGACCAGCCGGACGACCTCGTCGTCGGTCAGCAGCTCCGGCCCGGCCAGCCAGGGCAGCCCCTCGGCCGGCATGCAGTACGTGCAGCGCAGGTTGCACTTGTCGGTCAACGAGACCCGCAGATCGCGGGCGACGCGGCCGTACCGGTCGACGAGGACGCCGCCGGTCGGGTGGGCGCTCATCCGACGACCGTAGCGCGCCCCAGCCCGCTGAGGGCGGCACGGGCCGTCCGGTTGACCGCATCGCGGTACGCGGAGCCGAACAGCGCGGTGTGCACCAGCAGCAGGTGCAGTTGGTGCAGCGGGACCCGTTCCCGCCACCCGTCGTCGAGCGGCCAGACCTCCTGGTAGGCGGCCAGGATCCGGTCCAGGTGCGGGGCGCCGCCGAAGAGCGCCAGCTGGGCCAGGTCGGTCTCCCGGTGACCGCCGTGCGCGGCCGGGTCGACCAGCCAGGCCCGGTCGTCGGCCGCCCAGAGCACGTTGCCCGGCCACAGGTCGCCGTGGACACGCGCCGGGGGCTCGTCACCGCCGAACTCGCCCACCCGGCCGACGACCTGCTCGACCAGGCCGATGTCGGGCGCGGCCAGCGCGCCGTTGGCCACCGAGCGGTCCAGGTACGGCCGGAGCCGTCGCCGCCCGAACCACTCGGACCAGGGGCCGTCGTCCGGTGTGTTGTCCTGCGGCAGCGCACCGATGAAGCCCGTCCAGTCGGCGCCGAAGGCCGGTGCGCCCGCGCGGTGCAGCGCCGCCAACTCCCGACCGAACCTTTCGGCCGCGTCCGGGCTCGCCTCGCCGGGCTCCACCCACTCCAGGGCCAGCAGTCCGGGCAGCGACACGAGCACCTCGGGTACGCGTACCGCCCCGGCCTCGGCCAGCCAGCGCAGCCCGGCCGCCTCGGCGGCGAAGAAGCCCTCCGGCACCGGCTCGGCGGTCCCCTCCGGCCAGGTCTTGGCGAAGACCGAGTGTCCGTCGTCGAGGGTGAGCCGGGACGCGGCGCAGATGTCGCCGCCGCTGACCGGCGTCTCCCGGATCCGTTGGTGGGTCAGGAAGGTCGGCAGCTGGGTCGGATGCGCGCGCAGGTACGCGAGGTCCATCAGCGCACGGTAACGCCTCCCGTCGGGCCGTACGGCGATCCCGGCGCGGGGACCTCCACCGGGCCGGCGTTGCCGGGCCGTGGAACGAAACCTGCGATACGCCGCTGAGCAGGTAAAACACGGAGCGTGTCTGTGGATGGGCGGCGTGTCGTCCACAGGGGCAGCCGGAGCTGCCCCGAGGGTCGCAGGCTGCGGACATGACCTCGACGGACCACCCTCGGCTCGCCGTCCGCTCACCGGCCGATTTGCTCGCCGCCGTGCCCTACCTGCTCGGCTTCCATCCCGCCGACAGCGTCGTCGTGGTGGCGCTGCGGGGCCGACGGATCATCTTCGCCGCCCGCGCCGACCTGCCCGATGCCGCCGACCTGGCCGGCCCGGCCCGCCACCTGGCCGGCGTCGTCCGTCGGCAGCGGGCCGACGCCGCGACCGTCGTGGGTTACGGGCCACCGGAGCGGGTGACCCCGGCCGTGGACGCCGTACGCGCCGCGCTGACCGGGGCGGGGATCGTGCTGCTCGACGCGCTCCGCGTCACCGGCGACCGCTGGTGGTCCTACGTGTGCACGGAGTCCGGCTGCTGCCCGCCGCAGGGCCGGCCCTACGACCCGGGCGCCAGCGAGGTCACCGCGTCCGCCGTCTTCGCCGGGCAGGTCGCGCTGCCCGACCGGGCCGCGCTCGTGGCGCAGGTGGCCCCGGTCGAGGGAGCGGCCCGATCGGCGATGCGACGAGCGACCGCCGACGCGGAGCGGCGACTGTCCCGCCTGATGGGCGAAGCGCCCGGGGAAGACCCGCCGGACGGCGGCCGGCTCCGCGCGGCCGGGGTCGCGGCGGTACGCGACGCGCTGCGTCGCCTGCGCCGCCGGGAGCGACTCGGCGACGACGAGGTGGCCTGGCTGAGCCTGCTGCTCGCTCACACACCGGTGCGTGACCACGCCTGGGAACGCACCGACGGGCGGGACCGGGACATCGCGCTCTGGACCGACGTGCTGCGCCGGGCCGAGCCGGGGCTGATCGCCGCGCCGGCCTGCCTGCTGGCCTTCGCGGCGTGGCGCGCCGGTCAGGGCGCCCTCGCGGCGGTCGCACTGGAACGGGCGCTCGCCGGGCATCCGGACTACTCGCTGGCGCTGCTGCTGGACGACCTGCTCCGCCGTGGCGTGCCGCCGTCGGAGCTGGACGGGTGGCCGGTGTTCCGCCCGTCCGGCGTCGTACGCCCCCGCCGACGCCGCCGCACCCGCTGACCGGCGCGCACCCGCTGACCCGGCGCGCACCCGCCACCGGCCGGCGGCTGCTCGGCCGCGGTTGCGCGCCCGGACGAAAATGGCCGGATGCCCGTCTCCCCCTCAGTGACCCGATGAGCCTCGGCCTCCTGCTGTCCCTCGCCGGGCTGGCCCTGGTCGACAGCACCAGCATCGGCACGCTCTTCATCCCGATCTGGCTGCTGCTCGCCCCGGGCCGGGTCAGCGTCCGGCGGATCCTGGTCTATCTCGGCACGATCGCCGCGTTCTACTTCGCCGTGGGACTGGTGTTGGTCTGGGGCGGCACCCGGTTGGCCGAGGCGCTCGGCGGCGCGCTCGACCACCGCCCGGTGCTGTGGGCGCAGCTCGTGCTCGGCGTGGGCCTGTTCCTGCTGAGCTTCCGCTACGACGGGAAGCGCAGGCCGCGTACGGGCGGGGTGCTGCGCTGGCGTGACCGGGCGACCGCGGGGGACTCGTCGGCCCGGTGGTTGGTCGGGTTGGCGCTGCTCGCGGCCCTCGCCGAGGTGGCGACGATGCTGCCCTATCTCGCCGCGGTGGGCCTGCTGGCCACGGCCGATGTGAACGGGCCGACCGTGGTCGCGCTGCTCGGCGGATACTGCCTCGTCATGGTGGTGCCGGCGCTGCTGCTGCTGACCGCCCGGGTGGCCTTCCCGACGCGGATCGCACCGGTGCTCGCCTGGCTCAACCGCTGGATCACCGCAAAGGCGGGCAGCGCGCTCGGCTGGATCCTCGGCATCGCCGGCTTCCTGCTCGCCCGCGACGCCGCGCTGCGCCTGGGGCTGCTCGACCGGTTCACCGGGTGACGAGGCGCTGCGGGCCCGCGTAGACGTTCATCGTCCGGCCGCGCAGGAAGCCGACCAGCGTCATCCCGGCCTCCTCGGCCAGGTCGACCGCGAGACTGCTCGGCGCCGACACGGCGGCGAGCAGGGGCACCCCGGCCATCCACGCCTTCTGGGTCAGCTCGAAGCTGGCCCGCCCGGAGACCATCAGCAGGTGCCCGGCAAGGGGCAGCCGGCGTTCGCGGACCGCCCACCCGATCACCTTGTCGACCGCGTTGTGCCGGCCCACGTCCTCGCGCAACAGGACCAGCTCCCCGTCGGCGGTGAACAGGCCCGCCGCGTGCAGCCCGCCGGTGCGGTCGAAGCCGCGTTGCCCGGCGCGGAGCCGCTCCGGCAGCTCGACCAACACCTCGGCCGGCACGGTGAGCGGGTCGTCCGCGACGGGGAAGAGCGAGCGGGTCCGGACGGCGTCGATGCTCGCCTTGCCGCACACGCCGCACGAGCTGGTGGTGTAGAAGTTCCGCGCCGGGTCGATGGTCGGCTCGGGCGCGCCGGGGGCGAGCACCACGTCCACCACGTTGTACGTGTTGGGAGTCTCCGCCCCCGCGCAGAGTTGGGCGGTGCGGACGTCGTCCGTCGACCGGATCAGCCCCTCGGTCAGCAGGAATCCCACTGCCAGGTCGAGGTCGTCGCCCGGGGTCCGCATGGTCACCGCCAGCGGGCGGCGGCGGCCCGGCCCGGCCGCGCCGACGCGGATCTCCAGCGGCTCCTCCACCGCGAGGGTGTCCGGCCGGCGGACCGACGTGCGGCCGTCGGCCGTCGCGTCGAGGTCGATCCGGAGTACGCGGCGTCGGTCAGTGGCCCGTCCCATCCCGCCATCCTCCACCCCACCCCGGGGCGCCCGCACGGCTACCGTGACCGGGTGGGTAGGTACGCGGCGGTGGTGCTCGCCGGTGGCGCGGCCCGGCGGATGGGTGGGGTGGACAAGACCACGCTGCCGGTCGGCGGCCGACCGATGCGGGACCGGGTGCTGGCCGCCGTCGCCGACGCGGAGCCGCGGATCCTGGTCGGCCCGGCCGACGCGGTGCCGCCGGGCGTACGGGTCACCCGGGAGGAGCCGCCCGGTGGCGGTCCGGTGGCGGCGGCCGTGGCCGGGCTCGCCCTGCTCGACCCCGGTACGCCGCTCGTCGCCCTGCTCGCCGCGGATCTGCCGCTGCTCACCCGGGAGGCGGTGGACGCCCTGCGGCGCGCGCTGGACGGGCCGGGTGAGGCGGACGGGGTCTGCTACGTCGACGGCGACGGGCGGCGGCAGTCGCTCTGCGGGGTGTGGCGGGTGGCGCCGCTGCGGGCGGCCCTCGACCGGCTCGCCGCCGCGCGGGGCGGGACACTCAGCGGCGCGTCCGTGCGTGCCCTGCTCGGCGGGCTGACCGTGCGAACGCTGGCCTGGGCCGGGCAGGGCCCGCCACCCTGGTTCGACTGCGACACTGACCAGGACGTACGCCGGGCGGAGGAGTGGGCGCGATGACGCTGATGGACGACTGGGTCACGGCGGCCTGCGCCGAGCTGAGCCTCGATCCGGCGCAGGTGCCGGTGCCGACGGTGCTCGACCTGGCCAAGGACGTCGCCCACCAGGTGCTCCGCCCCGGCGCGCCGGTGTCCGCGTACCTGCTCGGGCTGGCGGTGGGTCGCGGCGCGGATCCGGCGGTCGCGGCGGAGCGGCTGAGCGCGCTGGCCGCGTCCTGGCCGGTGGGGCTGGACGCGGAGACCGTCGACCCGTCCGGCCCCTGACCCCACCGCCGGCTCAGTCGCCGGACGCGCCGGCGGGCCGCGTGGCGGCGGGTTGTCCGATCACGGTCGGGCCTGATTCGACCCCTGCGGCCCGTGGGTAGGGTGACCGGAACGGACGGAGGCGATCATGACGGCAGACCACCCCTCGGCGCCGACAGCGGAGCCGCCCGGCGGCGCGCGCCCGCAGCCGGAGCAGCCGGAGTCGATCCTGCTCGACGAGGCGAGCACCGCGGACCTGCGCGCCAAGGTGACCCACGCCTGGCAGGACTTCGCCCGGGCCCTCGCGGCGCGACTGCCCGCGCTACCCACCGGCGCGCACGTCGAGCTGACCCTCGACCCGACCGCCTCCGGCACCGGCGACGCCGTCTACTCGATCGGGGTGGACGTGGGCGCGGACGGTCGCCTCTCGGCCCGCGCGGTGGGCAACGCCAGCCTGCCGCAGGGCTTCCGACTGAACCGGGCCTCGGTTGCCGACATGATCGCGCTGGGCTGGTCGCCGCCGGGCGTCATCGAGGGCACCCGTGACTACTTCGGGCTGGAGGGTACGACCGCCGACTCCACCCGGGTCGCGGCCCTGCTGTCCCGGACCCTGCGCGACGTATACGGCGCCCCGCACCCGGCCTTCCTCGTCTACCTGATCCACGACGCGGAGGGCGAGCCGTTGCCCGGCGATCCGCTCGGGACCGCCCGCAGCGAGTTCGGCCCGGACGCGGACGTCGAGGCCGACCTGGACGAGGCGCTGGCCCAGGCGGCCACCGCCGAGCCGGAGCAGGACGGCGTGCTGGCGTTGGAGGACCGGGTGCGGACGGTGGTGTCCGCGATGCTCAAGTCGGACTCCGACCGGCTGCAGGTCGACTCGGACGGTGACATCAACATCCGGGCCGGTTCCGCGATGGTCTTCGTCCGGGTACGGGACAACCCGCCCCTGGTCGACGTCTTCTCCCCGGTGCTCACCGAGGTCGAGCCGACGGAGCGGCTCTACGTGCGGCTCTCCGAGCTGACCAACCGGATGCCCATCGGTCGGCTCTACTGCGCCGACGACACCGTCTGGGCGTCGATCCCGGTCTTCGGCCGCAACTTCCAGGCCACCCACCTCATGTTGGCGGTGCAGGTGATGACCGGGCTGGCCGACGAGCTGGACGATCGCCTGCACGGCGAGTTCGGCGGCAAGCGGTTCTTCGGCGAGGGCGACAAGCCGGTCCGCCGCGACGAGGGCGAGCACCGCACCGGCATGTACCTCTGACGGCGGCCGCGCCGCCGCCGCCGGGGACCCACCGCCGCGCAGACAGCGCCGCTCAGCCGGCGTCGGGGCCGGACCCGGGCCGGACGTCGAGCAGCGTCTTGCCGACCGTCTCGCGGGCCTCGATCGCCGCGTGCGCGTCGGCGGCCCGCTCCAGCGTGAACCGTTGGCCGATCAGCGGCCGGAGCCGCCCGGCCGCGGCTTCCGCCAGCGCCCGCTCGGCGTACGCGCGCAGCCGGGCCGGCGGCACCTCCGGCCGGACCAGCGTCACGCCCCGGGCGGTGGCGTCCTCGGTCGGGATCCCGGCCCACTCGCCGCTGGCCAACCCGAAGCTGACCATGCGCCCGCCTGGGTCGATCAGGGTGAACGCGGCACGGCCGATGTCGCCGCCGACCCCGTCGAAGACCACGTCGACTCCGCCGGTGGCGCCCCGGACGCGCTCGGTCCAGTCCGGCGCGCGGTAGTCCACCGCCACCGTGGCGCCGAGCCCCGCCAGCAGCGCGACCTTGCGCGGACCGCCGGCCACCGCGACCACCCGGGCTCCGGCCGCCGCCGCGAGCTGTACCAGCAGGCTGCCCACCCCGCCGGCGGCCGCCTCCACCAGCACTCGGTCGCCGGGCCGGACGCCGACCGTGTCGACCAGCATGGTTGCCGTACGCCCGTCGGCGAGCAGGGCCACCGCCGCGTCGAGCGCCAGCCCGTCCGGCACCTCGATGGGCAGGGTCGCGTCCACGGCGACCCGCTCGGCGTAGCCGCCCGAGCCGCCGGTGCCGCTGACCACGCGTCGGCCGACGACCGCCGGGTCGACGCCCACGCCGACGGCGGCGACCACGCCTCCGACGCCGTTGCCGGGGATCAGCGGTGGAGTGCCGCCGAACGGCCCGGTCCGGCCCGCCCGGAACTGGGTCTCCACGAAGGTGATGTTGGCGTGCGCCACGTCGACCAGCACCTGCCCCGGGCCCGGCCGCGGATCGGGTGCCGGGCCCGGCACGAGCACCTCCGGGCCGCCGAATTCCCGTAGCCAGACCGCGTGCACGGCTCTCCCTAGGTTTCGTCCTCCGGGCGTCGGTGCTGCCCGGGCACCAGTGGACAACCTCAAGCGGGCTTCAGGTCAAGCGGTGTGGTCTTCCGGCCGGACGGGCGGCGGCACGGCTGTCAGCCGGCGGACGGGCCGACGCCGGGTGACTCCACCAGGCGGGAGAGCACGATGGTGCTCCGGGTCGAGGTCACGAACGACTCGGCCCGCAACCGCTCCAGCGCCGCCTCCAGGTGCGCGATGTCGGCCGCCCGCAGGTGGACGAGCGCGTCCGCCTCGCCCGACACGGTGTAGGCGCCGACCACCTCGGGGTGTCGGCGGGCCGCGACGCCGATCTGCGCCGGGGTGGTGCGTCCGGCGCAGAACAGCTCGACGAACGCCTCGGTGGTCCAGCCGACGGCGGCGGGGTCGACGACGGCGGTGAATCCCCGGATCACCCCGGTGGCCCGCAGTCGATCGACGCGTCGCTTGACGGCCGGGGCGGAGAGTGACACCCGGGTGCCGATGTCGGCGTACGAGGCGCGGGCGTCTGCGACAAGCAACGCAATGATCCGCTGGTCAACGGCGTCGATCTGCAACGTTCCGCCTCTGGGAAGCAATGGTTGTGGCTGTTACCGACGTTCCACGATACCTACTCTTGGTCACCGTGAACCAGCAGCGAGTGCCGCGAAAGCGGACATATCTCATGTGCTCCCCGGAGCACTTCGCGGTCGAGTACGCGATCAACCCGTGGATGGACGTGACCACCCCGGTCGACCCGGAGCTGGCCGTGAAGCAGTGGGACCGGCTGCGCGAGACGCTGGTCGGGCTCGGCCACGAGGTGCACCTGTTGACGCCGGAGCGTGGCCTGCCCGACATGGTCTACGCGGCCAACGGCGCCTTCGTGGTGGACGGCACGGCGTACGGCGCTCGCTTCAAGCATGAGCAGCGTGCCGCCGAGGCCGCGGCGCACCGGGCGTTCTACGAGGCACAGGGCTGGCGCTTCATCGCGCCGAGCGAGACCAACGAGGGCGAGGGCGACTTCGCGTACGTCCCGGAGGCGCACGGCGGCCTGATCCTCGCCGGGCACGGCTTCCGTACCGAGCTTCCGGCGCACGCCGAGGCGCAGGAGGCGCTCGGCCGCCCGGTGATCTCGCTGCACCTGGTCGACCCGCGCTTCTACCACCTGGACGTGGCGCTCGCCTCGATCGACGACGGCAACATCGTCTACTACCCGGGTGCGTTCTCGGCCGCCAGCCAGCGGGTCCTGGCGCAGCTGTTCCCCGAGGCCGTGGTGGCCGACGACGAGGACGCGCTGACCTTCGGCCTGAACCTGGTCAGCGACGGCCTGAACGTGGTGCTCAACAGTGAGGCGACCCGGCTGGCCGGCAAGCTGAAGTCGATCGGCTACCGCCCGGTGCCGGTCGAGCTGGCCGAGCTGAAGAAGGGCGGCGGCAGCGTGAAGTGCTGCATCGCGGAGCTGCGCCACTGACCCGGCGCCGTGTGCGTACGACCAGGGGCCGGCCTCCCGCGGTGGGAGGCCGGCCCCTGGTGTGTCCGGTCCGGAGCGGAGTGGTCAGCCCAGCGTGGCCAGCTCGTTGACGACGACGTTCGACAGCACCTGGCCGTCGCGCTGCACCTGGCGCAGGTACCACTTCTGCTGCGGCGTACGCGGCTGGTTGAACTGCCAGATGCCGCGCGGACTGTCGATCTGGCCGAGCTTGCCCAGTGCGAGGTTGACCTGCTGCCGATCCGGGTTGTCGCCGGCCAGGCCGATCGCCTGGTGCAGCACCTGCGCGGCGTCGTACGACGCCATCGCGTAGGTGGTCGGCGAGATGTTGTGCTTCTTCCGGTAGGCCGAGGCGAACACCCGGTTGGCGACGTTGTTCAGGTCGGCCGAGTAGTTCAGCGCCGTCTGGATGTTGAGCGCGTCGTTCTTGAGGCTGTCCAGCGCGGCGCCCTCGGTGAGGAAGCCCGGGGCGTAGATGGGGCCCCGGTAGCCCTCGTTGCGCAGTTGCTTGACGAACTCGACACCGGCGTCGCCGGCGAAGAAGCAGAAGATCGCGGTGGGCTTCCGGTTGCGGGCCCTGCGGATGTCCTGGACGAACGCCGTCTTGCCCGGGTTGAGGGCGGGGGTCGTCCAGACCACCTCGCCGGCGATGCGCGGGTCGCTGGCGCCGAACTCCTGCCGGAAGCCACGCACCACGTCCGGGGCGCCGACGTTCTCCGGCATGATCATCACGATCTTGCTGTTGGCCGGCAGGCGGTCCTTCAGGTAGCGGCCCAGGGCGCGGCCGGCCTCGTCCAGCACGTACGAGGTGCGCCAGATGTAGACGACGCTCTGCAGGCTGCTCGGCGAGGCGTTCGAGCCGATCAGCGGCACCCGGGCCTCCTCGACCATGTCACGGATGCCCAGCATGGCGGCCGAGTTGACCACGCCGGTCAGCGCCAGCGCGCCCTGCTTCAGCAGGCCGTCGACGGCCGCCTGGGCGGTCTTGGCGCCGTCGCCCTCGTCGGCGGTGATCAACGTGACCGGGTGCCCGCCGAGCTGCTGGTCGTGCAGGTCGAGGAAGAGCTGGAACCCGTTCGTGATCTCCTCGCCGATCGCCTTCAACCCGCCGGCCTGCGGAGCGATCAGGCCGATCTTGATCGGGCTCTTGGGGCCGGCCGCCGGTCCGCTCTCGGTGTCGTCGCCGCACGCCGCGACGAGTCCGGTCGTACCGAGCGCGCCCAGCAGTTGGAGTGCCCGCCTGCGGTTCATCTGCGACACCGGGATCCTTCCCAATATGTGAGCAGGGCTCTCCGCCCCATCGGCGTTCTACCTGCTCGGCGACGCTGCGTCAATCGGCGAGTGATCATCGTGTAGGGACTGCAACGCGGCCACGACCGTCGGCCAGGCCACCGACTCGGGGTCGATAAGTGCGAAATGCTCGCACTCGGGCAGCTCGATAAGGGAGATATCGGAACCCGCGGCGCGGGCGGTGGCGACGAAATCCCGGCTCAACTCCACCGGCACCTGCCGATCCTGCGCGCCATGGACGACTACGGTGCGTGTTTGCATCGGTACCAAAGACCGTGGGTCCGCCGCCGCGTACCGCTCCGGCACGTCGTCCGGCCCTCCGCCCAGCAGCGCCGCCACGGCACCGTCGTCCAGGTCCCGCCGGTACGCCTCGGCGAGGTCGGCCACCGGGGCGAGCGCCAGCACGCCGCCGACCGTCGCCGGCGCCGTCCCGGCGACGTGGAGCGCGAGGTGCCCGCCCGCCGAGTGCCCGACGAGGATCGGGGCGACCCCCGAAACCCGGCCCGGCATCGCGGCGGCGGCCAGCCGCGGCAGCGCCGCGACACCGCTCACCACGTCCGTGAGGGTGCCCGGCCAGCCACCGCCCGGCTGCCCGGTCCGCCGGTACTCCACCTGCGCCACCGGGTGCCCCAGCGCGGCCAGGGCGGTGGCCAGCGGGCCGGTGTGGCGCCGGTCGTACTCGGCTCGCCAGAACCCGCCGTGGATCACCACGACCAGCGGTCGCGCCGGGCCGCTCCCCGCCGGAACGCGGAGGTCGGCGATCTGGTCCGGATGGTCGCCGTACGCCACGGTCAGGTCGGGCTCCGGGGCGGGCCGGGTGAGCACGGCACGCGGATCGGCGGGCATGGCGCGACGGTAGCGTGCCGGTCGGGTGGTTCGACGCCGGGGAGTCGGTCCCGGCACGCATGGGCGGGGGCCGCTGGGTAAAGATGGATCCCATGACCGAAGCGCTCTCCGCTGGACAGAACGACGAGCCGGGCCGCGAGGACACCGGTCACTCCGGCACGGTGGTGGTGGTCGGCCCGGACGGCCAACCCGTCGGCACCGTGCAGACCGACGAGGGGCCGGGCGAGGACCCGACCCGGCTGGTCGAGCAGCCGGCCAAGGTGATGCGGATCGGCAGCATGATCAAACAGCTGCTGGAGGAGGTCAAGGCCGCCCCGCTCGACGACGCCAGCCGGCACCGCATGCGCGAGATCCACGAGCGGTCGATCGTCGAGCTGAAGGAGGGCCTCGCGCCGGAGCTGCGCGAGGAGCTGGAGCGGATCTCGCTGCCCTTCACCGAGGAGGGCGCGCCCAGCGAGGGCGAGCTGCGGATCGCCCACGCCCAGCTGGTCGGCTGGCTGGAGGGTCTCTTCCACGGCATCCAGGCGGCGCTGGTCGCCCAGCAGATGGCCGCCCGGGTCCAGTTGGAGCAGATGCGCTCCGGCCGGCAGGCGCTGCCCAGCGGCCCCGGCGGGGTGGTGCCCGGGATGCCGGGCATGGGGCAGGCGTCGGGCGAGGGCCACAACACCGGGCAGTACCTCTGATCCGGCCGCCGCCCCCGCAGCCGGGGGCGGCGGTCCGGTCAACCCACGTCGAAGATCTTCTCCAGGTACGCCGCCACGCCGTCCTCGGAGTTCGCCGCGGTCACCTCGTGCGCGACCTCCAGGACGGTGGGGTGCGCGTTCGCCACCGCCACCGCCCGGCCGGCCCAGGCCAGCATCGGCACGTCGTTGGGCATGTCGCCGAAGGCCAGCACGTCCCGGGCGTCGATGCCGAGCCGCTCGCAGTACCACGCCAACCCGGCCGCCTTGGTCACCCCGGCGGCGGAGATCTCGACCAGGCCGGACGTGGACGAGTGGGTCGCCTCGGCCAGGCCTCGCAGCGCGCTGCCGATCAGCGCGGCGAACGCGTCCGGGTCCTGCTCCCCGGCTCGGGCGAGCAGCTTCACCGCCGGCGCGGTCAGCAGCTCCTCCGGCGTCTCGACGGCCCGGATCGCGTCGTGGTCCGCGTCCCAGCGCAGCGGGTAGTGCGCCTCGTGCCGCATCTGCCGGCTGTCGCTGATCTCCACCGCGAACGTGATGCCCGGTACCTCGGCGCGCAGCCGGCGGGCGACCTCGGCGAGCAGCGCCGGCGCCAGCGGGTCGGCCCGGAGCACCTCGTCGTTCGCCGGGTCGTACACCACCGCGCCATTCGCGCACACCGCCGGCAGCGGCTCGGCCAGCTGGTCGTACACCATCTTGAGCCAGCGGATCGGCCGGCCGGTGACCAGCACGACCGGCGTGCCCTGCGCGGAGATCCGGGCCAGGACCCCGGCCGTACGCGGACTGAGCGTCCGGTGGTCCCGCAGCAGCGTGCCGTCGATGTCGGTGGCGACCAGTGCCGGTGTCTCTCCCATCACCGGGAGAGTAGTCGGTCGAGGTAGACCGCCACCCCGTCGTCGTCGTTGCGCAGGGTCACCTCGTCGGCGGCGGCGCGGACGGCCGGGTGGGCGTTGGAGACGGCCACCCGGGACCAGCCGGCCCACCCGAACATGGGCAGGTCGTTCGGCTGGTCGCCGAAGACCAGCACGTCGTCCGGGTCGACGCCGAGGGCCTGGGCGACGACGGCCAGCCCGCTGGCCTTGTCCACGCCGGGCGGGCAGATCTCCACGAACCCGAGCCCGGCCTGGGTGAGCGTCGCCACGTCGGCGGGCACGATCCGACGGGCCACCTCCAGCAGCTCGTCCACGTGGTGGTCGGCGGTCCGCGCGAACGCCTTGATCACGTCGGTGGAGAGGCACTCCGCGCGCGTACGCGCCTCGAACCGGTCCGGATAGGGCCAGCTCGGGTGGTAGTCACCCCACAGCGGGGCATCGTGCTCGTCGGAGGCCTCCACCATCACGGTGAGCGGGCCGACCTCGGCCTCCAGGTCGGCGAGCAGCCGCGCGAGCACCTCGGCGGGGAGGCGCTCGTCGCGGAGCACCACCGGACCGGCCGGGTCGCTCTGGTCGACGACGCGCCCGCCGCCGGCCATTACGAGGAAGTCGGCCGCGCGGATGTCGTTGCGGGTCAGCTCGGTCAGCCGGGGGCCGCGGCCGGTGGCGCCGACCACCGGGATCCCGGCGGCCCGCACCCGGTCGAGCACCCCGTGCGTGTACGCGGACACCGTGTCGTCACTGCGGACGAGTGTCCCGTCGAGGTCGGTGGCGATGAGCTTGGGCAGTCCCGGGCGGGTCATGGTTCCTCCTTCGCCCGCCGCCGTCGCAACCAGCCGTTTTCGTGGTCGATCGTCGACCCGGAGTGACGGCGGGCAGCAACCGTACCTCGCCCGACGGGTCGTAACCATGGCTTCCAGGCGAATCGGACGCCAACCCGCGGCGCCCCTCCGGTGTCGGGTCGCCCGGGGGCCGTGAACGGGGTCGCCGGGCCGGCCCGGGGACTCAGATCGGCGACTCCGGCCGGGCGAACGGGATGGTCGGCTGCACGGTCAGGTCGGTCGGAGCGGGTGGCACGTCGTCGCGCTCCGCCGGGCCCGGGCCACGCCCTCGACGGCGGAACAGCGGCCCGGCCGGGGTGTCGTCGCCGTCGTCGGTCGGGCCGGCGTCGGTGGTCAGCCAGAGGGCGGCGCCGAGCAGGGCGCAGGCGACGAAGGCCATCACGAGGCCCCGGCCGTACTCGATCTCGAAGCCCTCGTCGGGCGCGTACAGGCGGGTCCGCTGCCCGGCGTCGTCCAACGTGATCGCGGTGGTGGTCAGCAGCACCAGCAGCGCGCCGGCCAGGGCGAGCCCGGCCACCCGGGCGTTCACGCGGACGCCCCGGGTGCCGCGGAGCGCGAGCGCCACCGCGGTGACCAGCACGAGCAGCCCGACCAGGTAGCCGGTGCCGAGGTTGCCGATCTCGGCGAGCCCGGCGGGCACCCGGATGGAGCTGCCGGTCGGGCCGCCGTTGGGGATGGTCATCACCAGCCACTCACCGGCCAGCGAGGCGGTCGCGGCGACCGCGCCGAGCCCGGCGAGCAGCGGCGGCACGCGGCGGTCCCGGGCCAGGCCGGCGAGCGACCGCCCCGGCCGTGGCGCGGGCCCGGGCTCGGCGGCGCCCCACTCGACCACGGCCGTGCCGTCGGACCGGTCATCCTGCCGGGGGATGGGCAGTTCTCGGGACATCGGGGAACCCCTTCCGCCGGTCACGCGCCTGCCGGAATTCTGGCACAGCGGCACGCCGGTGACGGGGATCGCAGCAGGGGCGTCGGGTGAGCTCGTCGCAGCCCGGGCCGCTTTCCGATAGCGTCGCAGCATGCCTATCCGTACCGCTTCCGCACGTTGGCAGGGCAACCTCACCGAGGGGTCCGGCACGATCCGCACCGGCAAGGGCGGGATCGAGGGGAACTACTCGTTCAAGTCGCGCTTCGAGGAGGGTGAGGGCACCAACCCCGAGGAGCTGATCGGCGCCGCGCATGCCGGCTGCTTCTCGATGGCCTTCTCCAAGGCGCTCGCCGACGCCGGCTCCACGGCGACGTCCGTCGAGACCACCGCCAAGGTCCACCTGGACAAGACCGACGCCGGCATGACCGTCACCCGCATCGAGCTGGAGACGGTGGGCCAGGTGCCCGGCATCGACGAGAGCGAGTTCCAGAAGCTCGCCGAGGCCGCCAAGGCGAACTGCCCGATCTCCCGGCTGCTCTCTCCGGGCGCCGAGATCACCCTCACCGCCCGCCTCAGCGCCTGACCACTCCGCTCGGCACAGCCGTCGGCCACGGGAGGGGGGCGTCCGACCCCGGACGCCACCCCTGCCCGTGACCGCGTCTGGATCTTTAACCGGCCCGGTTCCGGTCGGGATCGGGCAGAATGGCGGAGTGCCGGTGGAGATGAGCCGCGAGCGCTTCGAGGAGCTGGTCGGTGACGCCCTCGACGAGGTGCCCGAGGAGCTGCTCGGCCTGATGAGCAACGTGGTCATCCTGGTCGAGGACGACCCGCCCCCCGGCGACGAGGACCTGCTCGGCCTCTACGAGGGGCACGCCCTCACCGAGCGCGGGTGGGACTACGCCGGTGTCCTGCCGGACCGCATCTTCATCTACCGCCACCCCATCCTGCGGATCTGCGACAACGAGGACGACGTCGTCGACGAGGTCGCGGTCACGGTGGTGCACGAGATCGCCCACCACTTCGGCATCGACGACGAGCGGCTGCACGCGCTGGGCTGGGCCTGACCACGCCGCCGGTCCACCGGGCGTCGGGCCGCGCCACACCGCTCCGCTGACGGCCCCGCGTTGCGACGGTCCCCTACCGTCGTGGAAGGCAACGCGACCTCAGGAGGCAATTCCATGCGCAGCGCGCTGTTCTCCGCGGAGAACCTTGAGAAGGAGTCCGCCCAGCCCGGCATGCGGCTGCAGAACTCCAAGATGTTGAAGATCGAGCTCAACGGCGAGGCGATGGCCCGGGTCGGGTCCATGGTCGCCTACCAGGGGAACGTGCAGTTCCAGGCCCTCGGGTCGGGCGGGCTGGGCAAGTTCCTCAAGCAGAAGCTCACCGGCGAGGGTGTCCCGCTGATGCGGGTGAGCGGCCAGGGTGACGTCTTCCTCGCCGAGCTGGCGAAGGACGTCCACATCATCGACCTGGAGCCCGGCGACGCCCTCTCCATCAACGGCTCCAGCGTGCTGGCCTTCGACTCCACCCTCCAGTACGACATCAAGATGGTCGGTGGCGCCGGCATGGCGTCGTCGTCCGGCCTCTTCAACTGCGTCTTCACCGGCCACGGTCGGATCGCCATCACCACCAAGGGCACGCCGGTCGTGCTCAACGTCGACCAGCCGACGTACGTCGACCCGCAGGCCGCGGTGTGCTGGTCGGCCAACCTCCAGACCGGCTACCACCGCGCGGAGCAGCTGGGCCTCGGCACGCTGCTCGGCCGGCGCACCGGCGAGTCGTTCACGATGAGCTTCGCCGGCCAGGGCTTCGTGGTCGTGCAGCCGTCCGAGGAGCCGCCGGTCATGGGCAGCGGCGCGCAGGAGCAGCAGGGCGGCCTGCTCGGCGGTCTGCTCAGCTGACGGTCGGGTGCTCCGGCCGGGGCGGCGTCCGCCCGTCCCGGCCGTCCGGGCCGGTCAGCTGAGCTCGCCGGTGCGCAGTCGGGCCAGCCACGCCGCCGCGTCGGCGTAGTCGGTGTCGGACAGGCCGGGTGGCGCGGGGACCGGTCGGTCGCCCTCCGCCTCGGCCCAGCGGTGACGGGGATACGACCCGAGGAAGCGGACGTCGGCGCAGACGCGGCGCAGCCCTTGGAGGGCCTCGCCGAGCCGGACGTCGGCCACGTGGCCGGAGCAGTCGAGGAAGAAGACGTACCGGCCGAGCGCCTCGCCGGTCGGCCGGGACTCGATCCGGGTCAGGTTGACGCCGCGTACGGCCAGCTCCATGAGCACCGACAGCAGGGCGCCCACCCGGTCGTGGGCGATGTAGACGGCGAGCGACGTGACGTCGTCGCCGGTCGGCGGCGGGGGCGGGCCGGGGCGGGACAGCAGCGCGAAGCGGGTCACCGCGTCCGGATGGTCGGCGATCTTGTCGGCCAGCACGGCCAGCCGGTGCCGGGTGGCGCCGATCGGCGCGCAGATGGCCGCGTCGTAGTCGCCGCCGGCCGCGCCCGCCGCGGCGGCGCCGTTGGAGAGCACGTCGACCACCACGGCGTCCGGCAGGTGCGTACGCAGCCAGTTGCGGCACTGGGTGGACGCCTGCGGGTGCGCCGCCACGCTCCGGATCGTGGTCAGGTCGGTGCCGGACCGGGCGCCGAGCACGAACTCGACCGGCAGGATCACCTCACGGGTGATCACCAGGGGGTCCCCCTCGGCCAGCTCGTCCAGGGTCACCCCCACCGCGCCACCGATGGAGTTCTCCAGCGGCACCAGCGCCGCGTCGGCGTCACCGGACCGTACGCTCTCCAGCGCCTCCCCGACGCTGCGGGCCGGCGTGCGGCTGCCCCGCTCGGCGGCGGGGACGGTGCGCAACGCCTGCTCGGCGAAGGTGCCCTCGGGGCCCAGGTAGACGAAGCGCGTCGGCGGTGTTCCCGGCATGCCGACCAGCCTACGCACCCGGTACGCCCACCGTGCCGCCGTCGCAGGCCAAGCCCCGGAGCCCGATCGGTCCGGCGACCCGCACCTCGGCGGTGCAGACATCCGTGCCCGCGGTGACCAGCTCCAGCGCCCCCGACCGCTCCCGGGTGACCACCTGGAGTTCCTCGTGGCCGGTCACGTCGAGCACCGTGTACTGCCAGTCCGCGGCGCAGAGCGGCCCGGTGCGTACGCGGACCCCGACGTTGTCCGGCAGCACCCCGGCCCGGCCGCGGAGCAGCGCGATGATCCGGGAGCCGGTGGGCCCGCCCCGGCAGGCGGTGGCCACCAGCCCGGCGTCGGTGGTCGGGGTGACCGGCACGGTCGGCGCGCCGGACGGCAGGCCGGTGGCGGGCGGGCGCGCCGGGGTGGGCACCGACGTCGGGAGGGGCGGTGCGGTCGGTGCGGAGTTCCGCAGCTCGGGCGGCGTCCCGCAGCCGGCCAGCGCGAGGACGGCCAGCACGCCCACCATCGCCCGGCGCCGTCGCGGGATGGTGGTCGACCGGCTGGCGGGTGGGGCCCACGTGCGGGTTTCACCGACCCGCACACGCGTCGAGGCGGGTGGGGCCGACGTGCGGTCGGCGCGCGGGGGCGCCGTGTGGCGGAGTTGGGTGCGCGGCACGGACCGGTCCTGGGGGCGGAGGGGTGGTCGGCCGGGGTGGCCGAGCCCATCGTAGGAGGAACCGATGCCGCGGTGAAGGTCAGCCGGAGACCCGGTGCCCGGCCCGTTCCAGCGCCGTGGTCGCCTCGTCGAGCCGAACGGCCGGGACGAGTAGGTAGTCGGTGTCGAAGGTGGAGAAGGCGACCGCGTTGACCCGGGCGCCGGCCAGTGGGTCGACGAGCGCGGCGAGCGTGCCGGTGACGGCCAGGTCGATCGGACCCGAGACCCGTAGGCAGCGCCAGGCGGTCTCCACCACCGCCTGCTCGGGAGCCCGGTCCAGTGGGCAGATGACGGAGATCCCGTCGGTGGTCCAGCTGACCGTCACCACGTCGGCATGGTTCAGGCCGCGCGACAGCGTGGGCGGCAGTGCGGTGCCGGCGGCCATCCGGCACACGGCGTACTCCTCCGGTAGCAGATCGACATCGAGCATGAGGGCACCCTACGGCCTCGGAACCGGTCCGTCCGGGTACGCCGCGTGCGGCGATTGTCAGATTTGCCCAGGTCAGACGCCCGAGAAGAAGGTGAGCGAGCCGGCGACCGCCCCCTCGGTGAGCACCGGGGTCGAGATCGCGTCGACCGTCGCGTCGGATGCCTCCTCGCCCGCCGCCCGCACCCGCAGCAGGCCACGGGCGAGCCGACCCGAGGAGAGCGCCAGCAGCGGCGGGATCTTGTCGACCTCCTGCTCGGTCAGCGCGACCCCGTGGGCCGTGAAGTCGACCAGGCGCAGCCCGCCGTCGAGCAGTGGCAGGCCGACCAGGTCCTCCGGCTTGCCGAGGCCGAGCAGCTCACAACCGGCGGCGGAGATCGCCACCACCGTCGTCTCGGCGTCGATCAGCAGGCAGGGCTCGTCGGCGTGGGTGACCGTGGAGCACCACTGGCCGAAGTTGTCGAACTCCGGCGCTGTCGCGGCCCCCGCTGACGGCGGAAACACTTCCGAGAGCGAGAGTTCGACGTGGGCCACCGCGCCTCCTATGTGCACCCTGGGACTGTCCACGCTAGCCGGTCGCCCGGAGGATCGTCGATCGCGCCGTCGTCACCGACCCGCCCACGGCCGGACCGAGGCCCGAGCGGGACAGGTCGGCGACGGCGTGGATGCGCGCCGCCGACGGCGGCGGTACACGTGACGTCCGGGCTGACGTTACCGGCGGTTCGCCGGCTTGTCAGCGGCCGTTCGGCCGTCGTCGTACCACCGGTAGTCGGCCGCTGGACGGTACGTGCCGTTCAGCCAGGTGCTCGGGTGCTGCGCCACCCGCGACAGCTTCTCGGCGGTGGCCGGGCTGATCCGGCTGCCGCCGGCCACGAGCAGGCGGTCCAGCTCGCGGTGGGTCGCCATCAGGCAGTCCTTCGGCAGGCCGTAGACGCTGATGACGCCGGAGCCGACGAAGGTCAGCACCGGCGTCACCGGGATGGGGAGCCCCACCGCGTCGGAGAGGGCCTTGCTCGCTCGCTTGGCGTCCCGGCGGGCCTCCGCCACGTAGGGCGGCCGCTTACCGTTGATCTGCACCACGTCACCGGCGACGAGCACGCGCGCGCGGCCGTGGTCGGCGATGGTGACGGCGAAGAGGCCGCTCGGGCCGATGGCGAGGAAGCCGGCGCGCTCCTCGTGCGGACGGTCGAGGAGGACGTCGACGGCGTCGGTGCGGGGCCACTCGATGACGTGCCAGCCCGGGCCGAGATGATCCAGTTGGCCGAGGGCGCGGGCACCCGCCGCCTCGAGCCGCCGGGCGCCGCGCTCCGCCCGCCGACGGCGGGCCCACTCCAGTGGTGTGGGACGGGCCGGGTCGAGGACCCCCGGCGACTCCACCCGAGGGTGTGGCACCGTGGCGGGCGGCAGTGCCCGAGCGGTGGGGACGGCTCGGCGAGCGGGGAAGACAGTCATCGCGACCTCCGGCAAAAGGTCCCTCGAAGTTATGTCTCCACTACCCTACGTTGCCACTCCCGGGGGTCGGCAAGGTGGAGCGCCGGAGTGACTGTGGATGAATGCCATATTCATCCACAGTTCTTTTCTCGGATACCGCCAAACCCTGCCCTAGGCTGCCCTCGTGACCCACTATGTGGACAGTGAAGTAGGTCGGCTCGGCACCGTGCTGTTGCACCGCCCCGGGCCGGAACTCGCCCGGCTGACGCCGCGCAACAACGACTCGCTCCTCTTCGACGCGATCCCCTGGGTCGGTCGCGCCCAGGAGGAGCACGACGCGTTCGCCGCGGCGCTGCGCGAGCGCGGGGTGGAGGTGCTCTACCTCGCCGCACTGCTCGCCGAGACGCTCGCCGTGGCCGACGCCCGCGCCGAGTTGACCGAGCAGGTGCTCCGCTCGCCCCGGCTGGGCGACAGCCTGCGTGCCCGGGTCGCCGACCACCTGGCATACCTGGACCCGGCGGCGCTCGCCGACGTGCTCATCGCCGGCCTCGCCCACGAGGAACTGCGGATCAGCGCGGAGCGCCCGGGCGGGCTCGTCTACACCCTCATGGACCGGCACGACTTCGTCATCGACCCGCTGCCCAACCTGCTCTTCACCCGCGACTCGTCGCTCTGGATCCGGGACCGGGTCGGCGTCACCAGCCTCGCGATGACCGCCCGCCGCCGGGAGAGCACCCTGACCCACGCCATCTACCGGCACCACCCGCGCTTCGCCGGGACCAGCTTCGTGTACGACCCGGGCCTGGAGCACCTGGAGGGCGGGGACGTGCTGCTGCTGGCGCCCGGTGTGCTCGCCGTGGGAGTGGGTGAGCGGACCACCCCGGCCGGCGCCGAGCGGCTCGGCCGTCAGGTCTTCGCCGCCGGCCTCGCACACACCATCCTCGTGGTGCCGATCGCCCAGGAGCGGGCCACGATGCACCTGGACACCGTCTGCACCATGGTCGACGTCGACGCCGTCCTGATGTATCCGAACGTCGCCGACACGCTGTCCGCGTACACGGTGATCGCCGGCGCCGACGGGGAGGACCCCCGGGTCGACGGTCCCGCGCCGTTCCTGCGGGCCGCCGCCGACGCGATGGACCTGGACCAGCTCCGGGTGATCGACACTGGCCTGGACCCGGTCACCGCCGAACGCGAGCAGTGGGACGACGGCAACAACACCCTCGCCATCGCGCCCCGGCTCTGCGTCGGCTACGAGCGCAACGTGGAGACCAACGCGCAGTTGGAGCGGTCCGGCATCGAGGTGATCCCGATCGCCGGGTCGGAGCTGGGCTCCGGCCGAGGAGGCCCGCGGTGCATGTCCTGCCCGCTGGTGCGGGAGCCGCTGGGCGGCTGACCGCCACCCGTGCCCGCACCGGCGGGTTGGTCAGCGCAGGGTGAGCTGGCGGCCGAGCAGGCCCTGCCGGGAACGCCGCGCGGCCGCGTCGAGCGGGCCGCCCTCGGCCGCCGCCTCGGCGTAGCGCTTGGCGAACTGGGCCACCGGCTCCTCCCACTCGCCGGCCGGCGTCTGCTCGGGCAGGTCCCAGACCGGCACCAGGCGTCCGTGTGCGCGGAACATGCCCGCGAAGCGCGTGCCGTCGCCGAGCGGCAGCGAACCGGCGGCGCCGAGGCGGGCCAGCGCGTCGAGCGCCACGTCCTCCTCCTCCGGCAGCACCCAGCGCACGTGCGCCTTCTCCGGCACCTGGCACCAGTACGCGGCCTTCGCCGCGCTCATCCGCACGGTCGGGTAGATGGCGGCGTTCGCCCGCTCCAGGGACGCCTGGACGGTCGGGTCGTCCGCCGCGCCCGGGTCGAGCCAGAAGTCGAACCCGTCGTGCATCGTGATCTCCAGCGGGCCGTCCACCAGCACGTCCTGCAGGCGGGGGCCGGGACCGGGCAGCGGTGGCACGGCCACCTGGCCGCCCGGTTCGGTGCGCAGCGCGCAGAGCAGCGCCTCGGCCAGGTCGCGGGAGACGTCGCCGGACTGGATGTGACGCTGGAGCCCGATGAACACCCGGCCATCCGCCTTGGTCATCGCCGGGGCGGCCATCGGCAGCACGGTGGCCAGCGTCACCGGGCGGTCACCGAACTCCTCGACCAGGTCGGGAGCGAGCCGCAGCGGCGCGGACGCGGCCGGCACGAGTTCGCGCAGCGCGATCCACTCGGGCTCGTCGACCAGCCCTTCGAACGGTCGCGGCACGAAGATGTCACGCACCTTCTCCCGCTTCGGGGTGGTCTCGGCGGCCCGCTGGTTCTTTCGACGCTTGCTCACGGCGAGACAGCCTAGAGGCCCCGACGGCCCGCCGTGGGGAGGACCCGCCTCCCGGGCACCTTCGATGCGGTCACCGCCCCGGCGGGCGGGGACCGGTCAGCCGGCGATCACCAGGTCGGGTCGGCTCACCGGGCTCGGCTCGAACTCGGCCCACACGCTCTGGCCGAGCCCGTCCCGGTCGACCCCCCACCGGGTGGCCAGGCCGGCGACGATGTGCAGTCCGCGCCCGTCGGCCGCGTCGGTGGTGGCTGCCCGCATCCGGGGCCCCTCGCCGGCGTCGCCGTCGGTGACCCGGAGCTGCACCCGGGGGCCGTCGACGGTCTCCCGCAGCCGCCAGGCCACCCGCACCACCCCACCGGGCAGCGGACGGGCGTGCCGGACCGCGTTGCCGACCAGTTCGGCCAGGACGGCGACCAGGTCGGCCAGGAGCGCCGAGGGCACCAGGCCGGTCAGCTCGTCGGCGAGCCGGTGCCGGGCGAGGCGTGCGCCGGTCGCGTGGTGGGGCACCACCACGCACCACGCCCGTTCGCCGGATCCCGTCCCCACCTGCGCCCCTTCACGCCCTCGCGGCCCTCGCCGGTCGTCATCCGCGCGGCAGCCGCACCTCTGCGACCGTACCGCCACCGGTCCTCGGTCGGAGGGATACCCATCCATTCTGCTGTTCAACGATCCGGCGGACGAGATAGAGGCCGAGCCCCGCGCCCGGATAGCCCCGACGGTCCCCCGACTCGCCCTGCCAGAACCGATCGAAGGCGCGTTCGACGTGCTCAGGCCGAATGCCGATGCCCCGGTCGCTGACCCGGAACGACACCATCTGCCCGTCCTCCCGCGCGCTGATCTCGATCCGGGTGCCCGGCGCCGAGTACTTCCCGGCGTTCGTGGCGAGCTCGGTCAGCACGGTCGCGAGGCTGGGCCGGTGACCGAGCGCCTTGGGCAGGTCGGCCGGCAGGTCGAGCAGGAGCCGGTGACGCAGCTCGGCGGGGAGGTCGAGGACAGCGGCGCGCAGGGCGTCGCCCAGGTCGAACGGCGCCGGCGGTTCGTCGCCGGGCCCGGACTCGGCGGCGGACGAGAGCAGCCGGTCCACGAGCCGCGCCAGCTCGTTCGCCCGCTGGCCGATCACCCGCGCGGCCTGCCGCCGGTCCGTCTCGGTCAGCGACTCCCAGTGGTCGGTCAGGGTGTCGGCGTACCCCTTGATGACCGTCACCGGCGTACGCAGCTCGTGGCTGGTCACCGCCACGAAGAGGTCGCGCTCGTGGTCGCGGCGCTGCTGGTCGGTGATGTCGCGGAAGGTGACCACGCGCAGCGTGCCGGGCCCGGGCAGCTCTCCCGACGTGATCCGCAGCCAGCGGCCGTCGGGCAGCCGGTGGTCGAGCACCTGACCCGAGGGCGGGATGGGGAAGGGCAGCGGTCGGCTGAGCGCCTGGTTGGCGGGGCGGCCGGTCACCTGCGCGGCGGCCGGGTTCCAGAGCCGGACGTAGCTGTCCCGGTCCACCACCGCCAGCCCGTCGGCGAGCGCCGCGACGACCGGGCCGTCGCCGTGCACCGGCAGCCCGCTCTGGTCGCCGTACATGTGGGCGATGCAGGAGGCGAGGTACCCGACGACCCCGTGCTGCCCCGGGTCCGGTCCGTCGTCGCCGTCCCGGTAGAGGGCGTGCAGGCTGCCGACGGTGTGGCCGCCGATCTCCGCCCGGGACACCACCATGTGGTGCAGGCCCCGCTCGGCCAGCTCGGTGGTGAGCTTGCCGCCCAGCTCGTCGAGGCGCACCTGCTGCACGCGGGGGCCGGTGAGCAGGCACACCGTCGCCGGGTCGTTGACCGGCAGGGGCCGGCCGACGGTCCACTCGGCGGCGCCGGTCGCGGAGATGACGCGGCCACCGGTCGGCCCGAACTCCAGGAACGCCATGGCCGCCGCCCCGAGCGCCGGCTGGGCGACCCGGAGTAGCTGGGTGAGGACGGGCAGGCCCGCGTCACCCGAGTTGATCATTTCGATGACGACGGTGTGGCCGGCGATGAGAGCGGGGAAGTCGATGCGCTCCGGCATGTCCCCGAGTGTGCCCCGGCGTCACCGTTTTGGGCACCCCCGGGACCGGCGCCGGCCCGGGAGGACCAGCGCCGGCCCGGGACCCCGACGGCGGAGCCGCCCGGCTGCTCCGGGCCGGGAGGGTCAGCGGCCGAGGCGGGTCAGGGTGTGCGCCGGTCGGTCGGTGATGATCCCGTCCACGCCGGCGGTCAGGACGAGGTCCAGATCGTCCGGCTCGTTCACCGTCCAGACGTACACCTGGTTGCCGGCCGCCCGCAGCGCCGGCAGCAGCTGCGGGCGGGCCCGGACCAGGCCGATGCCGGGCCCGGCGATCCGGCTGCCGAAGGGCAGCCGACCCAGCCGCAGCCAGCGGGGCAGCACCTCCAGCAGCAGCACGGTTGGCAGGGCCGGTGCCAGCTCGTGGACCCGGCGGACGGCCAGCGGGGAGAAGGACATCACGGTGACCTGGACCGGATGGTCCGGCGCGGGCTCGGCCAGCCCGTACCGGCGCAGCATCGTGACCAGCTTGCGCTCGACGTCGCCGCCGTACCGCGAGGGGTGCTTGGTCTCGATCAGCAGCCGCACGGGCCGACCCGCGGCCAGCACCGCGTCGAGCAGCCGTTCGAGGGTGAGCAGACGGGTGCGGGAGTCGTCCGGCGGCTCGTCGGTGTCCGCCGGCAGGCCCCCGGGGTGCCACGAGCCGAAGTCGAGCGCCTCCAGCTCGGCGAGCGTGCGGGCGCTGACCAGACCGCGTCCGTTGCTCGTACGGTCCAACCGCCGGTCGTGCACGCAGACGAGGTGGCCGTCGCGGGTCAGCCGGACGTCGCACTCCAGCCCGTCCGCGCCCTCGGCGAGGGCCCGCAGGTAGGCCGCGAGCGTGTGCTCCGGCAGGTCGTACGAGGCGCCGCGGTGCGCGAACACCAGGGGTTGGTCGCCCATCCCACCCGCCCTACAGCACCCGGCCCGGCTGCCCGTCGTCGCCGACCACCGGACGCCCGGCGGCGGCCCAGTCGCCCATGCCGCCGGACACGTTGCGCACCTGGTCCCAGCCGTTGCGCATCAGGTACGCGACGACCTGGGCGGAGCGCCCGCCGGAGCGGCAGATCACCGCGACGTCCCGGTCGGTGGGCACCTCGGCCATGCGGGCCGGCAGCTCCATCATCGGCAGGTGGTGGGCGCCCGGCGCGTGGCCCGCGGCCCACTCGTCGTCCTCGCGGACGTCGAGCAGGTAGGTGGCGTCGTCGAGCTCGTTAACGGTCACGGTGGGAACCTGGGATCCGAACACGGGTAACAAGCCTAGATCCTCGCCCGGCGGTTCGGCGCCGACCGGGCCGTCGACGCCGTCACAGCTTGACCACCCAGCGCGGATTGGCGCCGACCCAGGCCGGCATCGCGGAGCCCCGGACGGCGTCGAACAGCCCGTTGCCGCCGTTGTCCAGCACCACGTACGACACCTCGTCGATGACCTGCGGGTACGAGGGCACCTGCACCCCGCGCAGCGAGTCCGGGGGCAGTCCACGGAGCGAGAAGAGCAGGTCCTCCAGCGCCACCCCGTTGGTGTCGACGGTCAGCGAGCCGCCGACGGCACGGATCACCTGGTCGAGCTTGACGGGGTTGTTCCGCAACCGGGTCTCGGAGGCACGGTCCAGCAGCGCCCGCAGCAACTGCTGCTGGTGGCGCTGCCGGTCGTAGTCGCCCCCGGGCAGGTCGTAGCGCTGGCGGACGTAGTCCAGCGCCTCGGCGCCGTTCATCTGGTGGCAGCCGGGAGTGAAGACGCGGTTCGTGTGGATCGAGCGCACCTCGCCGTCCACGCACATGCGGACGCCGCCGAGCAGGTCCACGACCTGACGGATGCCGGCGAAGTCGACCAGCGCCGCACCGTCGAAGCGGAGCCCGGTGAGCCGGCTCAGGGTGGACGACAGCAGTTGGGCGCCCGGCTCCCCGCCGCCGCCGTGCTCGTACGCGGCATTGATCTTGTCCTGGCCCCCGGGATAGCCGGAGCCGGCGGGGATGGTGACGAGGAGGTCGCGGGGGATGGAGACCAGGTACGCCTGGCGCAGGCCGGCGGGCACGTGCACGACCAGGATGGTGTCCGCGCGCTGCTCCGGGTTGGTGTCGTTGGGCCGCCGGTCGGTGCCGATGAGCAGGTAGTTCAGCGGGCCGGAGAGGTCGGTGCGCCCGGTGCGGGCGTCCGGCGCGAGCAGTTGCTCCTTGAGCACCGTGCGGTCGTAGCGGTCGGTGAGCGCCCGGAGCCCGACCACCGCGAGACCGGCGAGCGCGACCAGCGTCAGACCGATGCCGAGCAGGATGCGGGGCCAGCGTGCGCGGCGGCGCGGAGCGGCCGGAATGTCCGCCCGCTCGCCGTCCCGGCCCGCCCTGGACGTGGTGCCTCCCCGCAGCCGTTGACATGAGTCCTGCTCACGTCAGGCTACGGAAAGTGACGGCTTTGTCGGTCCGTTTCGCCGACAACCAGCGGCGTCGGCCGTCGCCGCTCACTTGCGGGTGGAGATCACCTCGGGGTGGTTGAACACGAACTCGGCCAGCTTGTCCTTCTTGACCGCATCGAACATCGCCAGCGTCTCGGCGCTCAACAGCTCCTTGCCGTTGCCGTCGCCGTTGAAGGTGCCGTTGTTCGTCTTGAGCATGGTCAGCTCGTTGCCGCTCACGCCGCGCATCGTGAAGATGAAGTTGGCGATCGGCACGCCGCCGGTGTCCAGGACGAACGCCTTGCCCGCCGCCTTGATGAGCGCCTGGAGCTTGCCCAGGTTGGTCAGCGTGCCGTTGTCGGTGGCCTTCTTGGCCATCGCCTTGATCAGCTGCTGCTGGTTCTGCTGCCGGTCGTAGTCGCTGTTCTTCAGGCCGTAGCGCTGGCGCGAGTAGTCGAGGGCCGCCCAGCCCTCCATCTCCTGGCAGCCCTTCTTGTGCACCACCGGGGTCATCCGCTTGCCGGTCTTCTTGGCGTCCGCGTTCCACATCGGCTTGCCGTCGACGTACGACATGTGGTGCGACTTGACCTCCTGGCTCACGCAGATCCGCACGGAGCCGAGGGTGTCGATGATGTTCTTGAAGCCGCCGAAGTTGATGATCG
This sequence comes from Micromonospora krabiensis, assembly GCF_900091425.1. Taxonomy (GTDB): domain Bacteria; phylum Actinomycetota; class Actinomycetes; order Mycobacteriales; family Micromonosporaceae; genus Micromonospora; species Micromonospora krabiensis. The sequence goes on from NZ_LT598496.1 coordinate 4,922,670, forward strand.
CGGCGCCGTCGAAGCTCACCCCGGTGAGCCGCTTGATGGTCTGCGCCATCAGCTGGGCGCCGCCCTCCCAGCCGCCGCCGTTGCGGGCACCGATCTGGAAGGCCGCATTGATCTTGTCGGTGCCGCCCGGCCAGTTGCTCTTCTTGAACGGCGGGATCTGTGCCTCCGTGTCCCGGGGGATGGAGATCAGGTAGGCCTGGTCGTGCGTCGCCGGGATGTGCAGGATGATGATGCTGTCCGACCGGACGTCGTCCGCCGCCCACCGTTCCCGGGCATCCACGCCCAGCAGCAGCATGTCGATCGGGCCGTCCAGGTTGGCGCCGCCCTCGGCGTCGGTCTTACCGGCCTCGCCGAGCAGGTTGCGCTGGGCGATGTCACCGGTCGCGCTGCTGATGACCGCCTTGCTGCCGACGATGGCGACGCCGCTGCTCATCATCAGCACCGCGCCGAAGACGACGGTGAGCCGGGCCCAGAGCGGATCCTTGCGGCGCTTCCGCTTCGTCGGCCGGCCGCCTTTTCCACCGCCGCCGTTCCCGCCGCCGCCCGAGCCCCGCTGTGGAGGCACGGCGGCGGAGCCGCCGGCCGGTGGGCGGGCGGCGTCCAAGGATGGTGGGCGACGGCTGGTCTGAACCGGCATGCCTGCTCCAGCTCACGTGATCAGGGGGCGGCACCACTGTACGGACACTTTCTGGACCTGGCGAGTTCGTGTATTGGCCATGTTCTGTTCGCCCTGCGGCTCACGCAGGGGGATTGTCCGATCGGACAGTCTTCACTCGACCAATCGGCGGTTGGCTTTCCGGAATCGGTCAGCCACCGTCCGTGCTCTTCGGCGGGTTGGCCTTGATCCAGTCGGCCATGGTGTCGGCGGACATCGCCCGGTACATCGCGAGCGCCTTCTCCCGGTCGGACACCACCACCGACTCCCCGTTGATCGTCTCGCTGCCCGAGTTCGGGCTCGTCACGAACGTGAGGTTCTCGCCCCGCAGGTTGCGGAACTCCACCGCCATGTCCATCAACGAGAATCCCCGGTCCACGGTCACCGCATCGGTCACCGACTGGAGGAACGCGTTCAGTTTCCGAGGGTTGCTCAGCGTGCCGCTGCTCGCCGCCTTGTCCATCAGGGCGCGGAGGAACTCCTGCTGGTGGCGCATCCGGGCGAAGTCCCCGTCCGGGAACTGCTTGCGCTGCCGGATCCAGTCCAGCGCCTCGGCCCCGTTCATGTGGTTGACGCCCTTGGTGAACGTCCGGTAGGGCTTGTGGATCGAGGTGATGGTCCGCTCCACCTTCAGGTCGACGCCCCCCAGCGCGTCCGTGACCTGCTTGAAGCCCGCGAAGTCGATGGCCATGACATGGTCGAGCCGGACGTCGGTGAAGCACTCGACGGTGCGTACGGCCAGCGGCAGGCCACCGAACGCGAAGGCCGCGTTGATCTTCGCGCGCCGGGCCGCCGAGCAGTCGGCGCCGGCCGACTCCGGGATGGGCACGTAGAGGTCGCGCGGAATCGAGACCAGATAGGCCTGCTGGTGGTCCGACGGGATGTGCATGACGATGATCGTGTCCGCCCGCCACTTGCCCGCCTGGTCGACCGGGGCGTCCGGGTCCCGGGAGTCGGTGCCCACGAGCAGGATGTTGAGCGCGCCCTCCACCGGCTTGGCCGGCCGCCCGCCGGTGATCTCGGCGAACGGGTCGGTGCGGGCCAGGTCCTTGTCGAGGTTGCGCACGTAGAGCCAGCCGCCGAGACCGCCGAGCAGCGCGAGCACCAGCACCGCGACCCCGGCCACCAGGCCGATCCGCCCCCACCGGGGTCGCGGGCCACGCCGGCCGGGACGCCCGTCGCCCGAGCCGCCGGGACCCCCCGGACCACCCGGACCGTCGGGCCCGGACGGCCCACCCGGCCCACTCGGCCCACCGCGGAGCGGCCCCTCGTCGGGCGCCGGGTACCAGCGTGTCTCCGACGGTCGGGCGCGGCCGGTGGCGCCGCGCGGGCGTCCGGGAACGGACGCGCGCCCGGAGCTGCGGTGCAGATGCGGGAGCGGAAGGCCGGCAGGCGTGGACGCGGACATGTCACTCAGGGTACGTAGCCTGAGCCACAGGCGCTCTCAAGCGAGGACCGGCGCCCGGGTGCGGGTCGTGGGCGGTCAGCCGCCCAGGCGGTCGCGGAAGTGCTCGATCGTGCGGGCCAGGCCGTCCTCCGGCGTCACCGTCGGCTCGTAGCCGAGCAGCTCACGGGCGCGGGTCAGGTCCGGCCGGCGCATCTCGGGGTCGTCCGCGCTGCGAGTGATGTAGGTCACCTCGGAGCTGCTTCCGGTGAGCGACACGATCGTCTCGGCGAGTTGCCGCATGGTCATCTCGTGCTCGGTGCCGCAGTTGATCGGCCCGGTCTCGGTCGAGTCGAGCAGCAGCAGGATGCCCCGGACGAGGTCCGCCACGTAGCAGATCGAGCGCGTCTGGTCGCCGGTGCCGTGCACCGTGAGCGGCTCGCCGCGCAGCGCCTGGGAGATGAAGGTGGGAATGGCGCGGCCGTCGTCCGGCCGCATCCTCGGGCCGTACGTGTTGAAGATCCGGACGATCGCGGCGTCGAGCCCCCGGCTGCGGTGGTAGGCCATCGTGGCGGCCTCGGAGAAGCGCTTGGCCTCGTCGTAGACGCTGCGGATGCCGATCGGGTTGACGTTGCCCCAGTAGGTCTCCCGCTGCGGGTGCTCCTTCGGGTCCCCGTACGCCTCGGAGGTGGACGCCATCAGGAAGCGGGCGCCGTCGGCGAGCGCGCGGTCGAGCAGGTGCAGGGTCCCGACCGAGCCGACCCGGAGGATCTCGACCGGCAGCTTCTCGAAGTCGGTCGGACTGGCCGGCGAGGCCATGTGCAGGATCGCGTCGAACCGCTCGGCGAGCGCCGGGTGGTGGGTGGGCAGCCCTTCGGAGATGTCCGCCTCGACGAGGGTGAACGTCGGCGTGTCGTGCAGGTGCGCGACGTTCTCCTTCGAACCGGTGACGAAGTTGTCCAGCGCGACCACGGTGCAGCCCCGCGCGATCAGGGCGTCGACCAGGTGCGACGGGACGAATCCGGCACCCCCGGTGACGAGGATGCGGTGACCGGGGCCGAAACGGGCTGCAACCTTCATACCGGTCAGCCTACTCAGCGTCGTCGCGGCCCGCCCTGGCGACCGTGCGGATGGGCCGCCCTCGCCGCCTTCGCTGCCCGTCCGGCGGGCGGGGGACGGCCGGACGAGAAGGGCCCCCTCCCGGAACGGGAGGGGGCCCGGGGTGCCGGCCGGCGGGGGGTGCCTGGCCAGCGGCTTCTCAGTGGGCGCCGGCGCCGGTGAGGGAGCGCACCTCCAACTCGGCGTACTTGTCCTCGTCGTGCTCCTTCGAGATGAGGGTGCCGATCCATCCGCAGAGGAAGCCGAACGGGATGGAGAGCAGACCCGGGTTGGACAGCGGGAACCACTGCCAGTCGTGGTCGGGGAACATCGCGGTCGGTGCTCCCGAGACCACCGGCGAGAAGAAGACCAGGACCACCGCGGCGAGCAGGCCGCCGTAGATGGCCCACACCGCGCCGGAGGTGTTGAACCGCCGCCAGAACAGGCTGTAGAGGATCGCCGGCAGGTTGCCGGACGCGGCGACCGCGAACGCGAGCGCCACCAGGAAGGCCACGTTCAGGCTCTGCGCGTAGATCGACAGTGCGATCGAGACCGCGCCGATCACCAGGGCGGAGATCCGCGCGACGCGTACCTCCTGCCGCTCCGACGCCTGCCCGTTCTTCAGGACGTTGGCGTAGAAGTCGTGCGCCAGGCTCGACGACGACGCCAGGGTCAGCCCGGCGACGACGGCCAGGATGGTGGCGAAGGCGACCGCTGCGATGACGGCGAGGAGTGTCGCCCCGCCGAGATCACCACCGAGGAAGTCCACGCCGAGCGCCTCGGCGAGCTGTGGCGCCGCCGTATTGCCCGCGCGGTCCTGCGCGGTGATCGCCTCGCTGCCCACCAGTGCCGCGGCACCGAAACCGAGCGCCAGCGTCAGCAGGTAGAACGTACCGATGATGCCGATCGCCCAGAGCACGCTCTTGCGGGCCGCCTTGGCGGTCGGGACGGTGTAGAAGCGGATCAGGATGTGCGGCAGGCCGGCGGTGCCGAGCACCAGGGCGATGCCGAGCGACAGCAGGTCCATCTTGTTGTAGAAGGTCTGCGTCGAGTTCCCGGCGACCTCGACCCCGTAGCGCAACCCGGGTTCCAGGAACGCCGCCCCCTTGCCGGAGGACGACGCGGCGTCGCCGAGCAGGGAGGAGAGGTTGAACTTGTACTTCGCCAGCACCAGCAGCGTCATGATCAGCGCGCCGCCCATCAGCAGGAACGCCTTGACGATCTGCACGTAGGTGGTGCCCTTCATGCCGCCCACCGTGACGTAGATGATCATCAGGGCGCCGACCATGATGATGGTGGCGACCTTGGCGGCGTCCGCGTCCATGCCGAGGAACGTGGTGCCCGGCCGGATGCCGAGCAGCAGCGCCACCAGGGCGCCGGCGCCCACCATCTGGGCGAGCAGGTAGAAGATCGACACGGTGATGGTGGAGACCGCCGCGGCCGTACGCACCGGACGCTGGCGCATGCGGAAGGCCAGGACGTCGGCCATCGTGTACCGGCCCGAGTTACGCAGCAACTCCGCGACGAGCAGCAGCGCGACCAGCCACGCGACCAGGAAGCCGATCGAGTAGAGGAAACCGTCGTAGCCGTAGAGGGCGATGATGCCGGCGATGCCGAGGAACGAGGCGGCCGACATGTAGTCGCCGCCGATCGCCATGCCGTTCTGGAAGCCGGAGAACGACCGGCCGCCGGCGTAGAAGTCGGTGGCGGTCTTGGTCTGTCGGCTGGCCCAGATCGTGATGGCCAGGGTGACCGCCACGAACACCAGGAACAGCGTGATGGTCAGGTTGCGGGCGGTCGTGCTACCCGCCTCAGCCGCGAGGACCGTGTTCATGCTCCACCTCCCCGATCTCGGCGCGGATCCGGTCGGCGACCGGGTCGATCTTCCGGTCGGCGTACCGGGAGTAGAGCCAGGCGATCACGAACGTCGAGACGAACTGCAGCAGGCCGAAGACGAGCGCGACGTTGATGTTGCCGACGAGCTTCGCGCCCATGAAGTCCCGTGCGTACGCGGAGAGGATGACGTAGAGCGCGTACCACAGGAAGAACGCGACGGTCATCGGGAAGACGAAGCCGCGCAGGGCACGACGCAGCCCGGCGAACTCGTCCGACCGTTGTACGGCGACATACCGGTCCGGCGCGGATGCGGTCGGCGCGGGTGTGTCCGTGGACATCTGTGGATCACCACCTTCACAGGCGTCGGGGATTTTCGCGCACGGTAGAAAGCGCGGTCCCCGACGGGGAAGGGCGAGATCGTCCCCGGTCGGCGGCTGCGCCGAACGGCGGGTTGGCTGCGCCCAGTGACGCAGGTCACCCCGTTCAGCGGTCGGTGACGGTCAGGTCAGCTCGTGGTAGCGACCCCGGTAGTGCAGCAGCGGCAGGGCGTCGTCCACCAACTCCACCGTCTCGATGGTCGCCTCGACCAGCAGCGCCCAGCCGTACTCCCGCGCCGTGTCCAGCCGGCAGCCGGCCCACCCGCCGGCGTCGGTCGGCACCGGCCCGTACGGGGTGTCGGTCCAGCTCCCGGACGTGAAGAGGCCGCCGGGCGACGGAAAGAGGCCGGCGAACCGGTCGGCGAGTTGACGGTGCGTCGGAGCCAGCGGCGACACCGCGAAGCGCCCGGCGGCCTCGGCCGCGGCCCACAGGTCCGACTCGGCGTCGACCAGGCCGAGCAGCCGGTCCGGCTCGCCCTCCGCCACGAGCGTCGACGACACCGTGAGACCGGCCGGGCCGGGCGCCGTCCACAGGGTCACCGGCGCCACCAGCCGCCCGCGTAGCCGGCGCACCGGCGAGCGCTGACCGCTCGGCACGGCGAACGGGTCGGTGTGGTGGATCTCGGCGCCCGGGTCATGATTCACGTGAAACATTGTGCCGGGCGACCGGTTCAGTGGCCGGTGGTTGCGAAGCCCCGTACCAGCGCGGCCACCTCGTCCGCGCGGGTGTCCATCACGAAGTGGCCTCCGTCCAGCACGTACGCCTCGGCCTCCGGGACGTCCGCGCGGTACGCCTCCACCTCCGCCACCTGGAACGAGGTGTCGTAGCGGCCCCAGAGGACGAGCAGTCGGGGCCGGGTCCGGCGCAGCCAGTCCTGCCACGCGGGGTACGACGCCACGTTGGTCCGGTAGTCGTGGAACAGGTCGAGCTGGATCTCGGCCTGCCCGGGTCGGCTGAGGAAGGCGTGCTCGTCGGTCCACAGGTCGGGGTCGTAGCGCTCGGGCTCCGGATCGCTGCCCACGTGCCGGGTGCGGGCCGCGTCGAGGGAGAGGAAGTTGTCGCGGACGGCGGCCTCGTGGCCGGCGCGATCCCGCCAGTACGCCCGTCGGACCTCCCACAGCGGCCCCAGCCCGACGTCGTGGGCCACCGCGTTCTGCACGATCAGCCCGGTGAGTCGGTCCGGCGCCGCCCGGGCCATCCGGAAGCCGACCGGTCCCCCGTAGTCCTGCACGTAGAGCAGGTGCCGCTCGATGCCGACCGCCGCCGCGAAGTGCGCCATCACCTCGGCGAGCCGGTCGAAGGTGTACGCGAACGTGCCCGGGTCGGGTGCGTCGCTGTGCCCGAACCCCGGATAGTCGGGCGCGACCAACCGGAACCGGTCGGCGAGCCGCTCGATCAGCGGCTCGAACATCCGCGACGAGGAGGGGAAGCCGTGCAGGAGGAGCAGCACCGGCGCGTCCGGAGGCCCGGCCTCCCGGTAGAAGATGGACAGTCCGTCGACCGTCACGGTCCGGTAGCGCGTGGCACTGCTCATGACGGCACTCCTCGGGACGCGGCTGAGCGCACCGTAACGAGGCCTCGAAGATCACCGCCGCCGTTCGCCGGGACACCCCCGGTTCGGGGTGCCGTGGCCCGGTCGTCCGCGCCCCGCCCCGCTCGACGGGAGCACTCCTCTCAGCGGCGTGGCGTCACCGTCGCCAGCAGTTCCGGCTGCCGCCGGTCCAGCACGTCCCCGGCCACGTAGCTGCCCAGCAACGCCGCACCGAGCCCGTACGCGGCACCGACCGGCAGGGCCAGCCAGAGCCACACGTCCCCGAGTAGCAGCGCGGCCAGCACCATCGGCACGCCGGCCGCGGCCGAGCCGACCATCGCCAGCAGGCTGAGGAAGCTCTTCGCCACTCCGGCACCCGTGTTCAGGGCGAACGGGTTGCTCGTCTCGGGCAGCGCGTACGCGCCGAGCACCGAGACGACCCCGGTCACCGCCAGCCCCGCCCCGTACGCGGCGAGCAGACCGCCGGCGGTCAGGCCGATCCAGCCCGGCTCACCCAGCACCAGCGGGATCACCACGGCGACGACCGCCAGCATCGGCAGCACGTACGTCGAGAAGGCCGTGAACCGGGCTCGTAGCTCCAACCGCCCGGGCACCCCGGCCACGACGTGCGCGGCGTACGCGCTGCCGTCGAAGCCGAACTGGTTGGCCAGGGTCAACGCGGCCAGCACCCCGACGAACAACATCGACAGGCTGACCAGCACCGGTGACAGCTCGCCTCCGCCGACCGCCAGGCCCTCACCGCCGCCGACGGTGAACCCGGAGCCGCCCACGTTGACCACGAGGGGCACGAAGATGCCCACCACCGCGACGGTGATCAGGTTGGCCCGCCGTCGGGCGTCGCGCCACCAGTAACGGCACTCCCGGGCGACCAGCGCACCGAACCTGTCCCGTCGGGCCCAGCCGGCCGCCCGCGGAAAGAGCTGGGCGACCGCGCCGCCGGCGACACCACGTCTGGCCGGGGCCGGGCCGGCCGCGGCCGCGCCGACCATCGCCGACTCCAGCGAGCGTGACCACCACAGCAGCAGCGCGCCGAGCGTGCCGGCGGTGATCAGCAGCTTGACCGGAACGGTCCACGCCCGCCCCTGCGCCACGTCGATCCCGACGGTCCACGGCGCGCCGAACGGTGTCCACCCGACCACCTCGGCCAACCCGTCCAGCCGCTCCCAGTCGGTGTCCTGGATCGCGGCGAGCCCGAAGATCTGCAATGGCCCGAGCAGCGCGGCGGCGACCGCGAGCAGCACGGCGGCCAGGTCCCGGACCCGCCGGGACCGGAGCATCGTGGCGAAGGCACTGGTCACGGCGCGGCTGGCGGCAACGCAGAGCACGACGCCGGCGAGCACGCCGACGGCGGCGACCAGGCCGGCCGACCAGCCGCCGAGCGCCGACGCGCTGACCACCAGCCCGGCGAGCGCGATCAGCACGGCGATCACCGGCACGCTGACCAGGGCGGCGGCGAGCAGGCCGGTGACCAGGGTGCGGCGGGGCAGCGGCAGCAGTGCGAACCGGGCCGGGTCGAGCGTCTCGTCGACGCCGAAGAAGACCAGGGGGAGCAGCAGCCAGCCGAGGACCAGCAGGCTGCCGGCGAGGGCGGCGACGAGGAACGCGTACCGGCCGCCGTCGGCGAGGCCGGGGGCGGCGAACACGAAGAACCCGCTGGCGGCGAACCAGAGCCCGACGAACGCCCCGACCACGAAGAGGGCGACGCGCCACCCCTGACCGCGGAAGTTGTTGCCCATCACCCGCAGCTTGAGCCGGACGAAGTGCCGGGCGCGGACCGGCCGGACCGGGCCGGTCGCCGCGCTCAGTTGGACAGCCACGCCAACTCCTCGCCGGTCGCCACGCGCCCGCCGACCACCTCGACGAAGACGTCCTCCAGGGAGCGCTCGCCGCGTACCTCGCCGATTGTGCCGACCCGTTTGATGGTGCCCTCGACGAGGATCGCCACGTGCGAGCAGAGCCGCTCGACGACCTCCATCACGTGACTGGAGAAGACGACCGTGCCGCCGCCGCTCACGTACCGCTGGAGGATGTCGCGGATCAGCGCCGCCGAGACCGGGTCGACGGCCTCGAACGGCTCGTCGAGCACCAGCAGGCGCGGCCCGTGCAGCAGCGCGCAGGCCAGGCCGATCTTCTTCTTCATCCCGGCCGAGTAGTCGACCACCAGGGTGCGTCCGGCGTCGCCGAGCGCCAGCACGTCGAGCAGTTCGGCGGCGCGCTGGTCGACCACCGCCGGGTCCATGCCGCGCAACAGGCCGTTGTACGCGAGCAGCTCCGCCCCGCTCAGCCGGTCGAAGAGGCGTACGCCGTCGGGCATCACCCCGAGCAGTTGCTTGGCGCGGACCGGGTCGGCCCAGACGTCGTGCCCGAGCACCCAGGCCTGGCCGTGGTCCGGCCGGAGCAGCCCGACCGCCATGGAGAGCGTGGTGGTCTTGCCGGCGCCGTTCGGGCCGAGCAGGCCGTAGAACGATCCGGCCGGTACGTCCAGGTCCACGCCGGCCACCGCTACCTTGCCGTCGAACCGTTTGGCCAGGCCGCGCAGCGCGAGCGCCGGGTGCTCACCAGTCATGCGTCCGACCGTATCGGGCAGGGGCCAGATGCCGCTCCGGCCGGAGGATGACGCGCCGTCATCCCCGAGGCTTACCCCCTGCCGTCCACTGTCCACCTCCCGACTGCCGCCGCGTCCGGGCCGCGTGCAACCGGACCCCGCCACGGCGGGTGAAAGGGGCAGGATCGCGACGGGGAGGGACATTGGACAGGGACGACGGATTCGAGGAGTTCTACCGGGCGACAAGACATCGGGTCGTGACCGTGCTCTACGCGCTCGGCGGTGACCTGGCCGAGGCCCAGGACGCCGCTCAGGAGGCGTACGTGCGGGCCTGGCAGCGCTGGACGAAGATCAGCGGGTGCGGCGACCCGGAGGCCTGGGTCCGGACGGTGGGCTACCGCCTGCTGGTCAATCGCTGGCGGAAGATGCGCAGCGGGTTGGCGGCGTACCGCCGGCAGGGCGTGGACGTGAGCGTCGGACCACCCTCGGAGAACACGGTCGCCCTGGTGACGGCACTCCGGAGGCTGCCCGAGGAGCAGCGGCAGGCGATCGTGCTGCACCACCTGGCAGACCTCTCCGTCGCCGAGATCGCCGTGCAGACCAACACGCCGACCGGCACCGTCAAGGCCCGACTCGCCCGGGGTCGTAAAGCCTTGGCCACCCTGCTCGACACGACCCTCCCCGAGGAGGTCACCCATGCCTGACCAGCTGTTCACCGACATGCTCCGCGACACGCGGGACCTCACCTGGGCCCCCACCGAGCAGGTGCGCCGCCGGGGCCGGCAGCGCACCCGGCGTACCCGGATCGTGGCCGGTCTCGCCGGCGTCGTCGCCGTGGCCGTGGTCGCCGCCGGCGCCGTCGCGTTCGCCGGTGGTCCGGACCCGGCCCCGCCGATCCCACCGGCGACCGGCTCGCCGACGCCGACCCCGAGTCCGACCCCGTCGACCGCACCGAGCGCGACCGGTTCCCCGACCCCCACCGGCTCGCCCTCCACCGAGGGCACCCCGTCGAGCCCGCCGAAGACCAGCGGTCGACCGACCGGCGGGTCGACCGACCGGAGCATCCCGGCCGCCGCGATGCTGCAACTCGCGGACCTGCCCGCCGGCTTCCGGAACAGCGGAAGCGACCTCGACGGCGACTGGACCCTAGAGTCGGTGACCATCTACTGCGCGGGCCGGTCACCGTCCATCACGCCCGGCGAGGTGGCCCGGCGGGGCGCCACGTTCGACTCGCCCACCAGTTCGATGATCGAGCGGGTGACCCGCCACTCGGGAGGTAACGCCGCCACCGCGATGGACCGGGTGCGTGACCTGGTCACCGGCTGCCGTCCGGAGCGGGCGGGCGACTCGCTGTCGATCGTGGCGACCGGGCTCGCCGGTGACGAGTCGCTGATGGTGGCCTCGTCCATCAGCGGCCATCAGAGCCACTGGCTCTTCGTCCGACAGGGTGACCTGGTGGCGCAGGTCTGGCTGGCCGAGCAGCCGTCGCCCGACGAGGCGAAGCCCTACGCCCGAAAGGTGGCCAACCGGCTCTGCGCCGGCACCCCCAGCTGCTGACCCACCCCGCGTCCCCGCCCCACCTCCGCGTCCGCGATCTTGCAGTTTCGGTCCTCGTTCCGGGGCATTCACCCGTTTTCGCGGGGCACAAACTGCAAGATCGCGGGCGGCAGGGCGCGGACGGCAACGCGGGGTTACAGGCGGAGGGCTTCGGGGGTGTGTAGGCGGAGCATGGTGGCTCCCACGTCGGGTGGAAGGCGGCGGCGGGAGGCCATCGACACCACCACCATCACGGTGAAGGCGAGCGGGACGGTCCACGCCGCGGGCTGCGCGATCAGCGTGGCCGGCCAGCCCTCCAGCGGCGGCCCGAGGACGGTGACCAGCACCGCGCCGATCGCCGCGCCGCCACCGACCAGGATGCCGGCGGCGGCCCCGAGATCGGTCAGCCCCCGCCACCAGATCCCGAGCACCAGCAGCGGGCAGAAGCTCGACGCCGCCACCGCGAACGCGAGCCCCACCACCTGCGAGACGTCCAACCCGGACACGTTCAGGGCGAGCACTGCGGGCACCGCCCCGGCGATCACCGTGGCGAGCCGGAAGCCGTGGACCGACCCGCGGCCGAGCACGTCGGTCGAGATCACGCCGGCCACGCTGGTGAGCAGACCGGACGAGGTGGACAGGAACGCCGCGAACGCGCCGGCCGCGACCAGGGCGGCGAGCAGTCGGCCGGTGACGCCGTCGCCGAGGGCGGCCTCGGGGAGCAGCACCACCACCGCGTCGGTCTGGCCGGTGACCAGCAGTTGCGGCGTGTAGATCCGGCCGAGCACGCCGTAGATGGTGGGCAGCAGGTAGAAGGCGCCCACCAGCGCCAGCACGACCAGTGTCGTACGCCGGGCGGCCGCCCCGTCCGGGTTGGTGTAGAAGCGCACCAGGACGTGCGGCAACCCCATGGTGCCCAGGAACGTCGCGAGGATCAGCGAGTACGTGGCGAAGAGCCCCCGGTCGTCGTCACCGGCGGCGCTGGGCAGCAGCCAGTCGTCGGCGCCGATGGCCACCCCGGACACCTGCGGCACCGGGTCACCGGCGGCGAAGGCGAGCTCGTCGCCGGGGCGTACCTCCCGGGTCGTGCCGTCGGGCAGGGTGAGGGTCGCCGAGTGCTCGACCACGACGGTGGTGGCGGTCCGGAACGCCGGCCCGTCCGGCGGGGTCACCGGCGGGCGCGCGTCGGCCTGCCACTGGAGGGCCAGGAAGATCGCGGGTAAGGCGAGCGCGGTGAGCTTCAGCCAGTACTGGAACGCCTGGACGAAGGTGATCGCCCGCATCCCGCCCAGCGCCACGTTGGCCGTGACGACCACGGCCACCAGCACCGCACCGACCGGGTAGGCGGAACCGGCCATCGTGGACAGGGTCAGCCCGGCGCCCTGGAGCTGTGGTACCAGATAGAGCCAGCCGATGAAGATGACGAACGCGGTGGCGAGGATGCGCAGGCGGCGGGAGCCCAGCCGCAGCTCGCAGAAGTCGGGCAGGGTGAACGCGCCCGACCGGCGCAGCGGGGCGGCCACGAACAGCAGCAGGGCCAGGTAGCCGGCGGCGAAGCCGACCGGGTACCAGAGCACGTCGACGCCGTACTTGAGGATCAGCCCGGCGACCCCCAGGAACGACGCCGCCGACAGGTACTCACCACCGATCGCGGCGGCGTTCCAGGTCGGGCTGATCGCCCGGGACGCGACGAGGAAGTCGGACGTGGTCCGGGCCAGCCGCAGCCCGTAGAACCCGATCCCGACGGTGACCAGGGTGACCGCGACGATCGCCGGGACGACCAGGCCGTTGTCCACCCTCAGCGCTCCGGCCGCTGGACCAGGTCGGTGAAGTCCTGCTCGTTGCGTTCGGCCAGCCGCACGTACGACCAGCCGACCGCGATGAGGAACGGGAAGCTCACCACCCCGAGCAGCAGCCAGGGCAGGTTGACCCCGAAGACCGTGACCTGCCCGACCGACGGCGCGATGGCGAAGAGCCACGGCAGGCCGCCCAGCCCGATCGCCACCACCAGCGAGAGCCGCAGCGCCAGGGCCAGTTGGGCTCGCACCAGGCCCCGCACCAGAGCCTCACCGACCCGGGTCTGCTGGGTCAGCTCGGTGCGGGTCCGCAACAGCCGGTCGTCCCGCCGGGTCACCTCGGCCAGCACGATCCGGGCGCGCGGAGAAGGCTCCGGGGCCCGCGGCGCCGGTACGCGATCGTCGGCAGCGGTCACCTGGGCAGTCTCGCCCGATCAGCCCGAAAGTCAAGGGTGTCGACAGGCCTGTGGACAACTTGTGGACAAGAGCTCACCCCTGTGGAAAACCAGTCCGGCAGGTCACCAGCGGTAGGCATCCAGGCAGCTCGCGCGGTCCGACACCGGGCGCGCGGCGAACAACGCCCGGGCCCGGGCTCGGCCCAGGTTCGCCGTCCCCAGGTCGGTCTCCGGCTGCGCGGCGGCGAGTCTGCGCAGCGCACAGGACCGCAGCGGTTCGGGTAGCCGGTCCAGGGCCGGTACGGCGTCCGCCGAGAGGCCGGCGAGGTAGACGACGTCCAACCGGCCGGTCTCCCGGTACCGGTCCACGTTGTGTTCGGCGATGAACCGGTCCGGGTTGATCACCGCGAGGCCGAGCAGCGCGGCGATCGCCGTACCCACCACCAGTTGCGGCAGCCACCCGCCACGCAGCCGGAGGACGCCCACTCCGACCAGCACGAAGAGCAACCCGAGCCAGAGCTCGACGGTGGCCACGAAGAGCCGCAGCCGGGTCGCCCCGTACGCCTCCGTGTAGACCTGCATCCGATACAGCGCCGATGCCACGACGACCAGGCTGAGGGCGGTCAACAGGCCGAGCAGGACCCGGATCAGCACCCGGTCGGTCCGGTCGCCGCGCGGCGCCCAGCGCAGCGCCCCGCCGATCACCAACAGGGTGAGCGCGGAGACGGCGAGCAGTTGCCAGAAGCCGCCGCGCGCGTACTGGGCGTAGCTCAGGCCGGCGGTGCGCAGCACGTGGTCCGAGCCGCCGAACAGCACGGTGAGCTGCACGAGCACGAACGCGGCGAAGAGCGCGTCGAGCGCGGCCAGCGGCAACGCCCACTCCAGCCGGCGGACCGTCGGGGCCGTCGCCACCGGCGGCAGCACCGTGGACACCAGCATCCCCAACGGCGTACGACCACCGGACAGCGCAAGACCCGCGGTGGCCACGGAGGCGAGCAGGCAGAGGACGAACAGCCACCCGGCGGCCCGCACCGAACCGACCCCGACCAGCGCGAGCGTGGCGACCGCCCAGGCGAGCCGGACCGCCCGCCCCGGTGCCCCCGTGGCACCGGGACGGACGTGGTCCGACCCTCCGTGGCCAGCCCCGGCCGAGGCCGGAGCCGAGGCCGCCGTAGGCGCACCCGCCCCGGCCGGGCTCGTGGTCGCCGCGGTAGGCGCACCCGCCCCGGCCGGGCTCGTGGTCGCCGCGGTAGGCGCACCGACTCCGCCCGGCACCCCCTCGGCCGGCCCGGCCCCCACCGCCGGTCTGGCCGCCGCCCCTGCCGGGCCGACACTCGTCGCTGGCTGGTTGCCCGGCCCGGTCGCTGCCGACGGCTGGCTCGCCGCCGGCGAGCCCGGCTCCGTCGGCTTCACCTGGGCGGCCGTGTCGATCGGTGATCCCGTGCTGCCCGGTCCGGTCGGTCCGGTCGGTCCGGTAGGCCGGTCGGTCGCGGTCGCGGTCGCGGTTGCGGCCGCCGGGCGTGACCCGCCCGCCCGGCCGGGAGAGTCGGCGGTGCGGCGGCGCACCACGGCGGCCGTGACCAGTGCACCGGCACCGACGAGCGAGGCCAGCAACCAGCCGGCCCCCGGACGGTCGAACGGCACGACGGAGGCGGCGACGGCCGCGGCGGCGGCGACCGCGGCGAGGACCATCGGGTCGGCGGCGCCGGCCGGCCCGGGCCAGCGGCGTCGCAGCGCCGACGGGGGCGCGGGCGGCCGTGGCGGGTACGGGCCGGCCGCGACCGGCGGGGTCCCCCACTGACCCGCCCAGCCCGGTCCGCCCGCGACGGGTCCCGTGAGCGGCCCGGCCGGTGGACGACCCAGCGCGTCCCCGGACCACGCTTTGGGCGTGCCCGGACCGGCCCCTTGCTGCGGTGACACGTGCTGGCCCGGTCCGGAGCCGGGAGCGGGCTGCGGTGGCACGTGCGGCGCCGGTCCGGCGCCCGGCTCCGAGGGGACATGCGGGCCCGGCGCGGAGCCGGGAGCGGGCTGCGGTGGCACGTGCTGAGCGGGTGCGGACTGCCCCGGTGTCGAGCCGGCTTCGGCCGAGGGCTTGTGCGGGTCGGTCATGCCGTCCTCTCTCCGATCGGTGCGGTGCCGGGGATGGCGACCTGGATGCGGCAGCCGGGTCCCGCGCCGGGGCTGGGGGTGGCGGGGTCGAGCACCTGGATCCGTCCGCCGTGCAGCTCGACGACCCAGCGGGCGATCGCGAGGCCGAGGCCGGTGCCGCCGCCGGCCGCCCGGTCGCCCCGGGTGAACCGTTCGAACACCCGGGAGCGCTCGGCCAGGGCGATGCCCTCGCCCTCGTCGGTCACCTCGACGTACAGCTCGCCGGCTCGATCCTCGGCCGTCATCCGGACCGTGCCGCCGGCCGGGCTGTGCCGGGCCGCGTTGTCCAGCAGGTTGGCGAAGACCTGGTGCAGCCGCCACGGGTCGGCGTACACGGTCAGGGGCGCGGGCAACTCCCGCAGCCGGAACCGGACGTCGAGGCCGGCCCCGGCGGCGCTCGCGGTGGCGTGCTCGACCGCCTCGTCGAGGAACTCGGCGACGTCGATCCGTACGCGTCGCAGCGACGCCACCCCGGCGTCGAGTCGGGACAGGTCGAGCAGGTCCGCGACGAGGTGGCCGAGCCGCTCGGTCTGCGCGAGGGCGGTCCGCAGCGTGGCCGGTTCGGGCGCCGCCACACCGTCCACCAGGTTCTCCAGCACCCCTTGGAGGGCGCTGATGGGTGTCCGCAGCTCGTGCGAGACGTTCGCGATGAGTTCGCGTCGGCGCTGGTCGGAGGCGTGCAGGTCCTCGGCCATCTTGTTGAACGCCCGGGCCAGGTCCCCCACCTCGTCGCGGGCGGTGGGGCGTACGCGTCGGGTGTAGTCGCCGCGGGCCATCGCCCCGGCGGCGGCGGTCATCTCCCGCAGCGGCGAGGTCATCCCGTGCGCCAGCACCTGCGAGGTGAGCAGCGCGACGAAGATGGCCGTCGCCGCCGTCCGGGTCGGCAGCCAACCGATCGCGTACCAGAAGTAGGAGAGCCCGGCGGCGCCGGAGCTGACCACGAGGATCCCCAGCTTCAGCTTGATCGACCGGACCGGGTCGAGCGGTCGGGGAAGCAGTTCGAGCACCCGGTCCATCCGGGCGACCAGGGCGCGGCTCACGCCGGCACCTCCAGCGCGTAGCCGATGCCGTGCACGGTGCGGATCAGGTCGGCACCGAGCTTGCGGCGCAACGCCTTAACGTGGCTGTCGACGGTGCGGGTGCCGGAGCCGTCGGCCCAGCCCCAGACGTCGGCGAGCAGCACCTCCCGGGGAAGCACGGTCCGGGGTCGCCCGGCCAGGTGCACCAGCAGGTCGAACTCGGTCGGTGTGAGGTGGACCTCCGCGCCGGCCTTGCGGACCCGGCGCTCGGCCTGGTTGATCTCGATGTCACCCAGTCGCAGGGTGGGCGCCGGCGCGGCGGTCGCCCGGTCCACGCGGCGCAGCAGGACGTGCACCCGGGCGGCGAGCTCCCGCATGGAGAACGGCTTGGTGAGGTAGTCGTCCGCCCCGACCGCGAGGCCCACCAGCAGGTCCGTCTCGTCGTCCCGCGCGGTGAGCATCAACACCGGGACCGGCCGGTCGGCCTGGATCCGCCGGCACACCTCCAGGCCGTCGAACCCCGGCAGCATGACGTCGAGGACGACCAGGTCGGGCTGCCCGGTCCGGAAACGCTCGACGGCGCCCGGGCCGTCTCCGGCGATGTCGACCGCGAAGCCCTCGGCGCGCAGCCGCGCGGCCACCGACTCCGCGATCGTCCGCTCGTCCTCCACCACCAGCACCCGGCGCTCCCTCATGGGGCCTGACTGTAGGGAGGCGGCGTGGAGATCGGTGGCTCACATTGTGAACGAACTGTGGAGAAGCGTGCCCGCGCGGGGTGACATCAGGACAGGCCGACGCGCTCCGGACGGGCGGAGGCAGAGCCCAGCCAGGTGTGCGGGTTGCCGTACCAGCACCAGCCGAGCTTCGGCGCGCCCTGGCTGATCCAGATCGCCGGCACCCGCTTGTCGCCGCAGCGCGACCCGACCAGCGAGAAGCACTTGTTCTTCGCCAGCGCGGACGGGTGCAGCGTGACGAACGCGATCCCCTCGTCGATGGTGAGCGGCAACCGGTCCTTGCCGGTGATGACCTCCATCGCGGCGGCGGGGGCCAGGTTCACCAGATCCGCACCCCGGTCGACGTCGAAGAGCAGGTAAGCCGGGCTCTCCGGCACCTCCAGCTCCTTGATCGGGTCGAAGCGGGCCAGGTCGCCCTCGGCGTAGTTGCGGTCGAGGACGCCGGGCTTCCGCTTGCCGTCGAGCGTGGTGAGCCCCAGCCGCTCCGCCACCGGGATCAGCTCGCGCGTGGTGACCAGCAGGAACGGCACCCGACCCTCGGTGGGCGCCGGCAGGCCGGCCGTGCCCTGCCGGGCAGCCGCCCGCAACGGGGCGACCAGCGCGCGGAAGTCGTCGTCGGTCCTGCCGGCGAGCCCCGGGTAGCCCAGCTCCACCAGTCGGTCCACCTGGCGGTCGAACTCGCTGTCGGCGTCGTACATGGTGGCCTCCCCTTCGTCGTACGCTCTACCGTACAGCGTACGATGGAACGCCGCCGTCGACCACGACGACGCGACCCGGTCGTATTCGGGGACGCTGCCCGAGAGGCGGGTGCCGTCAGCGGCTCCAGTCCTGCTTCGCCGCGCGGACCAGCTTGTCCTTCAGCTCCCGGGTGTGCCGCCGGCTCACCGGCAGCTCGGTGCCGTCGATCACCACCACGTAGCCGGAGTTGACCAGCCGCAGCTCCGCGATGAGCTTCAACTGCACCAGGTACGACCGGTGGACGCGGACGAACCCGGCGTCCGCCCAGCGTTCGGCCAACGTCGCCAGCGACACCCGGACCAGGTGCGAGCCGTCCGCCGTGTGCAGCCGGGCGTAGTCGCCCTGCGCCTCCACCCATCGCACGGCCGAACGGGGCAGCATCCGGGTGGTGCCGGCCAGCTCGATCGGAATGGTCGGGTCCTCCTCGGCACGGGCCAGCGCCGCCGGGTGCGACGGCACCACCCGGGAGCCGATCACCCGGCGCAGCGACTCCGCCAAGCGCTCCGCGCGTACCGGCTTGCGGACGTAGTCGGTGGCCCCCAGGTCGAACGCGTCGACCGCGCCGTCGTCGTACGCGGTCACGAACACGATCGCCGGCGGACGCGCGAACCGGCGCAGCACCCGCGCCAACTCCATCCCGTCCAGCCCCGGCATCCGGATGTCGAGGAAGACGACGTCCACGTCGCCGTCGCGGAGCAACCGAAGCGCCTCGGTCGCGTCACCGGCCGTGTGCAGCCGCGCCACCCGAGGATCGGCCCGCAGGTGGTAGGCCAACTCGTCGAGCGCGGGCGGCTCGTCGTCGACCGCCAGCACCCGCAGGAAACCCGACGCCCCCGGCTCGCTCCTCGCGCTCACGGCGTCACCTTTGTTCGCGACTGCGGGGCTCGCAACCCCGGCTCACTCCTCGCGCTCACGGCGTCACCTTTGTTCGCGACTGCGGGGCTCGCAACCCCGGCTCACTCCTCGCGCTCACGGCGTCACCTTTGTTCGCGACTGCGGGGCTCGCAACCCCGGCTCGCTCCTCGCGCTCACGAGCCCGCCCGTACGCCCGGGTGGAACTTCGGCACCCGCATGCTCACCTTCGTGCCCGAGCCGAGGCCCGTCTCGACGACCAGACCGAACCGGTCCCCGAAGACCGACCGGAGCCGCTCGTCGACGTTGGAGAGCCCGACGTGCTGCCCGGAGTCGTCCCCCGGATCGCCCGTGCTGCGGGCCAACTCGGCGATGCCGGCGGTCAGCGTGGCCGGATCCATCCCCACCCCGTCGTCCTCCACCGTGATGTGGCACTCGGCGCCCGCGTCACGGGCCTCGATGCTCACCATGCCCGTGCCGGGCTTGCGGGACAACCCGTGCCGGACGGCGTTCTCCACGAGCGGTTGCAGGCAGAGGAACGGCAGGGTCACCGGCAGCACCTCGGGGGCGATCTGGAGGCGCACCTGGAGCCGATCGCCGAAGCGGGCCCGTTCGATGGTGAGGTAGCGGTCGATCGAGCGCAGCTCCTCGGCCAGCGTGGTGAACTCGCCGTGCGCCCGGAACGAGTAGCGGGTGAACTCGGCGAACTCCAGGATCAGCTCGCGGGCCCGCTCCGGGTCGGTGCGGACGAACGAGCCGATCGCGGTCAGCGCGTTGTAGATGAAGTGCGGGCTGATCTGGGCGCGCAGCGCCCGGATCTCGGCGCGGGCCAGCCGCTCGCGGGACGAGTCCAGCTCGGCCAGGGCGAGCTGGTTGCCCGCCCAGTGCGCGGTCTCCAGGGTCGCCTGCACCAGCCCGGGGGCCGGTGGCCCGTCGGCGACGGCGACCAGCGCGCCGACCACGCGCCCGTCCGCGCCGGTGAGCGGGGCGACCACCGCGCCCCGGACCGGGCAGTCGACCCGGTCGCACTGCAGCTCCGCGTCACCGAGCACGGTCGAACGTTCGGTCGCCGCCGCGCGGCGGGCCGCCGCGAGCAGTTGCTCGCCGTGGTGCGTCCCGCGCCCGTCCAGCGCGAGCAACTCGGCCCGGTCGGTGAGCGCCAGGCCCACCGCGCCCACCAGGGCCCGCAGATGGCGTACGGCCTTCGCCGCGCCCGCCGGCGTGAGGCCCGCCCGCAGCGGGTCGGCGGCGAGCCCCGCGGTGTGCAGCACCTCGTAGGTGGCCCGCTGGGTGGCGGTGGCGATGCCCCGCCGGGCGCGCAGCCGGACCACCGCGTACAGGGCCGCCGCCAGCGCGCTGACGAGCGACAGGACGGCGAAGACGGCCGAGAGGTTGCCACCCACGCCCAGATCCTGGCGGTTGGGCGGCGGCTACGCCAGCCCCGTCAGTACGCGCCCTTGCGGGCGACGACCACGCCCACCGTGCGCCACAGGATGCTGAGGTCGTACGCGAGCGACCAGTTGTCGACGTAGTAGAGGTCGAGCCGGACCGCCTCGTCCCAGGAGAGGTCGGAGCGACCGGAGACCTGCCAGAGACCGGTCATGCCGGGCCGGACCAGCAACCGCCGGCGGACGTCGCCGAGGAAGTCGCCGTCGTCGGCGGGCAGCGGGCGCGGCCCCACCAGTGACATCTCGCCCCAGAGCACGTTGATCAGCTGCGGCAGCTCGTCCAGCGAGGAGGCGCGCAGGAAGCGGCCCACCGGGAAGACCCGGGGGTCCTGCTTCATCTTGAAGAGCATGCCGTCGGTCTCGTTCTGGTCGACCAGGCTGGCCAGCCGCTCCTCGGCGTCGACGTACATCGTCCGGAACTTCCACACCCGGAACGTGCGCCCCTCGTGGCCCACGCGCGGCTGCCGGAAGAAGACCGGACCACGGTCGTTGATCTTGATGGCGACCGCGATGGCGACGAAGACCGGGATCAGCAGGAGCAGCCCGAGGCCCGCGGCCACCCGGTCCATCAGGTTCTTGGCCAGCAGCGCCGGACCCGACAGGGTCGGCTCCTCGACGTGCAGCAGCGGGAGGCCCTCGATCGGCCGGATGTGCACCCGGGGGCCGGCGATGTCGGTGAGCTGCGGCGCGACCACCAGGTCGACGCCGGAGCCCTCGAGCTGCCAGGCCAGGCGGCGCAGCTCACCGGGCTCGGCGCTGGCCGAGCCGCAGACCGCGATGGTGTCGCCACCGACCTCGCGGACCAGGGCGAGCACGTCGCGGCCGGCGTAGACCGGCACCGGGGTCTCCATGCCCCGGGCGGCGGCGTAGCCGTCGGTGACGTGAATCGCCACCGGGACCAGGCCGGCGGCCGGGTTGCGGGTGACCGCCCGGTGCACCTCCAGGCACTCCGGCAGGGTGCCCACCAACACCATCCGGTGGCCGCCCTGGCCGATGTTGCGCCGCACCACGTGCAGGACGAAGCGAGCGAGGATGCGGCCGAGCAGGATCAGGAGCAGGGCGCCGAGCAGCGCCGTGCCGACCGTGTAACGGGACAGGTCGGTCTTCGTGGCGAAGGCGAGGAAGGAGACGGTCGCGGCCACCGCCACACCGGCCCGGATCACCCGCTTGAACTCGTCCGGGCCCAGCCCGAGGTAGCGGCGGTCGTACGCCCGGTTGCCCCAGAGGATGACCAGCCAGCCCAGCGGCAGCAGCACGAACGCCACCGTGAAGAACCACGAGGGGTCCTGCTGGGCGTTGTAGAAGCCCGCGCGGGCCTGGTCGAAGGTGTGGATCGCGGTGAAGCTGGCGAAGGCCGCCGCCGCGACGTCGAGGAACACGAGGATCGCGGTGTAGGGACGGTGCCAGCGGGAGACGCGACGGCGGGCCCGGGCCCAGGCCGACCGGGGTACGCCGTTGTGGGACGGCGGTGCCGGCGGCTGGATCTCGAAGCTGTCGACGTGCCGCACGAGTTTGCTCCGGCCTTCGTTGGTTACCGGGCGCTGGAGGCTTGTCGTCACCTCACCCATGTCCTCCCGCATGACACGTGCCGCTCACTCGCCGTGAGGGCTCGAGTCGCCCACCGTCCCAGTCTCCCACGCGGGCTCCGGCCGGGCGCCGACCCGGAGGAGTTTGCGCCGATGGTGCCGGCGGGGGATCTGGCCGGCTCCAGGTCATCTCAGAAGCCGGGGACCGAGCCACTATACCGATGGATGGCGGGGTCGGAATAACTGCCGAGCGGGACCTTCGACGTTCTCCGGGCGAATCCGCTCGGTAGTCGTCGGGTGGCTTCACTCACCGTACGAGCCGGGACAACCGTCGGTCAGCGAGCGGCTTTCCGCCGGTCTGACAGGTGGCGCAGTACTGGAGGCTCGAATCGGCGAAGGAGACCTCCCGGACGGTGTCCCCGCAGACCGGGCAGGGCAGGCCCGTGCGAGCGTGCACCTTCAGCCCGGAGCGCTTCTCACCCTTCAGCTCCGCCGCCCGCTGGCCGAGCGAGCGCTCCACGGCGTCGCCGAGCACCTGGCGGGTCGCCGCGTGCAGGGCGGCCAACTGGACCTCCGTCAGCCGGTCGGTGAGCGCGAACGGGGAGAGCTTCGCCGCGTGCAGGATCTCGTCGGAGTACGCGTTGCCCACCCCGGCGAGCACCGCCTGGTCGGTCAGCACCCCCTTGACCTGCCCCCGCCGGCTGCGGATCCGCTCGGCGAACGTCGGCAGGTCGGCGGCGAGCGCGTCCGGGCCCAGCTTGGCGACCCCCGGAACGGTCCCCGGGTCCGTCACCAGGTAGGCGGCCAGCTTCTTCTGGGTGCCGGCCTCGGTCAGGTCGAAGCCGGAGCCGTCGTCGAGACGTACCCGCAGGGCGATCGGGCCCTTCCCGGGGCGCAGCGGAGTGGTGGAGGGGAACGCCTCCCGGTAGTGCAGCCAGCCCGCCCGGGCCAGGTGGACCACCAGGTGCAGGTCGCCGTCGAAGACCACGTCGAGGAACTTGCCGTGCCGGCGGGCGTCGACCACCGTCCGCCCGGTCGCCGCGGTCGGCGGCGGGTCGTACGTCTTCAGGGCGCTGATCGCGGCGACCTCCAGCCGGTCGACGCGCCGCCCCACCGCGCGCTGCCGCAGGTAACCCGCGAGCGCTTCAACCTCCGGTAGTTCGGGCACCAGCCAACGGTAGCCTTCTTTCCCGTGAGAATCGTGGTGGCGCACAACCGGTACCGGGAGGCTCAGCCGTCCGGCGAGAACACCATCGTCGACGCGGAGATCGACCAGCTGACCGCGGCCGGCGTGGAGGTGCTGCCGTTCATCCGCAGCTCGGACGAGATCCCGTCGATGTCGAAGGCGGCGAAGGCGCTGCTGCCGATCTCGCCGATCTGGGCTCCGCGCGCCCAGCACGACCTGAGCCGGCTGTTCACCGAGCACCGGCCGGACGTGCTGCACCTGCACAATCCGTACCCGTTGCTGTCGCCCTGGGTGGTTCGCACCGCCCACCGGCACGGTGTTCCGGTCGTGCAGACGGTCCACAACTACCGCCAGGTCTGCTCCTCCGGGCTCTACTTCCGGGACGGGATGATCTGCCAGGACTGCCGGGGCCGGGCGTTGGGTGTCCCGGCGGTCGTGCACCGCTGCTACCGCGGCTCCCGGGCGCAGAGTGCCCTCATGGCGACCACCCTGGCCGTCCACCGACCCACCTGGCGGTCGGTGGACCGGTTCGTGGCGCTCACCTCGGCGGTCGCCGCGCACCTGCGCGACTACGGCATCCCGGCCGACCGGATCGTGGTCAAGCCGAACGGGATCCCCGACCCGGGGCGCCCGGCGCCGCTGGGTGACGGGTTCCTCTTCCTGGGCCGGCTCTCCCCCGAGAAGGGGCTTGACCTGCTGCTGGACGCCTGGCGTCGGCACCCGGACGGGACGTTGGGCCCGCTGCGCATCGCGGGCGACGGCGAGTTGCGCCCGCTGGCCGAGGCGGCCGCCGCCGAGCGCACGGACGTGACGTTCCTCGGCCCGCTGGACCGGGCCGGGGTCCGGGCCGCGCTGGAGTCGACCGCCGTCGTGCTGGCCACCTCCACCTGGCACGACGTGCTGCCCACCGTGATCATCGAGGCGCTGGCCAGTGGTCGGCCGGTGCTCGGCACCGCCCTGGGTGGCATCCCGTACCTGGTCGGCGCGGACACGCCGCGGGTCCCCGCCGGCACCGGCGCCGCCGGGGCGCACTCCGTTCCCGTGCCGCCGACCGGGACGGCCGCCGTGCCGGCCGGTGTGGTGGCGGGCGAGGCCGGTTGGGTGGTGCCGCCGGAGGCGGCGGCGCTCTCCGCCGCGCTGCCGCTGGCCCGTGCCGGCGCTCCGGCGTTCACCCAGGCCGCGCGGCTGCGCTACGAGCGCACCTTCCACCCGGACGTGGTCACGAAGCGGCTCATCGACATCTACGCGGGGGTCCGCCGATAGATCCTGGACGCTCCTATGCCGCGTCAAGTGGTCCTGGTGGAGGTTTCGAGGTGTCGGTAGAGCTCTCGGGCGACGTAGCGTTTGAGGCAGCGTTTGATCTCCCGGTCGGTTTTGCCTTGGGTGCGGCGGCGCTCGGCGTAGGCGCGGGTGCGTTCGTCGCGTTGCAGCCGGGTCAGGACGACGGTGTGCAGGGCGCGGTTGAGTTGGCGGTCTCCTGAGCGGTTGAGCCGGTAACGGATGGTCTTGCCGGAGGACGCCGGGATCGGGGCGGCGCCGGCGAGCATGGCGAACGCGGCGTCGTTGCGGCAGCGCCCCGGGTGGGACCACGCGGTGAGTACGGTGGCCGCGACGATCGGTCCGACGCCGGTGAGGTCGAGCAGGTCTGGTCGCCAGGAGCGCACGATCGTCCGGATCGCCTTCTCGTGCGCGGTGGCTTCAGCTTCGAGGAAGCGGACGCGGCGAGCGAGGTCCCGCAACACGGTCAGACAGGTGAACACCTCGACATCGGCGTTGGTGGTGGGGCGTAGTCGGGTGGCGGTGGTGAGCATGAGGCGGGTGCTCTGGCCGCGGAAGCGGGCCCGCACCACCTCAGGAGCGGTGATCACCAACGCGTGCAGCTGTCGCTGGGCGGCGGCGCTGGCTTCCACGGCGGCGCGGCGGGCGGTCAGCCGTGCCTGCAGCGCGGCCCGTTCGGGGCCGGTCTTGGGCTGCGCCAGGCGGGTGCGGGCCAAGGCGTCGCGGGCGGCGCGTTCGGCGTCGATCGGGTCGGACTTCGCCCCGCCTCGGCGTGCCGGTCGCTGCGGCCGGTCCAGTTCCACGACCAGCTCACCAGCGTCGGCCAGGTGCCGGGCCAAGCCGGCGCCGTAGCCGCCGGAGCCCTCCAGCGCCCAGGCCCGCAACCCTGAGTGCTGCTCGGCCAGGGCCACCAGCTCGGCGTAGCCGTCCGGGTCGGTGTTCACCGTGGCCCTGGCGAGGACTCCGCCGGTGCGGGTGTCGAGCAGCGCGGCGGTGTGGGTGTCTGTGTGCGTGTCGACGCCGATGACGACCTCGACCAGATCTGCCAGCATGGACATGCGTTCTCTCCAAACCGTGGGGACGCAAGGTCCGGTCCGGTGCGGAGATGGCAGGACTGTGATGAGACACGCCAGCCGCTAACTGGCGGTCAAGCTCCTGATCAGGCCAAACGTCTCCCGCCGGGCCGGCGCCGGCAGCAGCAGACGGACAAGTCCCGGCAAAGGCACGGAGCCAGTCAGAGCAAGAGTCACGTCCGCTGCCGCCGACCATCAGCCCATCACCTGCGGACCGACCCCGCCAGCCTCACAGTCAGCGCAGGCTGGCCCGGGCGCTGAAGGCGATGCTCGCCAGCAGGAAACCGCCGTTGACGATCGTGAACGCGACCATCACCCAGAGCGCCAGCGCGGGCGCGAGGAGCAGCACCAACGCGGCCACGAAGATCACCGCGCCGTAGTCGCGGACCAGCTTCACCAGGCGTACGGGCAGCGAGGTCGAGGTGACCATGCTGGCCGCGTTCGGGCCGGCCTGCATCACCGAGGTGACCAGGTTGACCATCCAGGTGCCGGCGAACGCGGCGACCAGCCAGCTCGGGGTGGACGGGTGCTGCGCCACGGCCGTCGCCCCGAGCGCGGCGACCAGGGCGATCTGGGCGGCCACGTCGCAGAGCACGTCGACCCGGGCACCCGCCGCGCTGCCCTGACCGGTCACCCGGGCGAGCTGGCCGTCCGCGCAGTCCAGCGCGTACGCCACCTGCCAGCCGACCAGCGCCAGCAGCCCGACCACCCAGGCCGGCACGTCGCCCCGCGCCACCGGCGCGGCGAGCGCGACGACGGTGACCGAGGTGGCCAGACCGAGCACCAGGTTGGTGAGGGTCAGCGCGGTCGGGCGCAGCCCCAGCCGGTGCGCGGCGACTGCGAAGGACGCCCCGATCCACTGGCTGATCGACTCGCTGAAGAGGCCGCCGCCCCGGTTGGTCCGGTGGAAGTCGGCCGCGGTCGGCCGGACGGGCTCAGCCAAGGTGGTCACGGAGGGCGTCAACGTAGTCTCCAAGCCGGGTCCGGAGGTCGTCGGCGGACAGGTCGAGGTGTTCGAGGATGGTGTAGCGGTCCGGCCGGGTGCTGGGGGCGTGCCGCACGGCCTCGACGAACTGGTCGTCGGTGAGCCGCAGGTCCGCGGGGGTGGTGGCGAGGCCGTGGCGGTGCAGGCACCGGGCGAGCTGGCCGAAGCGCTCCGTCTCGCCGCGCAGGAACGTGCAGAACAGGGCGCCGAGCCCGACCTGCTCGCCGTGCGAGGCGGTGCCGGGGAAGAGGTGGTCGATGGCGTGCGAGATCTCGTGGTCGCCGCCGCTGACCGGGCGGGTCGACCCGCACACCGAGCTGGCGATGCCGCCGAGGATCAGCGCCTCGGCGAGCGTGGTGAGGAAGCCGTCGTCGGTGATCTTGCCGGGATGGTTGATCAACGCCTCGGCGCCGGTCCGGGCCAGGGTCACCGCGAGCCCGTCGATCGGCTCGCCGCGGACCTCGTGGGCCAGCTCCCAGTCGGCGCAGGAGTTGAGGTTGCTGACCGCGTCCCCGATGCCGGCCTGGGTCTGCCGGTCCGGGCCGTTCTCCACGAAGTCCAGGTCGACGATCACGGCGATCGGGATGTGGACGCCGTAGGAGCCCTTGCCGCCCTCGTGGTCGAGCGAGGCGGTCGGCGAGGCGATCCCGTCGTTGGCGAGGGAGGTCGCCACGGTCACCATCGGGATGCCGTACCGGGTGGCGGCGTACTTGGCGGTGTCGATGGTCTTGCCCCCGCCGACGCCGACCACGGCGTCGTAGGAGCGCGTCCGGAGCCGGTCGCCCAGCTGGTTCGCCGCGTCGATGGTGCCGCCGGCGACCGTGAAGACGTCGGCCGACCCCAGGCTGGGCATGCACAGCTCGACGATCTTCTCGCCCTGCCCGGGCCCGACCACCACGGCGACGTCACCGCCGGCCGAGATGCGTTTGTCGACCAGCAGCGGGCCCAGGTCGGCCACCGCCCCGCGCCGGACCTCGATCAGCAGCGGGGTGTTGACCGTACGCGCTAGTAGCGGCACGCGATCTCCCGCGCCCGGGCCAGGTCGGCGTGGTTGTCGACCTCCACCCACGGAACGTCACCGATCGGGGCCGCCCGCACCTCGCCGCCCCGGTCGGCGAACTCCTGGTAGCCGTCCTCGTAGTAGAGGTTCGGGTCGCGCCGCCAGGTCGCCTCCAGCGCGTCGGCGAGCGCGTCGGCCACCTGCGGCTCGATCAGCGTCGCGCCGATGTACTCCCCGTACGCCTCACCGGGGTCCATCAGCTTCGTGATGCGGGTGAGCTGCCCGGCCGCGTCGAAGGTGGTCTTCATCTCCTCCTCGGCCAGCGGCTTCAGCGTGTCGACGGCGAGCAGGATGCCCGGCCCGCGCTCGGCCAGCAGGGTCTTCTCCACGCTCACCGGGTGCACGGTGTCGCCGTTGACCAGCAGCACGCCCCGCCCGAAGTACTCCCGGGCCAGCCACAGCGAGTAGGCGTTGTTCCACTCCTCGGCCTTGTCGTTGTGCACGAGGGTGAGGGTCACGCCGTACTTCTTCTCCAGCGCGGCCTGGCGCTCCCGGACGGCGTCCGCCGCGTAGCCCACCACGATCACGATGTCGGTGAGCCCGACCTCGGCCAGGTTGCCGAGCGCGATGTCGAGGATGGTGATCTCGCCGTCGACCGGCACCAGGGCCTTGGGCAGGGTGTCGGTGTACGGCCGCAGCCGGCGTCCGGCCCCGGCCGCGAGCACCATCCCGATCATGCCGGCTTCCTCCCTCGGTCGACTGCGTGTCACCGGGCGAGGATAGCGCCGCCTGCCGGCCCGCCAACGGTCAACCGGGGTTCACCCGGCGCTCACTCAGCGTATCTTCGGCGCTGCTGTGCGAGCCGGCCGCCGCCCGCGAACCCGATAGCCCTGGTTCTTGCCTCGGTAACATCGACGGCCCACCATGTCCCTACCGGATGCCACCGTCCCAAAGGGGTGATGCGTGATGCAGGTACGGGAAGCGATGTCCAGCCAGGTCCTCGTCGTCGGTCCGGAGCACACTCTCCGACAGGCGGCGACGATGATGTCCGAGCGCGGGATCGGCTCCGCCGTGGTGATCGACCCAGACTCCGAGGGCGTCGGGATCATGACCGAACGCGACGTGCTCAACGCCATCGGCGCGGGGCTCGACTGCGACGTCGAGCGCACCGGCGCCCACCTGACCTGGGACGTGGTCTACGCCGGTCCGGACTGGACCGTCGAGGAGGCCGCGGCGGCCATGGCCCGGGGCGGCTTCCGGCACCTGGTGGTGCTCGACGGCCGCGAGGTCGCCGGGGTGATCTCGGTGCGCGACATCATGCGGGTCTGGGCCGACAGCCGGATGGCGCACACCGCCTGACCGGCCCGGCAGGGTTGGCGGCCGGATCGACGGGTAAGGATTCCCGCACGGGCGCGGAGACACCGTGGCCCGTGGGGGAGGCCGTCATGCGTAGCGCCGAGCGGTTGGTCGGGCAGCAGTACGCCATGCTCCTGCGGCGCGACGTCGCCCGGCTGCCCGATCTCTACGCGCCGGACGCCTTCTACGCGATGCCCGGTGTCACGGTGCGTCCGATCGAACTGCCCGCCCTGCTGCGTACCTGGACCGGAGCCTTCCCGGACCTGCGCGTCGACCCGGTCGGCGCGGTGCAGACCACCACCGGGGCGGCCGTCGAGCAGCGCCTCACCGGCACTCACGCCGGTGTTCTGCACTCGCCGTTCGGCACGGTCGCGCCGACCGGGCGGACGGTCAGCTGGGCGGTGGTGGACGTGGTCCGGGTGCGCCGCGGATGCATCGCCGCATGGCGCTCCTACTTCGACTGGGGGCAGCTCCTCGCGGAGCTCGGCCTGCACCTGGAGGGGCTTTCCCGCGAGCCGCAGCTCGACCCGCTCGCCCTTCCGGCCTGACTTCCCGGCCGGCGGGCGGCCCCGGGTCACCCGACCCGGTGGCTCAGGATGCGGACATCGCCGTGCCGTCCGCGTGGTCCCGGCAGCCGCCCGTACGCTGAACAGCCATGACCGCCGAGCAGCTGATCTCCTTCGCCCGCGGGGCTCCGTCGCTGGACATCGTCGATGTCGAGGGGCTCAAGGCCGCCGCCGTCCGCGCCTTCGACGCCGATCCCGCTGGGGTCACGGCGTACGGCACCTCCGTCGGCTACCTCCCACTCCGGAAGTGGATCGCGGAGAAGCACGGGGTGACACCGGAGCAGGTGCTGGTCACGAACGGCTCCCTCCAGGCCGACGCCTTCCTCTTCGACCACCTGGTCCGCCCCGGCGACGCGGTGGTGGTCGAGCGACCGACGTACGACCGGACGCTGCAGAACCTCCAGCGGATGGGGAGCGAGCTGCACGGCGTCTCCATCCAGCCGGACGGCCTCGACACCGCCGAGCTGCGCAAGCTGCTGGAGTCCGGGGTCCGTCCCCGGCTCGCGCACATCATCCCGAACTACCAGAACCCGGCCGGTGTGACGCTCTCCCTGGAGAAGCGTCGCGAGCTGCTCGACCTGGCTGCCGAGTACGGGTTCACGATCTTCGAGGACGACCCCTACGCGGACATCCGGTTCCGGGGCGAGGCGCTGCCGTCGATGCTCTCGCTGGACACCCGGGACGTGGTCGTCCACGCCTCCAGCTTCACCAAGACGGTCTGCCCGGGCGTCCGGGTCGGTTACCTGGTCGGCCCGGCGGACCTGATCGCCGACATCGCCAAGAAGGCCACCAGCCTCTACATCTCGCCGGGCATGGTCGCGCAGGCGATCGTCCACCAGTTCTGCGTCTCCGGCCAGATCGACCGCTCGATCGACACGGTCCGCGCCGCGCTGGGCGAGCGGGCCCGGGTGCTCGCCGAGTCGCTGCGCCGGCACCTCCCGCAGGCCCGGTTCGTGGAGCCCGACGGTGGCTACTTCCTGTGGGTGGAGTTCCCGGAGGACGTGCTCGCCGACCAGGTCGCCCCGGCCGCCGCCGAGCGTGGCGTGGCCGTGGTCAAGGGCAGCGACTTCGTGGTGGACGGCGGGCGGAACGCGCTGCGGCTCGCCTTCTCCGCCGTCACCGCCGACAAGATCGACGAGGGGGTTCGGCGGCTGGCCGAGGCGGTGGAGGCCGCGCGCGGCTGAGAACTCTGTCGGGTTTCCGACAAAATGACGATGCCGGCCGCCTCGGGACTCCCGCCCGGGCGGCCGGCGGCCCACAATGCTGCGAGCGTTACTCACATCGTGTAGCGGACGTCACGGCCCCAGCTCCCCGCTGGCGCCCCGGGCGCTGACCGGGGCGGTACCGCCAAGACCCGTGCGACGAGTGGCGTGACCAGCATGATCCCCCGCCCCCACAGGGCGCCGGGTGGGCCGCGTCGTCCCCCTCGATCCCCCGATGCGACCCGGCCCGCCCGGCGCCACCCTCCGACGAACGTCACGGGCAGTGACCGCTCGATGCGGCGTAACCTGCAAGCCGCAGCGGAGCGCGGGGAGGGGGAGCGATGACCGATCGGGCACAGCAGGGGCGGACGGCCCCGCAGCAGGGGGCACGGGTCCTGCCTCGGGCCTGGGCGGCCCCGGTCCGGGCGATGAGCCGGATTCTGAACGCCGACGGCTCCCATCCCACCCCGCAGCCCGCCGGCTCCGGCGGACGCAGCGGCGTGGTCGACTGCGCGCTCTACGTCGACGGCCGGCGGCAGCCCGGCGAGTGGACCTACGCCGAGGCGCTGGCCGCCGCCCGCCGCGAGCAGAACGGCTTCGTCTGGCTCGGGCTGCACCAGCCGGAGCTGGCGGAGATGACCGCCATCGCCGAGACGTACGGGCTGCACGAACTCGCCGTCGAGGACGCGGTCAAGGCCGAGCAGCGCCCCAAGCTGGAGCAGTTCGGCGAGGTCAGCTTCCTGGTGCTGCGTACGGCCCGCTACTGCGAGCACGCCGAGCTGACCGAGAACTCCGAGGTGGTGGAGACCGGGCAGGTGATGCTCTTCATCGGCCCGCACTTCCTGATCAGCGTCCGGCACGGTGACGCCTGCCGACTCTCGCCCGTGCGCGCCGACCTGGAGAGCAAGCAGGACCTGCTGCTCCAGGGCCCGTGGGCCGTCGCGTACGCGGTCACCGACCGGGTGGTCGACCTCTACCTGGAGGTCGCCGACCAGATCGAGGACGACCTCGACGTGCTGGAGGCCCAGGTCTTCGACCGCAACGGCAGCGGCCGGATCCAGCGGATCTACCAGATGAAGCGCGAGCTGGTGGAGTTCAAGCGCGCCGTGGTGCCGCTGCAACGCCCGCTGCTGACGCTGACCTCCCAGGTCAACCGGGAGGTGCCGAAGGAGATCCGGCGCTACTTCCGGGACGTGCAGGACCATCTGAGCCGCACCGTCGAGCAGGTCAACTCGTACGACGACCTGCTGAACTCGATCCTCCAGGCGCGGCTCGCCCAGGTCACCGTCGACCAGAACAACGACATGCGCAAGATCGCCGCCTGGGCCGCCATCGCCGCGGTCTGGACCGCCATCGCCGGCATCTACGGCATGAACTTCGACAACATGCCGGAGCTCAAGATGACGTACGGCTATCCGGTCGTGCTCGCCCTGATGCTCGGCATCTCGCTCGGCCTCTACCGCTGGTTCCGCCGCAACGGCTGGCTCTGACCCGCCGACCCGTCAGGCGGTTTCCCCGGAAACGTGGAAGCGCCGGCGTAGCGGGGGTCACCCCGCCTCGCCGGCGCTTTCCGCCGTCGCCGTGGTCAGCGGCGCCCGTTGGTGCGAGCCGTGTCCTTGCCCAGCGCCTTGGTGAGGTCGTCGGCCGGGCGGCCGGAGACCTCCTTGGCGCCCTCGGCGACCGAGGGGACCTTGTCGGTCGGCTGGATCTTCGACTTCGTGGTGGGCGAGGTGGTGGACGCGCTGCCGCCGCCCGTCACCGCGGAGCTGCCGGCGGCGACCGGGCCACCGCCCACTCCGGACGTGCTCGCGTCGGCCATCTTGGCCCCGCCCGGCGTCGACCGGGTCTGCACCTCGATGGTGTCGATGTCGTCGCGCATCGGCTCCAGGCTCCGCGTGGGGTCGTACTCGGCCCACTCCTGCTGCTCGCGGCGGCGGCGCATGGCCATGGCGCCGGCCAGCCCGGCGACCGCGCCCGCGGCCAGCAGGCCGGTCATCATCGAGCCACGTCGACGCGACTGCTTCTTCTTCCCCGTGATCCGCATGTTCCTCGACTTCGCCTTCCTGGTCATCGAACCCGCCTGCACGGCGCCGTCGCGGGCGGCCGCGGCGAGCGGTGCGAGCGAGGTGAGCGTCGTCCCCCAGCCGGTCGCGGCGCGGTCACGCACCTTCACCGCCGTCGGTCCGACGTAGTCCCGGGCCGCCTGGACCCGCGGGCCGACGGTCGCACCGGCGCCCTTCGCGGCGTACGTGGCCGCCTGCATCAGATGGTTGATGCTCTGGTTCAGCTCGGCCCGGGCCAGCTGCCCCTGGGACTTTCGCCGTCCCCGTCCAAACACGGTCCCACCTCCTGGGAGTTGTTCCTTCGTCATCCTCCACCTTCGGATGCCTCCGCGATGCCAGATCGGGCACATGGGAGGATCCGCATGGAACTGACCAACGAGTGAGGAGTACCCGTGGCCGAGGCTGTCTACGCCACCTTGCACACCAACGCTGGCCCGATCCGTCTGGAGCTCTTCCCCAACCACGCGCCGAAGACCGTCCGCAACTTCGTCGAACTGGCCCAGGGGAAGCGCGAGTACACCGACCCGCGCACCGGTCAGCCGGGCAGCGGGCCGTACTACGACGGCACGATCTCGCACCGCGTGATCTCCGGCTTCATGATCCAGATGGGTGACCCGACCGGCACCGGTCGCGGTGGGCCGGGCTACAAGTTCGCCGACGAGTTCCACCCGGAGCTGCGCTTCGACCGGCCGTACCTGCTGGCGATGGCGAACGCCGGGCCGGGCACCAACGGCTCGCAGTTCTTCATCACCGTCGCCCCGACGCCGCACCTGAACAACCGGCACACCATCTTCGGTCAGGTCGCGGACGAGCAGTCGGCGAAGGTCGTCGACTCGATCGCCAACACCCCGACCGGCCCGAGCGATCGTCCGCTGCAGGACGTCGTCATCGAGCGGGTCGAGATCGAGGGCAGCGCTGACTGAGGCGACAGCGCGGTACCTTTGCTCGCATGACTGAGCGCTCCGGAGGGCGGGGCCGGTGAGCGAGTCGCCGCCGACCACCCCCGTCTGCTACCGGCACCCGGGCCGGGAGACGTATGTCCGCTGCACCCGCTGCGACCGGCCGATCTGCCCGGACTGCATGCGGGCGGCCTCGGTCGGGCACCAGTGCCCGGAGTGCGTCAGCGAGGGACGCCGCAGTGTCCGGCCGGCGCGCACCGCCTTCGGCGGCGGTGCCGCTGGCCGGCGCGGCTACGTCACGAAGACCCTGATCGGGTTGAACGTGCTGCTCATGGTCCTCTCCATCGCCTCCGACCGGGGTGGGGACGCGGCGGTCGGCGGGTCCGGCTTCGGCGGCCTGCTCGGCGGCAACACCCCCCTCACCGACTGGGGTTCGGTGATCGGGCTGGCGATCTTCCCCGACGGCACGGTGGGCGGTGTCGCGGACGGCCAGTGGTACCGGCTGATCACCGCGATGTTCCTGCACTACGGCCTTCTCCACCTGCTGCTCAACATGTGGGCGCTCTGGGTGCTGGGCCGGTCGCTGGAGGCGACCCTCGGTCCGCTGCGCTTCCTGGGCCTCTACCTGCTCGCCGGTCTCGGCGGCAACGTCGCGGCCTACCTCTTCAGCGCGCAGAACTCGGCGTCCGCCGGCGCATCGACGGCCATCTTCGGGCTCTTCGCCGCGATCTTCGTTATCATGCGGAGGCTCGGCCGGGACACCTCGTCGATCCTGCCGATCCTCGTGATCAACCTGGTGCTGACGTTCACCGTGCCCAGCATCTCCGTCGCGGGGCACCTGGGCGGCCTGGTGGTCGGTGGGCTGATGTCCCTGGTGCTGGCGTACGCCCCCCGGTCCCACCGCTCGCTGGTGCAGCTCGCCGGCGGCGTGATCATCCTGGTGGCGCTGATCGGCCTGGCGCTGATCCGGACCGCGCAGCTCCTCGCCGGCTGAGGCGAGCGGCGCCGCCCGCGCCCCGCCCCCGTGCCGCCCCGCCTCCCGTCACCGCGGTCAGGCGTCGGCCGCGCGACGGGCGGCTCGCAGCGTCGTGGCCACCTCGGCGGGTGGGGCGTCCAGGTCGTACCGGCCGAACAGGTGCAGCGACTCGCCCGCGTCGATCTCAAGGGTCTCGGTGGTCAGCCCGAGCCGCGGTCGACGGTCCACGGTGATCGCCTCGATCGCGGACCAGGGCAGGTGCCGCCGGCCGGCGAATCCGCGGACGACGGTGACGCCGCTGTCGTCCAGCGTCAACCGGACCGGGGCGATCAGGTCGCGTAGGGCCCAGCCGAGCAGCCCGGCCGCGGCGAGGCCGGCGAGGGCCAGCCGGACCGGATCACCGTCGGCGAAGAGCAGGCCCAGGGCCAGCAGCAACGCTCCGGCGACGAGCTTCGCCACCGGTAGACCCGCCGGCACCCGCCACTGGCTCGAAGGGGACGCCTCATCCACCCGTCCAGCATGCCAGCGGACGCGCCGCCCGCGCCGGGTCGGGGCCGACGGGCGGTCGCGGGACGACGTACTATCGGGGCAGCCCAAGTTACCGGGGAGTAAAGATGAGTGACGCGGTTATCGTCGGCGCCGTACGCACCCCGGTGGGTCGGCGCAAGGGCAGCCTGGCCGGCGTGCACCCGGTCGACCTGTCGGCCCACGTGCTGCGCGCGCTCGCCGAGCGCACCGGCATCGACCCCACCCAGGTCGACGACGTGTTCTGGGGCTGCGTGTCACAGGTCGGCGAGCAGTCGTGGAACATCGCCCGCAACGGTGTCCTCGCGGCCGGCTGGCCGGAGTCGGTGCCCGGCACGACGCTCGACCGGCAGTGCGGCTCCAGCCAGCAGGCTCTGCACTTCGCCGCCGCCACCGTTCTGTCCGGACAGGCCGACCTGGTGGTCGCCGGCGGGGTCGAGTCGATGACCCGGGTGCCGATGGGCTCCAGCGTCGCCGGCGGCATGCCGTTCAGCGACCAGATCCGCGACCGCTACCGGGGCGTGGAGGGCTTCGCCGAGGACTCGCCGCTCCCGTTCAACCAGGGCGTCGGAGCGGAGTTGATCGCCGAGCGGTGGCGGTTCTCCCGCACCCAGCTCGACGAGTTCGCGCTGGCCAGCCACGAGAAGGCGGCGGCGGCGCAGGACGCCGGCGCGTTCGACCCGGAGCTCGCGCCGGTCGTGCTGGCCGACGGCGGCAAGTTCGCGGCCGACGAGGGCATCCGTCGGGACACCTCCCTGGCGAAGTTGGGCGAGCTGGCCACCCCGTTCCGCGCCGACGGCGTGGTCACCGCCGGGTCGGCGTCGCAGATCTCCGACGGTGCCGCCGCGCTCGCGGTGACCACCTCCGACTGGGCCAGCCGCCACGGGCTGCGGCCGCTCGCCCGGATCCACACCGCGGTGGTCGCCGCCGACGACCCGGTCACCATGCTCACCGCCCCCATTCCGGCCACCGCGAAGGCGCTGCGCCGCGCGGGGCTGGGCATCGAGGAGATCGGGGTGTACGAGGTGAACGAGGCCTTCGCCCCGGTGCCGCTGGCGTGGCTGGCCGAGACCGAGGCGGACCCGGAGCGGCTCAACCCGCGGGGCGGTGCGATCGCCCTCGGACACCCGCTCGGCGGCTCCGGAGCGCGGATCATGACCACGATGCTCCAGCACATGCGGGACAACGGCATCCGCTACGGACTGCAGACGATGTGCGAGGGCGGCGGCATGGCCAACGCCACCATCGTCGAGCTGCTCTGAACCGTCCGGCACGCGCGAAAAGGTCTGGCCCTCGCCGCGACCGGCCCCTAATCTCCGTCCGGTGACGACCTCCGGAGAAGACCGGCCGGCCTGGGCCGACCCCCGCTGGCAGGACGAGGCCCACGCCTGGATCGAGACGCGATTGGCCGCGTCGGGACGCCGGGTGACCGGGCCGGTCGAGGCCCGGATCCGACCCTGGTCGCTGGTGTGGCAGGTGCCCACCGACGCCGGGCCGGTGTGGTTCAAGGCGAACAACCCGGGCACCCGCCACGAGGCGGCGCTGCTCGGGGCGCTGGCGGAGCTGGCCCCCGGCCGGGTGCTGGAGCCGATCGCGCTGGACGCCGCCCGGGGCTGGTCGCTGCTGCCCGACGGCGGGGAGTCGCTCCGCGACCTGCTCGGTCGGCACCGGGACCTGACCCACTGGGAGCGGCTCCTCCCCGAGTACGCCGCACTCCAGCGGGCCACCGCGCCCCGGGTCGACCACCTGCTCGACCTGGGCGTCCCGGACCACCGCCCCGAACGGCTGCCGACGCTCCTCGCCGACCTCCTCGACGACGAGGAGTCGCTTCGCGTCGGCGCGGCCGCCGGGCTGAGCCCCGAGGCGTACGGGCGGCTGCGCGCGGAGCTGCCCGCGTACGCGCAGCGGTGCCGACGGCTGGCCGAGCTCGCCATCCCCGCCACGATCCAGCACGACGACCTGCACGACGGGAACGTCTTCGCCGGTCCGGCCGGCTACCGCTTCTTCGACTGGGGTGACGCGTCGGTCGCGCACCCGTTCGGCACCCTGCTGGTGACCCTGCGCTCGGTCGGTTACGGCTTCCAGCTGGAGGCGGGTGATCCCGCGCTGACCCGGCTGCGGGACGCGTACCTGGAGCCGTGGACCGACCGGCACGACCGCCGGACGCTCGCCGAGGCCGCCGACCTCGCCGTCCCCCTCACCACCGTCAGCCGGTCACTGTCCTGGCGGCGAGCCCTGGACACCACCGACCCGGCCCGGGCGGAGTACGCGGAGGCGGTGCCCGGCTGGCTGGCCGAGCTGGTCGGCGGCTGAGTTCGCCACCGCGCCACTGCCCACCGCGTCCCCGCTCCACCGGCCCGACGGCGCGCACCCAGGCGCCGACCTGCGGTCCCGCCGCGTCGCACATCCGGTGCGACCGTGGGCGTGGAAGTTGCAAAATCCCGGCGTGACCCACGTCACCCCCGTCCGGAGGTCGTTGGGCAGGGCATGGACGTCTTCTCCCGAACGTTCCTTCCGGCCGCCGCCGAGGCCGGTCTGGCGGTCCAGACCGTCAGCCGGCACATGCCCGTGTTCCGCCGCTGTGTCGGCTCGGGCGACGCCACGATCCTGGTCACCCGGTGCAGCCGTCCCGACCGTCCGGTCGGCGGCGAGTACCTGCTCCTGCTCACCCACCGTCGGCTCGTGGTCACCCAGCAGACGCGGGTGCTGCACCGGCTCCGGCTGCACCTCAACACCGAGCTGCGCGAGCTGAGCAACGTCACCTGGAGCCCCGACCCGCGGCTGCACTCCGTCGAGCTGGCGGCCACCGCCATCGACGGTGTCCGCGAGCGGTTCCTGATCCGGACCACTCACCCGAAGCAGGTGTGGCAGCTCGACGCGCTGCTCAACCACGCCTTCCGCACCCGCCTGCGCGCGGCCAAGGAGCGGATCGTCGCCACGATCGGCGAGCCGCCGGCCGGCGCCCGGCCCGCCACGTTCCGCCCGGCCGTCGTCCGCTGAGCCGCCGCCCCGGCGGCTACGCCTCCGAGGCCGTCCGCTGAGCGCGGCCTTTACCGAATCCGAACATCACCGGACCGGCACCCGGGCCGTCCCGTCGGCAATCATGGGCCGGTGACCGTCGAGCCACCGAACCGCGGGCTCGTCCTCGTGGTCGAGGACGAGCCGGCGATCGCCGACCTGGTCCGGCTCTACCTGAGCCGGGACGGCTTCGGCGTACACCTGGAACGGGACGGCACCGCGGGCCTGGCCGCCGCCCGGCGGCTGCGCCCGGTGGCGTGCGTGCTGGACATCGCGCTCCCCGGCCTGCCCGGCACCGAGGTCTGCCGCCGGCTGCGCGAGGACGGCGACTGGACGCCGGTCATCTTCCTCACCGCGCGCGACGACGAGGTGGACCGGATCGTCGGCCTGGAGTTGGGCGCCGACGACTACGTGACCAAGCCGTTCAGCCCGCGCGAACTGGTGGCCCGGGTGCGGGCGGTGCTGCGGCGCACGGCGGGGCCGCCGGACGAGCTGGGCCGCCCCCGGGTCCTCGGCGCGGTGACGCTCGACCCGGCGCGCCGGACGGTGACCGCCGCCGGTCACCCGGTGCAGCTCACCTCGACCGAGTTCGACCTGCTCGCCCACCTGATGGCCCGCCCCGGCCGGGTCTTCACCCGGGAGGAGCTGCTGGCCGGCGTCTGGGGCTACGCGGCCCACGCCGGCACCCGGACCGTCGACGTGCACGTGGCGCAGGTACGCGCGAAGCTCGGCGCGGCCAGCGTGATCCGGACCCACCGCGGCGTCGGGTACGCGGCCGATGCGTGAGCCCACCGTCGCCCTGCCGGTGCTCGGCACCCCGCCGCCGACCGTGTCCCGGTCCCGGCTCGGCCGGACGCTGACCGCCCGGGCGGTGCTGGTCACCTGCGCGGTGGCGCTGGTGTCCGTCCTGGTCACCGCGATCGTCGCGGTGCCCGTGGGGTTGCGTGGCGTGGAACGGCGGGACCAGGAGGCGCTGGCCGCGCAGGCCCGCCTCGCCGCCGAGGTGCTGCGGACCCGCGTCGACCGGGGCGGGAGTGCGGACGAGGAGCGGCTCATCCGGCAGCTGCGGGCCCAGGGCATCGACGCGTACCTGATCCGGGGTGGCGCGGTCGACCGGTCGGGTCTGCCGCCGCGGGTCGTGCAGCGGGTCGCCGAGGGGCGCAACGTCTCCGCCCGACGGCTGGTGGACGGACGGCGGGCGCTGGTCGAGGGCCGTGCCCTGCCGGGCGGCAACGGGGTGGTGCTGGCCCGGCCGCTCGCCACCGGCGTCTGGCGACAGGTGTTGCTGAGTCTCTGGGCGCCGCTGGTCGCCGGGTTGGCCGCCGGTGTGGTCGCCGGGCTCCTGCTCGCCCGCCGGCTGGCCCGGCCGATCCGCACCGCCGCGAGCGCGGCGGCCCGGCTGCGGGCCGGCGACCGGGCGGTCCGGGTGCCGGTCGAACCGCCGGACGAGGTCGCCGACCTGGCCGAGGCGTTGAACGGGCTGGCTACCGCGCTGTCCACCAGTGAGGGACGGCAGCGGGAGTTCCTGCTCTCCGTCTCGCACGAGCTGCGCACCCCGTTGACGGCGATCCGGGGTTACGCGGAGGCGCTGGCCGACGGGGTGATCGGGCCGGACGAGGTGGCCGGGACGGGCCGTACGGTGCTGGCGGAGGCCGAGCACCTGGACCGGCTGGTCAGCGACCTGCTGGCGTTGGCGCGGCTGGAGGCGGCGGACTTTCCGCTGGAGCCGGTGGCCGTCGACCTGACCGGGCTGGCCGCCGACGTCGAGCGCACCTGGAGCGGACGGTGCGCCGCGGTGGGCGTCGCGTTCCGGGTCGAGGCTCCGGTCGGCCCGGTGCCGGCGTACACCGATCCGGGCCGGATCCGGCAGGTGGTCGACGGGTTGTTGGAGAACGCGCTGCGGGTCGTACCGCCGGGGGCGCCGGTGGTGCTCGCGGTCCGGCCGGCGGGCCCGGGCCCGACGGCCGGTGGGATCGTCGAGGTGCGGGACGGCGGGCCGGGCTTCACCGACGACGACCTGGCGGTGGCGTTCGAACGCGGCGCGCTGCACCAGCGGTACCGCGGGGTGCGCAAGGTGGGCAGCGGTCTCGGGCTCGCGCTCGCCGCCGGTCTGGTCCGTCGTCTCGGTGGCGAGATCGTGGCCGGGCACGCCCCCGAGGGCGGGGCGGCGTTCACCGTCCGGCTGCCCCCGGATCCTTACCTGGCCCGAACATCGGCCTGACCTTCCGCTCGTGCGGGTGGGAGAGCCTGGGCACATCGAGGGCCCTGCCTCCGCGGGGGGCGGGGAGTACCGGTCGACGGGAGGAGAGTCATGGCACGGTGGGGATTCGTGGCCGGGACGGCGCTGCTGGCGGCGGTCACGCTCGGTGTGAGCGGCTGCGGTGTGGCCGAGCGGGCGGGGCAGCCGACGGGCGAGGCCGCGGTGGAGGTCGCCGCGGCGATGGGCGCCGAGGGCCAGGCGCTCACCGCGATGGGCTTCGACGCCGACGACCTGGACGTGGTGGAGGTCGCCACCGCCACGTCGCCCACGCCCACGCCCACGGCCGGCGCCGACAAGCCGCGGCGTGAGCGCGCCGAGGAGCTGCGCAAGCGCCACAAGGCCCGGGTGCTGCTGCGAAAGAACACCATGCACGGCGAGGCGGTGGTGCAGACCCGGGACGGTGGTTCGAAGACGGTGGTCGTGCAGCGCGGCGTAGTGACCGCGGTCGACGGCGACTCGGTGACGGTGAAGTCCACCGACGGGTTCAGCCTGACCTGGCGGTTCGGCGACGACCTGCGGGTGGTCGAGCGGCGCACGTCGGTGCAGCCCAGTGAGGTGAAGGTGGGCACGACGCTGGGTGTCGCCGGCGCCAAGGACGGCGACACGGCGACGGCCCGCCTGATCGTGATCCCTCGGCAGAAGTAGCGGGCTGACGCGCGGAGGGAGTGGCCGTACCCGCCCGGGTCCGGCCGCTCCCTCCGGGTTCGAGCCTCGCGATCCTTGCGCGGGTGCCGAGCGGCACCCTTCGGACTATCCGGGCGGCAGCGCGTATCCGACGTAGCCGCGGTACTCGACCCGCCACCCCGCCGGCACCAGCTTCACGCACGCCGGCCGGCTGCCGGTGCACACGATCGCGTCCACCGAGGACGGATCCGCCGGAGGGCGATCGGGCAGCACCGACTGGAGCGCCACCAGATCCGGCGACCGGCCGTCGGCGTCGCGCAGCAGCAGCCACCACGGGTACTCCCAGTTGTCGTTCTGCTCGACCAGGCCGATCCGGCGGGCGCCGCTGTCGCGGACGGCCTCGGCGGCCCAGCGGAACTCGTCCGCCCACTGCGGTCGGCGCAGGAACCGGGTGTCCCACTCCGAGGTGGTGAAGACCGAGCCCGCGCCGACCAGCCGGCGCGGGAAGCCGTACGACAGGGCGAGCACCCCGGCGAGCGCGGAGCCGGCCAGCACGGTCACCGCCGCCAGCGTCGCTATCGACCGCCGCCCGCGCGGGGCGGAACCGGTCTCCGCTGTCTTCGCCCCGGCCGGGCGCGTGGCGTGCCGCCGGAAGAGCGCGTCCAGCCACAGCCCGGCCAGGGGCACGGCCAGCACGAGCGCGTAGAGCAGCAGGCGGTTCCCCCACGGCTGCCACTTGATCATCACGGTGTGCAGCAGGACGGCGGCCACCACCACGACCGCGTACGCGCGCAGCGGCCCGGCGTGCCCCGCGCTGATCCGCTGTGGCCGGACCAGCGCGAAGAGCGCGCCGAGCAGGGCCAACGATCCGGCCAGCGGGAAGGCCACCCGGTCCTCGTCCGGATACCAGGCCGGCTCCGGAAAGAGTTCCCGACCGAACGTGATCGCCCGGTCCTGCGGGTCGACGCCGATCACTCCGGCTCCGCCGATGATCGCGTCAGCGGCCGCCCGACGCAGCGGCGCCAGCGGCGTGTCGAACGCGGTGTGCGCGATCCGCAGCGCGTTGACCAGGACCGACGGTGGGTCGTGCCGCTCCATCGGGATCGACTCACGCAGCCGGGGCGGCCCGAGCGGGTGACCGAACTCGGCGTGGACGCGCGCCAGGAACGGGCCGACCACCACCGCCGCGAGCACCAGGATCAGCGCCGAGGCGCCGACCGTACGCGTGATCCCGGCGACCGGCGAGCCCGCCGACCGGCCGGCGCCGACGGACGGCACCCGGCCGGTGCCGGTGGCCGTGGCGGCTCCGGCCGGGTCGGCCGCGCCGCCGACGCGGGCCAGCCGCAGCTGGGCGAGTCCCCACAGCACGAGGAGCGGACCGACCGCGATCAGGCCGCTGGTCTTGGTCACCGCGGTCAGCCCGGTGGCCACCCCGAGGCCGAGCAGCGTGCCCACCCCGGTCCGCCGGCGCAGCCCGTCCAGCACCAGCGTGGCGACGCACCCTGCCCAGGCCGCCGCCACCAGGTCGGTCTGGGTGCTGGTCGCCTGGAGCGCCACCATCGGCGTGGTGGCCAGCACGAACGCGGTGAGCAGCTGGGCCCGCCGACCGCCGCCGAGCTGCGCGGCGATCCGGGCGGCCAGGAGCAGGCAGCCCACCCCGGCCGCCCACTGCACCAGGTTGTGTAGTCGGTCGCCGCCGGTGAGCAGGCGCAGGTGCAGCAGCAGGTATTCGGCGCCGGGCGGAATGGTGACCTGCCGGTGGATCGCGGTCGGCCAGAACTCCAGGGCGCCCTGGGCGACCCAGTGCTCCACCTTGGGCAGGTGGTACGTCTGCGAGTCGAAGTTGTTCGGCTCCGCCAGCAGGGCGATCAGCAGCTCCACCAGCACCAGTCCGCCGACCGTTCCGGCGAGGAGCCGGTCGACTCGTCCCGCCGTACGCCAGCGGTCGGCGAGCCGGGCCGACCACTCGGCGTGGGCATACCGGCCCTCGGCGGCGTAGGTGGGCGCGACGGTGGCCGGGTCCGGGGCGTCCACCGGCGTCGCCGCGGGGGTCGCCCCGACCAGAGCGGGGCGGGGGGTGGCGGCGATCCCGTCAGCGCGGCGGGCGGCGTCCCGGCGGCGGCGCCAGCCGGCCGCAGCCGCTGCGGCGACCAGGAAGAGCAGCCAGGCGCCGGCGAACGCGGGTGGAGTCAGGGCTCGCAACGCACCGAGCAGCTCCACGGTGAGCACCGCGAAACTCCCCGTGACGAGCGCCGCCCGCACCACGGCGAGCCGTAGCGGCGCCACCACCGCGTCGCCGACCGGCCGGGTGGCGACGATGAGCAGGAGCATCGCGGCGACGGGCGCCACCACGAGAAGGGAGCCGGCTGCCGACATGGCGGGAAGTAAACACCATCGGACTGGATTCGCCACGCCGGATGCCCTACGGTGGCGGCCACCACCGCGCTGACCAGCCAGGCTAGGCTAGGCCAGATATATTGCCCGCCACCGTGGAGAATCCCGTGAAGCTCTCGATCCTCATGCCGGTCTACAACGAGGAAGAACGCATCGCGGATGCCCTCAAGCAGGCATTGGCGGTCGATTACCCGTGCGAGATCGAATTGGTGGTCGTCGACGACGGCAGTCGTGACGGCACCGCCGAAATCCTCGACCGGGCCGACGACCAGCGACTGCGGGTGATCAACCACCCGCGCAACGCCGGCAAGGGCGCGGCCATCAAGACGGCGGTGGACAATGCCGAGGGTGAGTACATGGTCAT
This sequence comes from Micromonospora krabiensis, assembly GCF_900091425.1. Taxonomy (GTDB): domain Bacteria; phylum Actinomycetota; class Actinomycetes; order Mycobacteriales; family Micromonosporaceae; genus Micromonospora; species Micromonospora krabiensis. The sequence goes on from NZ_LT598496.1 coordinate 4,966,079, forward strand.
CCTCGACGCCGACCTGGAGTACGACCCGCAGGACATTCCCAAGCTGCTCGACCCGGTGCTCGACGGTCGCGCGACGGTGGTCTACGGCAATCGCACCTTCGGCAGCCACAGCGCCTACAGCTTCTGGTACGTGATGGGCAACAAGGGCGTCACGATGGCGGCGAACGTCCTGTTCAACTCCTACATCGGCGACCTGGAGACCTGCTTCAAGCTGATGCCGGTGGCGCTCTACCGCTCGCTCGACATCCGCTCCCGGGGCTTCGGCATGGAGGCCGAGGTGACCGGCAAGCTGCTGCGCCGTCGGATCCGCCCCTACGAGGTGCCGATCAGCTACCGCGCCCGCAACCGGGAAGAGGGCAAGAAGATCACCTGGAAGGACGGCGTCGAGGCGATCTGGATCCTCGGCCGGGAGCGCACCCGCCGCCGTCCCGCCGTGCCGGCCCGCTGAGGCCCGGCACCCCCAGCGATCCGGCCGCCGCTCAGCCGGCGTTCACCGGCACCGACTCCAGGAAGTCGACGACCGACCGGCGCAGGCCGGCGGCGTCCAGCCCGTGCCACCGGGCGTGGTCCTCGGGCGCGCCGTAGCGGCGCAGATCCGCTCGCCCCACCCCCAGGGCCAGCAGCCGGTGCGGCCGGTCGGCCAGCGCCGCCGACACCACCCGGCTCGACGTGCCGGCCAGGTAGGGCTCGACCAAGATCACCTCGGCGCCCGCCAGCGCCCGCAGCCCCGCGATGTCGAACGGGCGCGGCCGGTGGGTGTACGCCACCGTCACCGGCAGGTCGGCCACCGCCGCCACCGCCGCGTCCCGCACCGGCCCCACCGCCACCAGCAGCGGTGCGCCCGGTCCGGCGTCCCGGACCACGGTGAGCGCCCCGTCGCCGCCCCACGGCCGGTCGTTCCGCTGGGTCGACAGCCGGACGTACGCCGACCCGTCGCCGGCCACCGCGTCGCGCAGCAGCCCCGCGACCTCGTCGGGATGCCCGGGCACGTACACCGTCCAGTCGTGCAACGTGTCGATCAACGACACGTCGGCCGGTGACAGGTGCGTCCGGCCGGCCGCCGCGCGGTCGTACGACGCGCCGACGCTGACCAGCACCGCGCTCACGCCCTGGTGGTCCAGGTCCAGCTTCAGCTGCTCGTACGCGCGCTCCACCAGGAACGGCGCGTAACTGTGCACGATCGGTCGGAGCCCGCTGAGCGCCAGCCCACCGGCAACGCCCACCATCAACTGCTCCCGGATACCCACGTTCACCACCCGGTCGGGGTGTCGCCCCGCGGCCGGCGCGAAGGCGGCCGCCGAGATGTCGGCGAGCACCAGCGCGAGCCGCGGGTCCTCGGCGAGCAGGTAGGTCGCGGTGTCGACGAACGTCTCCCGCACGGTCACACCTCCCCGTCGACGACCGCGACGACGACGTGCGGTCGGTGGCCGTCGTGCCCGGTCAGGGCCCGGTGCAGGGCCTCGTGGTCCCGCCCGTCGACGGTCTCGGCCGTCCAGCCGTTGACCGCGAAGCAGGCCGCCGCGCCGCCGGTCCAGCCGTGTGTGGCCGAGTGGTTGTCGACCACCACGACGGTCAGGTTGTCGAGACCGGTGGCGCCCGCGTACGCGATCGCCTCGTGGTTGGAGCCCTCGTCCAGCTCCGCGTCGCCGATCAGCACGTACACGCGCGGGGTGAGCAGGCCCTGGGCGCGTAGCCCGAGGGCGATGCCGATGCCGAGCCCGAGCCCGTGGCCGAGCGAGCCGGAGCCGATCTCGACCCCGGGCACCAGCGTCCGGTCCGGGTGGTCGCCGAGCCGGCTGCCCGGGCCGCCCTGGTCGTCCAGCCAGCCGTGGGGGATGAACCCCTTCGCGGCGAGCACGGCGTAGTAGCCGGCGACCGCGTGACCCTTGGAGAGCAGGAACCGGTCCCGGTCGGGATCGTCGACGGTGGCGGGGGTGATCCGGAGGATCCGGTCGTAGAGCACCCAGAGCACGTCGACGGTGGAGTAGACGTTGGCGCCGAACTCGCGCCCGGCGCGTACCCGGTCGAGGGCTGTCGCGACCGGAGCCGGCAGGGTCGTCCCGACGGCGGCGGGCGACCCTGGCCCCGTCCGGGTGGTGTTGGCGGTGGTGGTGGTCATGCGGTTAGCCTGCAAGTTGAAGTCCACTTCAACTCAAGGTGACAGCGTGCACGAATCCATCACCATCGGCCAGCTCTCGGCCCGCAGCGGGGTGGCCCCGTCGGCGCTGCGCTACTACGAGCGGCTCGGCCTGATCCGGGCCGAGCGCACCGGCGGCAACCAGCGCCGCTACCCCCGCACCGAGCTGCGCCGGGTGGCGTTCATCCGGATCTCCCAGCAGGTCGGTGTCTCGCTCGAGGAGATCCGCACGGCGCTCGACTCGCTGCCCGCGTCCCGCACGCCGACCGCCGCCGACTGGGCCCGCCTCTCGGCGACCTGGCGGGAGCGGTTGGACGAGCGGATCCGGCTGATGACCAAACTCCGCGACGACCTGGACAGCTGCATCGGCTGCGGCTGCCTGTCGTTGCAGCGCTGCACGCTCTACAACCCGGGCGACACGCTCGGCGGCGAGGGGGCGGGGCCCCGGCTGATGCTGCCCCGCCCCGACGGCTCGGCGCCGCCCGACGGCTCGCCGGCGTCGGACGGCTCGGCGCCGTCGGACGGCTCGCCGGCGTCGGACGGCTCGCCGGCGTCGGACGGCTCGCCGGCGTCGGACGGCTCGCCGGCGTCGGACGGCGACCACGAGGCGGCCGTCATCGCGTCGTGAGCAGCACCTTGCCGACGTGGTCGCCCTCGACCATCCGGTGGGCCGTCGCCGCCTCCGCCATCGGCAGTCGATGGTCCACCACCGGCCGGATCTTCCCCGCCTCGATGAGCGGCCACACCTCGTCCCACACGCCCCGGACGATCTCCGCCTTCTCCTCCGGCGGCCGGGACCGCAGCGCGGTCGCCGCCACCGTGGCCCGCTTCGTCAGCAACGCGCCGAGGTCCAGCTCGGCCTTGCGTCCGCCCTGCATCCCGATCACCACCAGCCGCCCGCCGGTCGCCAGCGCGGTCACGTTCCGGTCCAGGTAGGAGGCGCCCATGATGTCGAGGATGACGTCCGCGCCCCGGCCGTCCGTACGCCGCCGCACCTCCGCCACGAAGTCCTGCTCGCGGTAGTCGATCGCGTACGCCGCACCCAGCTCACGCAGCCGGTCGTGCTTGCCCGCCCGCGCGGTCGTCAGCACCGTGGCGCCCAACGCCGCCCCGAGTTGGATCGCGAACGTGCCGATCCCGCTGCCGCCGCCGTGCACCAGGAGCGTCTCGCCGGCCCGCAGCCCGGCCAGCCGCACCACGTTCGACCAGACGGTGCAGGCCACCTCCGGCAGCGCCGCCGCGTCGACCACGTCGACGCCGGCCGGCACCGGCAGCAGCTGCCCGGCGGGCACCGCCACCCGCTCGGCGTACCCGCCGCCGGACAGCAGCGCGCACACCTCCTGGCCGACCTCCCAGCCGGTCACCCCCGGACCGACCGCGCCGACCACGCCGGAGCACTCCAAGCCGGGGTACGCGGGCGCGCCCGCCGGCGGCGGGTAGAGACCCTGCCGTTGCAGCAGGTCCGCCCGATTCACCGCGCTGGCCCGCACCTCCACCAGCACCTCACCAGGCCCGGGCTCCGGGTCGGGCACGTCGGCCCACACCAGCGCGTCGGGTCCACCGGGCTTCGGAACGGTGATCGCTCGCATGTCCCAGTCTTACCCGATCCGTCCGCCCCGGCACCCGGGGCCCCGGTTCACCCCCTAGCCTGTGCGTGCCCCGTCCTTCCGGCCGCTCGCCGTCGTGCCGGACCGCCTGGCCGAGGAGCCTCCCGATGCTCGATGACCTGCACGTGCTGCGCGACGCCGTCCGGGCGTACCGTGCCGCGGCGACGGCCGCCGGCCTGGACTGGCCGGACCAGGGCGAGGCACCGGCCGGGCGGCCGCCGGACCAGGTTCTCCGGATCTTCGGCGTCGACCACGTGGCGGAGCAGTTGACCTGGCTGCAGGCGCAGCGGTGGCCGGAGCAGCGGTTGCTGCCCAACGCCGGCTGGCGGATGCCCTGGCCGGAGGACGGAGACGCGCTCGACTACCTGAGCCTGTCCATCGGCACGCCGTTCCCCTGGCGGTGGCAACTACCGTTGTTCCACTTCGACTTCCTGCTCTACACGTTCGTCCTCGCGGGCGAGCGCGAGGGCGAGATCTGGCGCTACGAGATCGGTACGGACGTCTGGCAGACGGTCCGGGCCGCCACCAGCCTGGCGGTGCTCTTCGACCAGTGGACCAGGGGGATCGCCGCCGGGGTGGTCCGCTGCGACGAGCAGAACACGTGGCTCCTGGCCGAGGACGTCGACCGGGTTCCCGGGCTCGACCCGCTGGCCTTCCCGGAGGCCCCGGTGGAGGAGACGCTGCTGCGGACGCGGCAGCGCGAGTGCGGGGTGGACCTCGCCGTCGTCGAGGAGGGGTTCCCGCACCACGAGGAGCTGCTCGACGCCATCGACGTCGCCAAGGCGTCGCTCGCCGCGTAGCCGCATCGCCGGCTCCGCTGCTGTTGCCGGCGCTGTCGGTCGGTCCTCGGCTCAGCCGCCGAGCGATCAGGAGGCCACTGTGGAGCGGCGACGATGCTGATCGCCGTGGTCAGCGCGCTCCCGGCCGCTGAGGACCGGTCGCCGCCCACCTCGATCGGGGAGCGGCCCTCACTCGCCCGGCCGCGCGTCATGGCAGACTAGGCACGGTCGCGTCCTCCGGGTCGCGACCCGGGAGGGTTCGCCTAGTGGCCGATGGCGCTGGTCTTGAAAACCGGTAAGGCAGCGATGTCTTCGTGGGTTCGAATCCCACACCCTCCGCCACGCGGGTAGCGAACACGCCAGGTGCCGCCTGATCCACCCGATCTTCCCGAAGCCGGGGTGCCCGGGCTCCTCGACGCCCCGACTTCACGGGAGCCGAGCCGATCAGTCCGGCGGGTCGGTGGCCCGCCGGTGCTCCCGGATGGTCTCCTCGGCCAGTCGCTGCACGGCGCGTCGGCGCTCCTCGGTGACCACGGCGTCCGGGCGGTGCCGGAACGCGCTCACCAGGGCGGCGAGGAAGTCGCGCCAGATTCTGGTCAAGAAGGTCTCTCCCCGGATGGTCGCCTGCCGTCAAAGGTAGTGAAATGACGGGCGGACGGACTGAGACGAACGGCTCGGTGACACCTGGCGCTTCCGGTCGATTACCGGTGCCTCGCAGGGTAAGAAGGGCGAAGAAACTCTGCGCGAACCTGGAAGGACACGCGTACCGATGACCCTCGAACGCCCCATCCCCCCGGACCCGTACGAGCTGCTGCCGACCGTGCCGTCGTTCACGCTGACCAGCGACGACGTGCAGAACGGCGAGCCGATGGACGTGCGGCACGCGCACGGCAGCGTCGGCGGCGAGAACATCTCCCCGCAGCTCACCTGGTCGGACTTCCCGGCCGAGACCCGCAGCTTCACCGTGACCTGCTACGACCCGGACGCCCCCACCGGCAGCGGCTTCTGGCACTGGGTGCTGGTCAACGTGCCGGCCGGGGTCACCCAGCTGCCCACGGGCGCGGGCGGCGGTGCGGGCGCCGACCTGGGTGGGGCGTTCTCCGTCCGCAACGACTACGGCGAGCAGAGCTACGGCGGCGCCGCTCCGCCGGCCGGGGACCGGCCGCACCGGTACGTCTTCGCGGTGCACGCCCTGGACGTCGACCGTCTCGACGTCACCCCGGACGCCAGCCCCGCCTACGTCGGCTTCAACCTGACCTTCCACACCCTGGCCCGAGCAGTCATCCGCCCCACCTACCAAATCAAGGAGTAACCCCCCGCCCTCGCCGCCCACCACCCCGCCGCCCGCCGCCCCGCTTCCCGCGATCTTGCAGTTTGTGCCCTCAAGAAACGGGCAAAGGCCGCAAGCCGGGGGCACAAACTGCAAGATCGCCGGCGGGCCGGCGGGGCCGGGGAGCCGGGGTGCCGGCGGGCCGGCGGGGCCGGGGAGCCGGCGGGCCGGGGGGCCGGGGCCGGCGGGAGGGCGGCGGGAGGGTTAGGCGGGGACTCGGGCCACGGCGAAGACGGACTGGCCGAACGGTGGGCGGACCAGCTGCTCGGCGGCCTTCGTGGCCGGCAGGACGAGCGTGTCGTAGATCTTGACCATCGGGCCCTCCTTCGGCATCAGCCGGAAGACCTTGGTCGCCATGAAGTAGCCCAGCAGGCCGAGCGCGTTCGCGTAGTGGATCGTCTCCACCGTCAGCCCGGCCTCGGTCATCGCCGCGGCGAGGGTCCGCTTCGTGTAGCGGCGTACGTGGCCGGTGGCGATGTCGGCCGGGCTCATCGCGAACTGGAACGCCGGCACGATGATGATCACGGCGCCGCCCGGTCGGACCAGGTCTCGCATGCTGCGCAGCGCACCCACGTGGTCGTCGATGTGCTCCAGCACGTTGTACGACACCGCGGCGCTGTAGTCGCCCCGCTCCGAGTGCGGCAGCAGCATCTGCCGGACCTCGATGCCGGCGTGGTCGATGAGCCGCTCCTTGAGCTGGAGCAGCCGGTCCGGGTCCGCCTCGGTGGCCGTGAAGCGGGGCAGGCGCTCGGCCCACTCCAGCGCGTAGTCGCCCAGCCCGCTGCCGATCTCGATGGGGTTGTCGCCGAGGTAGGGCACGGCCAGCTCCACGAACCACCGGCGGTGGTTGACCGCGGTGGCGAGGCCTTCCAGAACCTCCGACTGGACGCGCTGATCCCCAGTGATTTCTGCCATGCGTCGATTCCTCACGGTATGAAGTCAGACCCGCGCCTGGACCGACAGAGTGAATCATCCGCGCGGATGGCAGAAGAATCGGGGTGATGGCCGAAAAGCGGTCGGGGGCGGCACGTGATCGGCGGTCAGCGAACCCGGCACATGGTACGGCAGTACCCCGAAACATGTCACGTGGGTGCCATACGCTGACTACGCTGCGAATTGTTATGACTACTCCTGAATCGGACCTACCCGCCGGCGCGTCCCGGTACGGGGCGCCGGAGGGCGGGCCCGACCGGGACGGCTCACGTCGCGGGCGACAGGTCGATGCTTTGGCCGTGCTGAGCTTCGTGGCGCTCGGTTTCTGGGTCACCGCACGCCTCTGGCTGGACCCCCGCAACGGGGTACGGGACAACCGGTCCGATCAGTCGCAGTTCGAATGGATGATGGCGCACGGTGCCCGGGTGCTCACGCATTTCGCCTATCCATTCACCTCGGATCAGATGAATGTGCCGGACGGCGTCAATCTGATGGCGAATACGTCCGTATTATCCGTTTCTCTGCCAATGACGCCGGTCACGCTCTTGTTCGGGCCGCGTACCTCCTTTCTGCTCTTTCTCACCTTCGGGATGATCGCCACCGGCGTGGCCTGGTATTTCCTTCTCTCCCGGGTGCTGGTCCGCTCCCGGGGGCCGGCGTGGCTGGGGGCCGCCTTCTGCGCCTTCGGGCCGGCGATGGTGTCGCACGCCAACGCCCATCCGAACATCGTGTCCCAGTTCGTGGTTCCCCTGATCATCTGGCGGACGCTGCGGCTCGTCGAGCCGGGTCGGTGGCTGCGCAACGGCGTCCTGCTCGCCCTGGTGATCGTCTGGCAGGCGTTCCTGAACCTGGAGATCCTGCTGATGACCGCGATCGGGCTGGGCGTGGTGGTGGCGGCGCTCGCCATCGGCCGGCGGGAGACCCGGCGGCACGCGCGTACCTTCCTCGCCGGGCTGGGCGTCGCCGCCGCCGTCGCGTTCGTGCTGCTCGCGTACCCGCTCTACGTGCAGTTCTTCGGGCCGGGGGCCTACCAGGGGCTGTCCCGGCTGATCCGCGGCTACTCCAGCGACCTGGCGTCGTTCGTGGCGTACTCGCGGGAGTCGCTGGCCGGCAACCCGCGGACCGCCGAGCACCTGGCGAAGAACCCGACCGAGGAGAACAGCTTCTTCGGCTGGGCGCTCGTCGTGCTGGTGTTCGCGCTGGTCTGGTGGCTGCGGCGCAGCGTGGTGGTGCTCGGCCTCACGGTGCTCGGGTTGCTCTTCGCGATCCTCAGCCTCGGCCGAGAGGTGATCTTCGACGGGCGGGAGACCGGAATCCCGAGCCTCTGGGCGCCCCTGGAGGACCTGCCGATCCTGCACTCGGTGGTGCCGACCCGGTGGGCGCTGGCCATCACCCCGATCATCGGGCTGCTGCTCGCGTACGGCGCGGAGCAAGCCCGGGCGCTCGCCGCCCGCCACCCGGTGGCCCGCCCGCAGATCCGCTTCGCGACGGTCACCGTGCTGACCATGGCGCTGCTGCCCATCCTGCCCACCCCGCTACCGGCGACCCGTTTCGACCCGATCCCGCAGTTCGTGACGTCGGGCGCCTGGCGTGCGTACACGTCGGGAGGGCGGAGCGTGGTGACCCTGCCGCTGCCCGACACCAACTACGCCGAGCCGCTGCGCTGGTCGGCCGCCACCCGACTGGACATGCCGCTGGCCCGGGGCTACTTCCTGGGGCCGGACACGCGGCCCCGGTCGAAGGAGCGCGGGGTCGCCCTCTTCTCCGCCCCGTTCCGCCCGACCAGCAGCTTCTTCGACACGATCCGGCGTACCGGTGCGGTGCCGCCGATCACGCCGCAGAGCCGGGTGAACGCCGTCGACGACCTGCGCTACTGGCGGGCCGGCGTGGTGATCCTCGGGCCGCACCGGCACGCCGACGCGCTCCGTCGGGGAATGACCGAGTTGACCGGCATCCGGCCGTTCTTCGACGGCGGGGTATGGGTCTGGGACGTCCGGTCGCTGACCGACTGACTGGATCGGCGGCGAGCCGGCGGTCAGCCCTGCCGGACGCAGCAGCCCTGACAGACCTTTGGCTGGGGCAGCGTGAAGGCGAGGCAGCAGGTGCGCCGCTGCACCGTCGGCTCGCCGGTCGGCCCCGGCTCCAGCTCGACCAGGTCCCGCAGGTCGAGGGCGCGGAGCAGCGTGTCGATGCTCTCCACCGACGAGCCGGGCAGCGCGTCGGCGGCGCGGAGGATCGCGTGCGCCATGCCCGAGGCCACCGAGCCGAGCAGCGTACGCGTGCCGACCCGCACCTCGGCCTGGATCGAGGCGATCATCGGCGCGAGGTGGGCGTCGAGCAGGGAGGCGCGCAGCGCACCGAGCAACTCCGCCTCGCCGGCGACGATCCGCACCTCGGGAGCACCGGACAGGGCCAGCGGATCGCTGGGCAGCACGGCCACCGTGGTCGACCGGCGCAGCCCCAGCGTGACCAGCGGCCGGTGGTCCTCGAAGTGGAGGAGCACGTCGGAGGGGTCGAGCAGCGGGACCCGACGGGCGGACGCCCAGCCCAGCACCGCCGGCAGGGCCGTCCAGTAGCTGTACGACTTCCAGGCCAGCGCCGCGCAGGCGTGCGGGGTGCCCCGCCAGCGAAGGCTGGCCGCGTGCAGGAACTCGGGGAGGCGGGTGCCGTCGACCAGCGTGGTGGCCGGTGCCCAGCCGAACTCGTCGGTGACCAGCAGACCCGGCGCGAGCCCGGGCACGTCGTCGGTGCCGAACATGGCGCGCATGGTGGCCGTGACCGGAGCCAGCGGCGCGGCGGCCTGGTCCCGCCCCGGCATCACCGCTGTCACTGGATCATCCCCTGTCCCCCGCACGGTCCGTCGAGCTAAGGCTAGCCTAACCACACTCTGCCGGGGTGGGGAAGGCAGGTTCCCGCCGTGATCGGGAGGCCTGGATCACCCGGGCGGCCGTCATCCGCGGCTCGGCGCCCGTCGACATCACCCCTGGTCGCGCCTGTCCGGTGTTACCCCGGGCCCCTCGGGGGAAACGCCGGGCCCCGCCGCGGGACGGCAGAGAATCGACGGTCATCGGTGGATTGTCAAGCAGAGTGTCGGCAAGATGCCACATCCGTGTGCGCTCGGCCACGGAACGTGAAACTGAATACTCCCGGCCACGAGGAAGCCGATGACGACCTCACCCCTCGATCGTGCTGCCGACTCCTTCGCCACCGAGCTCGCCCGCCAGCGCAACGCGCGCGGACTGTCCAAGAAACAGTTGGCCGTGCTCATGGGCTTCGACCCGTCGTACGTCAGCCACGTCGAAGGGCGCCGGCACCGCCCCACCGAGGACTTCGCCCGCCGGGCGGAGGCCGTCCTGGAGGCCAGCGGCGCGATCTGGCAGCGCTTCCGGGAGTACGACGACCTGCGACAGGCCCGCAACGGCCACCCGCACCGGGAACTGCCCCAGCCCGGGCAGTGGTTGCCCCCCGGCACCGGCCTGGTGGTCGAGCGGGAACTGGCCAGCCTCACCCACACCGACGAGGGCTACCGGTGCGTGATCCGGCGGGAGCTGTACAACGCGGGCACCGAACCGGTCACCCGCTACCTGGTCCGGGTGGCCGTCGACCGCTACCCCAGCGACCCCGGCCGCTCCAACCGGCACCACCGGGAACACCCGCTCACCTTCGCCGAACTCCAACTGCGGGCCCACCGGGACGACGGCAGCGGTGAGCGGGAACCGATGCACTGGCGGGCCAAGCACGACCGGGACGCGTTCAAGGAGATCTGGCTGCTCTTCGAGAACGGCGACCGGCGGTTCCCCCTCTACCCCGGCGACCGGGCCACCATCGAGTACGCGTACCGCGTCGGCGCCGAGAAGTGGGGCCCCTGGTTCCAGCGGGCGGTGCGGCTGCCCACCCGGCAGCTCGCCGTACGCCTGGACCTGCCGGCCACCCTCGACCCACAGGTGTGGGGCGCGGAGACCTCGCTCTCGGCGGAGGAGGGCCCGCTGCGCACCCCCGTGCAGCGGCACGACGAGGGTGACCGGGCCGTCTTCGACTGGCAGACCGACGACCCGCCGCTGAACGCGCGCTACCGCATGCAGTGGCGGTTCCGGGGCCGACCGGAGCCCGAGCACGATCCCGCGCCCGACGACCGCGTCCGGCCGAGCGACCGGATGCGGGCCGCCGGTGTCGTCCAGCGCGGCGACGACCTGCTGCACCAGCCGGCACTGCCGTTCGACCTGCCCGCCGAGGAGCCCGTCGCCCGCGGCGTGGTCGACCGGCTCGCCGCCGCGCTCGTCCGCCTCGACGAGCTGCACCCGTTCAGCAAGGGGGTCGGGATCGCCGCCCCGCAGCTCGGCATCGACCGCGCGGCGGCCGTCGTCCGGCCGCCCGACCGGGCCGCCGAGCCCGTCGTGCTGCTCAACCCCCGCATCGTGGACGTCTCACCGGATACCGACGAGCAGTACGAGGGCTGCCTCTCCTTCTTCGACCACCGCGGGCTGGTGCCCCGCCCACTGCGCGTCGACGTGGAGCACGCCCAGTGGGACGGCAGCCGGATCATCACGTCGTACGAGTACGGCATGGCCCGCCTGGTCGCCCACGAGATCGACCACCTGGAAGGGCTGCTCTACGTCGACCGGATGACGCCCGGCGTGCCGCTGGTGCCCGTCGAGGAGTACCGCGAGACCGGACGCCCCTGGCGATACTGACCACCGGCGACGGGTGGGCCGCCGACGTGGAACCGGCCCGGCCCGCCGCGATGGCGACGGCCCGGGCCGGACGGGGGCCCGGGGCGCGTGCCCCAGGGGGCAGGGGCACGCGCCCCGGATCGGGGGGAGGAAAGTCGCTAGAGCTCGCCGAACGTGTCGTACCGGATGTGCGGCGGCGGCACGTCGTCCGCGGCCAGCACCCGCAGGGTCGAGCGGACCATCTGGGCCGACCCGGAGACGTAGCAGTCGTGCGTCGTCCACGGCCCGTAACGGCCGACCACGTCGGCGATGTCACCCTGCTCGCCGTCGAAGCCCGGCTCCTCGCTGCACGCCGGGGTGACCGACAGCCACGGGTGCGCGGCGACCAGCTCCCGCAGCCCGGCCAGCCCGTACAGGTCGGACGCCCGGCGGGCGCCGTAGAACACGTGCACCCAGCGGGTCCGGTTGTAGCTGGCCAACTCCTCCACCAGCGCCTTGATCGGCGCCAGGCCGACCCCGCCGGCCACGCAGAGAATGTCCCGTTCGGAGGCGCGGTCCAAGGTCATCGAACCCATCGGCGCGGCCAGTCGCAGCAGGTCACCCGGCTTCACCCGGCGCACCAGCGCCCCGGAGACCCAGCCCGCGCCCGGCGACCGGACGTGGAACTCCAGCACGTTGTCGTCGTTCGGGGCGTTCGCCACCGAATACGTCCGCCACACCCGCGGATGGTGGCGCGGCACCTCCAGGCTCAGGTACTGGCCCGCCTTCCAGGGCAGCGGGTGCTGCAGGGCGCGGACTGTCAGCACCGCCGTGTCGGGACCGTGCCGCTCGTGGGTCAGCACCTCCGCGTGCCAGAACGGCGGGTTCTCGTCGGCGGCCGCGCCGGCCAGCATCTTCTCCGAGATCGCCGCGTACGCCTCCCGCCACGCCTGGTCGTACTCCAGGTTCCAGCCGTCACCCGCGATGGTGCGCAGCGCGTCGAGCAGGGCGACGCCCATCGTGGCGTAGTGCTCGGCGTCGACGTGGTACTTGCGGTGATCCCGGCCGAGCGCGCGAAGGAACTCGTCGAAGCTCTCCGGGTCACCCACGGTGTGGATCGCCGTGATGATCGCTTCCAGCAGCCGGTCACCCTGACCGGACATCTGCACCGGAAAGAGCTGCCGCAGGTCGGGATCGAGCAGGAAGAGCCGGGCGTAGAAGTGACCGCTGAGCCGCTCCCGGTGCTCCTCGACCAGGGTCCAGCTCTCCTTCAGCAGTCGCGCGAAATTGTCCATGGGGCGCGCTCCTTCTCCTGACGGCGAATGGGGCGATCACAGAATCTCCACGGAGCGTGTCGACCGGTCGCACAGAATGTGCGATCGGCTCGCAAGGGCTCGTCGACGGTGCCGGCGGGCACCTCCGTCGGGCAGAGTGGTGCGGTGACCCTTGAGCTCACCCGACCGGTGACCCGCCGGATGATGGGGACCGAGATTCTGCTGGTCCTCGGCCTCTCCCTCGGCCAGTCGGCCGTCTACGCGGTCGTGTCGATCATCGCGAAGCTCACCGCCGAGGGCGGGCTCTCCAAGCAGACCGCCGCGCTGAACACCTCGGCGTCGTCCCGGCCCTACCTCGACCTCACGTACCAGCTGCTCGGCATCGTGTTCGCGCTGCTGCCGGTGCTGCTCGCCGTACACCTGCTGAGCCGGGACCCCGGCGACCCGGCCCGGACGCTCGGCCTGGACGCCCGACGGCCCGGCAGCGACCTGGCCCGCGGCGCCGGCCTGGCGGCGCTGATCGGCCTGCCCGGCCTGGCGCTCGTCTGGGTCGCCGCCCAGCTCGGCCTCAACGCCACCCTGGTCCCCGCCGCGCTGCCGGACATCTGGTGGGCCGTACCCGTGCTCGTCCTCGCCGCCGTGCAGAACGCCGTGCTGGAAGAGGTGATCGTGGTCGGCTACCTGGTCACCCGGCTGCGCCAACTCCAGTGGCGGGTGGGCGCGATCATCGCGACGAGCGCCCTGCTGCGCGGCTCCTACCACCTCTACCAGGGCTTCGGCGCCTTCGTGGGCAACGCGGTGATGGGCGTCGTGTTCAGCCTCTTCTACCTGCGTACGCGGCGGGTGATGCCGCTGGTCGTCGCGCACACCCTGCTCGACGTGGTGGCCTTCGTCGGTTACGCGCTGCTGCCGAAGGCCTGGTTCGACTGGCTCTGACGGCGGTGACCGGTCGGGCGGCGGTGACCGGTCGGGCGGCGCGCGTGCCCCGGCGGTCCCGTCCGGCGGGCGAGGTCCGGCGGTCCGGTCCGGCGGGGCGGCAGGTCCGCATGATCCACTCGGGTTCCTGGAGGTCGGGGCGACGACGGCGCCTGACACCCCGACATCACGGAACCCGAGTCGATCATCACGGTCGTCCGCCCAGCCACGGCGCGCCGGCCGCCAGTGGCGCCGTCGGTCGGTCAGCCGGTCCGTGTCGGTCGGTAGGCCGTGACCGCCCGGGCGGCGAGCCGCTCGGCCGCGGCCGCGTCACCCGTCGCCGCCGCCAGCGCCGCCGCGCCCGGCAGCAGCCGCGACGCCAGCCGCAGCGCCAACCAGCCACCGGCCTGCGCGGCCAACGGGGTCGCCAACCGCCAGGCCGCCTCCGCCGCGCGGGGCCAGGGCCCGTCGGCGGGCTCGTCCGCCGTCCGCGCCGCGTCCAACGCGGTACGCGCAACCGCCCCGTCCGGATGCACCTGCGTCAGCACCAGCAGGTCGACCGCGCGATCCGGGTGGAGCGGATCCCGCCCGTACGCCGCCGCCAGATGCAGCACCAGATTGGCCTGCGTCCACAACACGGCGGCCAGCTCGGCGACCGGCGCGAACACGCCGGCGAACGCGGCGGTGGCCCCACCCGCGCCGGCCAGCCGCACGAACCGCCGGGTGGCCAGCCGGGCCAGCCCGTCCGGGGACGCCTGCGGGTACGTCGCGCGGAGGCGCTCGGCCCACGCTCCCGCCCCGGGACCGAGCGCGTCGACGGCGGCCAGGGCGAGCAGTTCCGGGGCGTACCCGGGGTGGTCGAGCACCCTCGCGGTGACCGTCCGCAGGTCCGGGCGCGGCGGCGGCATCCACACCGCCTCCGCCCCGGCGGTCGCGGCGACGGGTGGGGCGTCGGCGTCGACGGTCGAGGCTGTTGGCGGGGCGTCGGCGGTCGCTCGGGCGTCGGCGGTCGAGGCGGTCGGTGGGGCGTCGGCGGTCCCGGCGACAGGTGGCCCGTCGGCCCGCCGGCCGACGGGGGCGACCTTCGTCGGGCGGCGCGCCTTCCCCGTGGCGGCGGTGCCGGCAGCGGTGGCCGCCTTCCGTGGCGTGGTCGCCTTCCCGACCGGCGCGGCCTTCTTCACCGGGGCGGCCTTCTTCACCGGGGTCGCGTTTTGGGCCGCCGTGGTGCTCGTGGCCGGGGAGGCGTTCCGGTCCGGAGCCGCCTTCACCGGCGTGGTCGCCTTCTTGGCCGGGGTGGTCGCTTTCGCGGCCGCGGCCTGCTCTGAAGGGGCGGTCTGCTCCGCCGGGCGGACCGGGTCAGCCGGCACGGACGGCTTCTCGGCGTCGGTGTCCGCTGCGACCGGTGCCGCGCCCGCCGTAGTGGCCGATGACACATCCGGTCCGGCGGTCGGCCGCTCCCGGGTGGGTTGCCGGGGCAGCGGCTGGTCGGGCTCGGGGTCGGGTGGCCGGAACAACGCGGCCGGAGCCCCCTTCGCCCGGCGCGCGGGCTTCGGCCGCTCGGCGGCGGGAGGTGGAGCCGACTCGGCGGCCTGCGACGGCACCGCCGGCGGCGTGAACGTCGCCTTGGGGGATCGCCGCCGAGCCCTCTCAGCAGGCTCGCGGCGGCTCGGCTCGCTCGGGGGCTGCTCCTGCATATCGATGGAGCGTAGTCCTGATCACCCCGGCGCACAGCGTGGAACACGGGGCTCGGAGGCGCAGTCGAGCGTACGGGGGAAGTCGCTTTGCTCCCGGTGGGTGGGGACCTGTATCCTCGGGCGCGGTGGTCTGCGGGCCACCGAGGAGACTTCGCCTAGTCTGGTCTATGGCGCCGCACTGCTAATGCGGTTGGGGTTTTAAAGCCCCTCCCGGGTTCGAATCCCGGAGTCTCCGCGCGAAAGCCGGGTGTGTAGACTGGCCGAGCACTGAGCGCCCGTAGCTCAATGGATAGAGCATCTGACTACGGATCAGAAGGTTAGGGGTTCGAGTCCCTTCGGGCGCACTTCACGATCAAGGCCGTGACCAGCGGAAACGCGGGTCACGGCCTTGAATGTTTCTAGGTACCGAGAAGCGTCGTCCCGGTGGTGGGGCGGCGGGCCGGGGGCGGCGTGGGGCCGCCGACGTGATGCGCCCGGTGCGTTCTCGACGGGCGGATCGCTGGCGGCTGGAGCCACCGGCAACACCCGGTCCGCTGGTCGTGGCACTGAGCGCCGAGCGCCCGCTCGCTACCCGCGCTGGCTGGACTGTGCGGGCACACTTGCGTCGTGGAACGTCACGAGTTCGGCGCCGCGGTCCGCCAGTTGCGGGAGAACACGGCCCCGGCGACCGTCGGGCTACCGGTCGGCCGCCGGCGGGTGCGTGGGTTGCGGCGGGAGGAGCTCGGCGAACTCGCGGGGATGTCCGCGGACTACGTACGCCGGTTGGAGCAGGGGCGCAGCCATCCGTCGGTCGGGGTGGTCAACGCCATCGCCCGTGGGTTACGGATCGGGCGGGCGGAGTACGAGCGGCTCTGCGCGCTCGCCGGTTACGCCGCCGCGGACGGGCAGGTGCCGAACGAGATCGGTCCGGGTGCGATGCGGCTGCTGGAGCGGTTCACGGACACTCCGATGTTCGTCTCCGACGCGGCGATGAATCTGGTCGCCGTGAACAGTGCGTTCCTGGCCCTGGGGCACTGGAATCTCACCGGGGACCCGTGGGAGTGGAACGTCGCCTGGCGTACGTTCTGCGATCCGTTCAGTGGTTTCCAGCAGTCCGCGGCTGACGCGACCGATCATGAGGCGGTCCTCGTTGCCCGTTTGCAGGGCGCGCTGTTGCGCTATCCCGCCGACGCGTCGCTCGCCGCGCTGGTGGACGAGATGCGGAGCCGAAGCCGCCTGTTCGACACCTTGTGGCGCACGCCTCGGCCGGTGGCGGCCTACGAGAGCAGTGCCGCGTTCGTCCATCCGGACGGCGGCGCCGTCACGCTCGTCGGCAGCCTTCTCGCCATCCCGGGCGACGACTTGGCGGCTCTGATGCTCACCGCGGCACCGGGCTCGGCCGATTCGGCGCGTCTCGCCGAAATCGTCGGCGACGCCGGCGAACCGACCATCATCAAGGTGGGCCAGCCTGGCCCAGGCTAACCGCATCGGATCCTGCCAGATTGAGTGACGTCTCCAGCGACCGCGGATCCAGCGGCTGCCTCCGGGCGGCCCTGGTGACGCCGGACTGGACGCCTTCGCAACTCGAAGCAGTGCCGCACGGGGTCAGCCCCGCGTCGGGACTGCTTCACGTTCGAAGCGCATCGATGGCACTCACGGAAGCAGGTTCAGTGATGAAGGCAGTGCGTTTTCACGAGTTCGGCGGTCCCGAGGTGCTGCGCTACGAGGACGTCGAGCAGCCCACCCCCGGCGCCGGTCAGGTCCGGATCCGCGTCGCCGCCACGTCGTTCAACGGCGTCGACGGCAATATCCGCGCGGGCTACATGCAGGGCCCGATCCCGGTCGAGTTGCCGCACACTCCCGGCATCGACGTCGCCGGCACGGTCGACGCGCTCGGTGACGACGTGGACGACGTCGCGGTCGGCGACCGGGTGATCGGCTTCCTGCCGATGACGGGGACCGGAGCGGCCGCGGAGTACGTGATCGCGCCGGCGGAGATCTTGACCGGGGCGCCCGAGAACATCCCGTTGGCCGACGCGGCGGCGCTCCCGCTGGTGGGCCTGACCGCGTGGCAGGCACTGTTCGACCACGGCAACCTGACCGCCGGTCAGCGGGTGTTGATCAACGGTGCCGGCGGAGCGGTCGGCGGATACGCCGTGCAGCTGGCGAAGGAGGCTGGTGCCCAGGTGATCGCCACGGCCAGCCCACGCAGCGCCGACCGTGTCAAAGCCGCAGGCGCCGACGAGGTGATCGACCACACCGACACCGACGTGACCGCGGCGGTGACCGAGCCGGTCGACCTGGTACTCAACCTCGCGCCGGTGGCCCCGGAACAGCTCGCCGCGCTGGTCACGCTGATCAATGACGGCGGGACCCTCGTCAACACCACCGTCTGGATGCCCGCCCCGTCCGACAATGAGCGAAGCGTGCGCGGCATCGACCTGTTCGTGCGCAGCGACGCCGACCAACTCGCCGACCTGGCCGCCCGCGTCAGCACCGGTGAGTTGCGCGTCGACGTCGCCCGGCGGGTGCCGCTGGCCGAACTTCCCGCCCTGAACGCCGAGGCGCTGCCCGGCGGCAAGGTCGTCATCACCGTCGCCGACGCCTGATCACCCAACCACCGACCGCAAGGAGACGAACCACCATGATTCCCGACGACGACCCGTCCCGCGCACTGACCGTGGCGAACCCCGACGACCCCGCCACGACGTACGTCTCGCTGGTGGGCAACACCTACGGCATGCTGATCACCGGCGAGCAGACCAACGGCCGGTACTGCCTTATCGACATGCGCGTGCCCGACGGCGGCGGCCCGCCGCCGCACCGGCACGACTTCGAGGAGATGTTCACGATCCTCGAGGGCGAAATCGAATTCACCTTCCGCGGCGAGAAGCACCTCGTACGGGCCGGGTCCACCATCAACATCCCGGCCAACGCGCCGCACAACTTCCGCAACGTCTCGGGCGCACCGGCCCGCATGCTGTGCATGTGCACCCCCGCCGGCCAGGACGAGTACTTCATGCGCATCGGCGACGTCGTCGAGGGCAAGGACGCGCCGCCGCCGCCGTTGACGCCGGACGAGCTCGCTGAACGCCGCCATCGTGCGGCAGAGTTGGCCTCGACCTACCGCAGTGAATTTCTGTGACCGGCGCGACGAGTAACCCGCTACCGCGGGGTCAGGGCCTACGAGAGGACAGTCAGGGTCGGTCGCCTGCTCCTGACCGGGCCACGAGCCCGCCCGCCGGCGTTTCGGCTAGACGAAGTCGTCGGCGTCGGGGTCGGCGTCCCACCCGAGCTGGGCGAGTCTCCGAATGACCGCGCGGGCACGAGGAGTCCAGAAGAGCAGGACCTGGTCACGGTCTTCGACCTGGAAGCTGACCGCGAGGGCGGGGCTGGGGAGCCAGCCCAGGTACGGCCCGTGTGGAACCGCGGTCACCTCGGAGTGGTGCAGCGCGTCCGAACCGGCCCGCGACGACAACGTGAGCGTGCTGTCCTCGACCCAGAGACCTACCGATGGCCAGCGCAGCCGCCTGATGACGGTGAGGTCGCCGCGGATGAAGTCGCGGCGGTCGACGTAGGTGAGTCCACCGCGCGCCAGCAGGCGAGCCGGCAGTGGTTCCGCGGGAACATCCATGGTCACGACCCATGCCCCCCGGGGGTGCTTGGGAGCGCCGGCCCAGTCCCCGATGTGCCAGACGCCCACGTGAACGGCGTCCTCACCACTGCCGGCGTGCAGGTCGCCCAACCGTGAGCGGGACTCCGCCACGATGCGAACACCGACCTCCTCGCGCATCTCACGCGCGAGGGCTTGTAGCTCCGACTCACTCGCCTCGACATGCCCACCGGGCAGATCCCAGCGATCTGGGTAGGCCCGGCGGGTCGGGCTGCGGTGGACCAGCAGGACCGCGTCGTTCTCCACGAGCGCGCCTGTGACGACGACATGCATGCCGGGATCAGAGCACAGGGGTGGGACATGGTCGCGCCAGTCACCCACCGTACGGCCGGGGACACCATGCCGATGATCAATATTAATTCCGACCTTGCGGACGGTACGACTCTCCATCGACAAGGGTTACGCTGCGAACCATCTCGACGGAGCCACTCCGGCCGCGCCGCGGCGGTGCCAGGCAGCGGCGGCGTAGCGGGGCGGACAAGTCACCTTCACCTTGCGGACACGGGGAGACTCACCTCACCATGCCAAGAAGATTGCTCTGCGTGCTGATGTCTGCCGGGCTCGCGCTCGGTACGGCGGTCGGCGTGACGCAGCCGGCCCATGCCACAGACCCCGTTGTGGTCGACGGTGGCGGCCGGGCCAACGCCGGCGCCGCGCCGGGCGCGCGCAGCGGCGCGGCGTCCACGAGCGCCGACATCCCGGCGGGCTACACGGTCCGGGGCATCGACGTATCGAGCCACGATCACAACCTCGGCCCGATCAACTGGCCGCAGGTCGCGGCCGGTGGCGCCAAGTTCGCGTACATCAAGGCGACCGAGGGCCGGACGTACCTCAACCCCTACTTCGCCGAGGACTACGCGGCAGCCAAGGCGGCCGGTCTGCTCGTGGGCGCCTACCACTTCGCCCGTCCGGACAGCCGTGACCCGATCACCGAGGCGAACTTCTTCATCGACAAGGCGCAGTTCGCCAAGGACAGCCAGACGCTCGTGCCCATGGTGGACATCGAGTGGCCCTACTGGAGCGGTGCGCCGACCTGCTACGGGCTGACCCCCACCGAGATGTCGACCTGGATCCGGGCCTTCACCGACCAGGTCAAGGCGCGCATCGGCCGGCCCGTGATGATCTACACCAACACGAACTACTGGAACCCGTGCACCGGCAACGACGCGTCCTTCGGTGCCAACCCGCTGGACATCGCCGGCTACACCACCACCCGCCCGCCGCTGCCGTCCGGCTGGACGACGGAGACCATCTGGCAGTATGCCGCCGGCAACCCGAGCGTGCCCGGCGACTACAGCCAGAACGTCTTCAACGGGACGTACACGGACCTCACCAAACTCACCGGCGCGCCGGTCCCGTCGCCCAACCTCGCCCTCCGCTCGTGGACCAACGGCAAGTACGTCTCGGCGGACGGCCGGGGCACCCTTCCGTTGATCGCGAACGGGCCGGCGATCGGCAGCTGGGAGAAGTTCACGCTCATCAACAACGCGGACGGCAGTGTGAGTCTTCGGGCCAACATCAACGGCAAGTACGTCTCGGCGGACGGCCGGGGCACCCTTCCGTTGATCGCGAACGGGCCGGCGATCAGCACCTGGGAGAAGTTCACGCTCATCAACAACGCGGACGGCAGTGTGAGTCTTCGGGCCAACATCAACGGCAAGTACGTCTCGGCGGACGGCCGGGGCACCCTCCCGTTGATCGCCAGCGCACCGGCGATCAACACCTGGGAGAAGTTCGACCGGTTCGCGTTCTGACGCACCGCTGCTGCCCGGCACCCGGCGTGCCGGGCGGCAGCGCGTCCGGGGCAGGCAAACGCCTTCCGGATGTACCGGGAGAGAGGCCGTGACCATCGCAACGGTGGTCACGGCCGTTTTCGTCTGCCCCGTCCGGCCCGGCCTGGTGTGACCTGCGCGGCATCTCCGAACAAGCGGCCGCGCGAGCCGTTGCACACCGGATGAGCGGCCGTGCGCACGCACGGCCACCCGTACGAGCCGGAGGCGCAGGGTGAGGATCTGGTTACCGCGCAAGAGCCGTGTCGATCGCTGAGCGTGGCGCGGGCCCCGGTCCGTCGTCACCGGGCTTTGGGGGCAGATCACATCCTCCGACGGTCGACGGGGCGGCCCCTGGGCCCGACCTAGGCTCGTACGACGTGGGCGACGGGAG
Organism: Micromonospora krabiensis; assembly: GCF_900091425.1. GTDB lineage: Bacteria > Actinomycetota > Actinomycetes > Mycobacteriales > Micromonosporaceae > Micromonospora > Micromonospora krabiensis. The sequence goes on from NZ_LT598496.1 coordinate 4,987,212, forward strand.
TGTGAGAACGTGCCGCATGACGTTCCGGCGGTGAGCGGGCGCGGCACGGCGTGGCGGCGGGCCGTCACCGTGACACTGGCACTGGAGCTGCTGCTCGTCCTGCTCGGCTGCGGTGTGGCCTGGCAGGTCGACGCCGGTGGCCGAACGCCACCGGCAGCGGCGACCGACCTCCTCGGCTCCGACTTCGTCGACATCGACCTCGTCCCGTCCGGCCCGCCCGCGCCGGCCACGGTGCCCGGCGCGGCGACCGGCACCTACGCCTGGGACTGCGGCCGCAACGAGAACGGCCACCGCAACACCGCCAACATCGTGATGGCGCCCGGCTATCCCGGGCAGCCGCATCACGTGCACGACTACGTCGGCAACGTCTCCACCGCCGTCGGCTCGACGCCGCAGACCCTCGCGGCAGCGGGGACGACCTGTCACAACGGTGACCGGTCGACGTACTTCTGGCCGGTGCTCCGCACGGTCGGGCCCGCCGGCAGCACCGACCACGCCGGCCACGACGGCGAGATCCAGGTGCCGGTCGACGTGACGCTCACCTTCTCCGGCAACCCCCGGGGAAACGTCGTGCCGATGCCGCGTCAGCTCGCCGGCACGGTCGGTGACGCCGTGGCCGTCACCAGCGGCGGCCAGAACGCGGCCGCGACCTGGACCTGCTCCAGTACCCCGGAGCGCCGGACCACGGCGTACCCCCGGTGCCCGGCCGGCGACCAGGTGCAGCGGATCTTCGACTTCCCGAGCTGCTGGGACGGCCGGCAGGTGGACAGCGAGAGCCACCGCGCGCACCTGCGCTTCCCGGCCCCGGACGGCTCCTGCCCGCGCAACACCTTCCCGGTGCCGCGGCTCCGGCTGACCCTGGCGTACGACATCCCGCCGGAGGTCCGGTTTCAGATCGACGCCTTCGACGGCCAGCGCAACAGCCCGCTGACCGACCACGCGTTCTTCGTCAACCTGATGCCGGAGCCCCTGATGGCGAGGGTCGTGTACTGCCTCAACAGCGGGCAGACCTGCCGGGACGACTGATCCGGACGCCACTGCCGCGCCTCACTGTGGACGGCCGACCTCGAACCGACCGTCGGACGACAGCACCGTGACGGTGATCGTCTTCGGTGCGCCGGCGACCTGGGCGGAGCAGGAGAATCGGCTGCCCACCGTGACCGACCGGCCCGACGGGCAGGCGACGAGGTCCGCGTCGAGCTGGTAGTCGTCACGCAGCACCGTCAGCACCCCCTGCTGCAGCGCCGCCGCGTCGAAGACCTTCTTGTTGAGGAATCCGGGCCAGGCGAGTCCGAGTACGGCCACCAGCGCGACCACGACCACGACCGGGCCGGCCACGGCGACCGCGAGCTTCGGGGAGACGCGCCGCCGACGCTCGACGGGTGTGCTCGACCCGGTTGACGCCGGTCCCCACTGTGGCGGTGGTGCCGGTGCCCAGCGTGGGGCGGGCGTCGGGGAGCCGCCGTCGGCTACCCCGTACGGGTTGGTCATCGTCGTCTCCTTCTGCTCAGCGGGCGGCGGCCGCGGTGGGCGCGGTGACGACCTCGGGCAGGGCGGAGGTGCGTCCACCGGTCGGGCTGATCGCGAACCAGGTGCCACCGACCCCCTGGCCGTTGATGTCGCCGGGCTTGGTGTCCTTGGCGAACAGGTAGACGGGCCAGCCGCCGATGGTCACCTGGCAGGTGCCGTCGGCGCGCTCCACGTAACCGATCAGCTTCGGGTTGATCCCGCTCGGGTAGATCTGCCCCGGTGACCTGACGAGCAGCGGCGGCCACGCCTTCGCGCAGTCGCCGTTGCAGTTCGACTTCGACGGCTTGGCGGTGTCCTTGTCGAACCGGTACAGCGTCCGGCCCTGCCCGTCGGCGACGTACGTGCCGATGTCGGCGGACGCGGTTCCGTTCAGCTGGATGACGTTGCTGCCCCGCCCCGTGTCGGGCGCGGGCGACAGCGGGACGTCGGACGGGCCGCTGTAGATCCGTACCCGACCCTGGGTCTTCGCCACCGTCGGCGCCGCGACGGGGGTTTCCGGAGCGTCGATCACCTCCGGCGTCGGGTCGGCCGCGACCGTCGGTCCCGATGTGGTCGGCGCCGCCGCGGGTGATGCCGCCGTGGCCGGCGCGGCCGGCCCGGTCGCCTCTCCACCACATGCGGCCAGGGCCGCCACGCCGGCCAGTGCGATCGCGGTCCGCGCGACCCGGCTGTGCAACAGCATCTCTGCTCCACCTCGTCTTCGAAGGGACCGTGCCCGTGCGCGCGATCCGGCACCCACACGGTTCGGTCGGCGAAGTGGTTCACCGTCGACGTCGGACGAGTCCCCCGTCACGAAGTCGAACCTTCCGCTGAACCGTTCCGGGCCGGCGTCCGTGTGGGTGGCGGCAACGGCGGAAGGCGGCCCAGGAACGACCGCCTCACGGGGCCCGAGAGACCGACGAGACGAGGGAGCGGAACGTGGCCACCTACCACATCGTCAGCGAGGACATTCAGGAAGCCTCGACCTGGCTGAAGCAGAACATGCAGACGCTGCTGGACGGGATGACCCAGGCCAAGAGCAAGATCGACACCCTGATCCAGGGTGGCTACAACACCCCGGCCGCCCAGCAGAAGTTCGGCCCGTACTTCGACGAGTACAAGGGCAGCGTCGACCAGACCCTGAACGGCATGGAGGGCATCAGCCAGTACCTCACGCAGGTCAGCGACGCCTTCACCGACACGGACAACCAGACCGGGGCCAGCCTCGGCCGCTGAACGACCGGACGGGCCCCGGGGCCGCGTGGTGAGCGAATCACCACGCGGCCCCAGCCGTTTTTTCCGACGGACCATCCGACCAGGAGAACCTCGTGCGCCTGCAGCTCACCGTTGCGGATCCGTCCACCGCCGTCATCGAATACCAGGTCGAGGCGGCCCCCGACACCACCGTCGGGGAACTCGCCGAGGCGCTGGCCGCGCGTCGGCCGGAGCCCCCGGGCACCCCACCGACGATCTTTGTCGCCGGGGCGCCGCTGGACCCGCGACTCACCCTCGCCGAAGCCCCGCTGCGCCGGGGCACGGTGCTCGGCCTGGACCGTCCCGTGCCGGAGGCGCCCGCGCAACCGCCGGGGCTGGTGGAGGTACGGGTCGTCAGCGGGACCGACGCCGGGGCGGTCCACCAACTCGACCTGGGTGAACACAGCATCGGCACGGCGAGCACCAGCCGGGTCCGCCTCACCGACCCCTCACTCGCCCCCGTCGTGGCGTCGGTCCGGGTCAGCCCGGACGGCGCGTGCCGCGTGCGACCGGCCCGCCCCGGCCTCCTGCTCGACCGGATCGAGCTCGACGACGAACAGGTGTGGCCCCCCGGCGGACAGCTGGCCGTCGGCTCGTCCCTGTTGGAGCTGCGCGTCCCGGTCCGGGCTGAGGCCGCACTGCAGATCTCCGAGGACCGCACCGGCCTGGACTACAACCGCCCGCCCCGGCTGCTCCCGGAGGCCCGCACCACCCAGTTCACGCTCCCCACGCCGCCGGCACCACCGGAGCGGCGACCGCTGGTGCTGGTCACGGTGCTGGCTCCGCTGGTCGTGTCCGGGGCCGCGTTCCTCATCACCCGCAACCCGCTGACCCTGCTCTTCGCCATCCTCTCGCCGGTGGCGCTGATCGCCGGCCAGATCGGCGCCCGACGCCAGGGAAAGGTCAGCTACCGCACCCGGCTCGCCGAGTACGAGGCGAAGCGTGAGCGGATCAACGCCGAGGCACAGGAGGCGCTGACCGCCGAGCGGCTGGCCCGGCGGGACAACTTTCCCGACCCGGCCGCGGTACGACTGATCGCGGTGGGTCCGGAGCGCCGCCTCTGGGAGCGGCGCCGTACCGACCCCGACTTCCTCGAACTGCGGGCCGGCAGCGCCGACCTCCCGTCCGAGGTGGTGCTCCGGGACCCGAGCCAGGACGAGCACCGCCGGGAGGTCCGGTGGAGCGCCCTGGACGTGCCGGCGACCGTGCCGGTGCGCAAACACGGTGTGGTCGGCATCGCCGGTGACACCGTCGCCCGGGTGACGGCCCGGTGGATGGTCGCGCAGGCGGCCACCCTGCACAGCCCCGAGGATCTTCAGATCTACCTGCTCGCCGGCGCCGGTGACGAGGAGGGCTGGTCGTGGGTCGGTTGGCTGCCGCACGCGGCGCCGCGCGACGGCCAGGACACCCTCGCCACCGTCGGCACCGACACCCAGACCGTGGCCCGGCGCGTGGCCGAACTGGTCGCCGTGATCTCGGCCCGCGCCGCCGAACGGACCGACGGGGCGTTCCGCGACATCCTCGTGGTGCTCGACGGCGCACGCCGGCTGCGTTCCCTGCCCGGGGTGACGCAGATCCTGCGGGAGGGACCGGCCGTCGGGGTGTACGCGATCTGCGTCGACGCCGAGGAGAAGTTGCTGCCGGAGGAGTGCCAGGCCGTCGTCGCCGAGCAGGCCGACGGGTCGCTGTTGGTGACCCGTACGCTCGCCGCGCCGATCCCCGGCGTGCACCCGGACCTGCTCCCGACGGAGTGGCTGCGGACGGTGTCCCGCGCGCTCGCGCCACTGCGGGACACCGGCGGCGCGGACGACGGCGCCGTCCTGCCGGACGCGAGTCGGCTGCTCGACGTGCTCGGGATGGAGCCGCCGGGGCCGGACGCGGTCGCCGCCAGGTGGACCACCGGGGGTCGCACCACCGAGGCGGTGCTCGGCGTCTCGCTGGACGGGCCGTTCGCCCTGGACCTCAAGCGGGACGGACCGCACGCGCTGGTCGCCGGCACCACCGGATCCGGCAAGTCCGAGTTGTTGCAGACCCTGGTCGCCTCGCTCGCCGTCGCCAACCGGCCGGACGCGATGACCTTCGTGCTGGTGGACTACAAGGGCGGCAGCGCGTTCAAGGACTGCGTCCGCCTGCCGCACACCGTCGGCATGGTCACCGACCTCGACACTCACCTGGTGAGTCGGGCGCTGACCTCACTCACGGCGGAGCTGCGGCGGCGGGAGCACATCCTCGCCGAGGCGGGGGCGAAGGACATCGACGACTACGTCGACCTGCTGCGCCGCGAACCGACCCGGACCCCGATGCCCCGACTGTTGATCGTGATCGACGAGTTCGCGTCGATGATCCGCGACCTGCCGGACTTCGTGACCGGTCTGGTCAACATCGCGCAGCGGGGCCGGTCGCTCGGCATCCACCTGGTGCTGGCGACCCAGCGTCCGGGCGGTGTGGTCTCACCCGAGATCCGGGCGAACACGAACCTGCGGATCGCGCTGCGGGTGACCGACACCAGCGAGAGTCAGGACGTGCTGAACGCCCCCGACGCCGCCTCGATCCTGAAGTCGACGCCGGGTCGGGCCTTCGTACGCCTCGCCCAGTCGTCGCTGGTGCCGTTCCAGGCCGGGCGGGTCGGTGGTTTCCGCCCGGGAGCCCGCACCGACGTCCGGCAGGCGCCCTGGCTCACGCCCGTCTCCTGGACGGACCTCGGCCGGCCGGTGCCCACCCGCCCCGGTGTGAAGGCCGAACCCTCCGCCGAACTCACCGATCTCGCCGTGCTGGTGGAGGCCGTCCGGGGCGCCAGTGCGCAGCTCGCCATCGCGCCGCAGCACAGCCCGTGGCTGCCGGCGCTGCCGGACTCGCTGACCGTCGACGCGCTTCCCGCGCCCCGCGGCAGCGGCTACCACCTGGCCCCGGTGGCGTACGGCCTGGTCGACCTGCCGGCCCAGCAGGAGCAGGCGCCGCTGGAGCTGGACCTGGGGACGCTGGGGCACCTGCACGTCATCGGATCGTCGCGCAGCGGCCGGTCACAGGCGTTGCGGACGATCGCCGGCACCGTGGCCCGCGTCCACTCGACCGCCGACGTCCACCTCTACGGCGTCGACTGCGGCAACGGGGCCCTGCTCGCCCTCGCCGAGCTGCCGCACTGTGGCGCGGTCGTGCAGCGTACGGAGTCCGAACGGCTCGGTCGCCTGTTCGCCCGACTCGTCGCGGAGCTGGGTCGCCGTCAGCAGCTGCTCGCCTCCACCGGCTCGGCCGGGCTGGTGGAGTATCGGGCCGGCGTGGCCGAGGCGGACCGACCGCCGCACATCCTCGTGCTGCTCGACCGGTTCGAGGTCTTCGACAAGACGTTCGCCGACTACGACAACGGCAACGTCATGACGGCCCTGTTGACCCTGCTGCGCGAGGGCGCCGGGGCCGGGATCCACGTGGTGATGGCCGGCGACCGCAGCATGTTCACCACCCGGATCTCGTCGACGACGGACGACAAACTGGTGCTCCGACTGACCGAACGCAGCGACTACAGCATGGTCGGCATCAACTACCGCCAGCTGCCGGACGAGATCGCCACGGGCCGGGCGATCCGGGCGGTCGACAGCGCGGAGGCGCAGATCGCCCTGCTCACGGAGGACAGCTCCGGTCAGGGGCAGGCCCGGGCGATCGCCGCGATCGCCGAGGCGGCCCGGCTGCGGGACGCCGAGGTCGGTGACGCCGCTCGCCCGTTCCGGATCGACGTGCTGCCGGACGAGCTGAGCCTGGCGCAGGCCAACGTCCTGGTGCGGCCCAGTGCTCCACTCTGGACGATGCTGGGCGTCGGCGGTGACGAGCTCTCGGCCATCGGCCCGGACCTCGGGAGCAACCCGACCTTCATCCTGGCGGGTCCGCCCCGCTCGGGGCGGAGCACGACCCTGCTGACCATGGTCGCCGGCCTGTTGGAGAAGGGGACGCCGGTGGTGATCGCTGCGCCCCGCCGGTCGCCGCTGCGGGAGCTGGCCGGGCTGCCCGGGGTGCTCGACCTGGTGACGAGCGAGAACTTCACCTCGGCCGGGCTGGCGGCGGCCCTCGACGGGCGCGACGGACCCGCGGTGGTCGTTCTGGACGACGCCGAGCAACTGCTCAAGTGCGACGCCGGCAGCGATCTCGGTGACATCGCCCGGGTGGGGACGGAGAAGGGCCTCGGGCTGATCATCGCGGGCTCGATCGACGGCCTCTCCAGCGGCTTCGGCGGCTGGCACGTCGACGCCCGCCGGAACCGGCAGGGCGCGCTGCTCAGCCCGCAGGGCCTCGGCGACGGTGAACTGATCGGCGCCAAGCTGTCCCGCGGTCAGCTCGGCGGCGGGCGGCCGGGCCGGGTGCTCGCCCACTTCGGCGACGGCAAGCTGCATCTGGTGCAGGTGCCCCGTACCGAGCCGGCGGTCCTGCGGGAGCTGCTGGGCGAGGCCAGGTAGACGCGACGACGGTCACGACGTCCGGCCCCGGCGGGGGCCGGACTCGCCCGCGAAGGACTCGCCCGCGAAGGACTCGCCCGCGAGGGGCTCGACCGTGCCGGCCTCGACCGTGCCGGACTCGCCGGACCGCGCCGGGTATCCGTCGGCGGAGCCGGGGGGCCCGAGACGCAGTCGGGGGGACACCCCCCAGGTGTCCCCCCGACGCGGGTCGGCAGCTACCCCCTAGCTGCCGACCTCCCCCAGGGAGGCCGCCGGCGGCGTGAGCGCGGGCGCCTCCCCCTCATAGGTGAAGGTCAGTGTCGCGGTGATCGTGGCGAAGAGCTCGAAGAGCTCCTCCGCCACCGCGAGGTTCGGGCTCGCGCCGGTGACCACCAGGACGTCGGCGGTTCCCGGCAGCGGTACGACCGTGTGCATCACGGCGGAGCGCATGGTGGCGCCGTCCTGGGTCACGTTCTGAATGCCGTGCACCCGGCCGACGGTGCCGATCGCCGGGATCTGTGCGGTGCTCACCCGCCGCCAGGTCCCGTCGGCGCGGGCGGGCTGCGCGACCGCGGTCAACGCGCCGAGGATGTCACCGGTCGCGGGCGGGGTGAGGACCGAGACCAGCACGGTAGCGGTGAGCGGGCCGTCCTCGTACACCTGGAAGGTGCCGGCGGCGTGCACCGCGCCCGCGTTGCGGGCCTGCCGCACCGACCGGCGTAGCTGCTCGGCGTACTGTCCGGCCTGCTGCTCGGTGAACCCGCCGTCGACGGCCCGCGTCCACACCTCGTTCGCCACCCGGTTCTCGCTGGCCTCGTCGGCGACCGAGAAGTCGACCCAGTCCTCCGGCGTGCGCAGCTCGAATCCGGTCGGGACGGTGTTCGTCGCACCGGCCATCGACGTGCCTCCTCCGCTGGTCAACTCGTCGCTCCCTCGGGGTTCTCCAGCGCGGCGACCGTCTGCTCGTCCGTCTCCCGGAACGCGTCGGCCACCGCCTTCGCGGCGTCGCGGACTCCGTCGAGGTCCTTGGCGATGACGTGCCGCCCGTCCCCCCACCGCTTCTCAAACTCGTGAGCGGCACCCTCCAACTCGCGCTGTCCGAGCGTGTCGACAACCGCGCCCATCGACCTGATCGACGCGCTGTCCATCAGCTCCTTGGTGCGCTGCAACAGGTCGTGCACCCGCTCCAGCTCCGCACCGGGTACGTCGATCACGCTCATGCCGGCACCTCGGCGCCGAGCCTGTTCCGCTCACTCATCCCCGCTTCCCTCCCGGCCGGTGAACCACTTCGCGCCGTACACGGACGGTCGGGCGGATCGGTTCAGTCGGGCTGAACCGATGCGGTGTCGGTTACGTGTGCGAGTCGGCTTCCGGTGTTGGTCGGGGTCGGGGACTGGTGGGTGTGTGGGGGTGGTGGGTCGTGGTGCGTCCGGGGGATGCCGAGTGGTCGGTGTTGCAGCTGGATTCTGATCCGGTGCCGGGTGATCCGGAGTCGTTTGGGGAGATCACGCGGGCGTATCAGGAGTTGTCGCGGACGACTCGGGAGGCGCATGACTTGTTGGCCTCTGGTGGTCGGATCGATGTGGGTCAGGGTCGGGCGATGGAGGCGTTCCGGGATTTGGTGGGGAGGTTGCCGGGTCGGTTGGATCGGATGGCTGGGTCGTATTCGGCGGCGGCGGAGGCGTATGTGCGGTATCTGCCGTCGTTGGAGGAGGCGCAGGCGATGTCGTTGCGTGCGTTGGAGCAGGCGCGGCAGGCGGTGGGTGATGAGGGTGCGGCGCGGGCGGCGGTGTCGGCTGCGCAGGCGGCGTTGTCGGTGTTGGGTGGGGATCCGCAGGCCGGGCAGGTGGCGAGGGACACCGCGGCGGATGAGGTGGCGGCGGCGCAGAGTCGGGCGGACGACGCGCGGCAGGCGTTGGATCAGGCGAAGGCGTTGGTGGGTCAGGCGACGGCGTTGCGGGATCAGGCGGCGCGGGTGGCGGCGCGGGCGTTGCGGGAGTTGGCGGGGGATGCGCCGCAGCGGTCGTTGTGGGAGAAGATCGTTGAGGCGTTCGAGGCGTTCGTTGAGTTTCTGCGGAGCACGGTGATCGAGTGGCTCACGACGGTGTTGGATGTGATCGCGGCGATCGCGTCGTTCATTTTTCCGCCGTTGGGTGCGGCGATCGGGATGTTGTCGGGTGCGATCGATCTCGCGGCGGCGGCGTTGTCGGGGGATCCGGCGGCGATCGGGTTGGCCGCGGGTGGTCTGGCTCTTGGTCTGGTGCCGGGTGGTCGGCTCGCCGGCCGGGTCATCAAGTTCGCCACCAAGGGCACGATCAAGGGCGGCGTCAAGGCCGGCACCAGACAACTCACCAACGTGAAGAGCCCGGGCACGATCCCGGGCGCGAGTGGGCCGGCGGGCGTCGGCCCGGGTTTCCAGAGTCTCGGCCCCGGCAAGGTCATCAAGGGTGCGCTCGAACCGGCCGGCGCGAAGCTGAAGGCCCTGCGCAACACGGCCACCATCAGGTACGCGAAGATCCGGGAACGGTTCGACAAGAGCACCATCATCGGCTGGGACGACAAGAACAATCTCGTGGTCTCCAGTGCCAGGAACGTCCGGTCGGAGGAGATGTTCGACAGTTCCGGCAAACAGATCGGGGTGCTCTTCCGCAGCAAGGACACGGACCACAACTTCCTCAAGTTCGCGTCGTCGGACGTCAACATGGCGAGGTCCAATGGGGAAGCCCTGCCGCAGGCGGCCATGTTCCGGAGTGTGCCGGACGGGCACGCGATGAAGTTCCAGTTCGACGCGGCGACCGAGCGGGTCGAGGTGGCGCCGTGGAACGGATCGAAGGCCGATCCGAACTTCGTCGTCGCGCACGGCACCCCGCGGGGCGCGTTCGTCTCGTTGAGCAACGGCAAGGTGATCCAGGTGCCCGGTGGCCAGTTCGCCAAGGTCCTGAACGCCAACGAGAACTTCCGCAGTCTGACGCAGACGAATCCCGACGGACCGATCACCCTGCTCTCCTGCAACTTCGGAAAGACGTCGGGCACCGGCGGGCAGGCGTTCGCCGATGCCCTGCGGGGCTTCGGTGACAACCGGCAGATCTTCGCGGCGACCGATGCCGTGTTCGTCGGCGTCCATCCCCACCCAGCAGCGCCGGGACGCACGATCGGCCAGATCGGGGTGGAGAACATGGGCACGTTCGTCGAATTGAAGCCGAGCTGACCCGGCGCCGACCCGGTAGAACCCGTCGCCCGCCACCGATCCGAACCCGCGGTGAACCCGTTCGGCTCCGCATACGTGTGCGAACCGTTCGACGTGCGCGCGTCCGGCCACCCGTACGAGTCACGACATCCGCTGTGAGTGAGGTATTCATGCGCAGGCTGCTCCGTACCGCCGTACCCGGTCCGTCGCGGGCGGCAGGGGCTCGGCTGCTGACCGTCGCCGCCGCGCTGGTGCTCCTGCTGCTGCCGGTGACCCCCGCCGTGGCGGGCGCGGTGGAGCCCACCGTGCCGTACTGGGTGGTGCCGGGGGAGCCCGGCTCGGAGAGCGACCTGACGCTGCCCGGGGTCGCCGACCGGGTGCTCGGCGACAGCCGACGCTGGCCGGAGATCTTCGAGCTGAACCAGGGGCGTGGGCAGCCGGACGGCGGCACGCTCACCGACCCGGCGCAGCCGATCCGCGCCGGCTGGGTCTTCGTCCTGCCCGAGGGTGCGACCTCCGGTGAGATCCGGATCGGTACCCCACCGTCGGCGAGGCCGAACGAGGGTCAGCAGCCGGCTGCCCCCCCGGTCGACCGACCGCGGCCGGGAACGCCGGTGGCGGTGCCCCCGGCCTCCCCGGCCGACGGCGGCGAGATCCTGGGGCTCCGACCGGTCACGGCGACGCTGCTCGGTGTCGGCGCGGTGCTGCTGGCGGTCGTCGTGCCGGTGGTCGTGCTGCTGGTCCGGCGCCGCCGTACGACCGGGTCGGTGCGACCGACCCTCGCGCCGGCGCCGGGCTCCCGGCAGGTCCTGGACCGTGCCCTGCGGCAACTCGCCGCGCAAGCCGCCCAGGCCCAGGTGTACGCGGCGCTGATCGGCCCGGACCGGGTCTCGCTGCGGCTGGCGCCGGCGCTGCCGGACGCCCCGCCGCCCTGGCGGGCGCGGCAGCAGGGCGCGATCTGGGAGGCCCCGAGCTGGCAGATCGACGAGAGGGCGGACGGCGGCGACCGGTTGCCGCTGCTCGCCACCGTCGGGACGGTCGGGGGTGAGCTGGCCGTCGTCAACCTGGGACGCGCGCCGGGAATCGTCGCGATCACCGGGGACCCGGAGGCCGCCCTGCGCGTCGCCCGCGCCTTCCTCGACGAGATCGGCTGGCGCGCGGCCCCGACGCCCCTCACGGTCAGCGTGGTCGGTCCGCCGCCGCCACCGTGGCCGGCCCCGGAGCACGTCCGGGTCGCCGTCGACTCGCGGGCGATCCCGGCTCCGTCCGGGGCCGGTTCCGGCCACCGGCCCGAGGTGCTGCACGACCATCTGGTGCTGGTCACCACCGCGATTCCGCCGGCGGAGCTGGAGCGCCTCGGCGCGCTGGCGGCCGTCTCGGCCAGCACGGCGGCCGTCCTGGTCGTCGGCGACGCGCCGAACGCCGCGTGGCGGTTCGAGGTCGACGCCGACGGGACGCTCGACGTCGGTGTGCTCGGGCTCGACCTCGACCGTCCGAGGCCGCGCGGTCGGCTCGTCCCGAATCCGCGCCGCTGAGCCGGCGTACCTGTCCGAACCCGTCGATCGATTGGTGTGGCGATGAAGGCACTCACCTCCCGTACCCTGCTCGGCTCCCTCGCGCTGGCCGCCGCGCTCCTCGCGTCCGGGTGCACCACCACGGTCACCGACCCGGTCGCCGTACCCCAGCGGGACGTCGGTGGGGGCGGGCCACGGCCGCAGTCCGGCGCGGCGCAGAACCCGCAGACGTCCGGCGCGCCGGACGACCTCGGGCAGCGCAGCCCGGACGGGGGCTACTGGCCGGCGTCGGTGCAGCTCGGCGAGAACCTGGAACTCGGCCCGGTTGTTCTCGACGGGCAGGGCTTCACCCTCTACCGGTTCGACCGGGACAGCGCGTCGCCGTCCCGGTCGACCTGTACCGAGGGCTGCCTGATGCGGTGGCTGCCGGTGCTGGCCAACGAGAAGATCAAGTTCGAGAACCTCGACCCCGCGCGGCTCGGTGCGGTGGCCCGTCCGGACGGCACGCAGCAGGTGACCGTGGGGGGCTGGCCGGTCTACCGCTTCGCCGAGGACTCGGTGCCGGGGCGGACCACCGGTCAGGGCGCCGACGGGCTGTGGTTCGTGGTCGCCCCGGACGGTGGCAAGGCCGCCGCACCGGCCGGCTCAGGTAGTTGACGGCGCAACAACGTGAGTCTGACTACACCTTCATTAGCGGCAACCGGAAGACGGAAATGCGCAAGGCATCCTGGTTACCCGTGTGCGCCGATCAGAACCGGCGGCCTGGGGCCAGCGGAGGATGGTACGTATGGCGGGGTTGAGGCCTGTTCGTCGGCGGGAAGTGGCAGACGAGGCCTTGGTCCGGACCCTCTACGAGGAGCACGGCCGGGCGATGCTCGCGTACGCGACGCAGCTGACCCGCGACCGCGCCGCCGCGGAGGACATCGTCCAGGAGGCGCTGGTGCGAGCCTGGCGCCACCCGGACAGCCTGGTCAACGGCAAGGGATCAGTACGGGGGTGGCTGCTCACCGTGGTACGTAACCTCGTCACCGACACGGTGCGGGCCCGGAACGCGCGACCGCCGGAGGTGCCGGAGAGCCCGACGGACGTCGCGGTCGAACGGGACCACGCGGACCAGGTGGTCAACTCGATGGTGGTGGTGGACGCCCTCAACCGCCTCTCCCAGGAGCACCGCGAGGTACTTGAGCAGGTCTACCTACTCGGGAGTACAGTCGCGGAGGCCGCGAAGGCCCTGGGTATCCCGCCGGGCACGGTCAAGTCACGCTCCTACTACGCACTCCGGGCGCTACGCGACATCGCTGAGCGCCCAGCCGGGGTGGAACGGTCTGCCTCATGAAATCGGACAGCTTGATGCCGGCCGGTGACCACGTGGACATCGGCGGCTACCTGATGGGCGAGCTCGACCAGGAGCAGCTCCGGCAGGCGGAGGAGCACCTGGCGGGCTGTGCGGAGTGCCGCACCGAGATCGAGTCGCTCCAGGAGTGGCAGGGCGCGCTCCAGGCCGTACCCGAGGCGATGCTGCTCGACGGCCCGCCGGAGGGCGGCGACCTGCTGTTGCAGCGCACCCTGCGCCAGGTCCGCAGCGAGTCGTCCGGTCGTCGCCAGCGCCGCGGGGTGCTCCTGAGCGCCGCCGCGGTGGTGGCTCTCGCCGCCGCGGTCTCCGGTGGCGTCGTGCTCGGTCGGACGACCGGCGACGCACCCGACACGCGGGCCCTGCCCACCCCGCCCACCGCCTCGACCTCGGCGACCGCCACTGACCCGGCCACCCGGTACGCCAGCACGACCGACCCCGGCACGGGTGCCCGGCTCACCGTCGCCGTGACCCCCGCCGCGGGCTGGGTGCGGGTCAACGCGGCCGTGTCCGGGATCGCTCAGGGCGAGCGCTGCCGCCTGCTGGTCGTCGGCAAGGACGGCAGCACCGTGCTGGCCGGCAGCTGGTTGGTGTCCGAGACCGGGGCGGTCGGCGGCACCACGCTCGACGGCAGTGCCCTGATCGACCCCGCCCAGGTCGGCGGTGTCCGCGTGGAGAACACCGACGGCAAGGCGTACGCCACCGTGACGCTGTGAGCGGACGGGCCATGCCGTGACCGACCGTCCGGTCGGTCACGGCATGACCCGTCCGCGTGCGGGCCGAGCCTTACCGGTACTTCTCCAGGCAGGGTGACGGCGCGCCGGAGGTGAAGCCGTCCCGGAACGCTTCGACGCGGGCGAACCCGGAGGGAATGCCGGCGCCGTTGACGTCGGCGGCGATGAGGCTCCGGGGTGCCAGCATCTCGGCGACGGCCTCGTCCAGATCACCGGGGGAGAGCTGCAGGACGGCGCCCCGCCCGGCCACGATCGTCGCCGCCCAGACGCCGGTGAGGCACGCGGTGCGCTGCGCCGTGGCGAGCCCGGTGAGCGGAAAACCGTCCGCGTGCTGCGCCGCGAGCGCGTACCGAGAGGCGACCTCCGCGAAGGCGGCGAAGTCCCCGATCCCGCCCTGACCCTGGCCCGGGGACGTCCCGAGGCGGGCCAGCTCGGCCAGGTCGAGTCCGACCGTGTCGGTGGCCGGGCAGTAGGCGGCGGGGGCGGTGACGGTCACCTCCGGGCAGGCCGACAGGGACGGGCTGATCGTCGGCCCCGCGGTGCCACCCCGGTCGAAGGCCGCTCGCAGCGTCTCCTGCAGCGCGAGCAGGGACTCCCGGTCGTTCACCGGTAGGTCGCCGGTCTCCCGACCGCTCGACGACAGCTGGCCGCCGGCCGGCTGGGTGATCCGCCGCCGCACCTCGGCCTCGTCGATGCGCGCGCACCGGCCGGGGCCGTCGCCGAATCCGAACTGGAACGCGGAGACCCGATCGAACGCGTTGCCGTGCGCCCCGTCCGCCTCGAAGCCGGTCTCCGCACCGTCGCGGATGAAGAACAGCGTGGCGAGGATCTGGTTGAGGCCGGGGCCGGTGGACAGTTGGAAGTGCGGAGCGTTGCCCTCGGCCACCCATCGGATGAAGTTGCCCGCGAAGCAGTCGGCCTGCTGCTCCCGGACGATCGAGCTGGTGCGCCCGTCGACCGTGCCGAGGCGGGACTGCACGGCGTGCCCCAACTCGTGGGCGAGCACCGCCACCACCGCCATCGGCCCGAACGAGTCGTTGAGCATGGGGAGCAGTTGCGCCCGGTCCCAGGCGACCGTGTCGTCGGCCGGGCAGTAGAAGGCGTTCACCGCGCCTCCGGTGCCGGTGCCGCAGATGGCGACGCCCGGACCGGTGGAGTCGTACGAGACGAGCCGCGCCACCGGCTCGAAGCGGCGACCGAAGCTCGCGGGCAGCTCCTCCGCCCAGTACCGCTGCACGTCGTCGACGGCGTTGCGGGCGAGCCGGTCCGCCTCGCCGCCGTCGCTGCCGGCGACGGGCAGGCGTGAGTCGGCCACCCCGGCCCGGGGCCCACTGGCCCCCGTGGTGATCTCCAGGCCGGCGACGCGGGTGGCGCTCCAGTGCTCCGCGGCGCCGGTGCCGGCCACGGGCCGGACGCAGCCGGCGACCAGTGACACCACGCCGAGGGCCGCCCCACCGAGGACCAGCGCCCGTCTGATGCGCGCCGCCCGACTGTTCGGAATCATCTCTTCACCCTTCCGGCAGCGAGGAACGGGCCCGGACGCTCCCGATCGGCGAGGACCGACCGGGAGCGTGCCGGGCCACGGCTCGGCCGATACGAAGACGGGTGTGCCGGCCCGGCGGAAGCCGGACCGGCACACCCGTTGGTCGGGACCGGACGGTCAGTTGAAGCGGACCGAGACGACGGCGTTGTCGAAGCCGATCGTCGCCAGGTCGGCGACGTCACCGTTGATGACCTGCGACCGGCCGGTGCAGTTGGGGCCGGCCCAGATCTTCAGCGAACCGGGGGCCGCGACGGAGGAGGCGACACGCGGGCGGGGCAGGTTCTCGCACCCGTTGCCGGCCACGCCCTGGGAGGCGCCGTTGTCGCTGAAGTTGGCGTCGTCGAAGAAGACGGCGCTGGTGGCGGGCGGAGCGGTTTCGTTGCCGTTGTCCGGGGTCTCCTGACCGCCCTCCGGCGCGCCGGCCTTGCCGCCGGTCGGGGTGACGCCGAACCACGTGCCGCCGACGCCCTGGCCGAGGGTGTCGCCACGCTTGGTGTCCTTGGCGAAGCGGTACACCGGCCAGCCGCCGATGGTGACCTGCCGGGTGCCGTCGGCGCGTCGGACCGTACCGACCGCCGACTTCTTGATGCCCGCGATGAAGATCTTGCCGCCCGGCGCGACCGTGACCGGCGGCCAGGTCTGCGCGCACTCGCCGTCGCAGGTCGAGGTGGGCGGGTTGTTGCTGTCCTTGTCGAAGCGGTAAAGCGTCAGCCCCGCGCCGTTGACGACCACCGGGTCGAGGTCGCCGGCCCGGCCCGCGGTCAACTGGACCCACTTCTGCGAGGACTGACGGGCCGCCCCCACCGCGACGCCGCCGTTCGGCACCGCCCAGTCACCGGTGCCGGCCGGTGAGTTGTTCGATTTCGCGGTGCCGGAGAGCAGCGCCAGGTCGCCGGCCGCGGCACCATCCGCGGGTGCCGCGGCCTCGCCGCCGGCCGGGGCGGACGCCCTCGCCGGCGCGGGTGCGTCGGGGGTCGAGCCGCACGCCGTCAACGCCACGGCGCCGGCAGCCATGAGGGCAACAAAGGGCACGAGGTGCTTGCGCATCATTTCGGGGTCTCCCAGTTCCTACCCGGCCCCGTACGTCCGGAAGCCGTTCGGCATCCACACGGACCCCGCCCGGAATCGGTTCAGGCGATCTCGGCTCAGCCGTGGCCCGCCGACCCCTGCCGCTGGGAGCGCACCTCGGTCAGCCACGGTCCCGTGGCGTGCTGCGCGGTGACGTCGACCCGGACGTTCTCACCGTCCTTCACGGACCGGAGTGCGGGTACGCAGGTCCCCTGCTCGCCGCGCGCGACCTGGCAGGTGGCGTTCAGGCCACCCCCGGCGTAGTCGTGGACCTCCCCGTCGAGCACGCTCACCCCGTTGATCGACACGCGGTAGATGCCGGGCGTCTGCGGGATGAGGGTGACCTCGTAGCCCTGATACCAGGGCAGGGTGATGCTGACCGTCCGGTTGGGGTCGGCCGGGTCGCTGTGCAGGACCTTGGTGCCGGCCTCGTCCGCCATACCGTCCGGCTTCGGCGGCTTCAGGGCGGCCGGGCGGGACGGCAGGGGGTACGCGGTGAAGGGCACCTTCTCGGCCACCGCGAAGTGCAGGGTGCCCCGCGTCGGGATCGTCCCGAGCCGGCGACCGTTGTCCTGCGCGCCCGTGACCGTGTACGTCACGGTCACCGTGTCGCCGACGTTCAGCCCGGAGACGGGTGCCTCCGACCTGATCGGGTCCTGGTGCAGCTCGGAGATGCAGTTCATGAAGACACCGGTGGGGTCGCCGTTGATCGCGATCTCGGCGTCGAGGGAGACGTGCTTGTCAGGCAGGCCGGGGCAGTAGCTGAAGAACTGCACGTCGGTCGAGGTGACCGTCCAGGTGAGCTGCACCTTCTTCGCACTCACCGGCGCCCTGCCGGCGGCGACGACCCGGTAGCCGCGGGCGTACTCGGCGAAGGGTCCGACCTTGCGTCCGGCCACCGGGCTCGGGACGGCCGACGGGCCGGCGGTCGGCTGCCCGGCCGACGGGGTCGCCGACCCGGACGCGAAGGGCGCGGACCGGGTCGGCTGGTCGCCGAGGACGGCGACGAAGGCGCCCGCGCCCGCCAGGGCTGCCACCGCTGTGGCCGCTCCCACCGCGGCCCGCCGACGACGCCGTACGCGGATCCGGCGCTGGATCTCCTCCAGCCGATCGCGCGCCGGGGCGCCCTGAGCGGACCGTTCTTCCATGAGCTCCCTGAGGTCGATCACGCGTGCAAAGCCTCCAACGTCAGCGACTCGTCCAGCCGCAACTTCTCCAGCGCCCGCTTGGCCTGACTCTTGACCGTGCCCACCGAGATGCCCATCGCCTCCGCGATCTGCGCCTCCGTCATGTCCTCGAAGTAGCGCAGCACCAGCACCGCCCGCTGGCGTCGTGGCAGCCGTCCGAGCGCCCGCCACACCTCGTCGCGCTTGTCCACGTCCGCCATGCGGTCCGCGGTGGGAGGCTCCGGCAACTGCGACATCGGCTGTTCGGCGTGACGCCACCGGCGTCGCCACCACGAGGCGTAGACGTTCACGAGGATCTTCCGCACGTACGGCTCCGGGTCGCCGTCGATGCGTCCCCACGCGCCCCACGCACGCACCAGGGCGGTCTGGAGCAGGTCCTCGGCCTGCCCCCAGTCATGGGTGAGGAGGTAGGCGGTGCGCTGAAGGCGGGGTGATCGGGCCGCCACGAACTCAGCGAACGTGTCGCTTGCTGTCACCGGCTCTCCTTCGGAAGGTGGTCACCGGCTACTACCCGACCGACGCCGCCACAGGTTGCACGACGAACAGGAATGACGACGTGCCGGCTGCGACGGGCCGCGTCGACCCGCGCGAGCACTCCGCCGGGCCGGATCAGCCCCTCCGTTGGACGAGTTCCAGCGGGTTGCCCACCGGGTCGGCGACCCAGGCCACGCGCAGCCGCCCGTCCTGGAAGTCGTGCGGCTCGCGGAGCACCGCCGCGCCGGCCCGGAGTGCGAGCGCGTACGCGGAGTCGACGTCCTCGCACCAGAACACGAGCTCCATCGCGGCGCCGTCCTGCGACACGCGCAGCCCGTGGTCGGTCAGGGCCGCACGCGGCGAAGCCACCCCGAGCACCAGGCCGGCGCCCTTGACCTCGACGTGCCACGGGTCGCCCTCGGGCGCGTAGCGGTACGTCTCGACGAACCCGAGGGCCTTGTAGAAGTCGACGACGCACTCCACGTCGTCCGCGTAGAGGTTCACCTGCGAGTTGAGGAACATGTGTTCGACCGTAGGGCGACCAGCTGCCGAGGAGAAGGCACGACGGCCTCCGACTTTCGGCCGAGGGCCGGGCTCCGGGACCGGACTTTCGCGAGAACCGGACCACGGACCCCGGGTTCTAGGGTTGGTGCCCATGGTGACCGGACGGCACGTCGCCGTGGCAGCCCCCGTCGGCGGGTTCCTGCTCGGTTTCCTCGACTTCGTGTGGATCAGGTTCGTGCCGTTCCCCCTCGGTGGCCTGGGCAACTCCCTCGCCGTGTGGGCGGTCGCCGCCTTCCTCTTCGCGTACGTGGGGCGGTGGGGCCGGTGGTCGAGCGTCCTCGGCGCCGTCCTCCTCCTGGTCGTCGCCGTGCCCAGCTACTACCTCGCGGCGGCGCTCATCCAAGGGGACGACCTCGCGAACCTGGTCAACCTGGTCGCGTTCACCTGGATGGCCTTCGGGGTGGTCGCCGGGATCGTCTTCGGGGCGGCGGGTGTCGCCGCCCGCACACCCGGTCGGTGGCGGAGCGCCGCGGCGGCCATGCCGGCGGGGGTGATGTTCGCGGAGGCGGCACTCGTGGCGCGGCGGATCGGCGATCCCGCCCACGGCGACGACCCGCTCTGGGCGGCGCTGCTCGACGTCGTCCTCGGGGTGCTCCTCGTCGTGCTGGTCGCGCCGGCGAGACGGCCGCGTCTGCGGGCGCTCCTCCTGGCCGTACCACTGGGGGCCGTCGGGTTCGCGCTGCTGTCGCTCGCCCGGTTCGGCTGACCCGGTCAGCCCCCGGACATCGACTGCGGGCGACCCGACGGGCCGCCCGCAGTCGATGTCCAGTGGATCCACGCGTCGGTTCAGCGGTCGAGCACGACCACGTCGGTGGGGCGCTCGACCCGCACCGGGAGCCCGTAGTCGAACAACTCCAGCGTCGACGCGAATGTGCCGGTGTCGAGCCGGCCCTTCGCGGTCGTCCGCCAGGTGCCGGCCAGCGCCACCTTCGCGATCCGACCGTCACCGTCGAGCGCGACGTCACCGCGCGTGGTGACGGTGCCCGGGCCGTCCACGGTCGTGTACTCGAAGCGCAGCGTGCCGTCCGGGTTCTCGGTGACCGTCGCGTCCACGCGCTTCAGCGCCGCGAACAGCGCCGCCGGGTCGGACGCGGCCGCGCCGAGAACGTCGTTGCCGTCCGCGTGCAGGGTCAGTCGATCATGCCGGCCCGGGTACTGACCGTAGCGTCCGTAGGTCTCCCCCGGCCCCTTGTCCGCCGGCTTCGGCCCCTGCGGTCGTTCGCCGCCCTCGTAGAGCGTCCCGTCGATCAGGAGCTGGGTCATGACCACGTCGTCCTGGGGCACCCGGACGTACCCGGTGGCGGTCCGGGGGTCGAACGCCCCCTCGTAGGTCAGCCCGTCCGGTCCGGCCGTGGTCAGCCGCATTCGGTAGCTGATGTTCTCGCTGGCCGTCGCGGCGGCGACCAGCTCCATCGCCGGCGGGGCCGCCGACGTCGGCGCCGCTCCCCGGGCGGTCACCGCGGGCCGCCCGGTGGGGCCGGGTAGGGCCACGACGGCCGTCGCCGTGGCCGCGCCGAGCGCCAGCACGGCGCAGGTCGTGCCGACCAGCGCGGCGGTCCGGCGCCGTCGCGCCCGCCGGCCCCGGTCGAGCAGGTCCGCCACCGGGGGTACGGAGTCCGGCTCGGTGTCGACGATGTCGTGCAACCGGTGGGCGAGCTGTTCGTCGAGCGTGTTCATCACATGTCACCTGCTGACCGTGTAGGAGGGTCGTTCGTCGAGGAGGTGCCGGAGCTTGTCCAGCGCACGGGCGTTCTGGCTCTTGACCGTGCCGACCGAGCAGCCGAGCAGCCGGGCGACCTCGCGCTCGGTCAGGTCCTCGTAGTGGCGCAGCACCACGACCGCGCGTTGCTTCGCCGGCAGCGACAGCAGTGCCCGGCGCAGGACGGCCGCGTCCGGCCGCTCGTCGCCGGCCGGGGCGGCCAGGTCGGGGACGTCGGCGACCAGGCTCTCCCGCCGCCGTCGTCGCCACCCGGAGGTGTGGTTGTTGACCAGGGCGCGGCGCAGGTAGGCGTGCAGGTCGTCGAGCCGTGACAACCGCCGCCACCGCTCGTACACCTTGACGAGGCTGTCCTGGAGCAGCTCCTCGGCCCGCCACCGGTCGCCGGTCAGCAGCATGGCCAGTCGCAGATGTCGCTGCCAGGCCACCTCGACGAACGCGACGTACGCCGCGTCCGCCGTCGACAGGGATTCCGTTTGGTCGGTCACGCCCCTCACACGCCGTGGTGCGGGAAAAGGTTGGCTGGCGCGACCCGCGTGTATTCCGGTGCGGTCACCTAGAGGTCGTTCAGCTGGTCGGTCGACTCGGTCACGGTGGCCCGCACCCGGCGGAGCGTCGCGTCGGGCGCCATCACCGCCGTACGCCACCTGTCGAGCGTCCGGCGCAGCGTCCGGACGGCGGCCTGCAGCTGCTGGACCTGGACCCGCATGGTGGCGAGTTCCTCCCGGGCCGCCAGGGCCTCGTGTTCGAGTTCGCTCACCCGCGTGCGCAGCGGCTGGACCAGGGTGAGGGCGGCGTCGGTGAGGGTGTCGGCGGCGTCGGCCTTGAACTTGCCCCGCTGGATAACCACGGCGGCGATGGCGGCGAGGCCACTGGCGCCACCGAGTGCGGCGAGGCCGGAGAGCAGGGCCTGAACCCACTGCGGGGCGGCGGGGGGCGGTGGCGGGTTCATCTCACATCGCCGATCGGTTGGGAGGATTCCAGGGAACAGGCGCGGGCGAGGCGCCGGAGGTCGAGGAGGATCTGGGCGGAACGCCAGAACGAACCGGTCGCCACCGCGGCGACGAACGAGGTCGCGGCGATCGAGTGCCGACCGGAGACCACGGTCAGGGTGAGCGCGTACATCCCGGCGCTCGTGCCGAGCATGAGCAGCGCCGCCAGCTCGATACCCAGGCCGGTCGAGACGCGGCCGGGCCAGAGGATGCCGAGCAACCCGACGAGCCCGACCGCGACGAGGCCGATCCGCCAGCCCGTCTGGACGGGTGGGGGCATGGCCAGCTCGACGGAGGGTGGTCCGACGTCGAGCAGGATCAGGAGGAGGCCGCACACGGCGGCGGCCACCAGGATGGCCGTCTCGAACGGCTGGCGCCGGGGACGGATGCGGATCGGCGGCACGGCGTACTCCTCAGGCTGCTCTGCCGCTCCCGTTCCGGTAGCTGCGCCGACGCGGCGCCTGACCCGTGGTGGCCGCACCACCCGGGGGTGGTGGAGCCCGCATCGGGGCGCGCCGGGATGACCACTGCGGATGGAGGGCATCGAGTGTGCGACGCGGCGCCGTTGGCGGGCCGTTGCTCAAGTCGTACCACCCGGTCGGAGGCGTCGTCCACTCTGTAGGGCGTCGTATTTCCGCAGGTCAGAACGGTTGAGACGGGTCTCGGCCGACGGCGGTGCCCCGGTCGGCGGTCTCGTCAGGCCGGCTGCCCGATCGGCCGGCGGTAGACGCCGTACCACCAGGTCGCGGCGAGTTCACGGGCCGCCGACTCGTCGCCGCCGCCGTCGTCGACCACGACGTGGTGCGTCAGGTACCGGTCCCCACCGAGGACCACCAGCCGGCTTGCCTGGACGGGGTCCAGGTCGTGGGGTGCCCGCCCGCTCTCCTGTTCCGCCCGGACCAACGCCTCGGTGCTCCGCGTGAACCGCTCCAGGCGGGAAACCCAGAACTCCCGGACGACCGGGTCGTACGCGCCGACCTCGTTGATCGCCACCAGCACGGCGGCGTGCCGCCGGTAGATCCGCACGACCTGGCGGAAGACCTCGGTCAGGGCACCCGGAGCGTCCTCACCGGGGGTCGGGCGCCAGGTGGCCGCGACGTCGAAGGACGTCTGACTCATCGACTCCGCGAGCCGCAGCAGCAGCTGCGTCTTGTCGGCGAAGTGGGTGTAGAAGGTCGACCGCGCCACCTCGGCCTCCCGCGCGATGCGCTGCACACCCAGCTCCGTGAAGGTCACGCCCTCGCCGAGGAGGCGCCGGGTGGTGTCGAGGATCCGGGCCTCCACCGGGAGGCGCCGGTCGGCGCCCCCCGACGGACGCCGGGTGATCGAAGGCATGACCGAATCCTAGGCAGGTCAGGTCGAGGCCGTCGGCAGCCGGCGGCTGCGCTCGGCCCGCCGCCGCACCTGCTGGTACGCGCCGGTGAGGCCCATCGCCCGGCGGACCTCGACCACGGTCTGCCGCACCTCGCGGCGGGTCCGCTCGGTGCCCTCCACGATCAGCTGGTCGACCAGGCCCCGATCGGCCTCGATCCGGGCCCGCCGCTCCCGGATCGGGTCGAGGAACCGGTTCAGTGCCACCACCAGCTTCTCCTTCACCTCCACGTCCCCGACCCGACCGGCCCGGTACCGCCCCTTGAGGTCCGCCACCTGCTCCCGGTCCGGGTTGAACGCGTCGTGGTACGCGAACACCGGGTTCCCCTCGACCGTGCCCGGCACGTCGGCGCGCACCCGGTTCGGGTCGGTGTACATGCCCATGACCGTGCGACGCACCGTCTCCGGGTCGTCGGAGAGCAGGATGCTGTTGCCCCGGCTCTTGCTCATCTTGTGTTGCCCGTCCGTGCCGACCAGGGAGGGCGTGTCGGACGGGATCAGCTCCGGCACGGGGAACACCTCCCCGTACAGGTGGTTGAACCGCCGGGCGATCTCCCGGGTCACCTCGACGTGTGCGGCGTTGTCCTTCCCGACCGGGACGACCTGCCCCTTGACGCAGAGGATGTCCGCGGCCTGGAGCACCGGATAGCCGAGCAGCCCGTACGGCATCTCCTCCTTGCCGGAGTCCCGGGCCATCTCCTTGAGCGACGGCACCCGCTCCAGCCGGGGCACGGTCACCAGGTTCTGCAGCAGCGTGTTCAGGTCGCCGACCTCGGGAATCGCCGACTGGAGGTAGAACGTGGCTCGAGCCGGGTCGACCCCCGCGGCCAGGATGTCCGTGACCATGTCGCGGGCGTTGCGGGACACCTGGTCGATGTCCTCGCGACGGTTCCTCGTGGTGAGCATGTGCAGGTCGGCGATGATGAAGAAGCTCTCGTACCGCTGGTGGAGCCGTACGCGGTTGACGATGCTGCCGACGTAGTGACCGAGGTGCAGACGGCCGGTGGGCCGGTCCCCGGTGAGCATCCGTGCGACGGACATGGTGATACGCCTTTCGTGCCTGGTGGGATGGTGGGTTCATGCGTGGGCGCGCACCGGCCGGGGCGGGATCGCCCCACCGGTCAGCGGGAACGGCTCAGAGAGCCGGCCGCCATCGCGCGCCGTCGCGGAACCGCAGCCCACCGGCACGAAGGACGTCGAGGATCCGCTCACGGCCGTCGCCGGAGCCCACCCGGGCGGGCAGCGCCGCGCACGGGAGGCCGTCGATCGACTCGACGGTCTCCGGCGGACAGCAGCTCGGCCGGGCCATGGGATCCACCCTAGCCCTCGGGCGGAGCGCCGGCCGGCCTGTCGGAGCCGCGCTGGCATACTCGGCCGACATGGTGCTGTCGCGTCGCTGGGCTCTCTTCCTTCTCGCCGTCGGTGTCTGGACCTGGTTGATCTGGCCCCGGTTCGGCCTCGCCATCTGGGACGACCCGCGTGCCTGGTCGAGCGGTACGCCCGGGGCCGGCGCACCCACCTCCTTCCTCTGGGTCCACGCGCTCCTGATCGGTGCGTCGCTGGCCATCGGGACCACGGTTGGTGTGCTGGGCGTCCGCGGCCTGCTCGCGGCGCGTCGCCTGACACGCACCTGACCAGCGGGGATAGTCCACCGATGATGATGTGACGCGGGACGCGTGGCCCCGATTTGACGATCAAACCCACGGACGCGTAACTTTCTCTCTGCCAGCGCGGAACGGACGAAACGGGGCGAAAGTCCTAGAGGCCGGAGCGGGGGCAACGAGCTTCGGGTCGGAGCGGTGACCACCTCTCGGACCCGGTATCTGGGTGGTGCCCCGGATTCGCCGCGAGGCGGATTTGATGCGGCGAAACCGACCAGGTAAGGTTGACGACCGGCAGGGCACCGGGCGAGCTCGCGGGAGACCGCAGCGGCCGGCCTGCCGAATCCGATGATCAAGCGCGGTGGTTCGCCGCTGCGCGTGTTCAGCGGGACCAAGCCGTACGAAGCGTGACAGAGCGGGACACACCGGTTTGACACGGCGCAGACGGTAAGGTAACGTAGTAAAAGTGCCCGGCGCGAGAGCGGCGGACATGGTGGGACGAGATGCCCCGGACGGGGGTCCTCCTGGTGGGGGTTTCCGGATAGTGTGTGGTTGTTCTTTGAGAACTCAACAGGGTGCTTGATAAGCCAGTGCCAAATTTGTTTGATACCCCGGACTGGTCGGGCCTGATGGTTTCGGCTGGTTGGGATTCCTTTGGCAACACTTTTTGTTGTCGGGATTGCTGTTCGACAAGTTTTTGTTGGAGAGTTTGATCCTGGCTCAGGACGAACGCTGGCGGCGTGCTTAACACATGCAAGTCGAGCGGAAAGGCCCTTCGGGGTACTCGAGCGGCGAACGGGTGAGTAACACGTGAGCAACCTGCCCTAGGCTTTGGGATAACCCTCGGAAACGGGGGCTAATACCGGATAGGACCTTCGGACGCATGTCTGGGGGTGGAAAGTTTTTCGGCCTGGGATGGGCTCGCGGCCTATCAGCTTGTTGGTGGGGTGATGGCCTACCAAGGCGACGACGGGTAGCCGGCCTGAGAGGGCGACCGGCCACACTGGGACTGAGACACGGCCCAGACTCCTACGGGAGGCAGCAGTGGGGAATATTGCACAATGGGCGGAAGCCTGATGCAGCGACGCCGCGTGAGGGATGACGGCCTTCGGGTTGTAAACCTCTTTCAGCAGGGACGAAGCGCAAGTGACGGTACCTGCAGAAGAAGCGCCGGCCAACTACGTGCCAGCAGCCGCGGTAAGACGTAGGGCGCGAGCGTTGTCCGGATTTATTGGGCGTAAAGAGCTCGTAGGCGGCTTGTCGCGTCGACCGTGAAAACTTGGGGCTCAACCCCAAGCCTGCGGTCGATACGGGCAGGCTAGAGTTCGGTAGGGGAGACTGGAATTCCTGGTGTAGCGGTGAAATGCGCAGATATCAGGAGGAACACCGGTGGCGAAGGCGGGTCTCTGGGCCGATACTGACGCTGAGGAGCGAAAGCGTGGGGAGCGAACAGGATTAGATACCCTGGTAGTCCACGCTGTAAACGTTGGGCGCTAGGTGTGGGGGGCCTCTCCGGTTCCCTGTGCCGCAGCTAACGCATTAAGCGCCCCGCCTGGGGAGTACGGCCGCAAGGCTAAAACTCAAAGGAATTGACGGGGGCCCGCACAAGCGGCGGAGCATGCGGATTAATTCGATGCAACGCGAAGAACCTTACCTGGGTTTGACATGGCCGCAAAACCTGCAGAGATGTGGGGTCCTTCGGGGGCGGTCACAGGTGGTGCATGGCTGTCGTCAGCTCGTGTCGTGAGATGTTGGGTTAAGTCCCGCAACGAGCGCAACCCTCGTTCGATGTTGCCAGCGCGTTATGGCGGGGACTCATCGAAGACTGCCGGGGTCAACTCGGAGGAAGGTGGGGATGACGTCAAGTCATCATGCCCCTTATGTCCAGGGCTTCACGCATGCTACAATGGCCGGTACAATGGGCTGCGATACCGTGAGGTGGAGCGAATCCCAAAAAGCCGGTCTCAGTTCGGATCGGGGTCTGCAACTCGACCCCGTGAAGTCGGAGTCGCTAGTAATCGCAGATCAGCAACGCTGCGGTGAATACGTTCCCGGGCCTTGTACACACCGCCCGTCACGTCACGAAAGTCGGCAACACCCGAAGCCGGTGGCCCAACCCTTGTGGAGGGAGCCGTCGAAGGTGGGGCTGGCGATTGGGACGAAGTCGTAACAAGGTAGCCGTACCGGAAGGTGCGGCTGGATCACCTCCTTTCTAAGGAGCACCATCCGTCGAAGGACGGTATGGAGCCCGCGACCTGCGAATGTCGGGTCGGGGTGCTCATTGGCGGAGACACTGGCGAGTCTTTCCCTGGCAACGGCTGGGTTTCTTCTAGTACGGCCACCGTGTGTGGTGTGGAACGAGGTCCTGGTGCGGCTGGGGGGGGATGTAGGGCACCCTGTTGGGTCCTGAAGGAACAACCGTTGGTTGTCTTTCAGAGCCGAAGCTCGAGGCCTGTGGGTCTTGGGGTTGGTTGCCAGGCATGGCCTGGTCTTGCATACCGCCGGCGGTTGTCGGGTCGTGGTGTGGGGCTTGTGGGTTGTGGGTTGGTCGTTTGTTGAGAATTGCACAGTGGACGCGAGCATCTTTGTGGTCAAGTTGTCAAGGGCGAACGGTGGATGCCTTGGCACCAGGAGCCGATGAAGGACGTGGGAGGCCGCGATAGGCCTGGGGGAGCTGTCAACCGAGCTGTGATCCCAGGGTGTCCGAATGGGGGAACCCGGCTGGAGTCATGTCCAGTCACCCACACCTGAACACATAGGGTGTGTGGAGGGAACGCGGGGAAGTGAAACATCTCAGTACCCGTAGGAAGAGAAAACAAATAGTGATTCCGTGAGTAGTGGCGAGCGAAAGCGGATTGAGGCTAAACCGGCTGCGTGTGATACCTGTCAGGGGTTGCGTGGTCGGGGTTGTGGGACCCCGCTGAACATGCTGACACGTGTTCGAGGAGTTACAAAGCCAGTGGCTAGTTGAACAGTCTGGAAAGGCTGACCGTAGACGGTGATAGTCCGGTAGGTGAAAGCTGCTGGTCTTCTGTGGGTGTTCCCGAGTAGCGGCGGACTCCTGAAATCTGCCGTGAATCTGCCAGGACCACCTGGTAAGCCTAAATACTTCCTGGTGACCGATAGCGGACGAGTACCGTGAGGGAATGGTGAAAAGTACCCCGGGAGGGGAGTGAAATAGTACCTGAAACCGTTCGCCTACAATCCGTCGGAGCCTTGCGGGGTGACGGCGTGCCTTTTGAAGAATGAGCCTGCGAGTTAGTGGCATGTGGCGAGGTTAACCCGTGTGGGGGAGCCGTAGCGAAAGCGAGTCTGAATAGGGCGATTCAGTCGCGTGTCCTAGACCCGAAGCGGAGTGATCTAGCCATGGGCAGGCTGAAGCGCGGGTAAGACCGCGTGGAGGGCCGAACCCACCAACGTTGAAAAGTTGGGGGATGACCTGTGGTTAGGGGTGAAAGGCCAATCAAACTCCGTGATAGCTGGTTCTCCCCGAAATGCATTTAGGTGCAGCGTCGCGTGTTTCTTGCCGGAGGTAGAGCACTGGATGGTCTAGGGGGCCCACAAGCTTACCGAAATCAGCCAAACTCCGAATGCCGGTAAGTGAGAGCGCGGCAGTGAGACTGCGGGGGATAAGCTTCGTAGTCGAGAGGGAAACAGCCCAGATCACCAGCTAAGGCCCCTAAGCGTGTGCTAAGTGGAAAAGGATGTGGGGTCGCATAGACAACCAGGAGGTTGGCTTAGAAGCAGCCACCCTTTAAAGAGTGCGTAATAGCTCACTGGTCAAGTGGTTCCGCGCCGACAATGTAGCGGGGCTCAAGCACACCGCCGAAGCTGTGGCATTCACATTTCAACCTCGCTTGGACTTGATTCCTTGTGCAGGTGTGTGGATGGGTAGGGGAGCGTCGTGCCGGGGGTGAAGCAGCGGGGTGACCTAGTTGTGGACGCGGCACGAGTGAGAATGCAGGCATGAGTAGCGAAAGAAGGGTGAGAAACCCTTCCGCCGGATGACCAAGGGTTCCAGGGCCAGGCTAATCCGCCCTGGGTGAGTCGGGACCTAAGGCGAGGCCGAGAGGCGTAGTCGATGGACAACGGGTTGATATTCCCGTACCCGCGAAAGAGCGACCCTGATGAACCTCGTTGTGCTAACCACCCGAGTTGCCTGATGTCTTCGGACGGATGGTGGTGAGCGTGGGAACCTGGCGGGTAGTAGTCAAGCGATGGGGTGACGCAGGAAGGTAGCTGAGCCCGGCCGGTGGTTGTGCCGGGGTAAGCGTGTAGGCCGTGCCGTAGGCAAATCCGCGGCGCATATAGGCTGAGACGTGATGCCGAGCCGATTCAGGTGAAGTCAGTGATCCTATGCTGCCGAGAAAAGCCTCTAGCGAGTTCTTAGCGGCCCGTACCCCAAACCGACACAGGTGGTCAGGTAGAGAATACCGAGGCGATCGGGCGAACTGTGGTTAAGGAACTCGGCAAATTGCCCCCGTAACTTAGGGAGAAGGGGGGCCGGAGACGTGAAGCCCCGCGCGGGTGGAGCGTTGTATGGCCGCAGAGAGCAGGGGGAAGCGACTGTTTACTAAAAACACAGGTCCATGCGAAGAAGTAATTCGATGTATATGGACTGACGCCTGCCCGGTGCTGGAACGTTAAGGGGACCTGTTAGCTCTTTCGGGGGCGAAGCGGAGAACTTAAGCGCCAGTAAACGGCGGTGGTAACTATAACCATCCTAAGGTAGCGAAATTCCTTGTCGGGTAAGTTCCGACCTGCACGAATGGCGTAACGACTTCCCCACTGTCTCAACCACAGGCCCGGCGAAATTGCAGTACGAGTAAAGATGCTCGTTACGCGCGGCAGGACGGAAAGACCCCGGGACCTTTACTATAGCTTGACATTGGTACTCGAATTAGCTTGTGTAGGATAGGTGGGAGCCGGTGAACCATCAACGCCAGTTGGTGGGGAGGCAATCTTGAAATACCACTCTGGTTGATTTGGGTATCTAACTTCGGACCGTTATCCGGTTCAGGGACAGTGTCTGGTGGGTAGTTTAACTGGGGCGGTTGCCTCCTAAAGGGTAACGGAGGCGCCCAAAGGTTCCCTCAGCCTGGTTGGCAATCAGGTGTTGAGTGCAAGTACACAAGGGAGCTTGACTGTGAGACTGACAGGTCGAGCAGGGACGAAAGTCGGGACTAGTGATCCGGCACTTGCGTGTGGAAGCGGTGTCGCTCAACGGATAAAAGGTACCCCGGGGATAACAGGCTGATCTTCCCCAAGAGTCCATATCGACGGGATGGTTTGGCACCTCGATGTCGGCTCGTCGCATCCTGGGGCTGTAGCAGGTCCCAAGGGTTGGGCTGTTCGCCCATTAAAGCGGTACGCGAGCTGGGTTTAGAACGTCGTGAGACAGTTCGGTCCCTATCCGCCGTGCGCGTAGGATACTTGAGAAGGGCTGTCCCTAGTACGAGAGGACCGGGACGGACGAACCTCTGGTGTGCCAGTTGTCCCGCCAGGGGCACGGCTGGTTAGCTACGTTCGGAAGGGATAACCGCTGAAAGCATCTAAGCGGGAAGCTCGCTTCAAGATGAGGTATCCCACCACATTTTTGTGGGTAAGGCCCCCAGCTAGACGACTGGGTTGATAGGCCGGAGATGTAAGCCCGGTAACGGGTTCAGTCGACCGGTACTAATAGGCCGAGGACTTGACTACTAAGCTGCTACGCGTCCACTGTGCAACTCCCGACAAGCGAACAACAGACCCGGTGGGTGTTGTTTGATATGTCGATAGTGTTACGGCGGTCATGGCGGAGGGGAAACGCCCGGTTACATTCCGAACCCGGAAGCTAAGCCCTCCAGCGCCGATGGTACTGCACTCGGGAGGGTGTGGGAGAGTAGGACACCGCCGGACAATCGTTCCGTCAGGGCCATCCTCATCGAGGGTGGCCCTGACGCGTTTCCACCCCAAAAACCGCGACGTCGCGGACTCGCACCCCCGTTTTCCGGATCCCCTTCTTCGTCCTCGGTAGCGTCGGAGACGGGAGTCGAATGTCGGCGCCCCGCCGACGACAGCGGCCCGACGACCGGGGGTGGGCATGAAGATCGGGATCATCGGCTCGGGGCACATCGGTGGCAACCTGACCCGCCGCCTCCGGGCGATCGGACACGACGTGACGGTCTCCAACTCGCGCGGCCCACAGTCGATACAGGACCTCTGCCAGGAGACCGGCGCCCAGGCGGGCACCGTGGAACAGGCTGTCCGGGACGCGGACGTCGTGGTGGTGGCCGTGCCGCTGATGGCGGTGCCGGACCTGCCCGACGGCATCTTCGACGGCAAGATCGTGGTCGACGCCGACAACTACTACCCGGACCGGGACGGCGACATCCCGGAACTGCTGGACGGGACGTCGTCCAGCCGGTGGACCGCGGAGCACCTGCGCGGCGCGCGGATCGTGAAGGCGTTCAACACCATCCAGGCGCCGCACCTCTTGGAGAACGGCCGCGCCCCCGGCACCGCCGGCCGCATCGCCCTGCCGGTCGCCGCCGACGAACCGGACGCCAAACGGGTCGTCATGAACCTCGTCGACGCGCTCGGTTTCGACGCCGTCGACGGCGGATCCCTGGATGACAGCTGGCGGCAGGAGCCCGGCACGCCGATCTACCTGGCCGACCGGGACGCCGACGGCGTACGGCAGGGATTGGCGGAGGCACGGCGCTGAGGTCGTACGGCAGCGGAAAGCCCCGCCGGCGGCGGTGGCCGGCGGGGCGGGGACGCGCGGCGAGCGCGACGGACCTCAGGAGGGCTTGGGCCCGCAGATGTAGCGCGGCTCCGCGTCGTAGCGCCAGGTGAACTTCTCCCGCTTGACCACCTTGCCGTCCTTGCGGATGACCCGGTAGGCGTCCTGCGTGAAGCCGTCGATGCCGTTGGCCGGGATGCACGACGGGCCGGGCGTCAGGTGAATGGTCCGCGGCTTCGTGATGTTGCGGCGCGGGCTGTACTCCGTCTTGACGCTGTCGTAGATCTTCGTGCTCCAGATCGACACGGTGATCGTGCTGGCGGTGTACGACGTGTCGATCAGGACGCCGTGCGGGGTGTTGTTGCGGAACTTGAAGTCCAGGTCCGGCCAGAAGATGGTCGACTCGATGACCGCCGGGTACCGGTCGAACCAGTACGAGTGCGGCTTGTGCTCGACGTCCTCCAGCCCCGCGTAGTAGGTGGCGTTGAAGAGCGTCGTGGTGAACTGGGACGTGCCGCCGCCGACCCCCGGCACCAGCTTGCCGTCGAGGATCACCGGCGCGTCCCGGTAGCCCTGCCGGTAGCCCCGCTCGCCGGTGTGCCCGTTGAGCGAGAACGTCTCACCGGGCAGCACCACCGTGCCGTCGACCTTCTTGGCGATCGTGACGATGTTCTGGCTCCGCGGCGACGACAGCCCGCCGGTGAACCGGGTGGTGAACGAGGACACCTTCTCCTTGATGCCCAGCCCGTCCAGCTTCTCGGCGGTGACCTCCGGCTGCGCCGGCTTCAGCGTCGCGGTGACCTCCCGGCCGTCGGCCTTCGGCAGCACGGCCAGCAGGTCGCGGCCCAGGGCCGCCGCGTCCAGCTGCTGACCGGCGCGACCCGCCTCCAGGACCTTCGGCTTGCCGCCGGCGATGGTCATCCGCGCGTTCCGCGGCTCCACCTCGATGGCGGCCAGATCGTCGCCGAGCGCGGCGCGCAGCCGCTTGACGTCCACCTGCGGGGTCAGCTTGCCGGCGTCGTCGGCGGTGAAGCGAAGACTCTTGGCGATCGCCTTCGGCGGGACGGTCACCGAGCCCTTGTCGGTGCGCAGCGTCACCGGGGCCGCCACGGCCGGCTTCGCCAGCTCGTCGACCAGCCGGTCCACCTCCTCGGCGGTGGTCGCCGGATGCGACTCGACCAGCGGCACCGCCACCGGTTGCCGCTCCAGCCAGCCGGCGCGGACCACGTCCGCGGCCCGCTGCGGGTCCAGCGCGAGGCTGGGCTTCGGGTGGACGGCCTTCGGCGTCGTGCCGGAGAAGGTGATCGCCGGCATGGTCATCTTCCGGCCCTGGTCGCCGACGAGCGCCCGCAGCGCGGCGTGCAGCCGGTCCACGTCGACCGTCACCACCGGCTGCACCGAGCGGGAGCCGACCAGTCGGCTCACCGGGTGAGCGCTGGCGGCGGCTGCCGCGGCCACCGTCGCGTCCACGTCGACGCCGAGCCCCACCTCGGCGGGCACGATCTCGGCGGTCCGCTCCCCCACCCGGACGGGCAGGGGGGCGGCCAGCTCGGCCGCACGACGGTCCAGCTCCGCCCGCAGCTTCCGCGCGGCCTCCGCGCGGCTGTGGCCGCCGAGCTCGGCGCCGAGCACCGTCGTGCCGCGCGGCACGTCACCGGCGTACGCGTAGGCGCCCGCCCCGGCCACGCCACCCAGCACGGCGGTGGTGACCCCGGCGGCGAGCAGCAGCCGGAGCCGGCGGGACCGCGTCCGGGCCGGTGGGGGCGCCGCGGCGACCGGGGGTTCCGGGTCGTCGGCGGGCCAGGTGACCGCGGTGACCTGCACCGTGGGCCGGTCGTCGGCAGGCGGACTCTTCTCGCCGTACAGCGTCACAGCAACCTCGATCGGACCTCACGGACGGGGGCCCTCCCCGTGCGGAGGACACCTACGGTAACCAACGGTCCGGGGTGTCGGCAGCCGCCGTCCTCCGGTCGTGACGCGGCGTGTCGCGCGGTGTGTCGGACGGTGCGGGCCGGTGCCGGGTCACCGCCGCCGCCGTGGGACGGTAGCGGCATGCGATCCGACGAGCGGGTGCCGGCGTACGGCGGCGGCTGGCTGGACCGGGCGGGCCCGCTCCGGGCCGACCCGGAGCGGCTGGCGGCGCTGCGGGCCGACGCGCGCGCCACCGTACTGCCGCTGTGGCGGGACCGCTGCCTCGTGACGGCCGAGCAGGAGCCGGTACGGCTCGTCGGCCCCGAGGCCGCCCGGGTGCTGGCGGACGCGACCCAGACCGTATTCCTCGGCGTGGACGGCGGGGTGGGGGTGTTCGCCGTCGACCTCTCCGCACAGGCGGAGGCGGAGGCGGTGGCCCTGGCCGGAGCGGCGTCCACGGTCGACGTGCGCCACCTGGCCGGCCGGCTCGACCCGGCGGAGGCCGCCGCCCAGGCGTACGCGCGGGGGCTGCTGCACTGGCACCGGCACCAGGGCTGGTGCGGAAGCTGTGGCGCGCGCACCACGCCCCGGGACGGTGGGCACGTCCGGCAGTGCACGGGAGCCGACTGCGGACGGCTGCTCTTCCCCCGGATCGAACCGGCGATCATCGTGCTCGTGGAGGCGCCGGGCAGCCCCGGCCGCTGCCTGCTGGCCCGGCACGCCGGGGCGGCGGAGGACGCGTACTCGACGCTGGCCGGCTTCGTGGAGGTCGGCGAGAGCCTAGAGGACGCCGTCCGGCGGGAGATGGTCGAGGAGGCCGGGATAGCCGTGACCGGGCTCGCGTACCAGGGGTCGCAGGCGTGGCCGTTCCCCGCCGGCCTGATGGTGGGGTTTCGGGCGACCGCCGCCAGCGACGACGTGCGGGTCGACGGCGTGGAGCTGCTGGAGGCGCGCTGGTTCACCCGCGACGAGCTGCGGGCGCGGACGGCGGCGGGCCGACCGCTCGGGCGGATCGACTCGATCGACCGCCATCTCCTGGGGGGCTGGCTCGCGGAGGGTTGACCGCTGGTCTGTTGGGTCGCCGACGGATAGCCTCTCCATCCATGCCGACCTCGACCGGTCTGATGACTGCGGTGAGTTCCCGCGTTGCGGCGATGCTGCCGGAGCGGCTTGTCGCCGGCGCCGTCCGCGCCGTCTATCCGCGAGTGGAACCCGAGCTCGCGCGCCTGACGGAGTTCATGCCAGCCGGCGGGACCGCGATCGACGTCGGTGCCTGGTACGGGCCGTGGAGTCAGCGTATGCGCCGGCAGGCGGACCAGGTCGTGGCCCTGGAGCCGAACGAGGAGTTGGCGGACTGCATCGAGGCGGCGTTTCCCGAGGTGCGCGTCGTCCGGGCGGTGGCGTCCGACCGCGAGGGCACGGCCGAGCTGTACCGCCCGGAGGGCGGGCCGGCGGTCGGGACCTCGTCGGTGGAGTACGGCAGCGGAACACCGGTCACCGTTCGCCGTGTCACGATCGACGGGCTCGGTCTTACCGACGTCCGGTTCCTGAAGGTCGACGTCGAGGGCCATGAGCTACCGACCCTGCGCGGTGCGGCGGAGACGATCCTTCGGGACGGACCGGTCCTCCTGGTCGAGGTCGAGGAGCGAATCCAACCGGTCGGACCGATCATCGACCTGCTGGGTGGGTGGGGCTATCGCGGCTATGTGCTGCCGGAGCGGGAGTGGGTGCCGCTCGCCGACTTCGAGCTGGGCGCCCACCAGCGGAAGGCGATCGCGCGCGTCGGTCAGAGCCTCGTCCGACGAGTGGTCTGGCCCAGGCCGCGCTACGTCAACTCAGTGCTGTTCCGGCGGGAGGGCTGAGGGCGCTCGGGCCGGGTGCCGTGCGGGCGGTCCGGGGTGACCGAGCGACCACCGCGAGGGCGAGCGTCGTGGCCGCGGCGGCGGCGAGCGCACTCCACATGACACCCGTGAAGGTGTGCGGCGCGAGGAGCACGGCCCCGGCGGCGAGGCCGCCGGCCCCGGCCCACAGCGGCAGGGCCGGCCAGCGGACACCCATCGCGATCTGGGCGTTGATGAGCAGGAAGGCGAGCGCGTACAGCGCGCCGGTGGCGGCGAAGAACGGGGCGTAGCGCCCGAGGGACGCGTACGTCGGGCCGCCGACCAGGCGGAACGCGAGTCCGCCGGCCAGGGCGGAACCGGCTACGAGCAGGACGCCGCAGGTCGCGACGACGGCTAGGGCCGCCGTCCGGGAGGAGCCGTCGCGCCGGGCCATCCGCGGCAGCGCAAGCACCGTGACCACCTGCGGTGCCCAGAGCGCGCCCTTGGTGAGCACGGTGCCGACGGAGTAGGCGCCGGACTCCGCGGGCGGTAGCAGTTGCCGGGCCAGGATCAGGTCGGCGTACGAGGCCACCAGCATCGCCAGCGTGGCGCTGCCCGCCGTCGCGACCTGCCGCAGGCCGAGCGGCGACGGTCCGTTGCCGGCTTCGGCCGCGACGGGCGGCTCTTCGGTCACCTGTGCGCGGCGGTCTCTGGCGAGCATTTCCAACACGGGCAGAGCCAGAACGGTACCGACCAGTCCGGCGAGGAGCGCGCCGACCAGCCCGGCGCCGAGGGCGAGGGCGGCGGCCACGCCCGCGTACCGGCCGAGGGCCAGCACGGCCATGCCGGCTGCGAGCCGCAGGAAGCGCTGGTCTCCCTGGAGCTCGCCGAGCCGACCGGAGGCCAGCACGATCGCGAGGGTCGTGGCGACCAGCATGGCCACCACCACGAACGGCAGGTCGAGCATGGTGACGACCATCGGGGTCGCCGCCGCCAGAAGGACACCGGTGACGATCGTGGTGCGGCGGACGATCGGGGTGGTGGACGCTGCCGGATGGCGGGCGCGGTGCACGGCGATGGCCATCTGCAGGCCGGTGCCGGAGACCGCGGCGATGGTCACGAGCGCCTGGGCGGTGGCCAGCGCGCCGAGGTCGGCGACGGGGAGCAGACGGGCGCCGAGCATCGGAACCAGGTAGGCGAGACCGTTCGCCAGGGTCGCCGCGACCAGCACCGCGCCGCCGCTGAGGGCAACCCGGCGGGTGGCTGAGACGCGCGTGGGCATACCTGTCATGCCGGCCGCCGACTCCACTCCTCCCGGCGACACGGTCGAGGTGGGCGGTCGCCGGGCCATCAGGGTATCGGCGTACGGACGGTTCCAGGGGGCGGAGTCCGACCCTGTCGGCCGGTCGACCGGGGCGGTGGACTCCGCTAACGTCTGCCGGCAGGGCGGCGCCGGTCGGCGTGCCGCTTCCCTGCCGGTGCTCGCCAGGACCCTCAGGAGCCGCGCGTGAACCCTCCCGTAGCCCACCGTGCCGACCTGGCCCGGTCGGTGCGTCTGTTCCGCGCGTTCCGGCTGGAGCAGACCGAGCCCGATCTCTTCTACGGCATGCTCGCCGCCGACACCGTCGCGCAGCTCCGCGGCTACACCCCGCTGGCCGGGGCGGTCGTGTTGGACGTGGGTGGTGGCGCCGGTTACTTCGCCGACGCGCTCAGCGGAGCGGGCGCAAGGATCATCTGCGTGGACTGCGACGCCGGCGAGATGTCCGCCCGGGACGGCGCTCCGCCGGCCGGCGGTGTGCTCGGCAGCGCGCTCGAGC
Source organism: Micromonospora krabiensis (assembly GCF_900091425.1). Taxonomy (GTDB): domain Bacteria; phylum Actinomycetota; class Actinomycetes; order Mycobacteriales; family Micromonosporaceae; genus Micromonospora; species Micromonospora krabiensis. Next base: position 5,023,971 of record NZ_LT598496.1, read on the forward strand.
TGCCGGTCCGCAGCGACTCAGTTGATGTCTGCTTCTCGTCCAACGTGCTCGAACACGTGCCGCGGCCGTTCGACATGGCTGACGAGATGCTGCGGGTCACCCGGCCCGGCGGCACGATCTTCCTGTCGTTCACCAACTGGCTCTCGCCCTGGGGTGGCCACGAGACGTCGCCGTGGCACTATCTCGGCGGACACCGGGCCGCCCGACGCTACGAGCGCAAGCAGGGGCGCCGCCCGAAGAACGTGTTCGGCGAGAGCATGTACGCGGTCTCGATCGCTGACACCCTGCGCTGGGCACGCCGCCAGACAGCTGCGGAGATCGTCGACGTTCTGCCGCGCTACCTGCCGCGTTGGGCCCGAGGGATCGTCCGGGTGCCCGGCGTCCGCGAGGTCCTCACCTGGAATCTGGTCGTTGTCCTCCGCAAGCGCTGACCAGCGAGAGCCGGCGCCGACAACCACGGCACGAGCGTCCGGCGGCCGCCGGTTGCGCCTACACGTCGCCGCCGCCGTGACCACCCTCCTCGTGCTGGCCCCACTGGTCCGGCCCGGATACGTGCTCCGGTACGACATGGTCTTCGTGCCGCGTCAGCCGCTGCGCTGGGACCTGATCGTCGCGGCCGACGGCCTGCCGCGCGCGGTACCGCAGGACGCGTTGGTCTCGCTGCTCAGCTCGCTCGTACCGGGATGGCTGCTTCAGCGGGTCGTGCTCGTCGCGATCGTATGGCTCGCCGTGGTCGGCGCCGGGCGGCTGGTGCCGGCGCGGCGGGAGCTGACCCGTCTGGTGGCGGCAATCGGCTACGGCTGGACGCCGTTCCTGGCGGAGCGGCTGCTACTGGGGCAGTGGGGACTGTTGCTGGCATACGCCGCGCTGCCCTGGTTGGTGCGGGCGACGATCGGTGTCCGTGAGGGGCGATCGGGGGCGCTGCCCCGGCTGATTCTGGCGGCGGCCGTCGCCGCGGTCACGCCCACCGGCGGGTTGCTCGCCCTGGTGACGGTGCTGGTGCTGTTGGCCGGGCGGAGGGTCGGCCGACACGTGCTCGCCGCCTGGGCTGCCGTGGTGGCGCTCAATCTGCCGTGGGTGCTGGCAGCGGTGGTGACGGCTGCCGGAGGCCGTTCCGCCCCGATCGGAGTGGCGGCGTTCGCGGCCCGCGGCGAGAACTGGGGCGGCCCGCTGGTGGCCCTGGCCGGTACGGGCGGCATCTGGAACGCGTTGACGACCCCGGCCAGCCGGGAGTCGCCGCTTGTTCCCGTCGTCACGGGCGGGCTGCTGCTCCTGGCGGTGATCGGCTTTCCGGTGCTGCGCGCCCGTTGGCCGGCCGGCTGCGCGGACCGTGTGGGGCTGCTCGCCGTGGGCTCGTTCCTGGGCGCCGCGGTGGCCGTGCTGCCGGGCGGACAGGCCGCGCTGCGGTGGTTGGTCGCGGAGGTGCCGGGGGGCGGGCTCGTGCGGGATGGGCAGAAGCTCCTCGTGCCGTACGCGCTCTGCCTGGTGCTCTGCGCCGCGCTCGGTGGTGAGCGCGTCGCGTCCCGGCTCGCGCCGCCGCGGGACCGCCTGGTGCTGGTCGGGCTGCTGCTGCTCCCGATCGCAGTTCTCCCCGATCTGGCCCACGGTGCGGCCGGCCGGTTGCAGCCAGCCCGCTACCCGCAGGAGTGGGCGGCGGTCCGTGCGGTGGTGGCGGCGGATCCCGGGCCGACCCTGGCGCTGCCGATGAGCATGTATCGGGCGTATCGCTGGAATCGCGACACGGTGGTGATCGACCCGTTGGCGCGGTATCTGCCCGCCGAGGTGGTCACCGACGACGTCCTCGTCGTGGGCGACCTGGTGGTGCCTGGGGAGAGCGGGCGCGTCAGCGAACTGCGGGACGCGCTCGCGCACGGCCGGTCGCTGGCCGGCACGGAGCTGCGGTGGGTGGTCGTTCAGCACCGCTCCGGCGGCACGCTCGTGCCGGGCGTGCTCGACGGGCTCACAATCGTCCACAGTGGTCCGGAGTTGACGCTGTACCGGAATCCGACGAGTTCGGCGCCGGCGCCGCCGCCGGTCGGCCGATGGCTCGCGGTGATGGGTCTCTGTGTCGCACTGATCGTGGTCATCTCGGCCGCTGGGAGCCTGTTGCGGCGTCCTACTGCGTGGTAACGTGCCGCCACGCGTGTCGATGGAGGAGGGTGCACCATGCCGAAGCCGCTCACCTTGATGATGGCTGCGGTGGTCGGAGCGGCGCTGGCGGTGTTGGCGTTGGGCGCCGTCACCCAGCAGCTCGTCGTCTCGTCGGGCACTGCGGCGAGCCAGGCCGACGACAACGCCGACCCGGAGTTCTACGGCGCTCGTTGATCGCGGGACGGAGTCGGCGCGAGACCGTCGGTAACCGCTGCGACCAGCGCGGCAAAACGTTTTCCAGAAGTGGCCCAGGTGAAATGGGCGGCGTGTTCCTGCGCCGCCTTTCCCATCTCGTGTCGAAATTGGTCGTCGCTCAGCAGCCTGCGCACCTGAGCGATGAAGTCCGGCGTGTCATCGGCGAGCAGACCCGTTTCTCCGGCCACGATTGCCTCGGTAACACCGCCGGCTTCCCGAAACGCCACGGTGGGAGTTCCGGCGGCGCCGGCCTCGACAATTGTCAGACCCCATCCCTCCTTCAGCGAGGGAGTCAGTGCGACCCATGACGAGCACAGCAGTCGTTGTTTTTCCGCCTCGTTGACGAAGCCGGCGAATTGCACCCGGTCGTGGATACCCAATTGGGTTACGCTGGCGCGCAGTTGCGTCTCCCACCAGCCCTGCCCCGCGACGACCAGACGCAGGGCGGGGAAGTCGACGGCGAGCTGTGCGACCGTCTCCAGTGCGATCTCCACCCGCTTGTGCGGTACGAGTCGGCACAACACCAGCAGTGACGGATGTGGCGTACGGAGAGCGGCGCCCTGCGTGATCTCCGGTGTGCCGTTGTAGATCACCTCTACCCGCGACGGGTCCACACCGAGCCCGCCCAGCTCCTGACGGGTGGCCGCGGAGACGGTCACGTACCTGCAACGACGGTAGACGCGACCGGCGAGACGCGACTCGATCCACCAGCCGATCCGCGCGCCCCACGAGCCAAGCACCACCGGCCACTGCTCCCGGTGCACGTGGTGGACGAGGATGAGAACCGCGCACCGGGCGTAGAGCGGCGAGAGGAAGGGCAGCCCGTTGCAGACGTCGACGATCAGATCGGGACGCCCCAGCGCGCGGCCGGCGAGCGGGCCGAGGCCCGCCCGGCCGGAGAGATACAGCAGAGCCGCCCATAGGTAAACCGTGTGCCGGCCGCCCCGACGGAGGATTCTTAACCCCTTCGCCGTTGTATCTTCGCGGGGCGCTCCATCATGGCTCGCGCACAATAGTGTCGAGCGGTGCCCGTGCGCAATCAACTCTTCGGCGATGCGCTCGACATAAACTTCCGAGCCGCCGCCCTCGGGATTGCGCGTGTCACGCCAGTTGAGGAACAGTACGTGCCGTCCGGGGCCGTCTAGGATCTGCACCGCTGCTCCTACTGCCGAGTAGTGTTCGCGATCGCGCCACCTTAAGGCGCTCGCGTCCGAACCCGCAATGGGTTGACGTGTCCGTCCGACATGGGCCCGGCAGGCGGCACCAGACGGGAGAGAAGCGAGATGCGCGACGCGGCGCAGCGACAGGGTGAGTCGACGCCCGGTCGCGTCACGACGGCGATATGGCGATTGCGAACGGTATCGGTCTGCGTCGCGCTCACCGCCCTGGCGTTTCTCCAGGAGCCCGGCAAGATCGTGATGGACACCAAGGTCGACCTGGCGATCAACCCGGTCGCCTGGCTCGAACGCTCGATGCACGTCTGGAACCCGGCCGCGTCATTCGGCCAGCTCCAGAACCAGACGTACGGCTACCTGTGGCCGATGGGACCGTTCTTCGCCGTCGGCGACGCGCTGGGCATGCCCGCCTGGGCGGTGCAGCGCCTGTGGTGGGCGCTGCTGATGTGCGTCGCCTGCGTCGGGGTGATCGTCCTGGCCGAACGACTCGCGATCGGCACACCAGCGGCCCGCATCATCGCCGGCGTCGCGTTCGCCCTCTCCCCGCGGATCATCACCGAGCTGGGTCCGATCTCGGTGGAGGCATGGCCCAGTGCGATCGCCCCCTGGGTGCTCGTTCCCCTGGTCGGGCTGGCCCGAGGGGTTCCACTCCGACGCGCCGTGACGCGGTCCGCGCTCGCGGTGGCGTGCGCCGGTGGTGTCAACGCCACCGCCGTGCTCGCGGTAGTGCCGTTGGCGGTGCTCTGGATGGCGATGCTCCAGCCGCTGCGGCGCCGGTTCACGGCGATCGCCGCCTGGATGCTGGCGGTCGCGCTCGCGACGGCCTGGTGGCTCGTGCCGCTCCTGGTGCTGGGGCGGTACAGTCCGCCGTTCCTCGACTACATCGAGACCGCGCCGGTCACCACTCGGGTGACCGATCTGGTCACCATCCTGCGCGGGGCCTCCCACTGGCTCGCCTACGGACGATCCTGGCCGGCCGGGGCGCAACTCGCCCTCGACACGGCACCGATCATCGCCACCCTGGTGGTCGCTGGGCTGGGCCTGGCCGGGCTCGCCCGGCGCGGCATGCCGCACCGACGGTTCCTGATCGCCGGCCTGCTCGTCGGGCTGGCGCTGGTGGGCCTCGGGCATGTCGGCGCCGTCGACGGACTCTTCGCCGAGGCCCAACGATCATTCCTGGATCACGCCGGCGCTCCCCTGCGCAACGTCCACAAGTTCGACGTGGTGCTCCGGCTGCCGATCGTGCTCGGCCTCGCCCACCTGGTCGGCGTGTTCAGCCGCGCCGCCGCGGCAGCCGGTGGACGGTGGCACGCGTCGCGCCGTCGGGCGCTGGTGGTGCGGGCTGTCGCGCTCGCCGGGGTGGCGGTCGTTGCCGGACCCGCTCTCGCCGGCCAACTGCCGATCCGGGGAAGCTTCGAGAGCGTTCCGAGCTACTGGCGGGAGGCCGGGGCGTGGCTCGACGGCAACCTCGGACGTGACCGTGTGCTGGTGGTGCCGGCGGCCCGCTTTCCCGACTACCAGTGGGGAAGCCCGGCAGACGAGATCACCCAGCCCTTGTTGAAGAGCTCCTGGGTGGTGCGCAACTCGATCCCCCTGGCGCCCCCCACCACCATCCGCCTGCTCGACGCCGTCGAGTCGGCGACGGCCGGCGGTGCCGGCTCGCCGGGCCTGGCCGAGCTGTTGTCCCGGTCCGGTGTGCGGTACCTCCTGCTCCGGTCCGACTTGGACTACGGCGCGGCCCGAGCCGCGCGGCCGCTGCAGGTGCGGCAGTCCCTCGAACGCTCGCCCGGTCTTCGCCCGGTTGCCGCCTTCGGGCCGTTGCTCGGGGGCGACCAGGCGTACCGCGACCAGGGACTGGATGTGCCCACCCGGGCCCTGCAGGTGTACGAGGTCCAGCGAGTCGTCCAGCCGGTGGTCGCGTATGACGCCAGCGCCCTCTCGACCGTGGTCGGCGGGCCGGAGTCACTCCTCGACGTCGCTGCCGCCGGACAGCTCGGCTCGGCTCCCACCGTACTCGCCGGCGATCTGCCGGACGGGCGAGCGCTCGGGCCGGTGGTGCTCACCGACGGGATGCGTCGCCGCGAGGTGTCCTTCGGCCTCCTGCACGACAATGCCTCCGCCACGACCGAAGCGGACCAGCGCTCGCTGTTGCGGGCCGTCGCACGTGACTACCTGCCCGACTGGGGCGACGCGTACGCGACGACAGTGCGGTACGAGGGAATCCGCGGTGTGACCGCCTCCAGCGCGTGGTCCCAGGTGCATCCGCTGACCGGGTCCCGTCCCGCACACCAGCCGTACGCTGCGATCGACGGCGATCCCACGACCTCGTGGCGCACCGCGCCCACCGCACCGGTCCGGCAATGGCTCGAGGTCGAACTGGCCAAGCCCATGGAAATCCCCGAGGTGCGCCTGCGATTCGACAGCGGGGCAGACAACATTCCCACTCGCGTCAGCGTCCGAGCCGGAGCCGAGCACGTCACGGTCGACGCCTTCGAGCCGACGCTCACCGTGCGTCTGCCCGGGGTGCTGGCGACCACGCGGGTGCGGGTCACCATCGAGTCCGCCCTGAACGTGCGCGCGGGGCAGGGCCGCGTGGGAATCGCGGAGTTGGAGATCCCCGGTGTGCGAGCTGCCCGCACGCTGGTCACGCCCCGGTCGCCGGAGACCGATCAGCCGGCCACCGTGGTCCTGGCCGCGGCACCCACCGTCGACTCGTGTTTCTTCGTCGACGGCGTTCCGCGCTGCGGGACCGGGGTGAGTCGTGCGTCCGAGGACGGCACCCAGATCGACCGCACCGTGCACCTGCCGACCGCCGGCGCGTACACCACGGCGGTCTGGGCACGTCCCCGGCCGGGGCCACAGCTCAACGCCCTGCTTGACCGGGAGGTCGCCGAGGAGTGGCCGCTCAAGCTGCCGCCGCGGATCACCGCCTCCTCCACCGGCCTGCCGGACCCGGCGGCACGGCCCGGCGCCGTCATCGACGGCGATCCGGCGACGGCCTGGATCCCTGCCGCCGAGGACAACAGCCCGTGGCTGAAGCTCAACTGGCTGACCACCCGCACCATCAGCGGATTGCGATTCACATCCGCGGAGTCCGTCGCGCGGGCCCAGCCCTGGCGGGTAACCGTCCTCGGTAACGGGGGCGTACGCAGCGGGACCGTCACCAAGGACGGGCTGCTCCGTTTCGATCAGCCGCTGCGCACCGACGAGATCACCATCCTGTTCCGGGCGTCGACCTCCGCCCGGGGCTACGACCCGTACCGGCTGCGGACCGAGCGGCTGCCGATCGGCATCGGTGAGGTCGCCGCACTCCCGCTGAGCCCGCAGATCGGTGTGCCGCTGGACGAACCCGTGACGCTGCCGTGCGGCAGCGGGCCGACGGTGCACGCGGCCGGCGACGAGATCTCGACAACGGTCACCGCGACCAGGCGCGAGCTGCTCGAACTCCGCGAGGTACGAGCGACCCCGTGCGGCAGGGGACGTCCCGACTCCCTGCAACTGCCGGCAGGAGAGGCACGGGTGATTGCCACCGGGACTGACCTGGTCGCGCCGACCCGGCTGGTTCTCGAACCGGCGGGCGCGGCTGCCGGTGTTCCGGCCCCGACTCCCAGCCCGGTGCGGATCACCTCCTGGTCGGAGTCGGAGCGGCGGCTCCAGGTGACGGCGAACCCGGGTGGCACCGTGCTCGCCGTCCGTGAGAACACCAACCCCGGCTGGCGTGCGACGGTCGCCGGGCAGGCTCTGGCCCCGATCGTGATCGACGGTTGGCAGCAGGGCTGGCTGCTGCCCCCGGGCGTCGGTGGTGAGGTGACGCTGCGATTCACGCCGGACCGCGCATACCGCGTGGGAATGGCGACGGGTGCGGTTCTGCTCGGCGCCCTCCTGCTGCTCGCCGTCCTACCGGACCGGCGGTCTCCGGGAGGGCCCCCACTGCCGGCCGGGCGTCGTCGCCGTGGCCGCGCGCTGCTGCCCGCGCTCGTCGGCGGCGCGGCCCTTCTGGTTGTCGGCGGGCTGTGGCCCGTGCTACCGGCGGTCGGTGCTGTGGTGGTGCCGCTGGTTCTCGGTCGACTCGCTCCTCACCTGCACAGCAGTGAACGGCGAACGCTGCGCCGGGTCACCCGATTGATGGCCTGGCTCCTTCCGGTCGCCTGCTTCGGGGCGGCGGGCTGGCTCTCAATCGCGGATCCCTTCCGGCACACGTCCGCCGCACCTCAACTGGTCGCGCTGACCGCCGTGGTGGCCCTCTGGTGGTCGATCTTGCCGGGCCGGCGAGGGACCAGCACGGAGCCCCACCTCAGGATCGGCCGCTCCAGGAGGTAGTAACTGGCGGCGGCGAATCCGATCGCCCCGAGCACGGTGAGCAGGAAGATGCGGATCGGATCGCCGGTGAAGTAGGGCCTTCCCTCGGCTCGGTAGATCAGGTCGAGCACGAGGGGGTGCCAGAGAAACATGCCGTAGGAGAGGGTGCCGAGCCACCGTACCGGTCGGCTGCCGAAGGCCAGGGAGAGCAGCGTGTTCGGTCCGAACACCAACGGAATCATGACCATCACGGCGACGACGACGTAGAGGCCGAGCTGCGTCGCGAACTGCCCGGCGGTGGGAGCCGCGAGCCCGCGCGGCCCCGTAACCGGGGTGGTCGCCACGGCGAGCAGCCCGAGCGCGATGCCCCAACAGGCGAGCGGGGCAGATCCGAGCTGCTCGAAAACCTGCCAGGAGCGGGGCGCCGTCGTGGTGCGCAGGGCGACGTGGATCGTCGCGAGGATGATCCCCGCCGCGAACCACATGGCGTAGGACGGGAACCACATGATGTGCAGGCCGGTGTCGAGCAGGCCGGCGCTCATCGCGGCGATCCAGCCGGCGGTGACCAGCAGCCCCGCGCTGGCGAGGGTGACGGTGCGGGCGGGCCGCCAGCGTCGGCCCACGAGCGCGGCGGCCAGGAACGGCAGCACCAGGTAGAAGATCACCTCGGTGGCGAGGCTCCAGGTCTGGCCGAGTCCGCGCCGGATCTGACCGTGCTCGTAGATCTGCGTGAAGGTGAAGTGCCGGAGCCAGTCGCCGAGGGGCGCGACGCCGTGCTCCGGCAGGAAGGTGAGGCAGACGATGACCGCCAGCCAGTAGGCCGGCAGGATGCGGAGGGCGCGTTTCCAGTAGAAGCGCCGGGCCCCCGGTGCGGTCGAGCCGAGCGCCGCGGCGCGCGCCCAGGGCCGGAACAGCAGGAAACCGGAGAGCACGAAGAAGAGCGCGACCGCGAAGTCCATCATCGCTATCCAGCCGCCCCAACTCTCCCGGGTCGTGACCCCCGTGATGAACCCGACGTGCTGGGCGATCACCGCGGTCGCGCCGAGCACCCGTACGCCGTCGAGGGCGGGAAGCCGGGGCAACGCAGGAGCGGAAACGGCAGTGAACATCAGACTTCCCGGGGGTCGCGGAGAAAGGTGACTGGAGAGTAACGTGCCGGCTTGCCACGGACGTGTGGCGCGTCACACCGATGTTTGCGCATGACTGCCGGGCGCCTTTTCGCCCTGTCGTTCGAGGAGGGTCAGTGAAGAGGATTGTCGGCGCCACGTTGGTTGGCCTCGGTGTTCTGTTGGTCGTCGCTGCTGCGGGGCTGCCGCTGTACGTAGCGCCCGCCGTCAGTCAGTTGCCGTACGACCTTGAGCGGTCGACGTCTGTGGCCGAGTCGGCCAGCGCGGAGTTTCTTCAGATCAAGTCGGGCGTGCCGAGCGTGGAGCGAGGTGGTCTGCGGTCCGTCGTCGAGGTGATTCCCCAGGCGAAGGCCACCGAGGAGAAGATGACCGGCGACCTCGAGGGCAAAGCGGTCGTCTGGGACGTCTACCAGACGGTCAAGCGCGCCGACGACGGTATGGCGATCAGCCAGTACAGCACCGAGCTCGCGGTCGAACGTCGCAGCGGTGCCGCGGCGAAGTGGGACGGAGCATGGCTGAAGGACGGGACCGAGCAGCCGGCGAACTATGCGGGCCAGGTCTACAAGTTCCCGTTCGGCACGGAGAAGAAGGACTACCCGGTCTATGACCGCGACCTGCGCCGTGCGGTTCCGGCGCAGTTCAAGGAGGTCACCAAGGTCCGCGGCGTCGAGGTCTACCGCTTCGAGCAGACCATTTCCGAGGAGCAGTTGCCGCTCGCCGAGGCGAACCTCAAGTTGCTGCTGTCCCGATTCGCCCCCGAGGCGACGACCGGGCGACTGATGTACAGCAACACCCGCTCGTTCTGGGTCGAGCCGGTCACCGGCTCTTATGTCGACCTGCGTGACCAGCCTCGCAAGGTGCTGGTGCCGGACGTCGGCCCGCAGACGGTGGTGCTGGGCGCCGACTTCCGGTACGACGAGAAGACTCAGATCGACAGCGCGAAGCGGGCGGCCGACAACGCCGCCGCCATCAAGCTGGTGCGGCTCTGGGGCCCGCTGGGTCTCGGCCTGCTCGGGCTGGTCGCGATCGTCGGCGGTACGTTGCTTTCGCTGCGCGGCTCTCGCCGGCCGGGGGCGGCGGTGGCAGCCGCGGGGACCGGGCCAAGCGTCGTTGAGCCCGTGGGCGGCGGCGGGCACACCGGCGCCCACCGCGTCGCGGACGACGCGGCGGAGAAGCCGTCGGACGGCGCGGCGTCCGCTGACGCCGACGATGCGCGGACCGCGTCGCTGCCGGAGCAGCGGCCGCCGGCGGAGCGCCCGGCGACGCGCTGACGTCGCGGTCTCCGCCGCTGCGGGTACGAGGATCGGTGGGCCCGGGTATCCCCGGGCCCACCGCCGTTTCTAACGCTTCGCAGCCAGCACGACGAGGATCGAGGCGAGTGACGGGACTCGGCACATGGCCGTGTCCAGCCAGGCCATCGCCGAGGGCACTCCGTGGAATCCGGCACCCCGGAGGGTGAGTGGCTCGAATCCCTCGCGCCGCAACAGGTCGACCAGCGCGGTCCGGTTGAACAGGCGCAGGTGGCCGACGGGAATGGTGTCGGTCTTGAGGCGGCGCAGCGGACCGACGCCGACCTCGGTCGATCGCGTGGACGTCTCGTAGAAGATCGGCTGGATGCCCGCCAGGAAGAGCGCGCGGTTGTACCAGGCCTGCAGGTTCGGCGTGGTGAGGACGAGATGACCGCCCGGACGCAGCACGCGGGCGCACTCTTCCAGCATCCGGTCCGGGTCGTACAGGTGCTCAAGCACCTCGCCCGCGTGTACGAGGTCGACCGAGGCGTCCGGCAACGGGATGCCCTCACCGAGATCGCACCGGTGGAACTCGTACGGCAGGGCGGCCGCCCGGGCCAGTTGGTGCTCCGAGTAGTCGACGCCGATCCACCGAACGTCCTGTCCGGGCAACGTCGCGGCGAGATGAGCCAGGAAGCTGCCGTCACCGCAACCGACATCGAGCACGGTGGGAAGCGGTTCGGCCTGCTCGGCGAGCACCTTCGCGACCAGCTCGGTCGCCACATGCTGGCGTTGCCGCAACGGGGGCGACTCGTTGCCCCAGCCCTGCGGACCGTAGTAATCGATCAGCGGCACGCCGCAGAGCATAACCGTGAGTGGTCTTCATGTGGGTTGACCAAATGTTGCCCCCCCGTCCCCGGTTCGCGACGCCCGCGGACCCGTTCGGGTAAACCGCAGTTGGCGGCGGGCTTCGTTATTGGAACGTTATTCATCGATGTCTCGATGACCGTCGGTAGTGGATCCTGCGGTTGATGGTCCCGATTTGTGGGGGTAGCTGGCTATTGCTTCCTCGGCCCCACCTTGCGTCGAGTGACATCGCCGCAACCCCGGGTGGGCGCATGGTTACCGACTAGTAACGCGGGGGTTGTGACCTCCGCCGCAGGAGGTGCACCATCATGCTCGTTCGTTACCAGCCGGTAACAGCGACGGGCCTGACCCGGCGTACCACCTGAGGAGGAAGCCGTGAAGGAACACCTCGACCAGCCGGGGCGTACCCGGTGGCGGCGGTTCGCCGCGATGATGCTGCCCGCGACGGCCGCCGTCGGCGCCATCCTGTTCGGCATGTCGAGCGGCGCCATCGCGGCCGACGTCACCGTCTCCGGCCAGACCTTCAAGATCGGTGCGGAGCGCCTGGAGGGCGACGGCTTCAAGCAGTACGGCGGCATCGTCCGGGAGAAGGGCAAGGACGGGAAGCCGGGCGCTGTCCACCCGGTCGCCCTCTCGGAGATCGCCTCCGCCGACCTGTACGACCTCTGCCAGTCCGTCCGCGCCGACCTGCCCGGGCTGCCGGTCGTGCTGACGATCAACGCGGGCCAGGGCAAGGAGCCGGCCCGGGCGAAGGACCTCCTCATCGCGATGGACAGCCTCGGCGGCAACGCCACCTTCACCAACATCCGGATCGGCCGGGACGCCACCGACCTGAACCCGACCGCCCAGGCGGGCTCGTTCGGCCAGAACTCCGACCACGTCACCATCACCGACCTCCAGCAGGTGTCCCGCTACACGACGGCGGCGACCTTCAACCTGACCGGGCTGCGGTTGAAGGTGAACGTCGGCGACGACGCGAAGGGCAAGGAGTGCTTCTGAGCTGAGCGGCCGGTCCGCGGCGGTCGCCGGCCGCGGATCCCGCCCAGGTTCCCCCGTCCCGTCCCGCCAGGAGGAGTACGTGACAACCGCGAACCCGTCGCCCACCCAGCCGGCCGGTGTGGCCCGTGCCTGGCGAGGCTTCCGCCGCTGGCGGCGGAGCCGGCCCTTCTGGGGTGGCCTGATCCTCGCTCTGGCCGGGGTCGAGATGTTCGCCTCGACCCGGATGACGCTCAACGGCCTGAGCTTCTCCAGTGGGGCGACCGGCCTCCAGGCCCTGCTCATCCCGATCATCCTGGTCACCTGCGGGCTGCTGCTGTGGTTCACCCCGGCGCAGCGACTGTTCTACTCGGTCGTCGCGGCGGTCACCTCGGTCTACTCGCTGATCGGGCTGAACCTCGGCGGCTTCTTCGTCGGCCTGCTGCTCGGCATGGTGGGCAGCGCGCTCGCCTTCGCGTGGACCCCGCTCACCAGCGTTGCGGGGGAGGTCGTCGAGCCGACCGCCGCCGACCACGGTGACGTGGTGCCGGCGCAGCGCGACGCCCAGGCGCACCGGATCGAGCCGGACCCGCCGGCCCGACGCGCCGCGGACGCGCACCGGATCGAGCCCGGTGCGTCGACCGAGCGGGCCACGGGTTCCGGTGACCCTGGCTCCTTCGTCCTCGTGCTGGTGCTGCTCGGTCTCGCCGCCGCGGCGCTGATCGCCGTCCAGCCACGTCCCGTGCTGGCCGCGCCGGCGCAGCCGGCCCGACCCCTGACCGCACCGTGCCCGAGCCGGTCCACCGCACCGGCCCCCAGCACGTCGCCGGGTCGGAGCACGCCGGCGGCCACGCCGAGCGCCAGCCCGAGCCCGGCCCCGGAGCGTACGTCCGGTGGCAACCTGATCACGGACTTCTTCCGGGGCATCGGTGACCTGCTCACCGGCGGTGGCCGGGACCGGTCCACCCCCACCCCGTCGGCCACGCCGACTGCCCCGTCGAGCGTCCGCCCGACCGCCAGCGGAACGCCCACCGCGCCCGCCGGCCGTCCCGGTGCGTGCCCGCCCGGAGCCTCCGAACCGGATCCGGAGCCGGGGTCGAGCAGGCCGGACAAGGTGGAGGTGGGGAAGCTGCTGCCCCGCCTCGCCGCCGACCCGGGTCAGCCGAAGGTGGCACGTACGCCGTCGAAGCTCACCGGGTCGTCGCTGACGATGACCGGGCTGCGATTCGAGGGCATCACCGACCTGCCGACCGAGGACGGCAGCCTGCGAGTGCTGAAGTTCAGCATGCGGAAGGCGGTGACCGACGACTTCCTGCTGAGAGCCGACGGCCCGCGGGGGCTCAACCAGCGGTACGCGACCGATCGCCTCACCGTGCAGGGCGACGTGTCCTTCTACACCACCCGGTTCGTCGGCCGGCTGCTCGGCCTCAAGATCACGCTGACGCCGGACCTGCCGTTTCCGGACGGCATCCCGATCACCTCGCCCATCCCGGTCACCTTCAGCGACCCGGCGATCGACCTCGCGTACGTCACCACCGACACGTTGACCGCCCGTCCCGCGCTCGCCCTCACCCTGGGCTGACGTGAAGGGCCCGTGCCGGTGATGAACGAGATGGGCGCCACGACTCCGCGGCATTAGTGTGCCGCGGAGTCATGGCGCTCCAGAGTAGATGCGCCGTCCGCCGTCCGCCGTCCGCCGTCGCGCCGGAGGTTGGCCGGCGGTCAGAGGCGGGCGAGGGCCCGACGCAGCGGGTCCAGCCCGAGCGCACCGAGGTCGAGCGCCTGCCGGTGGAACTCCTTCAGGTCGAAGTCGGCGCCCTTGCGCGCCTTCGCCTCGTCCCGAGCCTGGAGCCAGATGCGCTCGCCCACCTTGTACGACGGTGCCTGCCCCGGCCAGCCCAGGTAGCGGTTCAGCTCGAAGCGCAGGTTCTCGTCGGGCACCCGGCAGTGTGCGCGCATGAACTCCCAGCCCAGCTCGGGCGTCCAGCGCTCGCCCGGGTGGAAGCCGAACGGGTTGTCCCGGGGGATCTCCAGCTCCAGGTGCATGCCGATGTCGACGATGACGCGGGCGGCCCGCATCGCCTGCCCGTCGAGCATGCCGAGCTTGTCGCCCGGGTCCTCCAGGTAGCCCAGGTCGTCCATCAGGCGCTCCGAGTAGAGCGCCCAGCCCTCGCCGTGCCCGGAGACCCAGCAGAGCAGCCGCTGCCAGCGGTTGAGCAGGTCGGCCCGGACGGCGGTCTGCGCGACCTGGAGGTGGTGGCCGGGGACGCCCTCGTGGTAGACGGTGGTCACCTCACGCCAGGTGGAGAAGTCGGTGATGCCCTGCGGCACCGCCCACCACATCCGGCCGGGGCGGGAGAAGTCCTCACTCGGGCCCGTGTAGTAGATCGCGCCGTCGCTGGTCGGGGCGAGGCAGCACTCGATGCGGCGGACCTGCTCCGGGATGTCGAAGTGCGTGCCGTGCAGCTCGCTGATCGCCTTGTCGGCGAGCGCCTGCATCCAGTCGCGGAACGCCTCCTTGCCCCGGATGGTGCGCGCCGGGTCGGCGTCCAGCGCCTGCACGGCCTCGTCGACGGTCGCGCCCGGACCGGCGATCCGCGCCGCCACCGCCCGCATCTCGCCCTCGAGCCGGGCCAACTCCGCGAAGCCCCAGGCGTACGTCTCGTCGAGGTCGACCTTGGCGCCGAGGAAGTACTGCGACGCCAGCTCGTAGCGTTCCCGCCCGGCGGCCTGCTTCTCCCGCCCCTGCGGGGCCAGCTCGGTGCGGAGGAACTGCCCGAACTCGGCGGTCGCCGCGGTGGCCGCCGCGGCACCCCGGCGCAGCTCGGCGCCGATGCTGCCGTCCGCGCCGAGCCGCTCGACGAGGCCGTGGAAGAAGTTGTCACCGTTCGGGTCGGTCCAGATGTCGCACTGCTTGGCGACCTCGACCAGCTGCACCTTCGAGCTGATCCGGCCGGCGCCGGCCGCCTCTCGGAGCGTGGTCTTGTAGCCCTCCAGCGCGGCGGCAAAGCCGTTGAGCCGGGCGGCGATGTTCGCCTTGGCGTCCTCGCCCTCGGTGGGCATCAGGTCGAAGACCATGCGGATGTCGTGCAGCCCGCTGGCGATCACGTTGACCTCGCTGGTCGCCTCGCCCGCCTCGTAGCGGGCCAGGTCGAGACCGAGCCGCTCCTGCATGGCCTCCTGGGCGGTGCGCTCCGCCTCGGTCTCCGGCTCGGTCACGTCGAGGTCGGCCAGGGTGCGGCGGGTCAGGTCGGCCCGGGCCTCGTAGCCCTCGGGCGACAGGTCGTCGAGCTGGTCGTCGTAGCCGGCGATGCCGACGTAGGTCGCACCGGTCGGGCTCAGCGGCGCCCACTCGGCCACGTAGCGGTTCGCGAGTTCGTCGATTCGTCCCACCATGCGACCCTACGTGACCGGACCCGCGTCGTGTCGACCGCGTTTGTGGTGCTCGGGGCGTCATCCCGTCCGGAGACCCCCGACGACCGGATGGTGGTCTCGACCACACGACCAGAGGTCCGAAAGTCGCGGGACTTTGTCGTACCCCTACGGCAAAGTGTCAGGGGTGACTGGCGATTTCACTCCTGACAGGGCGGCGCTTCGCAGCTGGCTGCCCGCGTTCATCGCCCTCGGCGCGATCTGGGGCTCCAGCTTCCTGTTCATCAAGATCGGCGTCGAGGAGCTGCACCCGCTCCAGCTCACCCTCTATCGGGTCGCCGCCGGGGCGCTGACCCTGCTCGTGGTGCTGGCCGTGCTGCGTGACCGGCTGCCCCGCGAGCCCCGTGTGTGGGCGCACCTCACGGTGGTCGCCGCGTTCGGCGTGGCCATCCCGTTCACCCTCTTCGGCTACGGCGAGCAGCGCGTCGAGTCGATGCTCGCCGGCATCTGGAACGCCACCACCCCGCTGATCGTGCTGCCACTCGCGGTGCTGGTCTTCCGCACCGAGCGGCTCACCACGCGCCGGGCGATCGGCCTCGGGCTCGGCTTCACCGGCGTGCTGGTGGTGCTCGGCGTCTGGGAGGGCATCGGTGGCGCCCACTTCATCGGGCAGCTCATGTGCTTCGGCGCCGCCGCCTGCTACGGCCTCGCCATCCCGTACCAGAAGCGGTTCGTCGCGAGCAGCGCCCACTCCGGCGTCTCGCTCTCCGCCGCGCAACTGCTGATCGCCACCGCGCAGCTCGCGATCGTCACCCCGCTGGTGGCCGGCGCGCCGCCGCTGCCGACCGAGCTGTCGCCCCGGGTGGTCGCCAGCGTCCTCACGCTCGGCGCGCTCGGCACCGGCCTGGCGTTCGTGATCAACCTGCGCAACATCCGGATCATCGGCGCGAGCACCGCCTCCACGGTCACCTACCTGATCCCCGTGTTCGCGGTGCTCATCGGCGCGGTCGTGCTCGGCGAGCGGCTCAACTGGCACCAGCCCGTCGGCGCGCTGATCGTGCTGCTCGGCGTCGCCGTCTCACAGGGTCTGATCGGTCGCCGCCGCACCACGCCGGTCGGCGTCGGCACCCCTGCCGTGCCCGCAGCCGAACCCGCCACCCCCCGCTGACGGCACCCGTCAGGCGTGGGTGCGGGTCCAGTCGAGCAGTTGCTCCGCCGGCCAGGTGTTGACCACCTGGTCGGCGGGGACGCCGCAGAGGGCGGCCCGCTCGCAGCCGAACCGCTGCCAGTCCAGCTGACCGGGGGCGTGCGCGTCGGTGTTGATCGCGAAGCGGCACCCCGCCTCCAGCGCGCGACGGATCAGGCGCTTCGGCGGGTCCTGCCGCTCCGGCCGAGAGTTGATCTCCACGGCGACGCCGTGCTCGGCGCACGCGGCGAAGACCGCGTCCGCGTCGAAGTCGCTCTCCTTCCGGGTACGCGCGCGGTGCCCCCGATCGCCCGGACCGGTGACGCCGACGGGCCGGGACGACACCATCCGGCCGGTGCAGTGCCCGAGGATGTCCAGGTGCGGGTTGGCGATGGCGGCCAGCATCCGACGGGTCATCTTCGACCGCTCGTCGTTCAGCCCGCTGTGCACCGAGCCGACCACCACGTCCAGCCGGGCCAGCAACTTCTCGTCCTGGTCGAGCGACCCGTCGGCGAGAATGTCCACCTCGATGCCGGTGAGGATGCGGAACCCCTCGGGCAGCGCCGCGTTGACCTTCTCCACGTGGTCGAGCTGCCGGCGCAGCCGGTCGGCGGTCAACCCCCGGGCCACCGTCAGTCGTGGCGAATGGTCGGTCAGCACCACGTACTCGTGACCCAGCTCCACCGCGGCGAGCGCCATCTCCTCGATCGGCGAACCGCCGTCGGACCAGTCGGAGTGGGTGTGGCAGTCGCCGCGCAACGCCGTCCGCAGCGCGGTGGCCTCGGCGTCCAGGTCGGTGCCCTCGGTCGCGACCAGCCGCCGCAGGTAGACCGGCTCCTCGCCGGCCAGTGACTCGGCCACGCAACGGGCGGTGACGTCGCCGACACCGCTCAGTTCGGTGAGCGTGCCGGCGGCCGCCCGTTCGCCCAGCTCGGCGGCGGGAAGGCCGGCGAGCGCCTTCGCGGCGGAGCGGAACGCCCGCACCCGGTAGGTCGCCTCGTTCGCCCGCTCCAACAGGAACGCGATGCGCCGGAGGTCGGCGATGGGGTCCCGGGCCTTCATCCCACCGAACCTAGCGGCTGGGCCGGTCGTCAGGGAGCCTTCGGGCAGCCGTGTTTGCGCTGCCAGGTGCTGACCTCGGTGGTCGGTGCCCGGTTGCCGCCCTTGCGCCACGAGTCGAGGTAGGGCGCGGGCCATACCACGCCGCGCCGGATCCACCAGCCGTCCTTGCCGGTGCACGGCGGCGAGATGCCGAAGTGCAGGTGACAGACGTTGTTGGCGTTGCCCGTACGACCCACCTCGCCCAGCTTCTGCCCGGCGCGGACGCGGACACCGGCATCCACACCACCGGCGATCTCGCTGAGGTGCGAGCCGTAGTAGCGCACGCCGTCGTCGCCGAGCAGCGACACCGACAGACCCCCGTTGTTCGGCCCGAGCGGCCCGCGCTTGTCGAACCGGTCGACCCGGCTCACCTCCAGGATCGTGCCGTCGGTCACCGCGACGACCGGCTCACCGCAGTCGGCGAAGATGTCCGTCCCCGGGTAGCCCGAGTGTGTGGGGTGGTAGTCCACGTTGGCGGCGCGGACCGGGAAGACCCGTCGTACGTCGGCGGCCCGGCTGGGCGTCGCCGACGCCGTGCTCGGCGACGGCGGGGCCGGGGAAGAGGTGCCGGGCGCCGGCTGGTCGGCCGTGGCCGGCGCCCCGGTCGTCGGCGGCGCGGACCAGCCGGCCGGCTCACCGGGCGGTGGGGCGCCGCAACCGGCGGCGAGCACCGCGGTGAGCAGCAGCAGGACCGGATACGCGCGGCGTCCCGTCGTCGGCGAGCACATCCGGTCATCCTGGCAGAGTCGGTACGGTGGGGACGACTGGTCCGGCTCGGCGGGAGGCGACGGTGACGATCGGTGAACCACCCCAACCGTACGATCCTCGGGCCGCGTTCCGCCCGCTGCCGCGTACGCCCTCGGGGCTCTTTCCCGCCGGACCACCGACCCGGCCCACCTACCGCGAACCGCACCCCGTCACCGGCGGGGGTGTCGCCGCGGGCGCCGGGGTCGCCGCGGTGTGGCTGCTGCTGTTCGGGCTGCTCGGCAGGGACGTCGCGACGTACGCCTGGTGGACCCTGATCGCGGGGCTGGTGGCGTGGGCCGCCGCGCTGCTGCTGGTCCGCCACGGCAACCGGGGAGTGGCGACGGGGGTGGCGATCGTCGTCGCCGGCGGCTGGAGCATCGCCGCCGCGGTCGTCGCGGTGCGGTGGGCGACCAGCGGCGACTGGCCGCTCTGGTGACCGCCTCGCTTCGGCGCGACGACGCTGGGTGAGCGTGCCGCCTCGGGAGGGCGACGCCGACCGACTGCGTCACGTGTCCGCTCGGCTGCGCAGCGAAGCCCGTCTTGACGTGGGCCGTGTGACTCGGCACTCTCGGCACTATGGCCTGGACCACCCCGCGGCTCGATCCGGAACGCAGCCGCCGTCGCCTGCAACTCCTCGCCGAGTTGGCGGGGGCGCGGGCGGTACGCAAGCGGGACCGGCCACAGCGGGTGCGCAGCGAGCAACTGCGACAGCTCATCGCGACCCGTCGGCGGATCGCCAACTGACCTGCCGACTACTTTGTCAGGATTGACCGGCCCTTCGGGGCGTTGACCGGTCGCCTGCCGACCCGACCGGCTAACGTGCACGCGTAACGAGTCGGCGTGCTGTGCCGAGGGCAATTGGGGGGACCGTGTCGTACTTCGCTGCGGCCGTGGTGCGCGATCAGAGCGGCTGGACGGCAGCCGAGGTGAACCTGCGGGGCGCCACCGACATCGACGAGGTCGCCGACCGGCTGCGCGACGTCGACCAGGACGCCGACCTGTCGCTGCTGTTCGTCGAGGCCGACGACACGTATCTGGTGATCCTGCGCCTCGACGAGGGTGAGGACCTGCGCATCTTCGGCTCCGACTCGGCGTACGCGGAGGAGTCCCGGCTCGGCGCGTTGCTGGTCGGTGACCTGAAGACCTCGGTCACCGGGCTGGACGACACGGACGAGCCGCGCCCGTCGTCCGGCGGTGACGAGGAGAGCGAACAGCCCGCCGTCGACCCCGAGGCCGACCCCGTCGGTGACGCCGACCTCCTCGCCGACCAGGGCATCTCGGCGCAGAAGCTGCTCGCCCTCTGCTCCGAGGAGGGCATGCTGCCGGCCGACGTGACCGCCGAGGTCTGCCAGATGCTGGGCTGCGCCGACGAGGTCGAGGAGCTGCGTGAGGTCTGAGTCGGCCGGCGACGAGCCGCTGCTGCCCCTGGGCGGCGAGCCGGCCGACGCCACCGACCCGGCGCTGGAGGGCGTACGCCCCGGCCAGCCCACACCCGGCCGGATCGGCCGGGTCGGCCCCGGCGCCGACGAGGGCCTGGCCGACCCGGGCGAACTCGGCCGCCGGCAGCGGCACGAGCTGTGGATGCGCCGAGCCCTGGAGATCGCGGTGACCGGCCCGGCCGACGGTGGCGCGGGTCCGGCCGGTGCGGACGCGGCGGTCGAGGACATCCCGGTCGGCGCGGTGCTCTACGGCGCCGACGGGACCGAGCTGGCGATCGGGCGCAACGAGCGGGAGCTGACCGGCGACCCCACCGCGCACGCCGAGGTGCTGGCGCTGCGCCGGGCCGCCGAGCGGCTGGGCCGGTGGCGGCTGGACGGCTGCACCCTGGTGGTCACCCTGGAACCGTGCACGATGTGCGCCGGGGCCCTGGTGCTGGCCCGCGTCTCGACCGTGGTGTTCGGCGCCTGGGAGCCGAAGACCGGCGCGGTCGGCTCGCTCTGGGACGTGGTGCGGGACCGGCGGCTCAACCACCGGCCCGAGGTCTACCCGGGGGTGCTGGCGAACGAGAGTGCCGCCCTGCTCCGCGCCTTCTTCCGCTGACCCGCCCCCGGCTGCGGCCGGACCGCGGCCACCCCCGCCGCTGGTTCACGCCGGGGGCAGGCCGACGGTGACCACCAGTCCGCCGCCCTCGCGGGGCCGCGCGGTCACCGTGCCGCCGTGCGCCCGGGCCACCGCCCGCACGATGGAGAGCCCCAGCCCGAACCCGCGACCGCCGGCGGCCCGCTCCCCGTTGAGCCGGCGGAACGGTTCGAAAATGGTCTCCACGTCGTAGCTCGGCACCACCGGGCCGGTGTTGCTCACGACCAGCGTCGCGCGACCGTCCCGCAGCTCGGTGCTGACCCCGATCCACCCGCCCGCTCCGACGTTGTGCCGCACGGCGTTCTCCACCAGGTTGGTGGTGAGCCGTTCCAGCAGCACCGGGTCGCCCACCACCGTCGCGGACGCGAGCTCCCGGGTCACCGCCGGGCCGGCGGTCTCGGCGACCGTCTGGTCGAGCACGTGGTCGACCACGTCGGCCAGGTCCACCCGCGAACGGGCGGTCAGCTCGTTCTCCGAGTCGGCCAGGGTGAGCAGCCCGTCGATCAGCCGCTCGTGCCGCTCGTTCACCGCGAGCAGCGACTCGCCCAGCCGCCGTACGTCCTCCGACGCGCCGGGCCGGCTCACCGCCAGCTCGATCAGGGACCGGTTCAGCGCCAACGGCGTACGCAGCTCGTGCGAGGCGTTCGCGACGAACCGCCGCTGCCCGTCGAAGGACCGGTCGAGCCGTTCCAGCATCTCGTCGAAGGTGTCGGCCAGCTCGCGTACCTCGTCGCCCGGGCCGGAGAGCGAGATGCGTTCGTGCAGGCCACGCCCGGCGACGTCCGCGCCGGCGATCCGCCGGGCGGTCCCGGTGATCTGGTGCAGCGGTTGCAGGGCCCGTCCGGCGACCAGCCAGCCGAACCCGATGGCCACGACCGAGACCAGGCCCAGCGCGATGCCGCCCTGGGTGAGCAGCGAGTCGAGCGTCTGGTCCCGCGCGTCGTCCTGCGCCTTGTTCACGATCAGTCGCAGCTGCTCGGCCTGGTCGCCGGTGAGCTTCCCGTCGATGGCCGGGAGCACCGGCTTCACGTCGCGCAGCGCGATGCCGAACGGCTGCACGGTGCGCTGGTCGACCAGCACGTAGGTGACGCCGAGCAGGACCAGCCCGGCCACCAGGAACAGGCTCCCGTAGATCATCGTGAGCCGGGCGCGGAGGGAGAGTCGCGTCACGGGATCCGGTACCCCACACCCGGCACGGTCTCGACCACCTGCGGCTCGCCCAGCTTGCGGCGCACCTTCATGACGGTCACCCGCACGACGTTGGTGAACGGGTCGATGTGCTCGTCCCAGGCGCGCTCCAGCAACTCCTCGGCCGAGACCACCGCGCCGTCGGCGCGTAGCAGCTCCACGAGCACGGCGAACTCCTTGCGGGACAGCGGCACGTAGCGTCCGTCGCGGTGCACCTGCCGGCGGGCCGGGTCGACCACGATGCCCGCCCGGGACAGTGTGGGTGGCGCCGCCCGTCGCGTCCGGCGGCTCAGGGCGTGCACCCGGGCGGAGAGTTCGACCAGGGCGAACGGCTTCGTGAGGTAGTCGTCGGCGCCGAGGGCCAGGCCGGCCACGCGCTCGCGTACGGCCGCCGCGGCGGTCAGCATCAGCACCCGGGTCTCCCCGCCGCCGTCGACGATCGACCGGCACACCTCGTCGCCGTGCACCACCGGCAGGTCCCGGTCGAGCACCACCACGTCGTACTCGTTGACGCCGAGCCGTTGCAGCGCCGCGTCGCCGTCGTACGCGACGTCCACGGCGAACGCCTCCCGGCGCAGCCACTCGGCGATGCTCTCCGCCAGGAGGGTCTCGTCCTCCACCACCAGGACTCTCACCCGCCAATGGTGCCGCGCCCCGGATAACCGGCTCGTAAACGTGCGCGGTTACGCCCGGGATACGCCCCGTGGCGTCGACTGACCGGGACGCCCGGCGGTCCCGCCGGGCGGAGAGGAAGCGTGTCATGCGACGAGGACTGTTCGCGCTGCCGCTGCTGCTCGCCCTGACCCTCCCCGCCTGCGGAGGGTCGGACGGGGAGCCGGCGGTGGCGACCGCGGGCGGCGGTGGAGCGGCGGCGTCCGCCAGCCCGGCGGCCCAGCTCAGCGACGACGAACGGCGGCTCCGGTTCACCGAGTGCATGCGGGAGAACGGGGTCGACGTGCCGGATCCGGAGCCCGGCGGTGACCGGTTGTTCCGGTTCGACGGCAAGACCGACCCGGCGAAGGTGGAGGCGGCGATGGGCGCCTGCCGCCAGTACCTGCCCAACGGCGGGGAGAAGCTCAAGCTCGACCCGGAGCAGGTGGAGCGGCTGCGCCAGCTCGCCGCGTGCATGCGGGAGAACGGGGTGCCGGAGTTCCCCGACCCTCAGCCCGACGGCGGCATCCAGCTGCGCCTCGACGTGGTGAACCTCAAGGACCCGAAGGTCAAGGCGGCGATGGAGAAGTGCCGGCAGTACGCGCCGAAGATCGCGGAGGCCACCCGGTGAGCGGTGCGCGTGTCCGGCCCCGCACCGTCGCGCTGACCGCCGCCGTCGCGGTCGCGGCCGCGGCCGGCGTCGCCGCCGCGGTGGGCTTCGGCGGCACCGACCGGGGTACGGCCGCCGCCGACACCACCCCACCCGCCACGGCCACGGTCACCCGGCAGACGTTGACCGACACCGAGACGGTCGACGGGGAACTCGGGTACGGGGCCACCCGCACCGCCACCGCCCGGCTCACCGGCACGGTCACCGCCCTGCCGGACACCGGGACGGTGGTGAAGCGGGGCGGCCGGCTGTACGCGGTGGACAACGACCCGGTGGTGCTGCTCTACGGCTCGCTGCCCGCGTACCGGGTGCTGGAGCCGGGCGTGGAGGGGCCGGACGTGGCGCAGTTCGAGCGCAACCTGCGGGCGCTCGGCCGCACCGGGTTCACGGTCGACGACGAGTACACCGGCAGCACCGCCGACGCGGTTCGCGCCTGGCAGGAGGACCTGGGACTGCCCGAGACCGGCCGGGTCGAGCCGGGCCGGATCGTGTACGCCGACGACGCCGTCCGGGTCGAGAGTCACCAGGCGGCGATCGGCGACGCGGCGCAGCCCGGCCAGGCGGTGCTCGCGTACACCGGCACGCAGCGGCTGGTCACCGTCGAGCTGGACGTCGACGACCAGCGGCTCGCGGCGGAGGGTGCCGCGGTCGAGGTCGGTCTGCCGGACGGCGGCCCGGTGGCGGGGAAGATCCAGTCGGTGCAGACCGTCATCGACCCCGGATCGGGTGGCGGCGCCGGCCAGTCGACCGAGGCCGAGACGAAGATCGAGGTGACCGTGTCGGTGACGGACCCGGCGAAGCTCAGCGCGTACGACCAGGCGAGCGTCGAGGTGACCTTCACCGCCGCGCAGCGTCCGGACGTGCTCACCGTGCCCGTGGCGGCGTTGCTCGCGCTCGCCGAGGGCGGCTACGGCGTCGAGGTGGTCGACGGCGGCCGGAGCCGGGTCGTCGCGGTGACCACCGGGCTGTTCGCCGCCGGCCGGGTCGAGGTCAGCGGGCCGGACCTGGCCGAGGGCGCGACGGTGGGGATGCCCGCGTGACCGGCGACGCGGTGGTGCTGGAGGAGGTGAGCCGGACCTATCCGGGCGGGGTGACCGCCCTGCGCGAGGTCTCGCTGCGGATCGGGTACGGCGACCTGGTGGCGATCGTCGGGCCGTCCGGCTCCGGCAAGTCCACCATGCTGCACCTCATCGGCACCCTGGACCGCCCCTCCGCCGGCCGGGTCCGGATCGACGGGTACGACGTGGGGACGCTGCCCGACCGGCAGCTCTCCGCGCTGCGGGCCCGCCGGATCGGCTTCGTCTTCCAGCAGTTCCACCTGGCCGCCGGCACACCGGTGCTGGACAACGTGGCGGACGGCCTGCTCTACGCCGGTGTACCCCGTCGGGAGCGGCGGCGACGCGCGGAGGCGGCGCTGGACCGGGTCGGGCTGGGGCACCGGCTGACCCACCGGCCGCACGAACTCTCCGGCGGGGAGCGGCAGCGTGTCGCGGTGGCCCGGGCGGTGGTGGGGGAGCCGGCGGTGCTGCTCGCCGACGAGCCCACCGGGAACCTCGACTCGGCGGCCGGCGCCGGGGTGTTGGCGCTGCTGCGTGACCTGCACGCGAGCGGCACCACGGTCGTCGTGATCACCCACGACCGGGAGATCGCCGACGGGCTGCCCCGCCAGGTGCGGATGCGCGACGGTCGGGTGGTGGCCGACCGGGCCGGTTCGGGCGACGCCGAGGGGGTGCGGTGATGACCGCGCGGCTGGTCCCGGCCCGGCTCGCGCCGGGCGACGTGGTCCGCGTCGGCGGGGTGGGGCTACGCACCCGGCCACTGCGCGCGTTCCTGTCGGCGCTGGGCATCGCGATCGGCATCGCCGCGATGATCGCGGTCGTCGGCATCTCGTCGTCGTCCCGCGCCGACCTGGACCGCACCCTGGACCGGCTCGGCACCAACCTGCTCACCGTGGCGCCGGGGAACACCCTCTTCGGCGACCGGGCGACACTGCCGACGGAGTCGGTGGCGATGATCTCCCGGATCGGGCCGGTGACGGACGTGGCCGCGACCGGCCAGGTGCCGGACGCGCCGGTCTACCGCAGCGACCGCATCCCCGCCGGGGAGACCGGTGGCATCGCCACGCGGGCCGCCCAGCTGGGGCTGCCCGGCACGGTGGGCGCGAGCGTCCGCAGCGGCACCTGGCTGAACGCGGCGACCGAGCGGTTTCCGGCGGTCGTGCTCGGCGACGCCGCCGCCCGGCGGCTCGGCCTCGGCGCGGCCGGGCCGCGCGTGCAGGTCCATCTGGGCGGGCGGTGGTTCACGGTGGTCGGCATCCTGGCCCCGGCCCCGCTCGCACCGGAGCTGGACAGCTCCGCACTGGTCGGCTGGCCGGCGGCGGAGACGTATCTCGGCTTCGACGGGCACCCCACGACCGTCTACACCCGGTCCCGGGAGACGTCGGTGGAGGCGGTCCGTTCGGTGCTCGGCGCGACCGCCAACCCGGCGGCGCCGAACGAGGTGCAGGTGTCCCGCCCGTCGGACGCGCTGGCCGCCGCCGCGGCCACCGACGAGGCGTTCACCGGGCTGCTGCTCGGACTCGGCGCGGTCGCGCTGCTGGTGGGCGGCGTCGGGGTGGCCAACACGATGGTCATCTCGGTGCTGGAACGGCGGGCCGAGATCGGGCTGCGACGGTCGCTGGGCGCCACCCGCGGCCAGGTGCGGGTGCAGTTCCTCGCCGAGTCGCTGTTGCTCTCCGCGCTCGGCGGCGCGGGTGGGGTGCTGCTCGGCATCCTGGTGACCGCCGGCTACGCGCTGTCCCGGGACTGGCCGACCGTGGTACCGGTCTGGGCGATGGCCGGCGGCCTCGGCGCGACCGTGCTGATCGGCGGCGTCGCCGGCCTCTACCCGGCCGTCCGCGCCGCCCGGCTCGCGCCGACCGAGGCGCTGGCCTGAATCCCGGGTGCCGTGGGTGCGTCTCCTGTTGCTCCAGCGACAGGAAACGCACCCACGGCCGGTCAGGCGGCGGGGCGCAGCAGCGTGGTCGCGACCGCGCGGGCGGCCTCGGTCCAGGGCGCCGGACGCAGCGTCGCCGGGTCGAGGCGGACGATCGCGCGCCGCCCCTCGGCGTGCACCGTCCTGCCGTCGGCGGAGCGGAACTCGAAGGCGTACTCGGCGCTGGTGGTGCCGAGGTGCTCCAACCAGAAGTGCACCGCGACGGGGCCGGTGTAGGCGATCGGCGTCCGGTAGCTGATGCGGAACTCGCGGACCGCGTGGAACAGGTCGGGCGGGGTGTCGACGCCCCGGAACGCCAACCCCCGTTCCGACCAGTACGGCACGAGCGCCCGTTCCAGCAGGACCGCGTACCGGGCGTTGTGCAGGATGCCCATCGCGTCGAGGTCGTCGAAGTGCACCGTCACGTGCTCGACGTGGCCGTACTCGACGGCGGGCTGGTCGGCGAGGGCGTTGGTCATCGGTTGCCTTCCGGTAGCAGGGTCGGATCCGGGCACAGCGTCCGGAGGCGGTCGACCAGACCACGCCGGGCGTGCCGGTAGGCGGCGTCGGGGTCGAGCAGCCGGGACTGCATCGCCGCGCTCATCCCGAGCGCGTCGATCTCGTACGCCAACTGCGCGACGTCCAGGTCGGCGGGGAGTTCGCCCAGGTCGACGGCCTGCCGGACGAGGCGTTCGAGGAAGGCGGTCCACTCGGCGTACGCCTCGGTGAGCCGGTCCCGGACGGGGCCGGGGCGGGCGTTGTACTCGAACTGGGTGTTGGCGAAGAAGCAGCCGCCGGGCAGCGTGCGGGCCGCGTAGAAGTCGATGCGCGCCTCGTGCAGCGCCCGGATCCGGCGTACGCCCCGGGGGCGCGCAGCCCCGGCGCGACGATCCGCTCCTGCCACTGCTCGATCGCCCGCTCGACGGCGGCGAGTTGGAGCGCCTCTTTCGAGCGCCAGTGCGCGAAGAGGCCGGACTTGCTCACCCCGAGGGTGTCGGCGAGTTGCGCGAGGCTGAGCCCGTGCAGGCCGGCCTCGGTGGCCAGCGCCACCGCCGCGTCCAGGGCGGCGGCGCGGGCGCGCTCGCCCCGGGCCAGGCGTCCGTCGACGGTCATGCGGACACCGTACTAAAAAAGCACGATCGGTCGTGTTGTTTTGGGCGGTGACGGCGGTCACGCGGAAACGCCGCCGCCCCGGCGTCCACGCGGGACGCCGGGGCGGCGGTACGACGAAAATCAGGCGATGATCGTGTCCAGCGCGATCTCCACCATCTGGCTGAAGGTCTGCTCCCGCTCGGCGGACGTGGTCTTCTCGCCGGTCTTGATGTGGTCGCTCACGGTCAGCACCGTCAGCGCCCGCGCCTTGTAACGGGCCGCGATCGTGTAGAGCGCCGCCGACTCCATCTCCACGGCCAGCACACCGTAGTCGGCGAGCGTGTCGTACAGGTCCGGCCGGTCGGTGTAGAAGGCGTCCGCCGCCAGGATCGGCCCGACGTGCATGGTGATGCCCTGCCGCTCCGCGACCTCCACGGCCGTACGCAGCAGCCCGAAGTCGGCGACCGGGGCGTAGTCGATCAGCCCGTCGAACCGCATCCGGTTCATGTTCGAGTCGGTCGAGGAACCGATCGCCGCGATCACGTCCCGCAGCTGAAGGTCCTCGCGCAGCGCCCCGCAGGAGCCGACCCGGATCAGGGACTTCACGCCGTACTCGTTGATCAGCTCGTGGGCGTAGATCGAGGCGGACGGCATGCCCATGCCGGAGCCCTGGACGGAGACGTCCACGCCCTTCCAGCGGCCGGTGAAGCCCAGCATGCCCCGGACCGTCGAGTAGCACGTGGCGTCCTCGAGGTAGGTCTCCGCGATCCACTTCGCCCGCAGCGGGTCGCCCGGCATCAGGACCCGCTCGGCGATCTCTCCCGGCTTCGCGCCGATGTGCGTACTCATGGCAAAGATCCTGCCAGGCGCCACCCGCCGATACCGGTTCGGCACCGCAACCCGGGGTCCTGTACCCTACTCGGCGGTGGCGTGTCCGAGTGGCCTAAGGAGCACGCCTCGAAAGCGTGTGAGGGTTTACGCCCTCCGCGGGTTCAAATCCCGCCGCCACCGCCAGTGAGAACGCCCGGTTGATCCGCATGGATCGACCGGGCGTTCCGCGTTCCCCGGTCAGAGGTTGTAGCCGCCGGCGACCTCGATGTGCTGCGCGGTGATCCAGCGCCCCTCCTCGCCGAGAAGGGTGGCGATCATCATGCCGATGTCGTCGGGTTCGCCGACCCGGCCGAGCGCGGTCTTCGCGGCCAGGGCGGGGATGACCTCGGGGTACTTCTCGAACGCGTCGTCGGCGAGGCGGGTGCGGGTGGCGCCGGGGGCGATCGCGTTGACCCGGATGCCGCGCGGGCTGAGCTCCTTGGCCAGGTAGCGGGTCAGCACGGCGAGGCCGCCCTTCATCGTGGCGTACCCGGAGTAGCCGGGCTCCAGCCCGGATTCGAGGGCGGAGTTGCTGGTCACGTTGACGATGGCGCCGCCGTCGGCCTGGAGGGGCAGCAGGCTCTGGGTGAGGAAGTACGGCCCCTTGAGCAGCACCCGCAGGAACCTGTCGAACAGCTCCTCGCTGGTGTCCTCGAACATCGACATCTGGCTGAAGCCGGCGTTGTTCACCAGGTGGTCGAACGTGTCCCGCTGCCAGGTGTCCCGCAGCGCCGCGACGACGGACGCACGGAACGCCGGGAAGGTCTCGGTCCGGCCGACGTCGAGCGGCAGCGCGACGGCGGTGCCGCCCTCCTTCTCGATGTGGGCCACGGTGTCGTACGCCCCGGCCTGGTTCCGGCCGTAGGTCAGGATCACGCCCGTGCCGCGCTTGGCGAGTTGGACGGCTGCGCTCTGCCCGATGCCGGAGCTGGCACCGGTGACGATTGCGACCTGCATGGCTGCCTACCTGTCCGTTCGCGGAGCGGGAGATTGTCCCGTGGGATCTGACCTCTCCATGGAACAGCCGTGACCTGGTCGGTCGACAGCACGATGCTCGTCGCCTCTTGCCTGATCCTCTCGCGCGTGCGGTACCGGTCCGGCCCCGTGAGCGGGCCGGCTCAGGACGTCTCGACGGCCGGCTGGAGTGCGGGCCGGCGGGTCGTGGCCTCCGCGCCGGCCCGCCGGATCGGGGTGACCAACCCGGCGCCCGCCACCAGGAGGCACCCGGTGCCGGCGACGACGGTGACCCAGGTGACGCCGTAGCGGGCGGTGGCCCAGGTCAGCACGGCGGCGCCCGGGGGCCCGAGCGCGTAGTGGGTGCTCCAGAAGGCGGACGTGACCCGCCCGAGCAGGTGATCCGGCGTGATCTCCTGGCGCAGCGACATCGAGCAGATCCCGCCGATGCTGACGCCGCAGAGGTAGACCGCGGTGAGCGCCGTGACGACCGGCACCGTTCCCGCGACGCCGATGCCCACGATGGCGAGGCCGGACAGGGAGACCGCACCGATCCAGGTCACGCCGAACCCTCGGCGGTGGCGCAGCGGCGCGGCCAGCAGCGCTCCGGCGATCGTCCCGACCGCCGCCAGCCCCAGCACCGCGCCGACCGTGCGGTCGGAGCCGCCGAGGTCGTGTTTCACGTGGTAGATGAGCACGTCGGTGAAGCCGAACGTCAGGAAGATGAAGACGGAGAGCAGGACGGTCAGCGAGCGGAGCACCGGCTGACGCCACAGGAAGCGGGCACCGGCGAGGAATTCGGTGACCGGCCGCTGCCGGACGGGCACCGCGCCGTCGAGCCCGTCGGCCGGCATCGGCCTCCGCAGTCGTACCAGCCAGAGGCCGGCGGCCGACAGCGCGAAGCTGGCCGCGTTGACGGCGACCGCCGCGGTGGGGCCGAACCGGGCCGACACCACGCCGGCGAGCAGCGGACCACCGACGGCGGCCGTCGCGTACGTCGCCTGCAACCCCCCGTTGGCCTCGGTGATCCGGTCCCGGTCGACCAGGTTGCGGACCGCGGTGACCGCGGCGACCTGGAACAGCATCCCGGCCGCCTCGCAGATCGGCAGGACGACGAAGAGCAGCCACACCTGCGGGCCGGCGAGCCAGGCCAGCGGCACGAGACCGTAGAGCACCAGGCGGACCAGATCCGCGATGATCATCAGCGTGCGGCGGTCGTACCGGTCGACGAGGACGCCGCCGAACACGCCGGCGCCGACGGACGCGGCCCCGGCCACGGCGGTGAGCAGACCCATCTGCGCGACCGAGCCGGTCGCGTGGAGCACGAGCAGCGGCAGCGCGAGGTACGCGAAGGAGTCGCCGACCGCGGAGAGCGACTGCGCGACCCAGTACGTGCCGAAGTTGCGGTCCCTCCATAGCGGAGCATCAGCCGTCGCGGCGCGTGGACTCACGACCCCAGTGTCCCCCCGACGCCGTGCCGGCTGTGACACGATCGCTGCCCATGCGTCCCCCGCGTGTCCTTCTGGCGATCTCCGTCGCGTCCGGCTGGTTCTCTGTGTTGGCAACGCTGTTCGCCGAGCCCCGGGCCGCGTTGCAGGCCGGTCTGGTGGCGTCAGCCGCGTTCCTCTGGTGCGTGCTGCTCGTGTCCGCCCGGGTGGCGTCGACCGGGCCGGCGGCGGACGGCCGTACCGCCCACCCGGCGCCGCGCGTGCGGTGGGCGCTGGTCGCCGGCCTCGCGCTGTTCGCTCTCGTCATGGCGGTGCGACTGCGGTGGCTCGCCGAGCCGACGAGCGGCTCCGACGTGTTCGTCCCGTTCTACGCGCCGTTGCCGGGGGGCGTGACGTCGAGCCCGGGCACGCCGCCGGTCCTCCTGGACCTCTGGCGCCAGTCGATCACGCAGGACCGGATCGCCGCGGTGGGGCTGCTGCTCGCCACCGTGTGTCTGGCGGTCGTGGTGCTCGCGCTGCCGGTGCGGCGCCGACCGGGCCGTACGCCGCTGGCCCGCACCGCTGCCGCGCTGCTGGTGGTCCTGGTCGTCGCGTACGTCTGGGATTCCGTCGGCGACGCCCCGCTGTCCGGCGCGTTCGCCGCCGGCTGGCCGGCGCTGACGGCCACCCTGGTCGCGGCGGGGGTGCTGGCGGTGTCGGGCGAGCGTGGCGACCGGTTCGCCCTGGTGTCGATCGGGGCGCTGCTGATCGCGGTGACGGCCGCCGCCGACCTCGGGGATCTCGTCAGCCTGTCGTCGTCCCTGTGGTCGGCCGTCGACGTCCGGCGCGACGCGTTCCTGGAGGTGGGCGTCGCCGTGAGCGCGGGTGGTGGGAAGGACCTGTCCGCGGCGGCGCACGCCGGGGTGGCGCTCGTCGGGCCGGCGCTCTTCGCCATCGGCGCCCTGCACGCCTCCCGCGACGACCTGACCGGGTCGCGCTGATCCCGCCAGCGGCCGGCGACCGAGGTCAGCAGGGGCCGGCGCCCTCGGTGAAGAGGCGTCGGACCCAGTCGGCGTAGCCGGCGATGACCTTCCGCACCTGGCGTCCATCGTGGAGGAAGAGGTAGGCGCGGTCGCCGCGCCGGGCGAGCAGCCCGTCGAAGCGGTACGTGCCGGTGGGCGCCTCCAGCCGGCTCACCGACGGGTAGCGGGACCAGACCTCGCTGATCGGGGTGCCCACGGTGACGCCCTCGGTTGTCCGCATCGGGTCACCGGCCCACACCAGCACCAACCGGTCGTCGATGAAGACCGGGCTGACGGTCTCGTGTCCGGCGAGCGTCGGCCCGCAGGCGTCGACGTCCGATCGCAGGATCCCGCGTCGGGTCAACTCGTCCTCGGTCTCCCCGAACGCGATGTCGGGCAGGCCGTTCAGGTCGAGCACCTCCACGTTGCCGGCCGGCACCGGCCTCTGTGGAGCGATGGAGTCGGTCGGACTGCTGCCCGAGACCACGGCAGCCGTCAGCAGCCCCGCGATAAAGGCAAATTGTCGCAATTTCATGGCTTCCCCCGGGGTCCCTAACGGGTGGGAGGCGCAGAGGTTGCTGCTAACCGCCGGATTGGCCGTCTTCCCATTCGTCGGCGAGGTCGTCCCAGTAGTCGGCGCTCAGTCGTCGCCGACCGTGCGCCAGCCAGCCGGCCGTGTTGCGTTCCACGTGCAACCCGAGCTCGGCGAACGGGTCGATCCACGACCCGGGCTCGACGCCCAGTCGGACGAGCGCCGCGTTGATCGGCCAGTCCGGTCGCGCGAGCGTCAGCTCGTCGTCGAACCGGGGCCCCCAGGAGACGGCGCCGCCGAGCCAGACCACCGCGGCCTGGTGGCCGAGCCCGCCGAGGAACTCCGCCTCCAGGTACGCCACCGGGCCGCCCCGCGACCAGCCGGCCAGCACCTCGGTCAGCGGTGCCGACAGCACGAGGTGGAACGGGTGGCCGGGGTCCGGCGCGTCCACGGAGAAGTCCGGCAGAGCGCCGGTGAGCTCCTCGACCAGCTGTGGGGTGACCGGCAGCAGTCCGAAGTCCTGCCGCAGCTCGCCGAGTACCGCGTGGTCCAGGTCGGCGGTGTGCTCGCGGAGCAGCTCGATGTCGGCGACCACCGCGCTGAGCTGGTAACTCATCGGGTCGGCTCCGGAATCCACAGCCTGTGGATGGAACATGTGTACGAATGGTTGGGCGTGCCGGTGCCGCCGCCCGTGCCCCGAGCGGTGGCGCTCGGGAAGGCGGTGTCGTTCAGGCTCGTGCCGGCAGGTGCGCGACGAACGCGCGCCAGGCCGCCGCCGGGAACACCAGCGCCGGCCCGGTCGGGTCCTTCGAGTCGCGTACGCCGACAGCCTCGGGCAGGTTGTCGGCGACCTCGACACACGCGCCACCGTTGCCGCTGCTGCGGCTGCTCTTTCGCCACCGTGCCTCGTTCAGCTCCATGTCTCCGCCACTTCCGTGATGAGATCGAGCGATTGCGAGTGGGAGAGCGCCTCGCCGCGCACGTTCTCCCATGCTGTCATCATGGCCGCGATGTCGTCCGGCTCGCTAACCACTTGTCCCTGGAGTTGGTTGTCCAGGTAGCCCGCCGTCCGGTGGTCGGGACCGGTGGCGATCACGAACGGGCCGTTGAGCCCCGCGTAGGCGCCCACCGAAGACGGCACCACGTGCACGCGGACGTGCGGCTCCGCGCAGGCCGCCACCAGGGTGCGCAACTGTTCGTGCATGGTGGCCCGGCCGCCGACCGGTCGGCGCAGCACGGCCTCGTCGACGACCGCGGTGAACTGGGGTGGGTCGTCCCGGTTGAGGACACCTTGCCGGTTCAGCCGTGCCGCGACGTGACGCTCCACGTCACCGCGCGGGATGAGGCCGGCGCCGCCGAGCACCGCCCGGGCGTACGCCTCGGTCTGCACCAGGCCCGGCAGGACGGCGGACTCGAACCACCGCAGCGACACGGCCTCGCGCTCGATCTCCTGCCAGGGACGAAACCAAATGGGGTCACGACGTCTTGAAGTGTCCGGCCAGATGTCCACGATGTCCCGGTCCAGCGCCTCCGCCGCCGCCAGGCGGTGCCGGGGATGCGGGATGCGCCCCTCGGCCAGCCAGCGGCCGACGGTCTTGGGGTCGACACCCACCCGTTCGGCGAGCGATTCGATCGTGTGCCCGGTGTCGCTGAGCGCCACCCGGAGTGCGTCGTTCACGGCACCCTCCATCGGATGTCCCAAATATCTGGCCACCATATCCCTACGCCCTGTATCTGTCCGACCACTGACGGGAAGGTGGGGTGACGATCGGAGAGGGGGTCGCCGTGACACCAGCGAGCAGCGCGACACGGGATGGCGGGAGGTGTCGAGGATGGACCGGCTGACGGCGGGCGCGGCGATCCTCGTGTCCGAGCAGGCGTACCGCGCGGTGGAGGGGCCGCTCACCCTGCTCGTCACCGAGGTGCTGCGCGTCGGACCGTTCCAGGGCACCGAGTGGGCCGAGGTGTGCGGCCACGAGGTCCACCCGGACGGCACCCTCCGGGCGCGGCTCTCCCAGGCTCTCGTGCGGGTCGACCGGGCCCGCCCCGTCGTACTGCGGCCGCTGTGACCCGGCGCCGCGACCACGTCCCGACCCGGCCGACCTGGCGCTGCATCGCCTGCGGCATCGCCTGGCCCTGCTCGTCGGCGAAGCTCCGGCTGCTCGGCGAGTACCGGCACGACCGGGCCGCGTTGACCGTCTACCTCGCGACGCTTCAGGCCGAGGCGTCCGAACAGCTCGCCGGCCTCGACGACGGGCCGCCCCCCGGTGACCTCGCCGACCGCTTCGTGGCCTGGGCCCGCCCCCGCGGCTGAGCCGTCTCTTGTGGACGATACGGCTGGTCCCCGCGTGTTAATCTCCATCAGTTGAGGGTGATCACGGTTAGCGACCGAGGGGACACATGGAGGCCGGTCTTCCCGACACGGGCGGCGTGCTCGACCCGGGCGGCGCGATGGAGCGGCTGGCCGCCTGGAAGGGCCGCATCGACAAGCTGGCCGCCGACACCAAGGCGATGAGCGACCGGCTCCAGGAGCTGCGGCTGACGCTCGCCGACGACAACGGCCTCGTCGAGGTCACCATCGACTCCTCCGGGGCGCTGGTCGACCTGCAGCTCGGGCACCGCATCCAGCGGGTCGCGCCCGACGTCGTCGCCAGGACGATCATGAACACGATCGCCGAGGCCCGGCAGCGGCTGGCCGCACGGTCGCAGGAGATCATCGCCGACACCGTCGGGACCGACTCGCCCGCCGCGCTCGCCATCGCCGAGCGGGTCGGGCGGCAGCTGCGCGACGCCGGCCCCGCCCCGGGCGGCCCCGACGACCAGCGCGCCGGGTGGTGACCGGATGAGCGACGGGTTCGCGGTCGACGCCGAGCAGATCCGCGCCCACGCCCGGAACATCGAGGCGCTGCGGTCACGCTTTTCGGCGGTCAAGGGCGCCAGCGCGCACATCGTGCAGGACGACGCCGCGTACGGGCAGCTGTGCGGGTGGATCGCCGGCATCCTGGAGAGCCGGCACGCCCGGCAGGACGAGCTGGTCGCGTACGTCGAGGAGAACCTGTCCCTGGTCGTCAAGGGGCTCGGCACGACCGCCGACAACTACGACAACGCGGACGCCGACGCCGACAACACGATCCGCAAGGCCGGCAACCCGCTGAACGGCACCATCACGCCCTCGGCGAGGTGAACTCGTACCAGCGGACCGCCGCCGACGTGGCCCGCTGGCCCGACGACCCCGCCGCACGTGAGGCGCTGGAGGAGTGGTTCGCGGCCGTGCGGTCCGACAGCACCGCGTGCCTGTCCGGCGATTTCCTGGACTTCCGCGGGGCGGACCTGAGCCGCCTCGACCTCACCGGCGCCTACCTCGCCAGTTCACGCCTGGTCGGGGTCCGATTCGAGGACGCCAACCTCGGTGACGCGAACCTTGACAACTCGGAGCTGCGGGGAGCCGATTTCTCGTTCGCCGACCTGGCCAAGGCAGAAATGGTCGGCTGCTCGGCCGAGAACGCGCGGTTCCGCTCGGCCCGGCTCCTCTCCGTGCAGTTCGACGAGGCCGTGCTGGCCGGGGCTGACCTCAGTCACGCCATCCTCAACTCGGCCACGTTCTACAAGACCGACCTTCGCGACGCCAATCTCGAACACGCGAGCCTGCGGTGGTGCACCCTGGGTGGCCGCACCATGCCCGCCGTCCTCACCGGGGCGCGGATGGTCGGCGGCCAGTTCGAGGGCGCGAAGGGCGCGGTCGTCGGCCCGGTCTTCGTCGACGAGGGGGCGGCCCGGTCGCTGGCCGGCGCCGAACTGGAGGCGTGGTTCGCGGAGCACGGTGCGGAGAGCGTGCAGGTGGTGGGCTGACGGTCGGCTGACCACGGAGACGACTCAGGGCCGGTCCCCGTGGGGCCGGCCCTGTCGTTTTCCCTGTTCAAGAGAGCGGAGGATACGAGATTCGAACTCGTGAGGGTGTAAACCCAACACGCTTTCCAAGCGTGCGCCCTAGGCCTCTAGGCGAATCCTCCGCGGAACAGGATACAGGTCCGACGACGTACGCCCACCCCACCACCCCCTGAAGATCGACGACGGGTCGGGTAGGCTTGGCCTACCTCCCGTGCGGCGGTATCTCGTGAACCTCCCCAGGGCCGGAAGGCAGCAAGGATAAGCGAGCTCTGCCGGGTGCACGGGAGGCCTTTCTGTCTCCGGGGCCTCGATCATCTCGGGATCAGTGAAGTCGGGCTGATCCGGGCACACCGACACCGCGCCTCCCGGGAAGTCGAGTGGATCAAGGCGCGTCGGGCTCCCGGCTCGGCGGGGTGGGTGGTCACCCGGGGCGGACCGGCGCAGAATGGCTCGGTCGAGAGGAGGCGGGACGGGTGGCACTGGCCCTTTACCGCAAGTACCGGCCGCGGACGTTCGCCGAGATGATCGGCCAGGAGCAGGTCACCGAGCCGCTGTCCCAGGCGCTGCGCAGTGGCCGGCTCAACCACGCCTACCTCTTCTCCGGCCCGCGCGGCTGCGGCAAGACCTCCAGCGCCCGGATCCTGGCCCGGTCGCTCAACTGTGAGCAGGGCCCCACCCCGGAGCCGTGCGGGCAGTGCGACTCCTGCCGTGGGCTGGCCCCCGACGGCGGCGGGTCGATCGACGTCATCGAGATCGACGCGGCCAGCCACGGCGGTGTCGACGACGCCCGTGAGCTGCGCGAGAAGGCGTTCTTCGCGCCGGCCCGCAGCCGCTTCAAGATCTACATCATCGACGAGGCGCACATGGTCTCGTCGGCCGGTTTCAACGCCCTGCTCAAGCTGGTCGAGGAGCCCCCGGAGTACGTCAAGTTCATCTTCGCCACCACCGAGCCGGAGAAGGTCCTCGGCACGATCAAGTCGCGGACCCACCACTACCCGTTCCGGCTCTTCCCGCCGAAGGTGGTCCGCCCCTACCTGCAGCAGCTCTGCGAGGCGGAGGGGGTCACCGTCGAGCCGGCGGTCTTCCCCCTGGTGGTGCGCGCGGGCGCGGGCAGCATGCGGGACAGCCTCTCCGTGCTCGACCAGCTCATCGCCGGCGCCGGCCCGGAGGGGGTCACCTACGCCCGGGCCGTCGCGCTGCTCGGCGTCACCGACTCCGCCCTCATCGACGAGATGTGCGACGCGCTGGCCGCCGGTGACGGCGCCGCCGCGTACGCCACCGTCGACCGGGTCGCCGAGGCCGGGCACGACTCACGCCGCTTCGCCTCCGACCTGCTGGAACGCCTCCGGGACCTGATCGTGCTCCAGCAGGTGCCGGACGCCGCCGCCAAGGGCCTCATCGACGGCCCGGCCGACCAGATCGAGCGGATGGCCGCCCAGGCCCAGCGCCTCGGCCCGGCCACCCTGTCCCGCTGCGCCGACATCGTGCACAACGGCCTGGTCGAGATGCGCGGGACCACCGCGCCCCGGCTGCTGCTGGAGCTGATCTGCGCCCGGATGCTGCTCCCCGGCGCCGACGACAGCACCGGCGGCCTGCTCCAGCGCCTCGAACGCATGGAGCGCCGGCTCACCCTGACCGGCACCGACGCGCCGTCGGCCGCCGCCGGCTCCGCGCCACCGGCTTCCGCCCCGGCCGTACGCCCGGCGCCCTCCGCCCCGTCCGCGGCTGACGCCGCGCCCCACGCGGAGACCGCCGGCGGGCCGGCGGCTGCCGGCACCCTCTCCGGGGTGGCCGCCGCCCGTGCCGCCGCCGCCAATGCGGGGGCGGCGACCGCCGCCCGCTCTCCGGCGGTCGCACGCGCCGCCGGCCCGACGGACGCCGGGCGCCCCGCCGCCGGCTCGCCGGAAACCGAGGCCGCCGGATCCCCGGCCCCCGAGGGCTCAGCCGGCTCCCCGGAGGTCGGCGTCGCCGACGGCGCCCGTGGCTCCGCGCCCGACCCGGCCCGGGGTGGTGCCGCCCCGGCGGGTGGCCCGGCCGGGGGCGCTCCCGCCCGCCGTGTCGTACCGCCGTCGGCGGTGATGCCCGACCCGGCCACGCCCGAGCCGCCGCGCCCCGGCGCCGCCCCGACGGGTCAGCTCGACGCTGTCGCGGTCCGGCGGGTGTGGCCGGACATCGTCGCCAAGGTCAACCGGATCAAGAAGCCGGCCGCCGCGCTGATGCGTGACGCGGTGGTCCGCGACGTGGACGGCGACACCCTGGTGCTGACCGTGAAGTCGCCGGTCCTCGCCCAGATGATGGGTAACCACACGTCGGTGCTGGCCGAGGCGCTGTACGAGGAGTTCGGCGGCCGCTGGCAGATCCGCTGCGAGGTGGCCGGCGAGCGGGGTGCCGCCTCCGTGTCCGGGCCGCCACGGGCGGCCGCCCCGACTGCCGCTCGCCCGGCGTCGACCGTCGGCCCCGGCGACGCTGGCCCGTCCGGCCCGACTGGCGGCACCAGCCCGTCCGGTCCGACCGGCCCGTCCGGTGGCGCTGGCCCGTCCGGCCCGACTGGCGGCGCTGGCGCGGCCGGTGGCCTGTCCGGTGCGGCTCTTGCCGGCGGTGGACCCGGTGCGGCCCGCTCGGCCGGCGGCTCCGGCGGCTCCGGCTCGGCCGATGCCGCCGCTACGGCCCGCTCGGGTGGTGGCGCCGGTTCGGCCGGGGGTGCCGGTGCGGCCCGCGGTGGTGCGAACGGCACGGCGGTCGGCGACGCGCCGGCCGGCGACGAGGACGACTGGCCGGAGCCGGCCCGCCCCGGGGGGATCGACGGCGCGCCGGAACCGGCCGGTGACGCGGGTGACGACTGGCCCGAGGCGGCCCGTCCCGGCGGCGTGCCGGCAGGCGGTCAGGGAAGTGCCGCTGCCCAGCCGGGTGCCGGCCCCGGGTCGAGCGGCCGGAGCGCTTCGGCGAGTCCCTCCGCTGCCCCGGTCACGCCCCGGCAGGGCGCCGGTGGACCGGTGAACAGCGCGATCGCCGCCGCCCGGGCAGCCGCGGCGCGCGGATCGCGTACCGCCCAGCCGGCCCGGCAGACCGCGGACAGCGACTGGGCGGGCGAGCCGCCGTACGACCCGGACTACGACGGCCCGGTCCGGCCCGGCGCGGCCCGGCCGGCGGCACCGGCGACCCCGGTCTACGAGGGGTTCGACCCCGGCGACGAGCCGACGGACGACGTCATCGACGAGAAGACGGCCCGGGAGTCGAGCGAGGAGCAGGCGGTACGACTGCTGCGCGAGGCCTTCGGCGCCGAGAAGATCAACGAGGCCGACGCCCGCTGAGCCCGCTCCGATCGAGGGCGGGCGCGGGCTGCGCGGGGATCGGCGGGCTAGCGGGTCCAGGCGGGGAGGCCGTGGGGGTGGGCGGTTGCCAGGAGGTGTTCGGGGCCCCCGTTGAGGCGGGCGTGGAGCTCGAAGTGGCGACCGTGCGGCGGTTGGGGCTCGAAGAACAGGTGCGCGACTGGGGAGTCGTCCCCGGCGGCGGCCGCGAGCCGGTCGAGTTCGGCGAGCACCCGGGTCCACTCCTCGGCCGGCACGTACTGCCGCATCACCGAGTGCCACACCACCGTCAGCGTGCCGGGTCGCGGGTCGATCCCGGTCAGGAAGTCCGCCGCGCCGATCGCGGTGACGGGCGGGGGCAGCCGCCGCGCCAGCTCCAGCGCGCCGTCCAGCCGAGCGGCGCGGGCGGTGTGCTCCGGCCAGACGTACGCCCGCAGCGCCAGCACGCCGTCGTCGCTGGCCGGGTCGAGCGGGGTGACGTCGCAGCCGGACCGCTCCACCACGGTCAGCTCCGGGTGGGCCCGAGCCGCCTCCCGTAGCCACTCCGGCGCGCCGCCGCGCCACGCGTCGGGCAGGCGTACGGGGGAGTCGGCCGGTCCCCACGCGAAGTTCGTCGCCTCGATCCGGAACCGGTCGGCGTTCAGGTTGAGCCCGGCGCTCGCCCCCAGCTCGAACAACCGCACCGGCCGGTCGCCGACCTCGCGCAGCGTGTGGAGCAGACCCGCCACCAGCAGGTGCGCCCGGCCCACCTCGTTGGTCTGTGGCGGGCGGCGCAGCCAGCCGCGCAGCGTCTCGCGTTCGGCGTCGACGACCGCGCGGAACGCCTCCCAGGCGGCGGCCTCGTCGCCGGGCGTCTGCCGGCCACCGGCGCTGGGATAGAAGCGGGCCAGCGCCGGCGCGCGGCCGGTCAACACGAGGGCGTGCACCCCGCCGAGCAGCCGGATCGGCACCACCGCGTCGACCGGGGCGTCCAGGTAGCCGGCGAGCACGTCGGCGCAGGGGCCTCCGGCGCGGACGTCGTCGGCGGCCCGGCGCAGGAGGTCCGCGTACCGGTGAGCGGCCATCCGGGCGCAGGAGACGGCCTGCCCCTCCAGGCTCGTGGCGGCCTGCTCGACGGTCATCCGGTCTCCCTCGGTGCTGTTGCGATGATCGTCCGCCCGCGGCGGCGTGGGCGCCAGCACCGGGAGGGGCGAGCCCGCTCACGGACGGATAGGCTGAGCGGCGGCCGAGCAGACGAGTGCGAGAAGGAGCCATCGTGCGCCCAGGTGGACAGCCGAACATGCAGCAGATGCTGAAGCAGGCGCAGAAGATGCAGCAGCAGATCGCCAAGGCGCAGGCCGAGCTGGCCGAGGCCGAGCTGACCGGCACCGCCGGCGGTGGCCTGGTCACCGCGACCGTGTCCGGCTCCGGTGACCTCAAGGCGATCAAGATCGACCCGAAGGCGGTCGACCCGGACGACGTGGAGACCCTGGAGGACCTGGTCGTCGCGGCCGTGCACAACGCCGCCGAGGCGGCACGCGAGCTGACCGAGAAGAAGATGGGTCCGGTCACCGGCGGCATGGGCGGCCTCGGCCTGCCCGGTTTCTGAGCGGCAGATGTACGAGGGCGCCATCCAGGACCTGATCGACGAGCTGGGCCGGCTCCCGGGCGTGGGCCCGAAGAGCGCCCAGCGGATCGCGTTCCACGTCCTGTCGGCCGACCCGGCCGACGTCAACCGGCTCGCCGGTGCCTTGCGCAAGGTCAAGGAGCTGGTGCGGTTCTGCACCAGTTGCTACAACGTCGCCGAGTCCGAGCAGTGCCGCATCTGCCGCGACCCGCGCCGCACCGACGAGGTGCTCTGCGTGGTCGAGGAGCCGAAGGACGTGGTGGCGATCGAGCGGACCGGGGAGTTCCGCGGGCGCTACCACGTGCTCGGTGGGGCGATCAATCCGCTGGAGGGCATCGGGCCGGACAATCTGCGCATCCGTGAGCTGATGACCCGGCTCGGTGGTGGCGCCGTCCGTGAGCTGATCCTCGCGACCGACCCGAACACCGAGGGCGAGGCGACCGCCACCTACCTGGCGTTGATGGTCAAGCCGATGGGCATCGCGGTGACCCGCCTGGCGAGTGGTCTACCGGTCGGCGGTGACCTGGAGTACGCCGACGAGATCACCCTCGGCCGCGCCTTCGAGGGGCGCCGGGCCGTCTGACGGGCCCCCCGCCCGGGCATGAGGCGCCGGCCGAGGCGGCGTGGCACGCGCCGGCCCGGACGGGGGTCTGCGGGCCCTGCCCGAGCCGTTCGGCGGTCCGATTCCGACCAGCCCAGACGGCGTTTCGGTGGTCGTCAATTGATCTGACACCTGGCGCTCGGACCCGCCCGATCGACGTAACAGTTTGGCATCGTGAGCGCGGAATCCTCGGCATCATCGCCCGTTCACCTAAGAATCTTCGGCCAGATCGAAGCAAAGACACGATCCGATACCAACCGTCCACACGACGGTTTCCGCACGGTCGCCACGGGAGCTATGGTCACCGCCATCGGTGACCCCTGTCACCACGTTGTCCGTACCCCCTAGGACGAGGTGAAGCACCATGCGTGCATCCAGGCCGAAGGCCGCGATAGCGGCCGTCGCGGTTGCGGCCCTCGCGGTAGCAGGCTGCGCCGAGAGCAACCGCGACGACAGTTCCGGTGGAAGCAAGAAGGACACCCTCGTCTTCGGCGTCGCCGGAGACCCGAAGGTGCTCGACCCCAGCTTCGCCAGCGACGGCGAGTCGCTGCGCGTGGCGCGTCAGGTGTTCGAGACCCTGGTCCGCCCGGAGGAGGGCGGCACCAAGGTCACTCCCGGCCTCGCCGAGTCCTGGACGCCGGACGCCGCCGGCACGACGTGGACGTTCAAGCTGCGTTCCGGCGTGAAGTTCCACGACGGCACCGACTTCAACGCCGAGGCTGTCTGCTACAACTTCAACCGCTGGTACAACGCCAAGGGCCTCATGCAGAGCCCGGACGTGACCGCGTACTGGCAGGACGTCATGGGCGGCTTCGCCGCCAACGAGGACGCGGAGCTGCCGCCGAGCCTCTTCAAGTCCTGCACCGCCAAGGACGCCACCACTGTGGACCTGGCCTTCACCCGGGTCTCCAGCAAGATCCCGGCCGCGCTGATGCTGCCATCGTTCTCCATCCACAGCCCGAAGGCGCTGGAGCAGTACAACGCCAGCACGGTCGGCGGCACCGCGGAGGACATCAAGTACCCCGAGTACGCCACGGCGCACCCGACCGGCACCGGCCCGTTCAAGTTCAAGTCCTGGGACGTCGCGAACAAGACGCTGACCCTGGAGCGGAACGAGGACTACTCCGGCCCCAAGGCCAAGCTGAAGACCCTGATCTTCAAGACCATCTCGGACGAGAACGCCCGGAAGCAGGCGCTGCGCTCCGGCGACATCCAGGGGTACGACCTGGTCGGCCCGGCCGACGTCAAGCCGCTCGCTGACGAGGGCTTCAACGTCCTCACCCGCCCGGCGTTCAACGTGCTCTACCTGGCGATCAACCAGAAGGGCAACCCGAAGCTCGCGGACATCCGGGTGCGGCAGGCCATCGCGTACGCGCTGAACCGGCAGGCCCTGGTCGACTCGAAGCTGCCCCCGGGCGCCAAGGTCGCCCTGAACTTCATGCCGGACACCGTCGAGGGCTGGAACGGCGACGTCACCAAGTACGACTACAACCCGGAGAAGGCCAAGCAGCTGCTGGCCGACGCCGGCGCGTCGAACCTGACCCTCAAGTTCCACTACCCGACCGAGGTCACCCGGCCGTACATGCCGAGCCCGAAGGACATCTACGAGCTGCTCTCGGCGGACCTTCAGGCCGTCGGCATCAAGGTCGAGGGCATTCCGCTGAAGTGGAGCCCGGACTACCTGAACGCCACCACCTCCGGCAGCAAGCACGACCTGCACTTCCTCGGCTGGACCGGTGACTACGGCGACGGCTACAACTTCATCGGCACCTTCTTCGACCGTCCGAAGGACGAGTGGGGCTTCACCAACAAGGCCCTGTTCGACCAGTTCAAGGACGCCGACACCACCGCCGACATCGCGGCCCGGACCGAGAAGTACAAGGCCCTCAACAAGGCCATCATGGACTTCCTGCCGGGTGTGCCGGTCTCGCACTCGCCGCCGGCGATCGTGTTCGGCAAGGACGTGACCGGCATCAAGGCCAGCCCGCTCACCGACGAGCGGTACGCGACGGCCGAGTTCAAGTCCTGACCTGACGCAAGGAACGCGGGCGGGCGCTGGAACCTCAGCGCCCGCCCGTACCCCTCCGCACCCCTTCCGAGGCCGCCCGTGTTCCGGTTCATCGTCAGACGCCTGCTTCAGCTGATACCGACGCTGTTCGGGCTCTCCCTCCTGCTCTTCATCTGGCTCCGTCGACTGCCCGGCGGTCCCGAGACCGCCATCCTGGGCGAGCGCGGTACGCCCGAGATGCGCGCCGCGATCCGCCGAAACATGGGTCTGGACGAGCCGATCCTGGTGCAGTACGGCCGGTTCGTCCGGCGACTGATCCGGCTCGACCTCGGCACCTCCACCTCGACCAAGCGGTCCGTGGTCACCGAGTTCCTGGAGCGCTTCCCCGGCACGGTCGAGCTGACCGTCATGGCGATGGTGATCGCCATCGGGATCGGCATCCCGCTGGGCTACCTGGCCGCCCGCCGTCGCGGCCGGCTCCTCGACCACCTGTCGGTCGGCGGCTCGCTGATCGGCATCTGCATCCCGGTGTTCTTCCTGGCGTACGTCCTCAAGGCGATCTTCTCGGAGAACCTGCACTGGTTCCCGTCCAGCGGTCGCCAGGACCCGACGATCGGCGCGACCCGGGTCACCAACTTCTTCGTCCTCGACGGGCTGATGACCCGCGAGTGGGACGCCGCCGCCGACGCGCTCTGGCACCTGGTGCTGCCCGGCATCGCGTTGGCGAGCATCCCGCTCGCGATCATCGTCCGGATCACCCGGGCCAGCGTGCTGGAGGTGCTCAACGAGGACTTCGTCCGTACGGCGGAGGCCAAGGGCCTCACCGAGCGGACGGTCCGGGGCCGGCACGTGCTGCGCAACTCGCTGCTGCCGGTGGTCACCTCGATCGGCCTGCTCACCGGCGGCCTGCTCTCCGGTGCGGTGCTGACCGAGACCGTCTTCGCCTTCAGCGGCATCGGGGCCTTCGTCGCCGAGGCCATCAGCCAACGCGACTACCCGGTGCTGATGGGCTTCATCATGATCATCGCGGTGGTGTACGTACTGGTGAATCTCCTGGTCGACCTCTCCTACAGCGTGATCGACCCGAGGGTGAGGGTGCGATGACCATCACCGCTGGCAAGAAGCGCGAGAAGCTGGACCGGCTCGCCGAGCTGGCCGCCCGCGACGACGAGCAGGGGGTGAGCCTCTGGAAGGAGGCGTTCCGCCGGCTCCGGCGCAACCCGGCCGCCATCATCGGCGCGGTCATCCTCGCC
The DNA here is from genome assembly GCF_900091425.1 of Micromonospora krabiensis. Lineage (GTDB taxonomy): Bacteria > Actinomycetota > Actinomycetes > Mycobacteriales > Micromonosporaceae > Micromonospora > Micromonospora krabiensis. The sequence continues at coordinate 5,068,517 of NZ_LT598496.1, forward strand.
CTGTTCGTCCTGGTCGCCGTCGTCGGGCCGTTCTTCGTCCCGTACGGCCCGACCGACGCCATCGGCATCCGTGAGGGTCTGGTCAAGTCCGGGCAGGGCCTGATCCCCGGCTCCTCCGGTGACCACTGGCTCGGCTTCGACCACCAGGGCCGTGACGAGTTCAGCCGCATGATCGTCGGCGCCCGGCAGACCCTGCTGGTCGGTGTCGCCTCCACCCTGATCGGTCTCGCGATCGGCGCGCTCGTCGGCGGTGTCGCCGGCGCCGCGGCCGGTCTCGGCGGCCGCTGGGGACGGTGGGTCGACAACACGCTGATGCGCTTCGTCGACATGCTGCTCGCGATGCCGAGCCTGCTCCTCGCGGTGAGCATCGCCGCCCTGCTCGGGGCGAGCCTGGTCACCGTGATGATCGCCGTCGGTGTGGTGTCGGTGCCGGTCTTCGCCCGGCTGCTGCGCGGTTCGATGATCTCGCAGTCCAACAGCGACTACGTGCTTGCCGCCACCTCGCTCGGCGTCAAGAAGCCGAAGATCGCGCTGACCCACGTGATCCCCAACTCGATCGCCCCGGTCATCGTGCAGGCCACCCTGACCCTGGCGACCGCGATCATCGAGGCCGCCGCGCTCTCGTTCCTCGGCCTCGGCAACCCCGACTCGGCCACCCCCGAGTGGGGTGTGATGCTCGCCGACGCGCAGCCGTACCTGGGCATCCGGCCGGGCCTGGCGATCTACCCGGCCCTCGCCATCATCATCACCGCGCTCGGCTTCACCCTGCTCGGTGAGGCGATGCGCGAGGCCCTCGACCCGAAGCTGCGGAAGTAGGTCCCGATGCGCCAAGTGATCTCGCGGGCCCCGCGGTCGCGAAGGGAAGGCCGATAATGGCACTGCTCGAAGTGGACGACCTCTCCGTCACGTTCGCCCGGCGCGGCCAGCGCACCGTGCACGCCGTGGACGGGGTCTCGTTCTCCGTCGACGCCGGCGAGGTGGTCGGCCTGGTCGGCGAGTCCGGCTGCGGCAAGAGCGTCACCTCGCTGGCGATCATGGGTCTGCTGCCGAAGCAGCCGGGCCTGCGGGTCGGCGGCAAGGCGGTATTCGACGGCACGGACCTGCTCCAGCTGGACGACCGATCGCGGCGGGACATCCGCGGCCGCGACGTCGCCATGATCTTCCAGGACCCGCTCTCCTCCCTGAACCCGGTCATCCCGATCGGCCTGCAGGTCACCGAGGTCCTGACCCGGCACCGGGGGATGAAGGGCGCCGCGGCGGCCAAGGAGGCTGCCGACCTGCTAGACCGGGTCGGCATCCCGGACCCGAAACGTCGGCTCAAGGAGTACCCGCACCAGCTCTCCGGCGGTATGCGGCAGCGCGCCCTGATCGCCATGGCGGTGGCCTGCCGGCCCCGGCTGCTCATCGCCGACGAGCCGACCACCGCACTGGACGTCACCATCCAGGCGCAGATCCTGGAGCTGCTCAAGGAGTTGGTCCGCGACTCCGGCACCGCCCTCGTGATGATCACGCACGACCTCGGCGTGGTGGCCGGCATGTGCGACACGATCAACGTGCTGTACGCCGGGCGGGTGGTCGAGACGGCCCGCCGCCGGCCGCTGTTCCGCGAGCCGCGACACCCGTACACCGTGGGTCTGCTCGGCTCGGTGCCGCGCCTGGACGCGGGCCGCGGCGAACGCCTCAACCCGATCCCCGGCTCGGTCCGTGACGTGCTGCCCTGGCCGGACGGCTGCGCCTTCGCCCCGCGCTGCGCCCGACGGACCGACGAGTGCGTGGGGGAGCCGCCGCAGCTGGTACTCACCCACGACGGGCGCAGCTACCGGTGCGTCAACCCGGCGCCGGTGCCCGGCTCGATCCCGCCCGGCGCCTCGGTCGGCCCGGACGCCCCCGCCGCACCGGCGGACCCGGCGACCGCGCCGGCCGAGGTGCCCGCCCCGCGCGAGGAGGAACCAGCGTGAGCGAGAACGACATCCTCGTCGAGGTACGCGACCTGAAGGTCCACTTCCCCATCCGGCGTGGCGTGCTCTTCGACCGCACGGTCGGGCACGTGAAGGCGGTCGACGGGGTCGACCTGCGCATCCCCCGGGGCAAGACCTACGGGCTGGTGGGCGAGTCGGGCTGCGGCAAGTCGACGTTGGGGCGCGCGCTGCTCCAGCTCACCCCGCCCACCGGTGGTGAGGTCACCTTCGACGGGGTCGAGCTGACCACGCTGCCCCCGGGCAAACTCCGCTCGATGCGCCGCCGCATGCAGATGATCTTCCAGGACCCGATGTCGAGCCTGGACCCCCGGCAGAACGTCGAGTCGATCCTGACCGAAGGGCTCCAGACCCACGGGATCGGCGCCGACCGGGACGACCGGCGCCGGATCATCGGCGAGACGCTCGACGCGGTCGGGCTGCCCCGCTGGGCGCTGTCCCGCTATCCGCACGAGTTCTCCGGCGGCCAGCGGCAGCGCATCGGCATCGCCCGGGCGCTGGTCCTCGGACCCGAGCTGATCGTCGCCGACGAGCCCGTCTCCGCGCTCGACGTGTCGATCCAGGCGCAGGTCGTCAACCTCCTGGACGAGCTCCAGGACAGCCTCGGCCTGACCTACCTGGTGATCGCGCACGACCTGGCGGTGGTCCGGCACATCTCCGACACCGTCGGCGTGATGTACCTGGGCGCGCTGGTGGAGGAGGCGCCGAGCGACCGGCTCTACACGGAGCCGCTGCACCCGTACACGCGGGCGCTGATGTCGGCGGTGCCGGTGCCGGACCCGGACGTCGAGGACCGCCGCGAGCGGATCCTCCTCGCCGGTGACCTGCCCTCGCCGGCCAACCCGCCCGCCGGGTGCCGGTTCCACACCCGGTGCCCCTGGGCGCAGCCCACTCGGTGCAAGGACGAGCGGCCGGCGCTGCGGGAGATCGGCGGCAGCCGGGTGGCCTGCCACTGGGCCGAGCAGATCGCCAGCGGCGAGCTGCGCCCGCACAAGGTCAGCGCGCAGATCGTCCGCCCCGAGGACGAGGGCGAGGCACCCGGCGTGGTGTCCGCGCCCAGCGAGCCCGGCTCGTACGTCTGACCGGCGGGCTCGGAGCGAGCAACCAAGGTGGACCGCCCCGGGCGGCGTCAGCCCTCGGGGCGGTTCAGCAGGCCGAGCGCGATCCCGTGCACCGCGTCGAGGCCGGCCGGGTCGGCGAGCGCGGCCGTGCCGCCGGTGACCACGTACCACTCGTCGGCGTCCTTGTACTGCACCCGGAGGGTGACCCGGCCGTCGGCCCACTCGGTGCGGAGCGTCAGGTCGCCGGTGACCACGCCGACCTCGTCCGTCATCACGCCGCCCGGGCCGGGCACGATGTCGGCCGTCCGGCTCTGCGGCCCGGTGCCGCCGGCCGCGCCGCCGGTCGTGTCGGCGGCCTGCGTGCCCGTGCCGCTCTCCGCGTCGGCCTGCATGCCGGCGCCGGGCACCGCGGCGGTCGCGCCCGCCGGTCCGTCGGCGCTCATGCCGGCGCCGGGCAGCGCCCCGGGCGTCCCGGTGCTGCCGTCCGCGTTCATGCCGGCCGCGGCCGGTGCCCCCGACCCGGGTGAACCGTCGCCGACGGCCTCGGCGCCGGTCACGGCTTGCTCGCCCATGTGCAGCCCTCCAACATGTCGGTCAGGGCGGCCTTCTCGGCGCTCGTCACCGTCAGCCGCCAGTGGTGCTTGACCGTGATCCAGTGCTCGGCGTACTGGCACCAGTACGACCGGTTCGCCGGCTTCCACTGGGACGGGTCCTGATCACCCTTTGCCCGGTTGGAGGACGCGGAAACCGCGATGAGCTGCGGTCGCGTCGTGTCGTTGGCGAAATCGCCGCGTTTCGCGTCGTCCCACTCGTCGGCGCCGGAGCGCCACGCGTTGGCCAGTGGCACCACGTGGTCGATGTCCACGTCGGACGGGTCGGTGAAGGCGCGACCGTCGTACACGCTCTCCCAACGGCCGCCGACGACGTTGCAGCCGGAGAGCTTGATGTTCTCCCCGTCCCGCTTGAGCACGGTGTCCCGCACGTCGCAGTTGGTGCCGGTGTCCCGCCAGTGCGGGAAGCGTGCCCGGCTGTAACCCTTCATGGCCCCGGCGCTGGCCACGGTCAGCTCGGACAGCTCCTCCAGGGCGTTGCCACCGCGCGTCGGCGACACGTCCGGGTTCGGCTCGTCCACCGGCACGCAGCCGGACGCGCCGAGCAACAGCGCCGCGGCCAGCGTGGCCGCCAGCGCCGCGCGCGATCCTGATCTGGTACGCACAGACGACACCCCTCCAGCTTGCGGGCTCCCGGCGATCCCGCACAGTACCCGGGCACGGTTTCGGCGTTTCGTGGCGTCTCCCACATGGTGACGGAAAGATAGGAAGCCGTGAACCAGGCCGCGCCGCAACTCCGCATCCGCAGCGCGGCGGGCCGGGGCACCCTGCTCGCCGCGGTGCTCGCCTCCGGCATGGTCTTCCTGGACAGCACCGTCGTCAACGTCGCCCTGCCCCGGCTCGGCCGCGACCTCGACGCCAGCGTGGCCGATCTCCAGTGGACCCTGAACGGCTACCTGCTGATGCTCGCCGCGTTCGTGCTGCTCGGCGGCGCGCTGGGCGACCGCTTCGGCCGGCGTCGCGTCTTCCTCGTCGGGGTGGTCTGGTTCACCGCCGCGTCGGTCCTCTGCGGGCTCGCCCAGGGCACCGGCTGGCTGATCGGCGCCCGCTTCCTTCAGGGTGCCGGCGGCGCACTGCTGACCCCGGGCTCACTCTCCGTGCTCCAGTCGAGCTTCCACGCGGACGACCGCGGCCGGGTGATCGGCGCCTGGTCGGGGCTCTCCGGCGTCTCCACCGCGCTCGGCCCGTTCGTCGGCGGCTGGCTGATCGACGCGCTGTCCTGGCGCTGGATCTTCTTCGTCAACCTGCCGCTCGCCGTCCTCGTGGTGCTCGCCGCGTTGCGCTGGGTGCCGGAGAGCCGGGACGAGGACGTCTCGCGTACGCGCACGGAGGGTCACGGTCACCGGCGGTTCGACGTGGCCGGCGCCCTGCTCGGCGCGCTCGCCCTGGGCGGCGTCACGTACGCACTGATCGACGCGCCCGGGCGTGGGTACGGCGCGCCCGCGGTGTGGGGCTCGGCGCTGGCCGGCGTGGCCGCCGCCGTCGGGTTCGTGCTGTTGGAGCGGCGCCGGGGGGACACCGCGATGCTGCCGACCGGCCTGTTCTCCAGCCGGCTCTTCAGCGTGCTGAACATCTTCACGGTCGTGGTCTACGCCGCGCTCGGCGGTGTGACGTTCTTCCTCTCCGTCTACCTCCAGAACGTGATCGGCTGGTCGCCGCTGCTCACCGGGGTCGCCCTGCTGCCGATGACCGTGCTGCTGCTGATCGGTTCGGCCCGTGCGGGAGCCCTGTCGGCGCGGATCGGGCCGCGGCTGCCGCTGACCGTCGGGCCGGTGGTCGCCGCCGCCGGGCTGCTGCTCCTGCGGGAGGTACGACCGGGGGCGTCGTACTGGATCGACGTGCTGCCCGGCGTGGTGCTCTTCGGAGCCGGCCTGACCCTGGTGGTGGCGCCGTTGACCGCCTCGGTGCTGGCCGCCGTCGCGGACCGGTTCGCGGGCGTGGCCAGCGGTTTCAGCAACGCGGCGGCCCGGGCGGGCAACCTGCTGGCGATCGCCGCCCTGCCACTGCTCGTCGGGCTCTCCGGCGGCGGGTACGAGCAGCGCGGCGAACTGAGCGGGGCGTTCCGCGAGGCGATGCTGTGGTGCACGGGCCTGCTGCTGGTCGGGGCGGCGATGGCGGTGACGCTGATCCACCGACCGCCGCGGGAGGCGCCGCCGTCACAGCCGTGCCACACGCTGCCCGCCGCCACCCCGCCCGCCCGCGACCGTCGGCGTTGACCGGAGGGGGAGAGGCTCGAGCGGGCCCCTCCCCACCGACGTCAGCCCCGGGCGCGGTTGACCGCGCTGGTCACCGCCTTGATCGAGGCGGTCACGATGTTCGCGTCGACACCGACGCCCCAGACCGTCCGGCCGTCGACCTCGCACTCCACGTACGCGGCGGCCTGCGCGTCGCCGCCGGAGGAGAGGGCGTGCTCGTGGTAGTCGAGCACCCGTACGCCGACGCCCACCGATCCGAGCGCACTGACGTACGCGTCGATGGGGCCGTTGCCGACCGCGGTGAGCGACCGGTGCTCGCCGTCGACGCCGACGCGGGCCTCGATCTCGACCTTGCCGTCGGCGGTGCCGATCGTGTAGCCGGCCAGCGTGACGGCCGGGTCGGCCTGGTGGTCGACCAGGTAGTGCCGGGCGAAGATCTCCCACATGGCGCCCGGCTCGACCTCGCCGCCGTCGTGGTCGGTGACCTGCTGGACCACGCCGGAGAACTCGATCTGGAGCCGCCGCGGCAGGTCGAGCTGGTGCTCGGACTTCATGATGTACGCGACGCCGCCCTTGCCGGACTGCGAGTTGACCCGGATGACCGCCTCGTAGGTGCGGCCCAGGTCCTTCGGGTCGATCGGCAGGTAGGGCACCGCCCAGGTGAACTCGTCGACCGGCACCCCGGCCGCCGCCGCGTCGGCGTGCAGCGCGTCGAAGCCCTTCTTGATGGCGTCCTGGTGGGAGCCGGAGAAGGCGGTGTAGACGAGGTCGCCCGCGTACGGGTGGCGCTCGTGCACCGGCAGCTGGTTGCAGTACTCGACGGCGCGCTTGATCTCGTCGATGTTCGAGAAGTCGATCATGGGGTCGATGCCCTGCGAGAACAGGTTCAGGCCCAGCGTCACCAGGTCCACGTTGCCGGTGCGCTCGCCGTTGCCGAACAGGCAGCCCTCGATCCGGTCGGCACCGGCGAGCAGGCCCAGCTCGGCGGCGGCCACGCCGGTGCCCCGGTCGTTGTGCGGGTGCAGGCTCAGCACCACGCTGTCGCGGCGCGGCAGGTGCCGGTGCATCCACTCGATCGAGTCGGCGTAGACGTTCGGCGTCGCCATCTCGACCGTGGCCGGCAGGTTGATGATCAGCTTTCGGTCCGGCGTCGGGTCGATCACCTCGATGACCTTGCTGCATACCTCCAGCGCGTACTCCAGCTCGGTGCCCGTGTACGACTCCGGCGAGTACTCGTAGTAGATGTCGGTGTCCGGGGTGTGGATCTCGGCGTATTTCTGGCAGAGCCGCGCGCCGGTGGTGGCGATGTCGGTGATGCCGTCCCGGTCCAGGCCGAAGACCACCCGGCGCTGCAGCGTCGAGGTGGAGTTGTAGAAGTGCACGATCGCCCGCTTGGCGCCGCGCAGCGACTCGAAGGTCCGCTCGATCAGGTGCTCCCGGCACTGGGTGAGCACCTGGATGGTCACGTCGTCGGGGATCAGGTCCTGCTCGATCAGCTGCCGGACGAAGTCGTAGTCGGTCTGGCTGGCCGACGGGAAGCCGACCTCGATCTCCTTGTAGCCCATCTGCACCAGCAGCTGGAACATGCGGCGCTTGCGCTCGGGCGACATCGGGTCGATGAGCGCCTGGTTGCCGTCCCGCAGGTCAACCGCGCACCAGCGCGGCGCCGCGTCCACCTGGCGGGTGGGCCAGGTGCGGTCGGGCAGGTCGACGCGGAACTGCCGCTGGTAGGGCTCGTAACGCTGGAACGGCATGCCGCTGGGGCGCTGCCGGGCGAACGGATCGGTCTCGACGTCGGTGACGGTGTCAGTCATGACGGAGTGGTCTCCTGAACAGGTGGCGTCAGCAATCGGAAGGTGTCGGCTGGTGCCGGGCCACGATGCTCCGGCGGTGCCGATGGGAGGTTCGGATGTGCTGGACGGCGCGAAGCAACTCCGCGACGAGGTGCCGGCCGGTCAGGCCTCGTCGCGGCGGCCAAGGAGAAGAAGCGCCCGCCACATGACAACGTGACCCTACGTGATGGAACCGGGGGTGCAAAGGTAGGTCCGGATTATGGGACCGACGTCATGGCCGGCTCCGGGACCGACGTCATGGCCGGCTCCGGGGCCGGGGAACCCAGCCTCGGCGTCCGTCCGGCCCAGGCCACGGCGGGCATGATCGCCGCTGCGACCAGCACGAAGATCGCTGCCGTCGGTAACCAACCCCAGCCGCCGGTGCTCACCCCGAGCGCGGTCAACCCGGCCGGAGCGATCAGGTACTGCACCTGCTCGCCGAGCCGCAGCGCCCCCACGTACGCGCCGCGCTGGTCGTCCGGCGGGAGGGTGGCGGTGAGCCCCCAGGCGCCCGCCGACTGGATCAGCTCGGCCAGGATCAGCAGGATCGCGGCGGCCACCAGCACCACCACGGTGAGCGCGCCCCGGGTGACCCCGGAGATCGGCAGGACCAGGCAGGACACGGCGATCAGCAGGCCACCCCGGCGGGAGGCCCGCGCCGCGCCCGCAGCGGTGTCGGCACCCCGGCTGACGCGTACCTGGAGCAGCACGATCAGGACCGTGTTGAGCAGCACCAGGGCGGCGATCACCGTCTTCGGGGCGTCGGTGTGGGTGAGGATCCAGAGCGGCAGGACCGTCAGGTAGAGCACCCCGTGCGCGGTGAGCAGCCCGGACAGCAGGGACACCGTCATGAACGGCCGGTCCCGCAGCACCGCGAGCCGACCCATCGGCTCGGCCGGGCGGGCCACCTGCGGCAGTCGGGGCAGTCGCCGTACGAACAGGGCCGTCACCAGGATCACCGTCGCGATGAACCACACCATCGCGTGGTACGCCGCGATGGTGTCCACCGCCAGCACCAAACCACTGATCACGGCGCCCAGCCCGAAGCCCACGTTCAACGAGGACCGCTGGTACGCCATCGCCGTGACTCGTTCGGCGGGCGGGAGCGCGTTGATCGAGTAGACCTGGCGGGCCACGCCCGTCGAGGCGTCCACCGCCGCCAGCGTCACCACCACGGCGAGGAAGCCGGCGAAGCCGCCCACGAACGGGTACGACGCGAAGAGCGCGGCGTCCAGCACCAGCCCGACCACCCAGACCCGCTGCGGCCCGTACCGGTCGGTGAGCCCGCCCAACGGCACCGTGCCGAGCAGTGACACCCCCGCCGCGATGGACAGGCCCAGCCCGACCTGTGCGGCGCTGAGCCCCAGCGCCCGGGTGAAGAAGACGGCGCTGCCGGCGTGGAACAGGCCGCTGCCGACGGCGTAGACCATGGCCTGCACGGCCAACGCGCGGGTCAACCCGGCCGGCGGTACGACGTTCGTCACAGCGGTACGAATGCTCTCTCTGGCCCCCATGGCAGGAGAGTGAAGCGTGTCCCCACAAGATCGGTCGAGCCTTTTAGGCTGGGCCGAATCCTGCTCCCAGGAGGGCACGTGTCCGAGTTGCGGTTCAGCCTGGCCGACGTGGCGGGCGTCCGGCTCGCCGTGTCGCCGGTCAACGAGACGGTCCTGAGCATGTGGGCGCTGGCCAACCCGGTCCGCTACCCGGTGCACCTGCCCTGGATCGACCGCGCCCGGATGACGTTGCGCCGTCCCGAGGTCGCCGAGCGGGTCCGACCGCTGGTGGAGCTGACCTGGCGAGGGTGCCCGCTGCCCGACTTCGTCACCCCAGCGGCACGACCGAACGTGGAGCTGGCCGAGCAGCTTGCCCAGATCGCCGCGACGCCGCCGGCCGTGGTGGTCCAGGACCTGCTGGCGACCACTCCGCGCCGGCCGCTGGGTCCGTTCGGGCAGGCGCTGCTCGCCGACCCCCGTGGGCTGCTGCCGCAACTCGTCGACGCGGTGCGGGTCTGGTACGACGAGGCGATCGCCCCGGACTGGCCGCGGATGCGGGCGCTGCTCGACGCCGACGTGGCGTACCGCGCCGCTCAGCTCGCCGAGAGCGGCGCCGGCCGGTTCTTCGAACAGCTCCACCCGAGCCTGCGCTGGCGCGGCGACCGGGTGGTCGGCGACGACCCGTTCGAGCGGGACTTCGACCTGCGGGACCGGGGGTTGGCGCTGAACCCGACGGTGTTCAGCGAACGCCGGGTGCTGTGGAACCTGCTGGAGGATTCGCTGCCGGCGGCCGCCTACCCGGTCCGGGCCCTCGGGACGCTCTGGGAGACGGCCGCGCCGCCGCCGGGTGACCCGTTGGCCCGGGTGGTCGGCCCCGGCCGGGCCGCGCTGCTGCACCTGCTCGAGACGGCTACCACCACCACCGACCTGGCCCGACTCACCGCGATGTCCGCCGGAGGTGTCTCCCAGCATCTCGCCGCGCTGCACGCCGCGGGTCTGGTCTCCCGGTCCCGACAGGGCCGGCACGTCCTCTATCGCAACACCGACGCCGCGAGGGTTCTGCTCCAAGCCAGCCGCGGCGGTGACTCGATCGGGTAGTCAGGCGAGCAGCAGGTCCGCGACGGGGTGACGGTGCCGCAGGCCGACCTCCCGCCGGCGCAGCTCCTCCGGCAGCGTGAACGGGTCGCCGATCCGGCCGACAGCCGCGACGACGAGCGGGTGGACCTCGCGGGGAAGGTCCAGCTCCAGGGCGAGGCCCGGTCGGTCGAAGCGGGTGAGCTGGTGCACGTGCAGGCCGAGCGCGGTCGCCTGCACGGTGAGGTGGGCGACGGCCTGGCCCAGGTCGTACGCGGCCCGCTCGTCGTCGCCCGTGTGCGCAGCCACCAGCAGCGCGGAGGCGTGCCGTGCCCAGCCCTGGTCGTCGACCGGCAGGCTGATCAGGATCCGCTTCCAGGTCTCGTCGTCCCGCCGGCCGAGCGCGAACCGCCACGGCTGCCGGTTCTCCGCCGAGGGTGCCCAGCGGGCGGCCTCCAGCAGCGAGACCGCCTCGTCGGGGCTCAGCGCGGCGTCCGGGTCGAACGCCCGAGGGCTCCAGCGGAAGGCGAGCAGCGGGGTGAGGTCGGCCATGGGGGAAGCGTCCCGTATGGCCGTTTCGCCCGGCAGGGCGGGTTGGCCAAATGTGGGCAAGCGCACCCGTAACGGGATGAAGATCAGGGCGTTCCCGCGCTCGCGCTGACCGACGGATCGGGCGACGGGGGCGCGGCCGTGCCGAGCGGCTCGCCATCGACCACCGGCCCGGCCAACGCGACGCTGGCCGGGGCGGGCCCCGGTGGCCCGGCCAGCGTGAGCGTGCCCAGGTCGATCCGGACCGCGGTCGGCGTGCCGTCCTGCTCGAAGCAGTAGATGCCCACGCCCAGCGGGGCGTTCAGTGACGCCGACGTGCTCTCCACCGAGTAGCACGACCCGCTCGCGCCCTGCGGCGGGGTGGCCGGCGAGACGGAGAGCGGGGCACGCGAGTCGGTGAGCACGTCCAGCCAGTCGGTGAACGGGTGCTGCACCCGGGGGTCCAGGCGACGGGGGAGCGTGTCGTCCGGGTCGCCCACGCGTACGCAGGTCGCCGGCTCCGGCCGCGCCGGCGAGGGCAGGGCGCACTGGAACAACCCGGCCGAGGTGGCGGCCAGCGAGATGTCCACCGTCCCGCCCAGCGCGGCACCCGGGACGTCCACCCGCCAGCTTCCGTCGTTCGCGCTGGTCACCACGATCGCCCGGTCCGCCTCCCCGTCCTGGCGCAACGTGTAGCGGGCGGTCAGGTGGCGGTCCTGCGCCGCAGCCGCGAGCCCGGCCAGCTCGTCGCGGGCGGCGTCCACGGCCACCGGCTCCGGGTCGTCCGGCGGCGGCGCGGCAGGCTGGTCGGCGGTGCAGGCGGCGAGGAGCGCCGGCAGGACGAGGGCGAGCGCGCCCCGGGCGAGCCGTCCGGGCGTACGCCGGTGGGGCTGGTGCGGGCCGGGCGCGGGCCGGTCGGGCGTGCGTGGGCGGTGAGCCGGGCGGTGGTGGGCGTGCACCGGCCCATTCTGCGACCCGCTCCGGTCGTCCGGTGACCCGGCGGACCCACGCGTCGCCGGCGTGTCGCCGTGGTCCCGGCCACCCCTCGCGCCTGGCCTGGGAGGGGGCGTCGCTCCGGGGTCGCCGGGGGCCGGATGGTGGGATCACCTGACCCGTGAGTTCGGCCGGGCGGATACCCTGGGGAGGTCTGACACGCGCCGCCGGCCAGGTGCCGGCGGCGTCGGCACGCTCAGGGTCACTGGGAGGGAGTGCACCGTCGTGGCACTCGTGGTGCAGAAGTACGGCGGGTCCTCCGTCGCCAACGCCGAGCGGATCAAGCGGGTGGCCGAGCGGATCGTCGCCGCCCGGAAGGCCGGCGACGACGTGGTGGTGGTGGTCTCCGCGATGGGGGACACCACCGACGAGCTGCTCGACCTCGCCAACCAGGTGAGCCCGCTGCCGCCGGGCCGTGAGCTGGACATGCTGCTGACCGCCGGCGAGCGCATCTCGATGGCGCTGCTCGCCATGGCCATCCACAACCTGGGGTACGAGGCCCGCTCGTTCACCGGCTCCCAGGCCGGCGTCATCACCACCTCGGTGCACGGCCGGGCGCGGATCATCGACGTCACCCCGGGCCGGCTCAAGGGCGCGCTCGACGAGGGGGCCGTGGTGATCGTCGCCGGGTTCCAGGGCGTCTCGCAGGACACCAAGGACGTCACCACGCTGGGTCGCGGCGGGTCGGACACGACCGCGGTGGCGCTCGCCGCCGCGCTGCACGCCGACGTCTGCGAGATCTACACCGACGTGGACGGCATCTTCAGCGCCGACCCCCGGATCGTGCCGAACGCGCGGCACATCAGGCAGATCACCTACGAGGAGATGCTGGAGCTGGCCGCCTGCGGCGCCAAGGTCCTGCACCTGCGCAGCGTGGAGTACGCCCGCCGGGCGGGGTTGCCGATCCACGTCCGTTCGTCATACTCGACCAACACCGGCACGATGGTCACCGGATCGATGGAGGACCTTCCTGTGGAGCAAGCACTGATCACCGGGGTCGCCCACGACCGCAGCGAAGCGAAGATCACGATCGTGGGGGTGCCCGACGAGCCGGGCGCCGCCGCGAGCATCTTCGACACCGTCGCGGGCGCCGAGATCAACATCGACATGATCGTGCAGAACGTCTCCACCGAGGGCACCGGGCGCACCGACATCTCGTTCACCCTGCCCAAGACCGACGGCCCGACCGCCATGGCCGCGCTCAGCAAGATCCAGGAGTCGGTCAAGTTCAAGGGCCTGCTCTACGACGACCACGTCGGGAAGGTCTCGCTCATCGGCGCGGGGATGCGCTCGCACCCGGGCGTCGCGGCCGGCTTCTTCGCGGCCCTCGGTGCCGCCGGCGTCAACATCGAGATGATCTCGACGTCCGAGATCCGGGTCTCCGTGGTCTGCCGCGACACCGACCTCGACGCGGCGGTCCGCGCCATCCACGACGCGTTCGAGCTCGGCGGTGACACCGAAGCCGTGGTCTACGCGGGGACCGGGCGGTAGCGCCGATGGGGGCGCTGCCCACCCTTGCCGTGGTCGGGGCGACCGGTGCCGTCGGCACCGTCATGTGCGAGCTGCTCAGCGGGCGCCGCAACGTGTGGGGCGAGATCCGGCTACTCGCGTCCGAGCGCTCGGCGGGGCGGCGGGTGCGCTGCCGGGGCGAGGAGCTGACCGTCCAGGCGCTGACCGCGGACGCGCTCGACGGCGTCGACGTCGCGATGTTCGACGTGCCCGACGACGTCTCCGCGCGGTGGGCACCGGTCGCCGTCGACCGGGGCGCGGTCGTCGTGGACAACTCCGGCGCCTTCCGCATGGACCGGGACGTGCCGCTGGTGGTCCCCGAGATCAACCCCGAGCAGGTCCGCAACCGGCCGAAGGGCATCATCGCCAACGCCAACTGCACGACCCTCGCGATGATCGTCGCGGTCGCCCCGCTGCACCGTGAATACGGCCTCCGCGAGCTGGTGCTCGCCTCCTACCAGGCGGCCTCCGGCGCCGGCCAGGCCGGCGTGGACGCCCTGCACGCCCAGCTCGCCAAGGTCGCCGGGGACCGGGTGCTCGGCTCCCGCACCGGCGACGTACGCCAGGCCGTCGGCGACGAGCTGGGCCCGTTCCCGGCGCCGCTGGCGTTGAACGTGGTGCCCTGGGCCGGCTCGCCCGGCGACGGCGGCTGGTCGTCCGAGGAGATGAAGATCCGCAACGAGTCGCGGAAGATCCTCGGCCTGCCCGACCTGAAGGTCTCCGCCACCTGCGTACGCGTGCCGGTGGTGACCGGCCACTCGGTGGCCGTGCACGCCGTCTTCGCCACCGAGGTCGACGCCGAGGGTGCCCGCGAGGCGCTGCGGAACGCCCCGGGCGTGATCCTGGTCGACGACCCGGCCGCCGGAGAGTTCCCCATGCCGATCGACGCGGTGGGCACCGACCCGTCCTGGGTCGGCCGGATCCGCCGCGCCCTGGACGACCCCCGCGCCCTGGACCTCTTCATCACCGGCGACAACCTCCGCAAGGGCGCCGCCCTGAACACCGCCCAGATAGCCGAACTCCTAGCCACCGAACTAACCACCCCCCACTAACCCTGACCCGCCCCCGCCCCGCCCCCGCTTTCCGCGATCTTGCAGTTTGTGCCCTGCGGAACCGGGCAAAAGCCGCGATTCGGGGGCCGAAAGTGCAAGATCGCGGGGAGGGTGAGGGCGGGAGGGTGAGGGCGGGGAGAGGGAGCCGGGGGGCGGGGTTAGGCGGGGGCTAGGTGGACGCCGTCTCGGCCCTGGCGTTTGACGGCGTAGAGGGCCTGGTCGGCGCGGCGGAGCGTGAGCTCGGCGGACTCGCCGGCGCGCGGCAGGGCCACCCCGACGCTGATGGTGCGCCCGGTGCTCCGGGCCGCCGCCGTCAGTCGTTCGGCGACCCGTACCGCCTCCTCCGGGCGGTTCACCTCGATGACCGCCACGAACTCGTCGCCACCGATCCGGTACAGCTCGTCGCCCTGCCGCAGCGCCCCCTCCAGCGCGCGGGCCAGGCCGACGAGGAGCCGGTCCCCGGCCTGGTGGCCGTACGTGTCGTTGACCGTCTTGAAGCCGTCCACGTCGATCGCGAGCAGGGCTGTCCGGCCCGGGGTGGCGGCCGCGATCCGCTGCCCGAACGGACCGGTGTGCCGCAGCCCGGTCAACGGGTCGGAGCTGGCCTGTTCGCGGAGGCGGTCGAGCGTACGTAACCGGTCCAGGCTGTTCCACGCCTGTGTGGCGAGCAGCTCGGTCAGGCTGACCGTGGTCGGGTCGGGTCGCAGTGCCCGCTCGTCGGCGACGAGCAGCACCCCGCCGCCGTCGGGCGGGCCGAAGGGGACCGTGACGAGGGTGCGTACGCCGGCCCGGTCGAGCGGGCGGTAGTCCTCGGTCGGCGGGTGGCCGCACTCGCCCAGGGTGTAGCCGGCGCCGTACCGGTGGGCGCGGCGGACGATGCGGTAGAGCGCGTCCGGCCCCGCCTCGGTCAGCTCGGCGCGGACCCGGCCCTCCAGCTCAGTCGGGGCGAGCGGGGGTGCGTCGAGCTGGGGTCCCTCGTCGCCGGCGAGCACCAGCACGGCGGCGGAGAGCGTGGACACGTCCCGGGCGGCGCCGAGGGCGGCAGCCAACAGGTCCCGCTCGGTCGGGGCGGCGGAGAGCGCGGCGGCGTGCCGGAGCAGCTTCTCGCTGCGGCTCTCCGCCGGCGGGCCGCCCAGCGCCATGATCCGGCTGCCGAGCCGGGCGGCCAGTCGTTCGGCGGTGTCGCGCCACGGGCTCAGGTCGACCGGGCCGCTCCACTGCAGGTCGAGGACGCCGATCGGCCGTCCCGCCGGGTCCAGCACCGGTACGCAGATCTCGGCGGTCACGTCCGGGCGGACGGGCAGGTAGTCGGGGTCCACGGTGACGTCGGGCACGATGGCGACCTCGCCGGAGGCGTACACCCGCCCGACGATGCCGGTCTTCGGCGGTACGGTCGCGAAGACCTGCCACGCGCCGGTGGCCGCGACGCAGCGGAGACGGTCGCGGACCTGGAGCAGCACCGAGATGGTGGCCGGGGTGTGGCGGGCGAGCGTGGTGACGGTCCACTGGCAGGCTTCGAGAGCGGTCGTGGCCGTGGGGAGGCGGACCGTGACGTCACGGAGAACTCGCTGGTGATCCACTCGCACGTCGTTCCGGGTAGGGGTGGGGTCGGCTGGCGCCGAACCGTGCGATCAAGCGTACTCATGACGTGAGCGGTGCTCTCCCGATCAAGATCGCGCAGCGGCTTCGTACACATGTGCTATCCACAGGCTGTGGACACGGCCGGTGGATGGAGCGGGCCCCGTGCGGCGCGGCGCGGCGATAGCGTGAGGGTCCCGCCGCGAGGAGGCGTGCCGATGCTCATCGCCCAACTCAGCGACCCCCACGTCACGACGGGTCCGCTCGCCGCCGAACCGGCCGGCGGGCTGCACCGGGCACTCGGGCGGGTGCTCGGGCTGCGACCCCGCCCCGACTGCGTGGTGATCACCGGCGATCTGGTCGAACACGGGCGCCCCGACGAGTACCTCGCGCTGCGCGAGGTGATCGGCCGGTTCCCGCTGCCGGTGCACCTCGTGACCGGCAACCACGACGACCGCGAATCGCTGCTGGACACCTTCGGGGGCACGCCCTGGCTGGGCGGGGGGTTCTCCGCGTATTACCACGTGGACCATCCGACGGCCACGGTCGTCGTACTGGACTCGCTGCTGCCCGGCGCCGGCGGGGGGCGGCTCGGCGAGGAGCAGTTGGGCTGGCTGGACGGGGTGTTGGCGGGGCGCCCGGACGTGCCGGCCGTGGTCTGCCTGCACCACCCGCCGGTGACCGTCGGTCTCCCCGCCGCCGACGCGGTCGGGCTGGCCGACGCCGACGCGCTCGCCGAGGTGATCGGGCGGCACCCGCACGTGGTCCGGGTCGCGGCGGGCCACCTGCACCGGCCGGTCACCGCGGCCTTCGCCGGCACCGTGCTCACCGTGGCGCCCAGCACCGTACGCCAGAGCTCGCTCACCATGAGCGCCGACGAGGAGATCGGCTGGGTGGACGAGCCCACCGCCTTCCTGCTGCACCTCGTCGAGGGCGGTGGGTGCGTGACGCACACCGTCCAGGTCAGCCACTCAGCCGGGCACACCTGCGGCTTCTGACCGAGCCGACGGCACGGGGCCCAGGCCGAAGGAATCCCAGGTCGACCGGCGGAGCCGGGGATGAGAGGCTGTCTCGGACGGGGCGGCGACCCCCAACCGCCGCCCCTTGACCGATCCTTCCCAGGGTGTCGGTCGGCGCCCGGTCCACCATGGCCGGCGTGCCGTGGGCACCGAGTCCCATGAGGAGTTCCATGTCCATCCCCGGGATGCGTCGGGCCGCCGTCGGCCTGACCGCGCTCGCGGTGGCCGCCTTCGGCGCGGTCGCCAGCACCCCCGACCAGGCGGACGCGCGGCCGCGACCGGTCGACGTCACGCTGCTCGCGCTCAACGACTTCCACGGCAACCTCGAACCGCCGAGCGGCTCCAGCGGCACCATCGCCGGGCAGACCGCCGGTGGTGTCGAGTACCTCGCCACGCACCTGGCCGAGCTGCGCGAGGCGGCCAAGAAGAAGAACACGATCACGGTGGCCGCCGGTGACCTGATCGGCGCGTCGCCGCTGCTGTCCGCCGCGTTCCACGACGAGCCGACCATCGAGGCGCTGTCGATGGCCGGGCTCGACTACGCGAGCGTCGGCAACCACGAGTTCGACGAGGGCGCCAAGGAGCTGCTGCGGATCCAGAACGGCGGCTGCCACCCGGTGGACGGCTGCGCCGACGGCACCCCCTACCGGGGCGCCGGCTTCCAGTACCTGTCGGCCAACGCGTTCAAGACCGCGACCAACCGCCCGCTGCTGCCGCCGTACGCCATCCACAAGGTCGACGGCGTCAAGGTCGGCTTCATCGGGATGACGCTGGAGGGCACCCCGCAGATCGTCAGCCAGGAGGGCGTCGCCGGCCTGAGCTTCACGGACGAGGCGGAGACCGCCAACAAGTACGCCCGTGAGCTGCGCCGAAAGGGCGTCGAGGCGATCGTCGTCCTGCTGCACGAGGGCGGCACGCAGGCCGCCGGTGGCGGCATCAACGACTGCGTCGGCATGACCGGCCCGATCGTGGACATCGCCAACCGGATGGACCCGTCGATCGACGTCGTGGTCAGCGGTCACACCCACCAGGCGTACAACTGCGAGATCAACGGCAAGCTGGTCACCAGCGCCAGCTCCTTCGGTCGCCTCGTCACCGACATCGACCTTCAGATCGACAAGCGGACCGGTGACGTGCTGACCGCGAAGGCCGAGAACGTCGTCGTCAGCCGGGACGTCGCGAAGGACGCGGCGCAGACCGCGCTGATCGAGCGCTACAAGACGGTCCTCGGGCCGGTCGCCGACCGCCAGGTCGGCGAGACCACCGCGGCGATCACCCGGACCCAGGAGACCCTCTTCGGTACGACGATGGGCGAGTCGCCGCTGGGCAACCTGATCGCCGACGCGCAGCTCGCCGCGACCGACACCGAGCAGAACGCGGTCGCCGCGTTCATGAACCCCGGTGGCGTACGCGCCGACCTCGACGCCGGCACGGTCACCTACGAGGAGGCGTTCACGGTCCAGCCGTTCGCCAACAACCTGGTGACGCTCGACCTCACCGGCGCGCAGCTCTACTGCGTGCTGGAGCAGCAGTTCGTCGTCAACCGGGTCCTCTACCCGTCGTCGACGGTGCGCTACGTGGTCGACCCCAACGGCACCACCGCCCCGACCAGCGACCCGTGCGCCGGCACCCGGGTCGTCCGGGGCAGCCTCGCCCTGGGCGGCGTCACCGTCGACCCCGCCGCCACCTACCGGGTGACGGTGAACAACTTCCTGGCCGGTGGCGGCGACGGTTTCAGCGCCCTCACCGCCGGGACGAACCAGGTCACCGGTCTGATCGACCTGGACGCCTTCGTGGCGTACCTGACCGCCGAGTCGCCCGTCTCCGGGCCGGCGCTGGACCGGATCCGCACCACCGCCGAGGCTGGCGCCTGACAGACGGCAACCCGTACACCGATCGGGCCCCGGAGCATCCCGCTCCGGGGCCCGACCCGTCCTGGCACCCCGCCGGGCGAGATCGTGCTCGATCGTGGAAGGAGTGGGGTCCTGCCGGAGTGGAGGAGACTACATCCGGGATCGAGCGTGGTCTTGGCGTGCGCGCCGCCGCGCCGCGCAGTCGGGCGGGGCGGCGTGGGGTCAGGCGGGGGTGGGGGCGGGGGTGGGCTCGGGGGAGGTCGGTGCGGTGCGGGGGTGGCGGCCGTCCTGCATCGGGGTGAGGAGGCGGCGCAGGGACAGCGCGACCACGGACGCCGTCAGACAGCCACCGACCACGGCGACCACCCAGATCCGGCCGTCGGCCGCGCCGATCAGCGGACCGGCGGTCACCGGGCCGATCACCCCACTGATGCCGAAGATCATCGAGCTCATCGCGTTGTAGCGGCCGCGCAACTCGTCGGTTGCCAGCGCGTTCGTCAGCGCCGGCATCACCGGCGAGAGCATGGTCTCGCCGAAACCGAAGATGGCCGCACACGCCACCACGAGGAGCGCGGCGACCAGGGCGTTCCCCGGGCCGACGACCCCGGCGGCGCCGAGCACGAGCCAGGCGGCGGCGAACACGGCGCCCACGACCGCGAGCGCGCTGGTGCGGCTGCGCCCCTCCATCCGCCGGATCACCACGAGCTGGGCGAGCACGATCATCACGGTGTTGCCGGCGAGCGCCCACGCGACCACGCGCGGGGTCACCTCGGCGACGCGGACCGCGTACGCGGTGAAGCCCACCTCGATCTGCGCGTAGCCGCAGGTCGTCAGGACCAGGCCGAAGATCACCAGGCGCCGGAACGGGCGGTCCCGCAGCACGGTGAGGTAGCCACCGGTGCTCGGCCGCTCGTCGGCCGGGTCGGCCACGAGCCGGCGACCGACGGCGGGGAGGGTGAGCAGGATGAGGGCCGGCATCAGGTAGCTGATCGCGTCCAGCACGTAGATCATCTGGAAGGTGATCGGGCGGGTGACGTCGACGATCGCGCCGGACACCAGGCCGCCGATGCCGATGCCCAGGTTGAGCAGGGCGAAGTTGAGCCCGAAGACCCGCTGGCGCTCCCCGTCGTCGGTCAGCGAGGCGAGGATCGTGTTCTGCCCGGACCAGATGGCGGAGCTGCCGATCGCGATCAGCGTGATCACCAGGAAGGCGGAGGCGGTGGAGTCGACCAGGGCCAGTGAGCCGGTGCCGGCCGCCTCGACCAGCAGGCAGGGGAGCACCACGCGCCGAGCGCCGAACCGGTCGATGAGCGTGCCGCCCAGCGGCGACAGCGCGAGAGTCACCGCCCCGTACCAGCCGATCACCAGACCGGCGCGGGTGTCGCTGAGCCCCCGAACATCGGTCAGGTAGATGAACAGGAACGGCAGGGTTAGGCCGCGCCCGATCGCCGAGAGCAGTGTGCCGACGAGAATGCGGCGGGCTTCCGGGCGACAGGGGAGGGCGCGACGTAACATGCCGCGATTCTGGTCGGAGGCTGTGACGAACAGCGACCGGTTTACCCGCCGGGCGGGCGCGGCGGACACCGCGATGTGAGCAAGCCCACCCGCTGGTGGCGCCGACGTGCGGCACCGCCTCGCGGGCGACCGCGACGGGTCCGGCGACCGACCCTCCCCATCGGAGGGCCGCCGCGCTGTGACCGGCTCGACCCGGAGGATGCGTGCGGCGGCTCGCCGGTGTGATCGATCGCCGCGGGCAGGAGACCGATCCCCGGCGCGCCCGGTCGACCAGGGCCGGGCGACCTCGTTCCCGCCGCCCGACCGGGCGGCGAGCTCTCCATGACCAGGCTCGCGAAGCCCACCGCCGCCCAGAAAGTTGTCGGGCGCCTCTGCGATCCTGATCGGGTGACCACCGTCTGGCGTCGGCTGCCTGCACCCGCCCGCGAGATCGCGGTGACCGCCACCGAGGCGGTCACCGCCGCGACCCGACAGGATGGCCCGGCCTACGACGAGGCGGTGACCCGGCTCGGCGCGACCGAACGGTCCGGTCTCGTCCTCGGCGCGGTCGTCCGGCTGCTGCTGGAGGAGAGCCACCCCGACGGTCTGGACGGCGACGACGTCCGGCAGGTGCTGGAGCGCTGTGTGCGGGGTGCCCAGCCGTGGCGGCCCGACGTCGACCCGCACGTGCTGCTGGTCCTGCTCGCCGGCGCCCTGGGCGTCTACGACCCGGGCGACGACGACGCGCCCCCCGACCCGGCGGCGATCGCCCGGCACGCCCCGCTGCTCGTGGCCGACCTGCTCGCGGGCGCCGGGCGGCCGCTCGACGCCTACCTGTCGGCGGCCTTCACGGAGATCGAGCGGGCCGAGCGGCAGGACTAGCCAGGCCGGTCGGCCGGCGGGCGCGGGTTCCCGGAAGGCGCCGCGCGGCGCGGGACCCGGCAGCAAGATGGCGGCATGCCCACGTTGCGGTCCCGCTACCTGCGGACCGAGGCGGCTCACCGGACGACGAGTTTCGAGATCTTCTTCGACCTCGTCTTCGTCTTCGCGCTCACCCGGATCATCGAGTTCATGGCGCGGCAGCCCAGCGGTATCGCCCTGACCCGGGGTCTGCTGCTGTTCCTGCTGCTCTGGTTCTCCTGGTCGGCGTACGCCTGGTTGGGCAACGAGGTCCGCGCGGACGTGGGCGTGATCCGGACGGGCACCCTCGTCGCCATGGCGGCGATGTTCCTGGCCGCGCTCGTCATCCCTGACGCCTGGGGGGACGAGGAGGTCGGCCCCGGCGTGCCCGCGCCGCTGATCCTGGCGCTGGCGTACGGCGTCGTCCGGGGCCTGCACCTGGTGCTCTACCGGCACGTGTCGGCGAACCGGCAGCTGAGCCGGACGCTGCGGCTGACCGCCGTGCCGGCGTTGCTGGGCTGGTCCGCGCTCGTGGCGGGCGCGCTGCTCGGCGGCAACGCCCAGACCCTGCTCTGGGCGCTGGCGTTCGTGATCGACGTCGGCGGCGGCCGATTCGCCAGCCGCTACAGCCCCTGGCAGTTACGCAGCGTCGCCCACTTCACCGAGCGGCACCGGCTGATCATCATCATCGCCATCGGCGAGTCGCTGATCTCGATCGGCGCCGGGGTCGGCACCCGACTGGCGAACTGGTCGGTGCTGGTGACGGCGCTGCTCGGCTTCGCCGCGGCGGTCTGTCTGTGGCGGCTCTACTTCGACCGGGTCGCGCCGGCCGCCGAGCGCGCGTTCGAGCTGGCCGAGGAGCCGCGGCGGGGCACGATCGCCGGCGACGCCTACAGCCTGACCCACTTCCCGCTGATCGCCGGAATCATGTACGTCGCGCTGGGCATCGAGGAGGTGCTGGCGACGCTGATCCACGAGCCGCCGGACGGGCACGACGCGCTGCGGATGCCCGCGATCGTCGCGTTGTACGGCGGTACGGCCCTCTACCTCGGTGGCCGCACGCTGTTCCTGCGCCTCACCGCGGGCGGGGCCCCATGGCTGCCGCTGGCCGGCGCGGGGCTGGCCCTGGTGCTCCTGCCGGTGGCCCGGCTGGTGCCGGCGATGGTGGCGCTGGTGCTGCTCGTGGTGGTGCTGATCGGGCAGTGCGAGGTGGAGCGGCACGCGCGGACCGGGGGGCGGCTCCGCGAACGAAGCCGCCCCCGCCCCGGATGAATCGGCAGTTCAGGAACGGGTCGCGGGACCGAACAGCGGCGTCCACTCGCGTACCGACGTCACCTCGACGCCGGGGGCCGTGTAGTACGGGTCGTCCGCCAGGATCTCGTCCAGCCGCTCCCGGGAGACCATGAAGATCAGCAGCGCGCCGGAGTCGTCCGGCCAGGGGCCCGAGGCGAGGATCTCGCCCTGCTCGTAGAGGACCTGAAGCCGCTCCCGGTGTGCGGGCCGGGCCTCCAGCCGCCGCGGGTCCTCGCTGAAGGTGAGTTCGACACAGAACATGGCGAGGACCCTACGCCGCCGCCCGCACCGCCGCTGTGTCACCGGGGCCTCGCCGACCGACCGTGGTACGCGGTGTCAGCGGGACAGCCGCTCCCGTAGCCAGTCCGGCTTCGGGTTCACCACCGCCTCGCCGCCCGCCACCACCGTCGGCACCGTCTCGTCGCCGCCGGTGACCGCCCGCACCGCAGCCGCGCCCGCCGGGTCGCTCCAGATGTTGACCCAGTGCGCCCGGCGGGCCCGCGAGCCGAGCCGGATCCGCAGCCGCAGGCAGTAGCGGCAGCCGGGCCGCCAGTAGACGATCGGGCGGTCGTCCGCCGCGCTGAGCTGCTGGGCCCGCGCCGCCGGAAGGGACCGGGGGAAGAACAGCGGCGACAGGAGGAACGCGACCAGCAGGAAGATCACGGACCAGATCGCGGCCTGCCACGGCTGGTCCTGCCTGGTCGCGACGAGCACACCCCAGGCCAGCGTCAGCACCGCCAGCGACCAGTTCCGCAACATGACGAGGAATGCTAGCCCTCGCCGGGCGGCCGGATCGGGCGGCGGCCGTGGTGTCGACCGTGTGACCGGCATCGCAGGCGTGGTCCTCGGGGACCCGTTCCAGCGGTGCCGCAGACGAATCAAGGCCCCTCCGTGGAGGGGCCTTGACCTGCTGTTACCTCTGGTCGGGGTGGCCGGATTCGAACCGACGACCTCTTCGTCCCGAACGAAGCGCGCTACCAAGCTGCGCCACACCCCGAGGCGTGCCGACAAATAGTAGCCCACCCGGTCCGATGGTCAAACTCGGTACCCCGCCCGTCGCCGGGCCGGCCGGATCAGCGTGGAATGAGCGTGAGAACGCTCGCCTCCGGTGGGCAGGCGAACCGGACCGGCGCCGTCGGGTGGGTGCCGAGGCCGGCCGAGACGTGCAGCCACGAGTCGGATCCGGGCCAGCGGTGCAGACCGCGCGCCATCGACCGGGGCAGCCCGCAGTTCGTGACCAGCGCGCCGACCCCCGGTACGCAGACCTGCCCGCCGTGGGTGTGCCCGGCCAGGAGCAGGCCGAAGCCGTCGGCGGCCATCTGGTCGAGCAGGCTCGGCTCGGGGGAGTGGGTCAGCGCGATCGACAGGTCCACCGTCGCGCCGACCCGGCCCGACACCGCCGGGTAGTCGTCGCGCTCGACGTGCGGGTCGTCCACGCCGACCACGTCGATCACCCGACCGCCGGCCTTGAGCGTCGTACGCACGTTGTTGAGGTCGACCCAGCCGGCGCCGGTGAACACGTCGCGCAGCTCCTCGTGGGGCAGTTCGACGCCCTCCGTGTACTCCCGGTCGGGCAGGAAGTAGGTGAAGGGGTTCTTCCAGACCGGGCCGGTGTAGTCGTTGGAGCCGAAGACGAAGGCGCCCGGGTAGTCGAGGAGGGGCTGGAGCGCGCGCAGCACGCCGGGCACGGCGTCGGGGTGGGCCATGTTGTCGCCGGTGACCACGACCAGGTCGGGGTCGAGGGCGGCCAGCGACGCCACCCAGCGCTGCTTGCGACGCTGGTCGGGCATCATGTGCAGGTCCGACAGGTGGAGGACGCGCAGCGGCTCCGCGTCGGCCGGCAGCATCGGCACGTCGTACCGCCGGAGGGTGAACATGTTGCGCTCGATGAGCGACGCGTACGCCAGGGTGGCCGCACCCGCCGCGGCGGTTCCGGCCGCGAGCCGGAATAGTGTGCGCTTTCGCATGGTGTTCAGGGTAGTTTGACCGTCCATGAGCACGCTGAAGGACCGCCTGACCGCGGACATGCGCAGTGCCCTGAAGGCCCGCGACGAGTTGACCACCTCCACCCTGCGGATGGCTCTGGCCGCCGTGGGCAACGCCGAGGTCGCCGGGAAGGCCAAGCGCGAACTCACCGACGACGAGGTTCTCGCGGTGCTGACCCGGGAGTCGAAGAAGCGCCGCGAGGCGGCGACCGCCTTCGCCGACGCGGGCCGCACCGAGCAGGCCGCGAAGGAGATCGCGGAGGGCGAGGTGCTCGACCGCTACCTGCCGAAGCAGCTCTCCGACGCCGAGCTGACCGACCTGGTGGCGGAGGCGTTGGCGGCCGGCGGCTTCACGGGCAAGGCGCAGATGGGCCCCGCCATGAAGGCGGCCCAGGGCGCGGTGGCCGGCCGGGCCGAGGGCGGCCGGGTCGCCGCCGAGGTCCGTCGGCAGCTCGGTCTCTGACCCGCGAGGGTCTTCCAGCGGCGTACGCGAACCCGACCCACCCGGTACGCGAAGAACGGGCGGGCACCCCGACAGGGGTGCCCGCCCGTTCGCGCTTCTCAGGCGTGCTCGGTGACCGAGCGACGATCAGCCGCCGGGTCGACCGCCGGGACGGTTACCCGGCCCGCCGGGTTGGTTGCCCGGGCCGCCGGGCTGGTTGCCCGGCTCGGTCCCGCCGCCACCGCTGCTGACCTGGATGGTGACCACGCCGCCCTTGATGGTCCGGCCGCTCGGGCTGGTGCCGGCGGCGGTGTTCGGCGGGCAGCTGGAGGCGACCTTCGTGTCGGAGACGACGACCTCGAACCCGGCGCCCTTGATCCGGGACCTGGCGTTGTCGACCGGCTGGCACTTCACGTCCGGAATGGACCGCTGGTCGCCCTCGGAGATCTTCTTGCCCGGTGGCTCGAAGTTGATCCGGGGCTTGCCCTTCATCGCGTCGCGCAGCGTCTCCCACACCGGTGGGTTGATGCCGTTCGGCTCGTTGTGGCCCATCTTGACGTTGGTCTGCGGCCAGTCGGGGTCGGCCATGATGCCGGCGACCGCGTACTGCTTGGTCATCGCGACCAGGGCGGCGGTCTTCTCGGAGTCGGTGGTGCCCGACTTGCCGGCGACCGGGGCGTTGACGATGCCCTTCACCCGCGCGGCCGTACGGCTGCCGCCGCACTTGCTGGTGGACGAGTTGTCACCGACCGGGCAGCGGGCGGCGTCGACGGCGGCGCGGGCCACCTCGGTGCTGACCCGCTTCTCGCAGTGCGGGTTGGCGATGTCCAGGTTCTTGCCGTCCGGGCCGGTGATCTTCTGCACCGGGATCGGGTCACAGTACTTGCCGTCCGCGGCGAGGGTGGCGTACGCGTTGGCCAGTTCCAGTGGGGTGGTCTGCGAGACGCCGAGGGTGAACGCGCCCCACTGGTGTGCCGCCTCCTTGGTCCCGCCGAGGTTGATGTCCTCGGTGGTGCGGAACTGGATGCCGAGCCGCTTGGCCACGTCGACCACGTTCTCCGCGCCGACCTGCTGCTGGAGCGGGACGAAGTACGTGTTGATCGACTGGGCGAACGCCGACCACATGTTCTGGACGCCGCCGGCCTTCTTGCCGGAGTTGGTCGGGCAGTAGAAGTGCGTGCCCGGGCAGGCGGCGGGGCTGCTGCTGCTGATGATGTACTCGGACTTGAACTGCTGCGGCGCGTTCATCGAGTAGCTGAGCGGAATGCCCTTCTCCAGCGCCGCCACGATGGTGAAGATCTTGAAGGTCGATCCGGCCTGGTAGCCGGTGATGCCGTCGCCGCCGGTGAGCAGCGGGTTGACCGTGTTGGGGTAGTTGCCGAGCTGGCCCTTCTTGCGCAGCTTCGGGTCGCTGTGCTGCTTGTTCGCCGGCCGCTTCGGGTCGTCCAGCTTGAAGTTGCGGTTCACCGACAGGGCCCGCACCCGGCCGGTGCCGGGCTCGACCACCGCGACCATCGCCGCTTCCTTGCTGTTCACGCTCTTGGCCCGGCGCACCGCCTTGTCCGCGCCCCGCTGGGCCTGCGGGTCGAGGGTGGTGACGATGGTGTAGCCGCCGCTCTTCAGCCGCCGCTCCCGGTCGTACGAGGTGGAGCCGAACGTCTCCTGCTGCAACCACCAGCGGTAGAAGTAGTCGCAGAAGAAGCCCCAGTCCTTCTCGTTCGTGGCCACGCAGCCGTTCGGGGTGCGCTTGTCCTTGACGACCAGCTCGGTCGCCTTGGCGGCGTCCGCCTCCTCCTGCTTGATCGCCCCGATCTTGACCATGTTGTCGATGACGTAGTTACGCCGGTCGAGGGCGAGCGGCTTGCCGCTCTTGGTCGTCGGGTCGTTCGTGGTGGGGGCCTTCACCATGCCGGCGAGGAGCGCCGCCTCTTCGATCTTGAGGTTCTTCGGGGCCTTGCCGAAGTAGACCTGGCTGGCGGCGAAGATGCCGTACGCGCCGTTGCCGAACGAGGCGATGTTCAGGTAGCGCTCGAGGATCTCGTCCTTCGAGAGCTCCTTGTCGATCTGGAGCGCGTAGCGCATCTCGCGGAGCTTGCGGGCGCTGGTGTCCTCGGTCGCGGCGACCACGTCGGCCGGGTGGGTGGCCGAGTACGCGATGGCGAGCCGGACGTACTGCATCGTCAGCGTCGAGGCGCCCTGCCGGCCGTTCACGCCCTCGTTCTGGTTGTTGACGAACGCGCGGGCGACGCCGTTGAGGTCGACGCCGTTGTGCTTGTAGAAGTCGTGATCTTCGGCCGCGATGATGGCCTTCTGCATGTACGGCGACACATCGGCGAGCTTCACGTCGCGCCGGTTCTCGTCGTACATGGTGGCGAGCGGGGTCTTGCCGTCCGAGGCCAGCAGATAGCTGATCTGTGGCGGTCGGGCCACGGTCAGCTCTGTGGGCAGTGCTCCGAAGGTCTCGGCGCCGGCCTTCGCGGCCAGTCCGGACATCGCCACCGCGGGGAAGGCCGCCGCTGCGACCACCACGCCGGCCAACAGGCCACATATGAGCAGCGATGCGGCGTTGGTCAGCACATTGTGGTCACGTTTCCGCATCCAGGTCACCTCGACAGGGTACGCGAACAGATAACGAGGGGCGCTGGGGCGTTCTTTCCCCATTTCCTGCGCGCGCTGCCCTCGTTGTGCTAAACGCACGACCCCCGGTGCGTGGTTGCGTGGGACCTGGCGCTGAGTTTCCTCCTGATGAGGTGACGCCGCAGCGTTTTCACGTACTGGGGAGGGGTAAGCGGCGGTCAACGGCCCGGCAAGCCGGGAGTGTCCGGAATGATGGATTTCGCCGACAACGTTGCGTAATCGGGTGACTACAGAGCATGATGATGGCGGCGACAGCGCCACATGTCGTCCGTGCCGCCTTGGGGAAGGCCGGTCGGGCGATCGGGGGGATTGCCGGCTGACGCGTAACGAGGTCGGTAGGTACTGCAAGGGGGGACGTGTACACATGGGCATGATTGCCGACTGGCCGTCGCTGGCGGCGTGTCAGAACGGGGACCCGGACGCCTTGTTCGTCCAGGGCGCCGAACAGAACGTGGCGAAGCGGATCTGCCGGAGCTGCCCAGTGCGGTACGAGTGCCTGGCCGACGCGCTCGACAACCGGATCGAGTTCGGGGTGTGGGGTGGCATGACCGAACGCGAACGCCGGGCGTTGCTGCGTCGTCACCCCCAGGTGACGAGCTGGCGCAAGATGTTCGAGGCCGCGATGAAGAAGAACAGCAAGGACAAGTCCGGTAAGGACAAGATCCTGGTCACGACCGGCTGATCGCCGCGCCGATCGTCCGCAGCCCGTCGACGTCGTGGACGTCGGCGGGTTGCGCCGTCACCGAGACCGTCGGCACCGCCGGGAACGCCTCGGTGAACCGGGCCGCCACCTGCTGCTCGCGTACCGACTGCCGAGCCAGCGCCGCGTGCGCCCGCAACACGTCGGCGGCGCCCTCGTGGCCACCCAGCTCGGTCAGCCGGTCCGCCGCGGCGCGGCTGCGGGCCGCGTCCAGCTCCGGCACCGCCGACCGGTGGACCCGGTTGAGCACCAGGCCGGCGAGCGGCATCCGCTCCTCGCGGAGCCGCCCGGCGAAGTAGGCGGCCTCCCGGACCGCGTCCGACTCCGGGGCCGCGACCAGCAGGAACGCCGTCTCCCGGGCCTGCAGGATGCGGTACGTCTGCTCCGCGCGCTGCCGGAAGCCCCCGAACATCGAGTCGAGGGCCGCCACGAACCCGGACAGGTCGGTCAGCAGCTGTGCGCCGAGCACCTTCTGCACCACCTTCGAGAACATCCCGAACGAGGCGGTGACCAGGCTGAACATGCTGCGGCCCCCGCTGCGCGCCGGTGCCAGCAGCAGCCGCAGCATCCGGCCGTCGAGGAACCGCGACAGCCGGGCCGGCGCGTCGAGGAAGTCCAGCGCCGAGCGGGACGGCGGGGTGTCGACGACGATGAGGTCCCACTCGCCCCGGGCGTGCAACTGCCCGAGCTTCTCCATCGCCATGTACTCCTGCGTGCCGGAGAAGGTGGAGCTCATGGCCTGGTAGAAGGGGTTGGCGAAGATCTCCGCCGCCTTCGCCGGATCGGTGTGCTGGAGCACCACGTCGTCGAAGGTCCGCTTCATGTCGAGCATCATGGCGTGCAGCTCACCACCGCTGGCCTCGACGTCGATGCCCTTCACCTGCCGGGGCGTGTTGTCCAGCTCGGTCAGGCCCAGCGACTGGGCCAGCCGGCGGGCCGGGTCGATGGTGAGCACCACCGTGCGGCGACCGTGCCGCTCGGCGGCGCGCAGTGCCAGCGCGGCGGCCGTGGTGGTCTTGCCGACCCCGCCGGCCCCGCAGCACACCACGATCCGTACGCCCGGATCGGCGAGGATCTGGTCGACGTCCAGCTGCGGCGCTGCGTCTTCGGAAGGCACCAATCGAGCGTATCGGGCCGGGTGGGTCCATGCCCCCGTGCTGACCGCAGGTGTGAGTCAATCCGCCTTGAGCAGCGCGTCGGCGAGGGCGGCCAGCCCCGCCCGGTCCACCCCGTCCGGCAGCAGCGGCAACTCCGTGAGCGGCAGCCCCAACTCCACCAGGTCGGCCCGGAGTGAATCCTCCAGCTCCCGGCGGACCACCTGGTCGCGGGCCTCGTCGTGCAGACCGGCCACGATCTCCCGGTCGGCCGGCAGCCCGGCGGCCACCAGCCCGCGCCGCAGCTCGGCGGTCGTGACCACCCGGCCGGCCGGCAGCGGCGGCCGGGTGCCGTTGACGATCACGCGGCCCACCGGGAAGCCGAGCGAGGTCAGCTCCTCGATGGCGTCGACCGTCTCCTGGACCGGCATCTCCTCCAGCAGCGTCACCACGTGCACCGCGGCCATCGGCGAGCGCAGCAACGCCGCCACACCCTCGCTCTGGGTCTTGATCGGGCCGACCTTGGCCAGCCGGGCGGTCTCGGCGGTGACGTTGAGGAACCGGCCGATCCGCCCGGTCGGCGGCGCGTCCAGCACGACGGCGTCGTACACGCGGCGCTGCCCGGCGGTGCGGGTCGTCGCCTCCTTCACCTTGCCGGTGAGCAGCACGTCCCGCAGGCCGGGCGCGATGGTGGTGGCGAAGTCGATGGCACCGAACTTGCGCAGGGCCCGGCCGGCGGCGCCCAGCTTGTAGAACATGTCCAGGTACTCGAGGAGCGCCTCCTCGGCGTCCACCGCGAGCGCCCGCACCTCACCGCCGTCGGGCGCGTCGGTGAGGTGGCGCTCCTCGTACGGCAGCGGGTCGGTGCCGAAGAGCTGGGCGATGCCCTGCCGCCCCTCCACCTCGACCAGCAGCGTCCGCCGCCCGCCGCTCGCCAGCGCCAGCGCCAGGGCCGCCGCCACGCTCGTCTTGCCGGTGCCGCCTTTTCCGGTCACCACGTGCAGGCGGGCGGGCCACCCGTTGCCGGCAGGTTCGGCCGGTCGCTCGGTTGCTCGCACCCGTCGAGCCTATCCAGCCGCAGGGGTCAGGCGACCTCGCAGACCCACCAACCCGTCTTCTGCACCACGGTGAAGCGCAGCTCCTGGTCGGCCACCTTCTCGTCGGCGGTGGTCATGGTGACCGTGGCGGAGACGGTGGCCCGTTCCCCGGTCCGGTTGTCCACCGTCGGCGTGGGCCACCGGAAACGGGGGTTCTGGTAGCCGGCGGCGTACTTCTCGACCTCCGCCACCTTCGCGGCGATCTTGTCGTCGTCCCGGGACGAGGCGCAGACGAGGCTGGCCGCCTTCGCCGCGTCACGCTCCTTGTACACGGCGGTCAGGAACTGGTCGACGGCGACCGCGGGTTCCTTCGCGCCCTCACCGGTCTCCACGTTGCGCAGGGTCAGGAAGGCGATCACGCCACCGCCGACGCAGAGCACGAGGATCACGACCAGCGCGATGGCGGCGATGAGCACGCCACGCTGCTTCTTCGGGGGGACGGGCGGCCCGAGCGGCGGGAACGCGG
The DNA here is from genome assembly GCF_900091425.1 of Micromonospora krabiensis. Taxonomy (GTDB): domain Bacteria; phylum Actinomycetota; class Actinomycetes; order Mycobacteriales; family Micromonosporaceae; genus Micromonospora; species Micromonospora krabiensis. Next base: position 5,099,399 of record NZ_LT598496.1, read on the forward strand.
ACGGGTCCCCGGCCGGTGGCTGACCGGCCGGCGGCGCGCTCGCCGGGGTCGCGCCGGGGAGCGCCGGGTCGGCCGGGGAGGCGCCCGGCGCCGCCGGAACGGGCGGGGCCGGCGGGGGGTCGGCCGGCTGCGCGGGAACGCCCGGCTGACCGACGGCGCCGGGTTGGGCCGGCGGGGTGGCCGGCGATCCGGTCGGGTCGCCGCTGGGCGGTTGGGTCATCTCGTCCCCCGGGGGTGCGGCGCTCGCGCCACCCGGCGCCGAGCGTGAAGTCGAGCCCGCGGCCACGCGACGCGTGCCGCCGGAACGGAAGGGTAGCGGTCGATCAGTGGCCCGGTGTCGCCCGTGGCGGCGCTCCTGGCGTGGGAGCGCGGCCAGTCGGGGGAGCGTACCCGGCATCTGTCACATATGTGACTGGCGATGGATGGGCCGTGCGCGTCCTGTTGGCGGGACTTCGGTGCCGGACCTACGGTCGTGCCGGCACGGGGGACCGGGCCGGGCGCGCGGCCCGGACCGACGCAGCGGGGACTTGACCAGGTACGACGCCCGGAGGCAGTGCATGCGCGACGCGGAGAACATCCCTCGAGCCCAGTTCCCGGCGAACGACCGGGCGCGCCGGGCCGGCGCCGGGGGCGAGGCCGGGGCGCCGGTCGGGAGCCTGCCGGTGAATGAGCGGGCGTACCGCCGGATCGCGGAGCCGGTGGAGGTCGTCCGGACCCTCACCCGGGCCGTGCCGTCCGGCCGGGAGGAAGAGGAACCGGGCTACGTCATCCACCTTCCGATCCGGGTGCCCGACCTGACCGCGGCGACCGTCCTCGCCGGGCGGGTCGCCGTCTCGCTGGGCTTCCTGCCCGAGTTGGACGCGGGCGAGACGACCGTCTCGAAGGCCGACGACCAGAACAACCGGCACCGCGTCTTCTGCGACCTGCTGCTGCCCGATCGGTCCCGCTGCCCGCAGAGCTACGAGCACGACGGCCCGTGCGGCGAACTCCCGGCCGCGCCGGAGCAACGTCCCGCGCCCCCGCCGTTCGCCGGACCGTAGGCTGTGCCTCGAAGATTCCGCGTCTTGAGGGAGCCCTGCACCGATGCAGAAGTGGGAGTACGCCACGGTCCCCCTGCTGGTCCACGCGACCAAGCAGATCCTCGACAACTGGGGTGAGGACGGGTGGGAGCTCGTCTCCGTGGTGCCCGGTCCTAATCCCGACCAGCTGGTCGCCTACCTGAAGCGGCCCAAGGCATGAGCAACGGTCCGCACGCGAAGCTCGCCGAGCTGGGTCACGAGCTGCCCGAGGTGGTGCCTCCGGTGGCCAGCTACGTCCCGGCGGTGCAGTCCGGCCAGCACGTCTACGTCTCCGGGCAGCTCCCGGTGGCCGAGGGCAAGCTGCTCGCCACCGGCAAGGTCGGCGCCGGCGTCTCCGCCGAGCAGGCCAAGGACCTCGCCCAGCGCTGCGCGCTCAACGCGCTCGCCGCGGTCGACTCGCTGGTCGGCCTGGAGAACGTGGTGAAGATCGTCAAGCTGACCGGCTTCGTGGCGTCCGCCCCCGGCTTCACCGGTCAGCCCGCCGTGATCAACGGCGCCTCCGACCTGTTGGGCGCGGTCTTCGGGGAGGCCGGCCGGCACGCGCGCAGCGCCGTCGGCGTGGCCGAGCTGCCGCTGGACGCCCCGGTCGAGATCGAGGTCATCGTCGAGGTCGGCTGACCGCCGCTCCCGCTCCCCGTGATCCGCTGCCGTACGCCGGGGTGAAAGCCGTGAACAGGCACAAAGCCCTGCGCGGTGGCGGCAAGATCGTGGGGAGCGGCGGGCGGGGCCGTACGATCGCAGCCATGACGGGGCACGTGACCGCGCCGGCGGCGGCGCTCGCCGACCAGCTGCCGGCCTGGGTGACGCTGCTGCGCGCGCCGAACCCGGGCCCGATGACCCTCGACGGCACCAACACCTGGCTGCTCCGCGCTCCCGGCGCGGAGCACGCGATCGTCGTCGACCCGGGTCCGGCGGACGAGGCGCACCTGGCCGCGATCGCCGCCCACGGGCCGATCGGCCTGGTGTTGATCACCCACGGCCACCCGGACCACACCGAGGGCGCCCCCCGCCTCGCGACGCTGCTCGGCGGGGTGCCGGTGCTCGCCGTCGACCCCGCGCACACCGTCGGCGGTCGACCACTGGCCACGGACCCGCTGCCGGAGGTGCCCGGGCTCGCGGTCCGACTCGTCCCCACTCCGGGCCACACCGCCGACTCGGTCTGCTTCCTCGTGGAGCGCGGCGACGAGCGGGTGGTGTTCACCGGCGACACGATCCTCGGGCGTGGCACGACCGTCGTCGCCCACCCGGACGGGCATCTCGGCGACTACCTGACCAGCCTGGAGCTGCTCTCCACGTACCGCGGGATCCCGGCGCTGCCCGGCCACGGCCCGGCGCTGGCCGACTGCGGGGCGGCGGCCGACTTCTACCTGGCCCACCGGCGTGCCCGGCTGGACCAGGTCCGGGCCGCCGTGGCGGCCGGCGCAGGCACCCCGGCCGAGGTCGTCGCGGCGGTCTACGCCGACGTGGACCGGTCGCTGTGGTGGGCGGCCGAATGGTCGGTCCGCGCGCAACTGGAGTACCTCGGAGTGGAGATTCGGGAATCCGCCCCCGGGGGTACGGAGTTGGAGCAGCCGTGACCTGCCCGGTGTGTGGAACCGTCGCCGTCCCCGGCGCCCGGTTCTGCCACAACTGTGGTGCCGCCCTGCCGGCCGCGGCGATGCTGCCGGCCGCCGAACGCCGTGTGGTGACGGTGCTCTTCGGCGACCTCTCCGACTTCACCTCCTGGTCGGAGGACCTGGACCCCGAGCGGGTCGGCGCGGTCACCGACCGGGTGCTCGCCGCCCTCGCCGGCGCGGTGAAGACGTTCGGGGGCCACGTCGACAAGCTGACCGGCGACGGGATCATGGCGGTCTTCGGCGCCCCCGTGGCGCACGAGGACGACGCCGAGCGGGCGGTGCGCGCCGCGCTCTCCATGCAGCGGGCGGTGCGCCGGGTGCTCGACGACGAGCGCGGCGGCGGCGCGCCCCTCGGCCTGCGGGTCGGGCTCAACACCGGCGACGTGATCGCCGGCATCCAGGCCGCGATCGAGTACACGGTCATCGGCGACACGGTGAACACCGCCGCCCGGTTGGCCGACGCCGCCGCCGTCGGCGCCGTCTACGCCGGGGCCCGGACCTCCGCCGCGACCCGGCACGTCGCCTCCTGGCGGGCGCTGCGGCCGCTGCGGCTCAAGGGCAAGCGTGAGCCGGTCGAGGCGTACGAACTGCTCGGTCTCCTGGACGCGCCGGGCACCCGGTCCGGTCTCGGTGACGAGGCGCCCTTCGTGGGCCGGGAGACCGAGATCGGGCGGGTCGCCGGTCGACTCGCCGAGGTCATCGACCGGGGTGAGCCGCGGGTGCTGCTGATGACCGCCGAGGCGGGCATCGGCAAGAGTCGCTTCGCCGCCGAGGTGGAGCGTCTCGCCGCCGGTTACGACGTCGGCGCCGGTCGGTACGCGGCGCACACCGGCGCCCGGGTGCTCTCGGTGCGCTGCGCCGCGTTCGGCGAGCGTCGCCGGCTCGCCCCGCTGGCCGACCTGGTCCGGGCCGCGGTCGGCCTGCCCCACGACCCCTCCACCGCGCTCACCCGCCCGGCCGTGGAGGAGCGGCTGCGCCGGCTCGGCCAGCGGCTCGCCCGCGGTGGGAGCGAGCAGGTGCCGATCGCCACCGACCAGCTCCTCGCCCTGCTCGGCTACGCCGAGCTGCCCGCGCACGGCGGCACCGACAACGGCGAGTGGAGCGGCACCGGCGCCCCGCCGGCCGACGCCGAGGCGGTGCCCAACGCGGTCGCCGACCTGCTCAGCGCGCTCGCCGTGGAGGCGCCGCTGGTCATGATCGTCGACGACCTGCACGACGCGACCGCGGAGACCATCCGTGCGCTCGGGACCACCCTGTCGCGGCTCACCGGCCCGGTGCTGGTCCTGCTGCTCGGCCGCCCCGAGCTGGTCCGGACGGCCGGCACCCTGACCCGCGTCGCCGACGCCGAGGTGCACGCGCTGCCGCCGCTGCGCGGCGCCGACGCGTCCCGGCTGCTGACCAGTTACCTGGGCGGTGGGCGGCTGCCCCAGACCGACGGCGACCGGCTGCTCGCCACCGCCCAGGGCAACCCGTTCTACCTGGCCGAGCTGGTCACCCTGCTGATGGAGCGCGGGGCGCTGACCGCCGGGCCGGGTCGCGGCGTCGACGTCGGCTGGCGGCTCGCCCCGGGCTCCCTGGGCAGCCGGCTGCTCTCGCGGGACCTCGCCGCCGTCCTCGCGGCCCGCATCGACGCGCTGCCGCCGGACGCCCGGTCCGTGCTGCGCGACGCCGCCGTGGTGGGCGACACCGTGCCGACGGGTGCGCTGGAGGCGCTGCGGGAACAGCGGACCGGGTCGGCGGTCCGGCCGGCGGCGGTGGCCGCGGTCGAGCTGGAGCGGGCCGTCGACGAGCTGCTGCAACGGCGCATGCTGCACCGCACCCGCACCGGTTACGCCTTCGCCACCCCGCTGATGCGGGAGGCCGCGTACGCCGGGGTCAGCAAGGCCGAGCTGGCCGACCGCCACGCGGCGCTGGCCCGCTGGGCCGCGCCGGAGCCGGCGGAGGGCGACCCGGCGCCCACCACGACCGGTGGGTTCACCGAGGCCGACCGGGACGACTTCGTCGCCGAGCACGTCGAGCGGGCCGCCGCGCTCGCCGACGCGATGAACCTGCGCCCGGACGCGCCCGCCCGCGCCGTGGTCCCGCTTGGCGTCGCCGCGCTCGGCCGGGCCGCCCGCCGGTCCCTCACGGCGGGTGAGCCGGCGCTCGCCGTCGACTACGCCGAACGCGCCGCCGAGCTGACGCCCGACGGCGTGCCCGCCGCCGACCAGGTGGTGCACGCCCGGGCCCTGCTCCAGGTCGGCCGGGTGACCGACGCCCTCGCGTTCGCGGAGAAGATCGCCGCCAACGCGGGCGACGAGTCCACCCGGGCGAGCGCCCTGCTGCTGGCCGGGCAGGCACACCAGACGACGGGCGACCAGACCCGCGCGGTGGCCGCCTGGCAGGAGGCGTTGCAGGTGTCGACCGCCGGCGACCTGCCCACGCTGGGCGCCACGGCGATGCGCCGGCTCGGCATGGCCGACTTCGTGGCCGGGCGGCTGAGTCAGGCCAGCAGCCGGCTCGCGGGCGCCTACCAGATCAGCCTCGCCGCACAGGACCGTCGCGGTCAGGCGTGGTCGTTGCAGAACCTGGCGTGGGTGACCACCACCCGGGGGGACTTCGCCGGCACCGACGCGGTGCTCGGCCGGGCCGCGCGGCTCTTCGCCGAGTCGAAGGACCCGTACGGGCGGGCCTGGCTGCGCGGCACCACGGCGTTCGCCCGGCTGCTCGCCGGTCGGTTGGGCGAGGCGTGCCGGCTGGCGCGCGTCTTCCTGCCCTTCGGTGAGCGGGTCGGTGAGGCGTGGGCGGTGGGCACGCTGCGCGCGGTCGAGGCGTTCGCCGCCGCCGAGCTGGGCGACCTGGCCGACGCCGACCGGGAGGCGCGCCGCGCGTACCGGGAGTTCGCCGCCGCGTCCGACGACTGGGGACGCGGCTTCGCGCTGGTGGTGCGGGCCGTCGTCGCGCGAGGGCTGGGCGAGCCGGAGCACGCCGCCGACCTGCTGGCCGACGCGACGACGTACGTGTGCCGCACCGCCCACCCGCTGCTGACCGGGATGGCCGGCACGTTGCGCGGTTTCGTGGCGCTGGACCTGGGCGACGTGGCCACCGCCGAGCGGGAGGCCCGGGCGGTGCTCACCGCGGTCGAGCCGCACAACCCGCAGGCACCGGTCCAGGTGGCACCCCGCGTGCTGCTGGCCACCGCCCGGCTGGCGGCCGGTGACTCGGCGACCGCGGTGGGGCTGCTCGCCCCGGTGGCGACGGCCGCGGCGAACACCTCCTCGCTGCTCTTCTCCCGCCGCCAGACCTGGGCCCGGTACGCGTCGGCGCTGCTCGCCCACGGTCAGCGCGACCAGGCGCTGGACTGGGCCCGGCGGGCGATGAGCGCCCCGGCGGAGGACGTGCGCAGTCAGGTGATCGCGGCCAGCGTGCTGGCCGAGGCGCTCGCCGCGTGCGGGCACCCGGACGAGGCGCTGGCCAGCGCGGAGGAGGCGGTCCGGCTGGCGTACGCGACCGAGCAGCGCAGCGAGCGGTACGCGGCGGAGGCCCTGCGCAACCGGCTCGCCAACGCCTGACCGGTTCTGCCGGTTCCGCCGATGGCATCCCGGTCGATGCGCGGTTAGCGTGTCGGCGTCGAGGCGGCCGTCCAGGGAGGGCGGTCGTCCGGTACCTGGGGAGGGCCGAGATGAAGCTGCCGCGTACGGTCGCGGGCTGGACGATGGCGGTCTTCGGTGTGCTCGCGCTGGTCATGGGCGCGGTCGGGCTGCTCTGGCCGGAGGCGATGCTGCGGTCGCTGGGCTTCGAGGTTCCGGCGACCCGCGCGCCGGGCGACCACACCGGCACCTTCCTCCTCGCCTCGTCGATGGCGTCGTTCAACATGGGCGTCTACTACCTGCTGGCGACCGCCACCGAGTGGCGCTCCTTCTACCGCTTCACCGTCGTGTTCCGGCTGGTCACCTTCACCGTCTTCAGCATCGCGGTGCTCGCCGACATCGCGCCGGGTCGCTTCTTCGGCGTGGCCGCGTGGGAGGGCGCGGGTGCGGTGGCGACGGCGTTCGGACTGTGGTGGGACGCCCGCCGGGCGGGGTCCGGTGGTGGCGGCGCTCCGGCCGGGGACGCCGGCCCGGCGGCGGTGGGTCGGGGTGCCGGCGACGGCTCGGGGGCCGGTGGCACGGCACCCGCCGTCGATGCGGTGCGCTGAGCCGTCAGCCCGGTTCGGTATTTTCGAGCGGTGACCGACACTCCGTCCGGCGGCCTGCCGGTCCCCATCGTGCCCGGTCTAACCGATTTGCGGGTGTTTGCCCGGGGTGGCTACGCGACCGTCTACCAGGCGACCCAGATCTCGGTGGGCCGCGAGGTCGCGGTCAAGGTGGAGAACCGCACGCTGGACAATGAGCGCGACCAGGCCCGGTTCCTGCGCGAGGCGCGGGCGGCGGGCCGCATGTCGTCCCACCCGCACGTGGTCGACCTGTTCGACGTCGGGGTGACGGTCGACCAGCACCCCTACCTGATCATGGAGCTCTGCGACGGGTCGTACGCGGAGCGGATGCGGAATTCCCCGCTCGGCGCGGCGGAGGCCCGCGACCTCGGCATCAAGATCGCTGACGCGCTGGCCCACTCGCACGCGGCCGGTGTGCTCCACCGGGACGTCAAGCCGGCCAACATCCTTTACTCGCACTTCAACTCGGCGGTGCTCGCCGACTTCGGGCTCGCCGTGCTGGCCGAGGTGCGCGACGCCTCGGTCACCCTCGAGGTGCTGACGCCGGCCTACGCGCCGCCCGAGATGTTCAGCCACAGCCCGCCGTCGCCCGCGGTCGACGTCTACGCCCTCTGCGCCACGCTCTACGCCGTCATGCACGGCCGGCCGCCGCGCTGGCAGTCCGAGCGCAACCCGAGCCTCGTGACGGTGCTGGAGATGTTCAACCAGCCCATCCCCGGGCTGCCCGGCGTGCCCGACGAGCTGGTCGACGTGCTGCGCGCGGGGATGGCCAACGACCCGGGTGACCGGCCCTCCGCCGTCGAACTGCTCGGGATGCTCTCCGCGTTGCCGATCGAGCCGACCACCGCACCGGTCGGCGGGGCGCCGATCGGCGGTGCCCCGATCGGCGGCGGCCCCACCGGCTCCGGCGGCCCGTACGCCACCGGCCACGCCGTCCGGCCGGCGCCCCGCACCCCGACGGACGACGCGCACCCCACCCTGCCCGGCCCGACCCGGGGCGGCGGTAGCCGGTGGTGGCGTCGGCGCTGGTTCCTCGGCGGCGCCGGGGTGCTCGCGCTGGCCGGAGCGGCCACCGCCGGAGCGTGGGTGGCCGACGGCAGCCCGACGCCCGGCCCGTCACCGTCGGCGAGTCAGGCGGCCGCCGGCACCGCCGGCGGGATGCTGCCCGGCTGCACCACCGAGTCCGGCGCGACCGCCGTCCTGCCGGGCGGCGCCCGGTGCCTCCCCGAGCTGGAGTGCTTCGGGCCGGTACGGGTGCGTGGCACGCGCGCGGAAGCCGCCCGGGTCTCCTGCGACGGCCGGCACACCTGGGAGACCTACGCCGAAGGTCTGTTGCCGGTCTCCCTGGTCGGCGCCGGCTACGACGAGGTGAGTGCCGCGCCCGCCGTCCAGCAGGTGTGCGGCGTCGACACCTTCCGGCTGACCACCGGCATCGACGCCCCGACGGGCTGGCGCCTGGAGGTGCTGCCACCGGTCGAGGGCAACGTCGACCGGACGTTCCGCTGCCTGGCCGGGCGGGGGGTCGACGCGCTGACCGGGCCCACCCTCACCGGTCGCTGAGCCGGCCGCGGTCCTCGAACCGGCCCGCGGTGTGCCGCCGGTCGCGTACCGCCCGCAGCGCGTCGCGGCTGTCCAGGGCGTCCAGGGTGTCCGCGTCGACGGCGAGCGGCCCGGCGGTCGGTTGACCGGGCACCGGAGGCGCGTCCGCCGTCGACTCGTCCTTCTGCCGGGCTGCGGCCACCGAGACCCCGGCGATCGTCGCGAGCAGGACGCACAGCAGGGACAGCAGAACGCCCAGGAAGTCGTGCCGCCGCCAGACGACGAGCGTCACCAGCAGCGCGAGGGCGGCCCCGGCGGCGACGGCTGCCACCGTCCGCGCGTCTGGCCTGGTCAACCGGTTCACCCGTCCAGCATGTCCCCACGGGCGCGGCTGTCAACTGTTCCACGGTAGGCTCGCGGTGGCGTCAGCGACGACGAAAACGTTACATCGGTCGGTGAGTTGATTCCGACACCGGCGTCCTACGGGCCGCGCACATCGCCCTCGATCCCTAGAGTGACGGAAGTCGAACCACGCCGCCGGATCCCGGCTCACCCGCACCGGCGGCGGCGCACCGTCCGAGAAGGACCCCGGGGTGCGGCAGGCGATCGGGCGCCCGCCGCACCCCGGCTCGGCCCGCCCGGCGAGCCCCCGCCACGATCACCACGCGGATGGACCTGGCTGGCTACTCTCGGTATCCCGCAGGCTGCATCCGTCAGCGAGGTCGCCGATGAACGCACACCCGTCCCGCACCCGCCTCCGCTCCGTCCTGACGACCCTGGCCGTGGCGTCGACGCTGGCCCTGGCCGCGGCGGCCGGTTGTGACAGCCGCCAGGAGCCGGACCTCCCGTCGGTGCAGGAGAAGTTGCGGGAGACGCACATCTACGGCCAGTCGAAGCTGCGGATCGGCGTGGCCACCAACGAGCCGATGATGGGCGAGCTGCAGAACGGCGTACACGTCGGCTTCGACGTCGAGATCGCCCGCTACATCGCCGCCTCCCTCGGCTACGAGGGCGACCAGCGGCTGGAGTTCGTCCCGGTGTCCACCGAGGACCGCATTCCCGCGCTCCAGGGCGGCACGGTCGACCTGGTCGTCTCCAGCTTCTCGATCACCGAGGAGCGCAAGAAGCTGGTCAGCTTCGCCGGCCCGTACTTCGTGACGACGCAGGAGGTGATGGTGCCGATCCGGCTCAAGGACCGCATCCGCACCATCGAGGACCTGCGCGACCCGGCGTTCAAGATCTGCACCAGCGGCGGGTCCACCACCGAGGCGGAGCTGGAGAAGCACCAGGTCCGGGCGCTCGTCGTGAAGGACGTCGGCGACTGCGTTGCCGGCATCCGCGCCGGCCGGTACGACGCGGTCAGCTCCGACGAGGCGATCCTGGCCGGCTTCCTCGCCCGGTTCCCCACCGAGTTCCAGATCGTCGACATGCCCTTCGGCACGAGCGAACTGCTCGGCGTGGGCGTGCCGATCGGCGACCCGGCCCTGCGGGACCTCGTCGCGTACTTCCTGGACAAGAGCTACCGGCAGGGGCGGGACGGGCAGGCCAGCCCGTGGCAGACCGCGTACAACCGGACCCTCGGCCCGTGGCTGCCCACCGAGAAGCGGCAGCCGCAGCCGCTGGACGTCCCGAAGCTGGTGGACTTCGACGACAAGGCGCCCCGGCGGTGAGCGCCTCGCCGGCAGTCGCCAGCGGGAGCCCGGGCGCGGACGGGCCGGTCCGCCCCGGCGCGCCGGTCGGCGACCCGCCGGCCGCCCACGATCCGATCGAGCGGAGCGAGGGCCGGGATCCCCTGGCGTGGTACGAGCGCGGCCCGTCCCAGGCCGGCGGACGTGACGTCGCCGAGCGGCGGGCCCGGGCCAGCCAGTCCTTCTGGACCGCGCTGGTCGCCGTGCCCGCCCTCTTCTCGGTGCTCCGCCTCGGCGTCGAGGCCGGCGGCGAGCTGCAGACGACCCTGCTGCTGGTGGCGAACGTCGGCCCGGTCAACCTGCTCGCCGGATTCCTCACCACGGCCGCCCGGCTGCTCTCGACCGGCCTGGTGGCGATCTTCGCGCTCGGCGCCGTGCTCGGCGCCGCGGTGGACCGGCTGCCACCGCACACCCGGCGCCGCCCACTCTTCACCCGCTGGGCGGAGATCACCCCCGCCTGGCTGGTCGTGGCGAGCTTCCTGCTCGCCCTGGTCACCTGGCCGCTGCTCTACCTGCCGCTGCTCATTCCGGCATTCGTCGCCGCCTTCCAGCTCAGCCCGCGCCAGTTGCACGACCGGGTCAGCGCACGGGTGCTGCTGGTCGCGGTGCTGCTCGGCGCGTACGCGTGGCTGCTGCTGCCCACGCTGCGCGACGCCGCGCGGCAGGGGGAGGTGCTGGCCCTGGTGCTGCTCGCGGCGCCGCCGGTGCTCGCCCTGGGCATCTCCGGGCCGCTGCCCGGCGCGGTGATCCGGCCGCTCGCCTCGGTGACCGAGGTCGCCGTGCTGGCCATGCTGGTGTGGGCCGCGTTGCCGGTGATCAGCACGCCCGTGCTGCCGCTGACCGTCACCACCGTCGGCGCGGAGACCGGTCCGACCGAGGACGTACGCGGCCACGTCGTCACCACGGACGACGTGAACATGGTGATCCTCCAGGAGCAGGGCGGCGTACGGTACGTGCCCGTCGGGCTGGTGCGCGCCCAGGTGCTCTGCCCGAGCGAGCAGGAGCTGCCCCGGCACCGGCTGCGGATCCACGACTTCCACGTCGAGGACTCGCTGCTGGAGGGCATGGGCCGGCGGGTCCGGCCGATCCACCGGATCGACGCCGCCTGCCGCTGACACCCCGCGCCCCGAGCGCGCGACCCGGGATCAGTAGGACTTCTCCTGACCCAGGACGTGCTGGGCCACGAAGTTGAGGATCATCTCGCGGCTGACCGGGGCGATCCGGCCGGCCCGGACCGCCCCGAGCAGGGTGGCGACGCCGTACTCGGTGGTCATGCCGGCGCCGCCGAGGGCCTGCACGGCGGTGTCCACGGCCAGCGCCGCGGCCTCACCCGCGGCGTACTTGGCCATGTTGCCGGCCACCCCGGCCTCCAGGTCCCGGCCGGCGTCGTAGAGGGTCGCCGCCTTGTAGATCATCAGGCGGGCCAGCTCGACCTGCACCGCCGCGTGCGCCAGCGGGTGGGAGACGCCCTGGTGGGAACCGATGGTCCGGCCGCCCCACACCGTCCGGGTCGCGGTGTACGACGAGGCACGCTCGATCGCGTACCGCCCGGTGCCGGCGCCCATCGCGGCGACCGTGATGCGCTCCGGGTTGAGCCCGGCGAAGAGCGCCGGCAGCCCGGCGTCCACCGACTCGCCGACCAGGGCGTCGGCGGGCAGCCGGACGTCGTCCAGGTAGAGCAGGAACTGGTTCTCCGGCGACACGATCTCCATGTCCAGCTTGGACCGGGTCAGCCCGGGCGCGTCGGCCGGCACGACGAACAGCGCGGGCTTCAGCTTGCCGGTGGACGAGTCCTCGGTGCGGGCCACCACCAGGACGTGGTCCGCCTCGTCCACGCCCGAGATGTAGCACTTGCGGCCGGACACCAACCAGTCGTCGCCGTCGCGGCGGGCCACCGTGCCGAGCCGGTGGAAGTTCGAGCCGGCCTCCGGCTCGGTGATCGCGAAGACGATCTTCTGAGAGCCGTCGGCGAGGCCGGGCAGGTACCGCTTGCGCTGCGCCTCGGTGCCGTGCCGATTGATGACGGTCGCGGCGATGGCGGGAGAGACCACGAGCAGCAGCAGCGGGCAGCCGGCCGCCGCCAGCTCCTCGCAGACGATGGCCAACTCGGTGATGCCGCCGCCCCCGCCGCCGTACTCGGTGGGGATGTTGACACCCAGGTAGCCGAGTCGCCCCGCCTCCGACCACAGCTCGGTGGTGTGCCCGCCGGACTTGGCCTTCGCCACGAAGTAGTCGTGCCCGTACCGACGGCCCAGCGCCCGTACGGCGTCGCGGAGCTGTTCCTGCTCGGGGTTCAGGTCGACGTTCATCGTTGGTCCTCCTCGGGGTTGACCACGGCCAGTACGGCTCCGGCGTCGACCTGGCCGCCGGCCGGCACCGGCAGCTCGGCGACCGTGCCGTCGATCGGGGCGAGCACCGGGTGCTCCAGTTTCATGGCCTCCAGGGTGAGCAGCAGGTCGCCGGCGGCGACCCGTTGCCCGGCGCTCACGTGCAGCCGGGTCACCGTCCCGGGCAGCGGGGCCACCAGCGAACCGGCGGCCAGCGCGGCCGTCGGCTCGGGGAAGCGCGGCAGCTCGGTCAGGGTCACCGAGCCGTCCGGTCCGTCCACGTGGGCCGCCGCGCCCACCCGGTGCACCCGGAACGGCTGACGCACCCCGTCGACGTCCAGCACCACGCGGTCCGGCGCCACCGACACGGGCGTCACCGAGCCGTGCGCCGGCCCGACCGCGCCGGAGCCGTCGGGCGCCCCGGTGGCGGCACCACGAGCGTCGTCGGCCGCCGGGCCGTCGGCGGACGGCCGCACCGACCACTCGGCGAGCCCGCCGGACCGGTCCAGCCGGTAGCGGACCTCGACCGCACCGGTCGGACCGGCGAGGCGGGTGCGCTGCGGGAACGCGGGCACGTTCCGCCAGCCGGACGGCAGACCGGCGAGCACCGGCGCGGCCGCCCGGCGGGCCGCCGCCGACGCCAACGCGGCGGCCAGCGCGAACAGCGGCACCCGGTCGGCCGACACCAGCGGGTCGAAGACCTCGGGATGCCGCTCCAGGAACCCGGTGTCGATCTCGACGGCGCCGAACTCGGAGCTGCGCAGCACCCGGACCAGCAGGTCCCGGTTCGTGGACACCCCGTGCAGCTCGGCCCGCGCCAACGCGCCCGCCAGGATGCGGGCCGCCTCGGCGCGGGTCGGCGCCCAGGCGATCAGCTTGGCGAGCATCGAGTCGTAGTGGACGCCGACCACGGATCCGTCCACGACACCGGAGTCGAGCCGCAGCCCGGCCCGGGCCAGGTTCCCGAACTCGCGCGCCACGCCGGGCACGGCGAAGCGGTGCAGGGTCCCGGTCGCCGGGCGGAAGCCCTCGGCCGGGTCCTCGGCGCAGAGCCGCACCTCGATGGCGTAGCCACGCACCGGCACCGGGCCGCGCAGGTGCTCCGGCAGCGCCCCGCCCTCGGCGACCAGCAGCTGGAGCCGGACCAGGTCCAGGTCGCCGACGGCGGTCAGCTCGGTGACCGGGTGCTCGACCTGGAGGCGGGTGTTCATCTCCAGGAAGTGGATCGCCCCGTCGGGCGCGAGCAGGAACTCGACCGTGCCGGCGCCCACGTAGTCGACCGCCCGGCCCGCGGCCACCGCCGCCTCGTGCAGCCGCTCCCGCACCCCGGACGGGAGCACACCGGGCGCCTCCTCGACGATCTTCTGGTGCCGGCGCTGGATCGAGCACTCGCGCACGCCGAGGGCGGCCACCGTGCCCTGCGTGTCACCGACGATCTGCACCTCGACGTGCCGGCCGCGCTCCACGTACCGCTCGATGAAGACCGTGCCGTCGCCGAACGCCGCGGCCGCCTCGCGTCGGGCTGAGGCGACGGCCTCCGCCAGGTCGGCGGGGCCCCGGACCACCCGCATGCCCCGGCCGCCACCACCGGCGGACGCCTTCACCAGCACCGGGAACCCGGTGATCGCGGCGGGGTCGGTCCAGCTCGGCAGCATCGGCACGCCGGCCTCGGCGAGCAGCGCCTTCGCCGCCATCTTGTCGCCCATCGCGGCGATCGCCTTGGCCGACGGGCCGACCCAGGTCAGCCCGGCGTCGGTCACCGCCGTGGCGAACTCGGCGTTCTCGGCGAGGAACCCGTAGCCGGGGTGTACGGCGTCCGCGCCGGTCCGCCGGGCCGCGTCCAGCATCAGGTCCGATCGCAGGTACGTCTCGGCGGGCGCGTTGCCGGGCAGCCGGACCGCCTGGTCGGCCTCGGCGACGAACGGCGCGTCGGCGTCCGCGTCGGAGTGCACCGCCACCGTCTCGACGCCGAGCGACCGGCAGGTGGCGAAGATCCGCCGGGCGATCTCGCCTCGGTTGGCGACGAGCAGACGAGTGATCATGAGTGCGCTCCCTACCTACATCCGGAAGACGCCGAAGCCGTCGGCGCCCCTCACCGGTGCGTTGTGGATCGCCGACAGGCAGAGGCCGAGGACGGTCCGGGTGTCCCGGGGGTCGATCACGCCGTCGTCGTAGAGGCGGCCGGAGAGAAAGAGCGCGCCGGACTGCGACTCGATCTGCTGCTCGACCATCATCCGCATCGCGGCGTCTGACTCCTCGTCGTAGTCCCGTCCGCGCGCCTTCGCCGCCTGCCGGGCCACGATGGACAGCACCCCGGCCAGCTGCGCCGGCCCCATCACCGCCGACTTGGCGTTCGGCCAGGTGAACAGGAACCTCGGCTCGTACGCCCGGCCGCACATCCCGTAGTTGCCCGCCCCGTACGACGCGCCGAGGTTGACCGTCAGGTGCGGCACCGTCGAGTTCGACACCGCGTTGATCATCAGGGCGCCGTGCTTGATGATGCCGCGCTGCTCGTACTCGGTGCCGACCATGTAGCCCGTCGTGTTCTGCAGGAACACCAGCGGGGTGTCGGCGGCGTTCGCGAGCTGGATGAAGTGCGCCGCCTTCTGCGCCTCCTCGCTGAACAGCACCCCGCGCGCGTTGGCGAGCACGCCGACCGGGTAGCCGTGCAGCTCGCCCCAACCGGTCACCAGGGCGGTGCCGTAACCCGGTTTGAACTCGTCGAACTCGCTGCCGTCCAGCACCCGGGCCAGCACCTCGCGCGGGTCGAAGGGCACCTTCAGGTCGGCGCTGGCGATGCCGAGCAGCTCCTCCGGGTCGTGTTTCGGTGGCTGCGGCGCCGGGTTGCGCGGCGGCGGGCCGTGCTTGCGCCAGTTCAACCGGCGTACGCACTGCCGGGCCAGCCGGATCCCGTCTCGCTCGTCGATCGCCAGGTGGTCGGCGAGCCCCGACGTCGAGGCGTGCATCGCCGCCCCGCCCAGCGACTCGTCGTCGGTGACCTCGCCGGTCGCCATCTTCACCAGCGGCGGACCGGCCAGGTAGACCTGCGACCGCTCGCGGATCATGATTACGTGGTCGGACATGCCCGGCACGTACGCCCCACCCGCCGTGGCGTTGCCGAAGACCACGCTGACCGTGGGAATCTTCGCCGCCGAGAGTCGGGTCAGGTCGCGGAAGACCCGTCCACCGGGGATGAAGATCTCCGCCTGGGTGGGCAGGTCGGCACCGGCCGACTCGACCAGGTTGACCATGGGCAGCCGGTTCGCGAGCGCGATCTCGCCGGCCCGCCGGGTCTTCGCCAGCGACCACGGGTTCACCGCGCCGCCACGTACGGTCGGGTCGTTCGCCACGACCAGGCACTCCACGCCCTCGACCACGCCGATGCCGGTCACCACGCTGGCGCCGACCGGGAAGTCCGTGCCGTACGCGGCCACCGGAGACAGCTCCAGGAACGGGCTGTCCGGGTCGAGCAGCAGCTCGATGCGTTCCCGGGGCAGCAGCTTGCCGCGCGCGTGGTGCCGGCTCACGTACTTCTCGCCGCCGCCGGCCCGGGCCTGGTCCAGCGCCGCGTCCAGCTCTGCCAGCCGGTCGAGCAGCGCCGCGCGGTTCTCCGCGTACGCCGGCGAGGACGGGTCGATCGTGCTGTCCAACATGGTCACAGCCCGATTCCCTTCGCGATGATCTCGTTCATGATCTCCGTGGTGCCGCCGCCGATGCCGAGGATGCGCGAGTCCCGGTAGTGCCGCTCCACCTCCGCGTCGCGCAGGTAGCCGTAGCCGCCGTGCAGTTGCAGCGCCTGGTCGACCACCTCGGCGCAGGCCGCCACCGCGACGTTCTTCGCCATCGCCACCTCGGTCACCACCGGCTCGCCGGCCGCGACCCGGGCCGCCACCTGGTG
Source organism: Micromonospora krabiensis (assembly GCF_900091425.1). Taxonomy (GTDB): domain Bacteria; phylum Actinomycetota; class Actinomycetes; order Mycobacteriales; family Micromonosporaceae; genus Micromonospora; species Micromonospora krabiensis. The sequence continues at coordinate 5,115,741 of NZ_LT598496.1, forward strand.
TACGTACGCCCGGGCCGCCTCGGCGCGCGTGTGCATCTCGGCGAGCCGGTGCCGGATGAGCTGCCGACCGGCCAGCGGACGGCCGAACGTGGAGCGGTCCCGGCACCAGCGCACGGCCAGCTCGACGCTGCGCTGCGCGGTCGCGTACGCCTGGGTGGCCAGCGACAGCCGCTCCGCGGCGAAGTTCTGCATGATGGCCAGGAAGCCGGTGTCCTCCTCGCCGATCCGGTTCGTCACCGGGACCCGCACGTCGACGAAGGACAGCTCGGCCGTGTCCGAGCAGTGCCAGCCCAGCTTCTCCAGCCGCCGCCCGACCGTGAACCCGGGCGTCCCCTTGTCGATCACCAGCAGGCTGAGCTCGCCGCTGCCCGGGAAGTCGGTGCAGACGGCCGTGGTCACGAAGTCGGCCCGGACGCCGCTGGTGATGTACGTCTTCGACCCGTTCACCACGTAGTGGTCGCCGTCGCGGCGGGCGGTGGTCCGGATGGCGGCGACGTCCGAGCCGCCGTCCGGTTCGGTGATCGCCAGCGCGCCGATGAGCGTCCCGGCGAGCGTCGGCCGGACGTAACGCTCGATCAGGTCGCTCCCCACGGCGGTGGCCGCGCCGGCCCGGCCGCCGCCCGCCGCCGCGACCATGTGCGGCAGCGCGATGCCGTGGGTGAAGAGCGCGGCGACCAGCCCGGACGAGCCCCCGGCGCGGATGATCTCCTCGGTCACGATGATCGAGTCGAGCAGGTCACCGCCGCTGCCGCCGACCGACTCGGGGAAGCCGATGCCGAGCAGACCCACCTTCGCGGCGGTGGCGTGCACCTGCCGGGGCACCTCGCCGGCCCGCTCCCAGTCGTCCAGGTGCGGCAGCACCTCCCGGGTGACGAACGCCCGGGTCAGCTCGCGCAGCTGCCGGCGCTCCGGGGTGTCCACGATCGTCATCGCCCGGCCTCCGTCGTCAGGTCGACGGGCAGGTCGACGAGGCGCGACCGGAGCAGCTCCCCGAGCGCCTTCGCCTGCGGGTCGAACCGGGTGGACCCGGCCACCCCCGGGCCGAGCAGCCCTTCGATCACGAAGTTCACCGCCCGCAGGTTCGGCAGCTCGTAGCGGCGCACCACCAGCGGTGCCGTCTCCGGCAGCAGCTCGGCGAGCCGCGCGACGGTCAGCCAGCCGCGCAGCCAGTCGTACCCGGCGTCGGTGCGCGCCCAGACGCCCAGGTTCGCGTCGCCGCCCTTGTCCCCGGAGCGGGCGCCGACCAGCTCACCCAGCGGCCCCCGCCGGGTCGGCCGCCCGGCTTCGTCGGCCGGCGGCGCGGCGTCCGCCGACCCGTCCGACGTGGCGGGGGTGGTGCGGGTCGGTGGGGCGACCTCCACGCGTTTGCCGGAGGGCAGCACCGCCACGTGCGGCACCGCGTCCTGCGGCACCGCCTCGGCGGTGAACACCCCGTACGGCGTGGCGTCGCCCGGCGGCGTCGTCAGCGTGCAGCCGGGGTAGGAGGCCAGGGCCAGCTCCACCGCGGCCGCCGAAAAGGCCCGCCCGGCCCGCCCCTTGTCACCGTCCCGCAGGTGTACGTGCAGCAGCGCGCTCGCCGTCTCCGTGTCGACCGCGTCGGCGTGGTCGGTGCGGGCCAGGGTGAACTCCAGCCCCTCGGCGCCCACCGCGTCCGCCAGTTGCCGCCGGACCAGGGCCGCCTTGGCGGGGATGTCCAGGCCACAGAGGACGAACGTCATCGAGTTGCGGAAGCCGCCCAGGTTGGTGACGCCGACCTTGAGGGTGGGTGGCGGGGGCGTGCCCCGGACCCCGCTGACGCGTACCCGGTCCGGTCCGTCCGCGCGCAGCGTCACCGTGTCCAGCCGGGTCACCACGTCCGGCCCCAGGTACCCCGGCCCGCCCACCTCGTACAGCAGCTGCGCGGTGACGGTCTCCACCGTCACCGCGCCCCCCGTGCCCGGGTGCTTGGTGATCACCGAGGAGCCGTCGGCGTGCACCTCGGCGATGGGGAAGCCGGGGCGGTGGCCGCCGTCCGGCAGTTCCGTGAAGAAGCTGAAGTTGCCGCCGGTGACCTGCGTGCCGCACTCGACCAGGTGACCGGCGACGGTCGCCCCGGCGAGCGCGTCGAGGTCGTCACGCCCCCAGCCGTGGCGGGCGATCGCCGGCCCCACCACCAGCGAGGCGTCGGTGACCCGGCCGGTGACCACCACGTCGGCACCGTCGTCGAGGCAGGCGGCGATCCCGAACGCGCCCAGGTAGGCGTTGGCGGTGAGCGCGTCGGGGCGCGGCAGCGCGTCGCCCTCGACGTACCCGACCCGAACGGTCAGGCCGAGCCGCTCGGCGAGCGCGCCGATCGCGGCGGCCAGTCCGGCCGGGTTCAGTCCGCCCGCGTTCGTCACGATCCGGACGCCCCGGTCCAGCGCCGCCCCCAGGCAGCCCTCCAACTGCCGCAGGAACGTCCGCGCGTAGCCCAGCTCCGCGTCGCGGGCCCGGTCCCGGCCGAGGATCATCATGGTCAACTCGGCCAGGTAGTCACCGGTCAGCACGTCCAGCTCGCCACCGTCGAGCATCTCGCGCCACGCGGTGAACCGGTCCCCGTAGAAGCCGGAGGCGTTGCCGATGCGGATCATGCCGGCACCCCGTCCGGGGTGGACCCGGGTGGGCGGCCGGCGCCGGGCGGGCCGGCGAACGCCTGCGCCACGTCCAGCCACTCGTCGGCCACCGGCCCGGTGGCGGTCAGCGCCAGGTCGGCCCGGTGCGCGCGCTGGGTGACCAGCAGGCAGAAGTCCCGTGCCGGGCCGGTGACCCGGTCCGTGGCGTCCGCGGGACCCCAACTCCAGGTGTCGCCGTCGGGCCCGGCGAGGTCGACCCGCACCGCCGCCGCCGGCACGTCGCGGCCGTGGGCGGCGAAGCCGTGGCCGAGCGTACGCACACCGAGGTGCGCGACGTGCCGGAGCCGCCCGCTGTCCGGGCGGCGTACGCCCAGCGCGCCGGCTACGTCCTCGCCGTGCGCCCAGGTCTCCATGATCCGGGCGGTGGCCATCGAGGCGGGCGACATGCGGGTGCCGTACCAGGGCAGCTTCTCCCCGGCGGGCACCGCGGTCAGGGCCGCGGCGAGCGCCCGACGGCCGTCGCGCCACCGGGCGAGCAGGTCGGGTGGCGCCGCGAGGAACTCCTCGGCGCCGTGGTCGACCAGCCGCGCCGGGTCGGGTGCGGAGGCGACCGAGGCGAAGAAGGCGGCCGGGTCGGTGGCCGCCAGCAGCGCCACGTGGTCGGTCCAGGCGAGGTGGGCGATCTGGTGGGCGATGCTCCAGCCCGGCGCCGGGGTGGGCCGCGCCCAGTCGGCCGCCGGCAGGGGGCGGACCAGCGCGTCCAGCGCCTCGGACTCGTCGGCCAGGTCCGCGAGCAGGTCGGTCAGGTCGACCATGGTGCCTCCGGTCAGGGCGTGCCGGCGCGAGCGGGCCGGTCAGGGGGTGAGGAGCGTGGCGAGCTGGCGCTTCCAGGTGGTCAGCAGGGCGGTGCGGCGGGACGAGTCGTCGGTGAGCAGGTTGGCGACGCCCAGCCCGCGGAGCAGGTCCAGGGTGGCCTGCACCGCCTCCCGGACGCCGGGACGGCTCTCGTCGACGTCGAGCAGCGAGACGGTGAGCCGGTGCATCTCCCGGCCGACCCGTGCCTCCAGTGGCACCAGGGCGGCCCGCAGCTCCGGGTCGGTACGCGCGGCGACCCACAGCTCGATCGCGGCGACGAACAGCGGCCCGGTGAAGGCCGCCCCGAGCAGGTCCACCACCCGGTCGAGTCGCTGCGGGCCGGCCGGCAACGCCTCCGCCTCCGTGCGCAACTCGGTCGCCCGACGATCCGCCAGATGGTCGACGGCCGCGGTGACCAGCGCGGCCTTCGTCGGGTAGTGGTGCAGCTGGGCGCCCCGCGAGACGCCGGCCCGCGTGGCGACCAGGGTGGTCGTGGTGCCGGCCCAGCCGTGCTCGATCAGGCACTCGACGGTCGCCTCCAGGAGTCGGGCCTGGGTGGCGCGGCTGCGCTCCTGTTGAGGGACGCGGGTCGATGCGGCGGGCACGGGGACAGCGTGCCCGGGCCGAAACAAACAGTCAAGCCTGACTTTTTCTGGCTGCAGGCTGGCGGCGGTGCTTGGGCCCGGCTCGGCGTCGGCCTGATTCGCCATCGGGTCGAGCAACTGCTCCGCGCCGCCTTTGGAGCTGAGTCGCTCGGGTTATCAGCGAATGAGTCGTTTGCGACATCAGCTCCAAAGGGTCCGAACGCGGTGTCAGCAGGTCCGAGGTGCGACAGAGCGGGCGTTCGACGCGGGACCGCGGGGCACCAGGTCCACGCGCCAGGTTCATGTCCCAGGTTCACGTCGGGGGCTCGTGCGCCAGGGCGGCGGCCCGTGGTGCGGGGCGGGTCAGCGGCCGTCGCGGGGTGCGAAGACGGCGAGGGCGTCGGTGTCGCTGTGGCGGGAGCGGAGGTACTCGTCGGCGAACCCGGCCGCGTCGGGGAAGGTCGACTCGGCGGCCACCCGGGCGCAGGCCGCGTCCACGTCGAAGTCGGTGCGGCGCAGCTGCACACCGGGGCCGAGCAGTGCCCAGTGTGCGCCCGGGCCGCCGTACGGCATGCCGATGCTGCCGGGATTGACCACCAGGCGCCGGTCGACCAGCCGGGCGAAGGGCATGTGGGTGTGCCCGCAGACGACCGTGCGTACCTCGGCGGGGACGTCGGCGAAGACCTCGGCCCAGCGTTCGATCCGGGTGTCGACCAGCACGACCTCCTCGTCGTCGCGGGGGGTGGCGTGGCAGAAGAGCACCGGGCCGAGCCCGTCGACGTCCAGGGTCACCGTCAGGGGCAGCGCCGCGAGCCGGGCCGCCTGGTCCTCGCGGAGCTCACCGGCGGCCCAGTTCGACACGTCGATCGGGGAGGGCTTCCCGGCCCGTGCCTGCACCAACTCCCGGTCGGCGTTGCCCCGGACCCAGCAGGCGCGGTCGCCGAGACCGGCGAGCAGGTCCAGCACCTCCACCGGCTGCGGGCCGGCGGCGATGTCGCCGGTGAGCACGATCCGGTCGGCGGCGGCCACCTCCGGCTCGGCCAGGACGGCCTCCAGCGCGGGCAGTACGCCATGGATGTCGGAGAGGACCGCGACTCGGTTCGGCATCGCTCCACCGTCCTACCCGCCGGGCCTGGGGTCCAGCGATTCTGCGGATGGCAGAGGGACGCACGCACCGGCGGCCCACGCAACGGCGAACGGCCCGGACGTGAGAGGTCCGGGCCGCTGAAGTGCCGGGTCGGGACGGTGCCCGACGGTCGGCTCAGACGCGGGCGCGGCGGGCGAGGCGCTCCGGGTCGAGGATGATGATGCTCTTGCCGTCCAGGCGCAGCCAACCGCGCGACGCGAAATCGGCCAGCGCCTTGTTCACGGTCTCCCGGGAGGCGCCGACGAGCTGGGCGATCTCCTCCTGGGTGAGGTCGTGGGTCACCCGCAGCACGCCGCCGTCCCGGGTGCCGAACCGGCCGGCCATCTGGAGCAGGTTCTTCGCCACACGACCGGGCACGTCGGTGAAGATCAGGTCGGCCAGCGAGTCGTTGGTCCGGCGCAGACGACGGGCGAGCACCCGCAGCAGCTGCTCGGCGATCTCGGGGCGGTTGTTCAGCCACGGCCGGAGCGCCTGCTTGCGCAGCCGGACCAGGCGGGTGTCGGTCACCGCGGTGGCGGTCGCCGTCCGCGGGCCGGGGTCGAAGAGCGACAGCTCGCCGACCATGTCCGACGGGCCCATCACCGCGATCAGGTTCTGTCGGCCGTCCGCCGCCCGGCGGCCGACCTTGATCTTGCCGGACAGCAGGATATAGAGACTGTCACCGGGCTCGCCCTCGTTGAAGACGATCTCGCCCTTGCGGACCTCGATCGTCTCCATCTCCTTGGCGAGCGCCTCGGCAGCCTCCGGGTCGACACCCTGGAAGATCCCGCTGCGAGCCAGTACCTCGTCCATCGCGCACCTCCGGTTGCGCGTTGCCGTCCGTCGGCCGGGTCCGCCGTCCGCTGGTCCCTCGCGCGCCGACAAGTCTAGGCGCACGTGAGCGGTAATCAGAGGTGGCCCCTGGAAACGTGATCGTTGGGCGTAACCCGACCGTTCCGTACCGTCGGTAAGATCGTCGACCCCGTCGGCCGGGGCGGTGCCCCTGGTGGGGGTGTTTCCGCGGGCCGTAGGGTCACCGGCGTGTTGACGGAGCCCCTGCTGACCAGCCGCCGGGAGGACGGGCTGGCCCTGCCCGTGCTGGTCTGGCGAGCGACCGCGCCACTACGCTCCGTCAGCTCCGGTCCGCTGGGCGGCGGCATCGGCGTACGCCGATGGGTGCTGAACGCGACCGTGCCCATGTCGTACGCCCGGGAGGACCCCGCCGACCACCTCGCCGAGCTCGCCGGCGGCCTCGGCCTCGACGGACCCGGCGTCGGTCTGCTGACCGGCGTCGACGTGGCCGAGGTGGTGAGCCGGACCGACGCCGGCGTGCGCGCGTGGGCGACCGTCGGCCTCGGCACCCCGGTCCAGGCCGCCGCGCCCGCCGAGCCCGCACCCGCCGAGCCGGCCGCCGCCCCGGTCGGGCCCGCCGCGCCGGGGCAGCGGGTCGGCACGGTCAACATCGTCGTGTACGTGCCGGCGCGGCTCGGTGACGCCGCCCTGGTCAACGCGGTGGCCACCGCCACCGAGGCCAAGGCCCAGGCGATCGTGGAGCTGGGACTGGCGGCCACCGGCACCCCGACGGACGCGGTGACCGTGCTCTGCCCCGCCGAGGGGCCGGAGTTCGCCTACGGGGGTCCGCGCTCGGCCTGGGGCGCGCCGCTGGCCCGCGCGGTGCACGCGGCCGTCCTCGCCGGCGGCGCCGGGCCGGTGGTGCCCTGGTCGGAGCGCCTGAAGGGCTGAACTTCCAGCCGATCGGCCCTCGTCGCGGCGTTTTCCCGCCGGTAGGGTCGCGAGCGATGTACGCTCCCGCCTCCGCTCCGTCGCGCCCGCGCCGTCGGACCGCCGCCCTCGCGCTGGTCGCGCTCCTCGCCCTGCTCGCGGCCGGCTGCGCCCCGGCCGCCGAGGCGCCGGTCTGGCAGCCCGGGGCGGGTGGCGGTGGCACCGGCGCGCCGATCACCGGCGCCCCGTCGGGGAGCGGCTCGCCCGAGGCCGGCGGCGACGCGATCTCGCTCTCCGCGACCGGCGACATCATCATGGGCAACGCCCCCAGCCGGCTGCCCGCCAACGGCGGCAAGGGATTCTTCGACTCGGTCAAGAAGGCGCTCGCGGCCGACCTGGTGATGGGCAACCTCGAAGAGCCGCTGACGGTGGACACCGGCACCGGCAAGTGCGGCCCGAACGCCACCCGCTGCTTCCAGTTCCGGGCCCCGCCCGAGTACGCGGCCCATCTGCGCGACGCCGGCTTCGACCTGCTCAACCAGGCCAACAACCACGGCTACGACTACGGCCCGAAGGGGTACGAGAACACCCAGAAGGCCCTGGAGCGCTACGACCTGGCACACACCGGCGCCCCCGACCAGATCACCGTGGTCGAGGTGAAGGGCGTGAAGGTCGCGGTGGCGGGCTTCTCGTCGTACGTCTGGTCCAACAGCCTGGTCGACATCGCGGCGGCCAAGCGGGTCATCGCCAAGGCGGCCACCATGGCGGACCTGGTGGTCGTGCAGGTGCACATGGGCGGCGAGGGGGCGGACAAGACCCGGGTGCGGCCGGGCACCGAGATGTTCCTCGGCGAGAACCGGGGCGATCCGGTCAAGTTCGCCAAGGCGATGATCGACGCCGGGGCGGACCTGATCGTCGGGCACGGGCCGCACGTGCTCCGCGGGATGGAGTTCTACAAGGGGCGGCTGATCGCGTACAGCCTGGGGAACTTCGCCGGCGGCGGCAACTCGTTGAGCAACGACGGCCGCCTCGGCTGGGGCGGAGTGCTCAAGGTGTCGCTGCGGCCCGACGGCAGCTGGGCCGGCGGCTCGTTCACCTCGACCTACATGAACAGCGCCGGCAAGCCGACCCTGGACGAGGGCGACCGCGGCCTGGGCCTGGTCCGGGAGGTCACCCGCGCCGACTTCCCGCGGACCGGGGCCCGGCTCGACGACGCCGGGAAGATCAGCCCGCCCTCGGCCGGTTGATCCGCCGGCGCCGCGCGCTACAGCCGCCGACGACGTCGGAGCGGCGACGTAGGCTGGCCGGCGTGACCAGTAGCTCCCCCGGCGCCACCGAGACGGCTCTCGGGCTCAAGCGCCGTGCCCGCCGGATCGGCCGGGTGCTGGCCGAGACCCACCCCGACGCGCACTGCGAACTGGACCACTCCAACGCCCTGGAGTTGGCCGTCGCCACGATCCTCTCCGCGCAGAGCACCGACAAGAAGATCAACGAGGTCACTCCGACGCTCTTCGCCCGCTACCGGACGGCGGCCGACTACGCCGGCGCCGACCGGGCCGAGATGGAGACGTTGATCCGGCCGACCGGCTTCTTCCGGAACAAGACCGACTCGTTGATCAAGTTGGGGCGGGCGCTGGTCGAGCGCTACGACGGGCGGGTGCCCGCCAAGCTGGCCGACCTCGTGACGCTGCCCGGCATCGGCCGCAAGACCGCCAACGTCATCCTCGGCAACGCCTTCGACGTCCCCGGGATCACCGTCGACACCCACTTCCAGCGGCTGGTCCACCGCTGGCGGCTGACCGCCGAGACCGACCCGGTCAAGATCGAGCACGCCGTCGGGGCGCTCTACGAGAAGCGCGACTGGACGATGCTCTCGCACCGGGTGATCTTCCACGGCCGGCGGGTCTGCCACGCCCGCAAGCCGGCCTGCGGAGCGTGCACGCTGGCGAAGCTGTGCCCGTCGTACGGCACCGGGCCCACCGATCCGGCGCTCGCGGCCAAGCTGCTCAAGGGCCCCCGCGCCCGTGACCTGGCGGTCGCCGCCGGGGTCGATCCGGAGCTGGTGCCGGCCCAGGCGGTCGCCGCGGAGGCGCCGTGACCCGCCGGCTCGCCACGCTGCTGTTTCTGCCGCTGCTGCTCGCCGTCGCGGCGGGCTGCACCACCACCACCGGCACGGAGGGGCCGGCACCGGCCCGCCCCGGCGCGGCGAGCCGGCCGTCGCCGTTCGACGACTGCGCCGCGCTGGCCACGGTGCCGTCGAAGGCCGGACCCACCGCCGCACCGTCGAAGGCCACCGCGGCCGACCCGCTGCCCGAGTTGACGCTCTCCTGCTTCACCGGTGGCGCGCCGGTGGCCCTGCGGGACGTGCGTGGGCCGGCGGTCATCAACCTCTGGGCCTCCTGGTGCCCGCCGTGCCGCAAGGAGCTGCCCGCCTTCCAGCGGCTCCACGAGCGGGCCTCCGGGCAGCTCCGGGTGGTCGGGGTGAACACCCGGGACGCCCGCGACTCCGCCCAGTCCATCGGCGAGGACTTCGGCGTCCGCTTCCCGATGCTGATCGACCAGGGTGAGGCGCTCCAGCGGGCCCTCAACCGCAACGCCATCCCGCTCACCGTGTTCGTCGACGGGCAGGGACGGGTCCGGCACGTCGACACGTCGGGGGCGCTGGACGACGCCGCCCTCGACACGCTGGTGCGAGAGCACCTCGGGGTGGCGGTGCCGGCGTGACCCGGGAACCTCCGGCCTGGATGGCGACCCTGCTGGCGCGGGTCGGCACCGCCCGGGCCGAGGACTTCACCCGACTGACCACCCCCGAGAACGGCGGTCGGGAGAGCGCCGTGCTGGTGCTCCTCGGCGAGCAGGCCGACACCGGGCCGGACGTGCTGATCCTCCAGCGGGCGGCGACGCTGCGCACCCACGCCGGCCAGCCGGCCTTCCCGGGTGGTGCCGCCGACCCGGAGGACGCCGACGCGTCGGCGACCGCGCTGCGCGAGGCGAACGAGGAGGTCGGCCTCGACCCGGGAAGCGTGACCGTGCTGGCCGAGCTGCCGAAGCTCTGGATCCCGGTGAGCGAGTTCGTGGTGACCCCGGTGCTCGCGTGGTGGCACGCCCCGCACCCGGTGCGCTCCTGCGAACCGGCCGAGGTGGCGCACGTGGCCCGGCTGCCGATCGAGGAGCTGGTCGATCCCGCGAACCGGGTCCGCGTACGCCATCCGAGCGGCTGGGTCGGCCCGGCCTTCGCCGTGCGGGGGATGCTGGTCTGGGGCTTCACGGCCGGGGTGCTCGCCGCACTGCTGGACATGGGCGGCTGGTCCCGGCCCTGGTCACCGGGCCGCCTCGTGGACCTGCCGCCGACCGGCGCGTCGCCGGCTCCCTCCGCCGGCACGGACGAGGTCGACGAAGCACCCGTGCGCTGACCGCACGGTCACCTTCCGCAAGCGATGGTCATCCGGCGAGCCCGCTGCCCGTACGCTTGACCCGTGTCCGCCGTGGATCTCGTCCTGCTGCTGCTCATGCTCGTGTTCGCGATCAGCGGATACCGTCAGGGTTTCGTCATCGGAATCCTGTCGTTCTCCGGCTTCTTCCTGGGCGCCCTGATCGGCCTCCAGGTGGGCCCGCTGCTGGCGCGGCAGTTCGTGGACAGCGGCACCCGGGTCCTGATCTCCCTGGTGGCCGTGTTCGGGCTCGCGGTGGCGGGGCAGGCGCTCGCCGGTTGGCTCGGCTCCAGCCTGCGCGCGGCGATCACCGGCCAGGCCCTGCGCAAGATCGACGACGTGGGCGGCGCGTTCGTCTCGCTCTTCGCCGTGCTCCTGGTGGCGTGGCTGGTCGCGGTGCCGCTCGGCTCGTCGTCCCTGCCGTGGCTGGCCTCGTCGGTGCGGAACAGCGCGCTGCTCACCGTCGTCGACCGGGTCCTGCCCGACCAGGCCCAGCAGCTCTCCACGGCGCTGCGGGACACGGTCGACACGAACGGCTTCCCGGACGTCTTCGGCGACCTCGCCCCCACCCGGGCCCGGCAGGTGGAACCGCCGGACCCGGCGCTCGCCGGCTCCCAGGTGGTGGTCAACGGCAAGCGTTCGGTGGTGAAGGTGCTCGGGTCCGCCCCGAGCTGCTCCCGGCGCATCGAGGGCTCCGGTTTCGTGTACGCGGACGACCGGGTGATGACCAACGCGCACGTGGTCGCCGGCACCCGCACGGTGGCGGTGGAGCTGGGCGGTGACCGCTACGACGGTGAGGTGGTCGTCTACGACCCGGACCGCGATCTGGCCGTGCTCCACGTGCCCGGGCTGCCCGGCCCGTCGATGCGCTTCGCCGCCGGTAACGCGGGCAGCGGCGCGGACGCGATCGTGCTCGGTTTCCCCCTGGACGGGCCGTACAACGCCCAGTCCGCCCGGGTCCGGGACGTGGACCGCATCACCGGACCGGACATCTACTCGTCGGGTGACGTCACCCGTGAGATCTACACGATCCGGGCGCTCGTGCGCAGCGGCAACTCCGGTGGCCCGCTGGTCTCCTCGAACGGGCTGGTCCTCGGGGTGATCTTCGCGGCGGCGGCGGACGACCCGAACACCGGCTTCGCGGTCACCGCGGCGGAGGCCCGCCCGGTCGCCCTGGCCGGTGCCGAACGCACCCGCGCCGTCGGCACCGGCGAGTGCACCTGACCGCCGCCCGGCGGATCACCTCTCGGGCCGGTCCGTCCCCGAGGCCCCGGGCCGGACAGGGGGCGTTGCGGGGGTGCCCCCGTGAGGGCGGTGCCGCCAGACGGTGAGGGCGGCGGCGGTCGCGGCCACCACGGCCGTCCCGAGCAGCCAGCCGGCGACCACGTCGCTGGTCCAGTGCACCCCCAGGGCCACCCGGCTGAGCCCGGTCAGTCCGGCCAGCAGCAGCGCGCCCGTCCAGAGGGCGGCGCGACGGGCGGGACCGCCGGCGTACGGCAGGAAGACCAGCAGCAGCACCCCGGCGAACAGGGCCGCGTTGAGGGCGTGCCCGGACGGGAAGGCGTAGCCGGTGGCCCGGGCCACCGGGTCCAGCAGATCCGGGCGGTTCCGCGCCACGAGCAGTTTGAGCAGCGGGCCGAGCAGGCCGCCGACCGTCATGGTGATCGCGACCCAGAGCGCCAACCGGTGGGCCTGCCGCCGCACCAGCCAGATCACCACCACGAGCGCGGTCACCCGCAACGGCATCGGCCCGAACACCTCGGTCCACACGCTCAGGCCGCGCGTCCAGGTCGGGTGGTCGAGGGCGTAACCGTGCAGCGCGTCGGTGACCGCCGTGTCGAGTCGCCGCAGCGGCGGCCAGGAGGTGAGGACCAGCAGGGCGAGCACCGTGAACGGCACGAGGACCAGGAACGCGGCGACCGCGGCGAGGGTGAGGCGCAGCCCGCGCGAGTCGTCGCGGTCGAGCCGGCGGCGCCGCCAGGACTCCCGGTCAGCGGGGACGAGGGTACGCGGACCAGGCGTGCTCATGGCGTCAGTTCTACCCCGTCGGACGCGCGGACAGACCCCGTCGCGTCAGTGGCCGCGCTGCCGGAGTCGCCGCACCATGAGCGCCGCGCCCGTCAGCAGGGCGACGAAGATGGCCGCGCCGGTCCACAGCTGCTCGGGCGCCGACTCCTCCTGCGCGCCGGCTGGCCGGGCGGTCCACGGACTGTGCTGGCGGGGCGCGCTGAGGCCTAGCGGGTCGCCACCGGCACCGGCGGCCGGGTCCCCCTGATCCAGGCCGGGAGCCGACCCGAAGCCCACGATGCCGGGGGAGGCGTTGTCGTCGAGCGGGTTGCCGGTCACCGGCGGCACGTCGGCGGTGAGCGCGGCGACCGGGTCGACCAGGCCGTAGCCGAACCGGTCGTCGCGGCCGGTCGGACCGATGTCCCGGGCGGTCGACAGCAGGCGGTTGACCACCTCACCCGCCGACATCCTCGGGTAGCGGGAGCGGACCAGCGCGGCGGTGGCGGCCACCAGCGGCGCGGCGAAGCTCGTGCCCTGCACCCGCCAGTAGCCGTCGGGGCGGGCGCCGACGAGCCCGGTGGCCGGTGCGGTGAGGACCGTCGCCCTCCCGGTGATCGACCCGGACCAGAGGTTGTCGCTGCTGCGTTCCAGACCGGCGACCGCGATGACGCCCGGCTCACGGGCCGGGTACCAGACCCGGGTGCTGGTGGAGGTGGCGAGATTGCCGGTGCAGGCGACGACCACCACGTCCCGCGCGAACGCGTAGTCCAGTGCGGCCGCCAGCGCCGGGCTGTCGCCGCTGCCGCCGAGCGACAGGTTGATCACCCGCGCGCCGTGGTCGACGGCCCAGCGCACACCCTTCGCGACGATCATCGCGTCGTCGTACCGGTTCTCCTCGTCCAGGACGCGGACCGGGAGGATCCGGGCGTTCGGTGCGAGGCCCACGACGCCCTGGTTGTCGTCGGCGCGGCCGGCGATCAGACCGGCGACCGTGGTGCCGTGGCCGACCGGGTCGGGTTTGCCGCCGCCGTTCGGGGAGACCAGGTCGATCCCCGGCAGAACCTGACCGGCGAGGTCGGGGTGGCTGCCGTCCACACCGGAGTCGACGACGGCGACGGTCACCCCGCGGCCGGTGGAGCTGCGCCACGCCGTCCGCGCATCCAACTCGTCGAGCTGCCACTGCTCGTCGCGGATCTGGTCCGGCCGGCCCTGAGGATCGGTGGGCGCGAACGCCACCGGCGTGCCCACGACCTCGTCCAACGGGGTAGGGGCGGCGACGGCCGGCACGGCCGGACCCGCGAGCGTGACGACGGTCGCCGCCACGCCGAGCAGCGCCCGGCCGGCGATCCGTCGCGTCGCCGTCGGGCAACTGTGCCGAGCCTCAGTCACATCCCCAGCCGTTCCATCCGGACAGAACCACGACGAGATTACCGGTTCCCACGCCCCCTTCGGGGCGATCCGTCGACACCGGTCACGAAGGCGGCAGGTGGGCCAGCTGCACCAGGCGTACGCCCTCCCGGCGCGTGACCAGCCGACCACGGCCCGGCGGCAGCGGTCCGGGCCGGGCCGGGCCGACGAGGGCGCCCTCCTCCGGGTTTCCGGCCATCACCAGCCCGGCGGTGGAGAGTTCCCGGAGCCGCTGGACGATCGGCTCGTACTGGGCACGGCCGGCGCCACCCGAGCGCCGGACCAGCACCAGGTGCAGGCCGACGTCCCGGGCCTGGGGCAGGTACTCCTCCAGCGCGCGCAGCGGGTTGGTCGGGCCGGTGGCCACCAGGTCGTAGTCGTCCACCAGCACGAACAGCTCCGGCCCGGACCACCAGGACCGGTCCCGCAACTGCTGCGGAGTGACCTCCGGCCCGGCGATCCGGCGGGCCAGGTAACCGGCGGCGGACTCCACCAGGTCGGCGGTGTGCGCGGCGGCCGTGCCGTAGCCGATCAGGTGCGGCGACTCGATGGCGCCGAGCAGACTCCGGCGGTAGTCGACCAGGATCACCCGGGCCTGCTCCGGCGTGAACCGGGTGACGATCGTGGTCGCGAGCGCGCGCAGGAACGAGGACTTGCCGCACTCGGCGTCACCGAAGACCACGAAATGTGGCTCGACGGCGAAGTCGAGCGCCACCGGGCGGAGGTCGGCCTCGGCGATGCCCACCGGCAGCCGCAGCCCGGCGGCCGCGGTGAGGTCCAGCTCCGCGTACGGGAGCACCGGCGGGAGCAGCCGTACGCGCGGCGCGGGCCGCCCCGGCCACGCCTCGGCGACCTGCTTGACCAGGCCGGCGGTGTCCGCTGTGGATCCGGCGAGCTGCGGCAGCGCGGTTAGGAAGTGCAGGCTCTCGGCGGTGACGCCCCGGCCGGGGAACTTCTCCGGCACGTTCGCCGCCGCCCGCCGGGCCACCAGCGAGTCGGCGGGGTCACCGAGGCGCAACTCCAGCCGCGAGCCGAACAGGTCCCGGATCGCCGGGCGGAAGTCCAACCAGCGCAGCGCGGTGGTGACCACGTGCACCCCGTACGACAGGCCCCGGGTGGCCAGGTCGGTGATCAGCGGTTCCAGGTCGTCGTACTCGGCGCGCAGCGTCGTCCAGCCGTCCACCACCAGGAACACGTCGCCGAACGGGTCGGACGTCGGCTGGTCGGTGGCCGTGGCCCGACGCCGCCGGTACGCCGCCATCGACTCCACGCCCAGCTCCGCGAAGCGGCGCTCCCGCTCGGCGAGCAGCGTCGCCACCTCACCGACCGTGCGCCGGACCGCGGTCGGGTCGGCCCGGCCGCTCACCCCGCCGACGTGCGGCAGTTCGCGCAGGGCGGCCAGCCCACCACCGCCGAAGTCGAGGCAGTAGACCTGCGCCTCGGCCGGGGTGTGGCTGAGCGCCAGCGCGCAGACCAGCGTGCGCAGCAGCGTCGACTTGCCGCTCTGCGGCGCGCCGACCACGGCGACGTGCCCGGCCGCGCCGTCCAGCGCCAGCCAGAGCAGGTCCCGACGCTGCTCGAACGGCCGGTCGACGACGGCGACGGGCACGCCGAGCGCGCCGTGCAGCTCCGGGTTGGCGGTGGTGAGGCCCCGGGCCGGGTCGACCACGATCGGACCCAGCAGCTCGTCCAGCGCGGGCGGGCGGTCCAGCGGCGGCAGCCACACCTGGTGAGCCGGTGGGCCCTGCCCGGCCAGCCGGTCCACCAGCAGGTCGAGCAGGCTGCCCCGGCTGTCCGCCTCCGCCGTCTCCGGCGGGGGCGTGGTGGTTGGCTCGGGCACCGGCACGAGGTGGGTGGTGAAGGTCAGCAGCCGTCTCGCGCCACCGGCGCCGGATCCGGCGGCGGGGCCGTGGCGGGGCAGGGCCCCCGAGACGTACGCGGCCCGGAAGCGCACCAGCGGCTCGGTGCCGAAGCGCAGGTAGCCGTGCCCGGGGGTGCGGGGCAGGTCGTGGGCGTCCGGCACCCCCAGCACCGTGCGGGACTCCAGCGCGGAGAAGGTGCGCAACCCGATCCGGTACGACAGGTGGGTGTCCAGCCCGCGCAGCCGCCCCTCCTCCAGGCGCTGCGACGCGAGCAGCAGGTGCACGCCGAGCGAGCGGCCCAGCCGGCCGATCTGCACGAAGAGGTCGATGAAATCGGGCTTCGCCGACAGCAGCTCGGAGAACTCGTCGCAGATCAGCAGCAGCGACGGCAGCGGCGCGAGCGGGCTGCCGGCCGCCCGGGCCCGCTCGTAGTCCCGCACGCTCGCGAAGTTGCCGGCCCGGCGGAGCAGCTCCTGCCGCCGCACCAGCTCGCCGTTGATGGCGTCGACCATGCGGTCGACGAGCGGCAGCGCGTCGGCCAGGTTGGTGATCACGGCGGCGGTGTGCGGCAGCCGGTCGAAGGACGCGAAGGTCGCGCCGCCCTTGAAGTCGATCAGCACGAAGTTGAGCTGCTCGGAGCTGTGCGTGGCGGCCAGCCCGAGGACCAGGGTGCGCAGCAGCTCCGACTTGCCGGAGCCGGTCGCGCCGATCAGCAGGCCGTGCGGCCCCATGCCGTCCTGCGCGGACTCCTTGAGGTCCAGCTCGATGGCGCCCCCGTCGGCGCCCACCCCGATCGGCACCCGCAGCCGCTCCCGGGCCGACCGAGGTGCCCAGCCCTGCTCGACGGTGAAGCCCTCCGGGTCGCCGAGGCCGAGCAGGTCGGGCAGCCCGAGGTCGGTGGCGAGCGGGGCGTCCGGGCCGCGGGCGGCGCCGGCCAGGCGCAGCGGCGCGAGCCGCCGGGCGACCGCCTCCGCGTCGGCCGGCTCCAGCCGGTCCGGTACGCCCACCTCGGCGCGCCCCTCCACCGAGTACGAGTGCAGCCGCCCGTCGCGCAGCTCCAGCAGCAGCGCGTACCGGTCGAGCAGTCGGGGCGGCGGGGTGTCCAGGTCGAGGACGGTCACCGCGTCGATGCCGCCGTCGCCGGTCAGGTCGGTGGCCCCGGTCAGGTCGCCCCCGTCGAGCACCACCACGACGTGCGGCCCGTCGGTCGCCGCGCCCGTCGGGCTGAACCGGGACCGGTTGCCCAGCACGTCGTCGAGCAGGCGTTCCAGGTCGGTGGCGGAGCTGGCCACCAGGCGGACCGGGCCGAGGGCGTCGGTGCGGGTCGGGTGGTGGACGTGCGGCAGCCACTTCACCCACTCCCAGGCGGCCCGCCGTTCCGGCCCGGCGCAGACGGCGACCAGCAGCTCGTCCGGGGCGTGGAAGACCGCGAGCTGGGTGAGCACCGCGCGCACCAGCGCGCGGGCGGCCTGTCCCCGCGCCGGGCCCCCGTCCACCGCCGGTCGCCCGTCGTCCACCGTCGCCGCCCCGACGGTCGGCGCCTCGGCGACGAAGACCCGGGCGAAGCTGCGCAGCGAGAGCGCCACCGGCAGGTCGGGCACCACCGAGTAGGCGTCGAGGAAGCGGCGCAGCGCGCCCGCGGTCATCGGCTCCAGCTCCTCCAGCGGCCGGGTGACCGGCGGGACGAGCGGTGTGGCCAGGGTCTGCGGGCCGACGGCGACCCGGACCACCGCGAAATCGGGGTCGGCCGGCCGGCGCTCCCACACCCGGTGGCTCGCCACGGTCGACCAGAGTCGCCCCGGGTCGGGGTGCCGGTAGTAGAGCCCGTCCCGCTGCTGTCCGGCGGTCTGCCGGACCCGGCGCCGCAGCCCCGCCAGGTGCCGCAGGTACTCCCGCCGGGCGGCCATCATCTCCGACTTGCGCGGGGTGCCGGAGGCGCTGCCCCAGGAGGTCACCAGCATCGCCAGCGAGGAGAGCCCGAACATCCCGCCCACCAGGTACGCGTACGCGCCGCCGCCCCGGCCGAACATCATGGCCATCGCAACCGTGCCGCCCAGCATGGGCAGCACCATGAGCAGTTGCTGCCAGCGCCCGCCGGTGCCGACGGGGATCTCCGGCGGGGGTTCGACCGGCAGTTCACCGGCCGGGATCTCCGGCGCCGGCCGTCGGGGCGGGCGCTTGATGACGACTGTGGACACCGACCCTCCCGGAACGCTCGGTAACCCGAAGCTGGCTCATCGTAGGTAAAGTCCTGTCGTCCGCGCAGCCACCTATCGCGCTCGATATGGAGAAGCCTCGATGACAACCGGGCTGGCCCGCGTCACGATCAGCGCACCGCGGCGTCGGCTGGACGTCGCCCTGCCCGAGCAGGTGCCGCTGGCCGAGCTGCTGCCCGACGTGCTCCGGCACGCCGGGGAAGGGCTGGCCGACGACGGCGAGCGGCACGGCGGGTGGCTGCTCCGCCGCACCGACGGCGCACCGCTGTCGACCGCCCAGGCGCTGCTGCCGCAGGGCGTCCGCGACGGCGAGGTGCTGCACCTGGTACCGGCCCGCGCGCACTGGCCCGAGCTCGAGTACGACGACGTGGTGGAGGCGATCGCCGACGGCGCCCGGCGCCGGGGCGGCGCGTGGACACCGGCGGCCACCCGTGCCGCCGCCCTGGCCGGCGCGGCGGTGCCGCTCGGCGTGGGCCTGCTCGCCCTGCTCGGCGGCGGACCACGGGCCGGCGTCGGCTGGCCCGGCGCGCTCGGCGTGGCGGTGCTGCTCGTCGTCGCCGGCACCATCGCCTCCCGGGCGCACGGCGACGGCGTGACCGCCGCGACCCTCGGCGGCTACGCGCTGCCCTACGCCGCCACGGCCGGCGCTCTCGCGGTCGGCTCCGGTGACCCGGTCGGGCCGTTCGGGCCCCTGCGCTGGGTGGGCGCCCCGGAGTTGCTGGCCGGTGCGGCGTCCCTGCTGCTGGTGGCGGTGCTCGGGCTGCTCGGTGTCGCCACTCGCCTGCGGGTGTTCGTGGCCGGCGCGACGGTCGGCCTGGTGGGCGTGCCGGCGGCGCTCGGCGGGCTGCTGCTCGGCCCGGCCGGCGCCGCGGCGGTGCTGCTCTGCGTGCTGGTCTTCGCGGTGGGGGTGATCCCGCTGGTGGCGATCCGCCTGGGCAAGCTCCCGCTGCCCCCGATCACCCTGCCGGATCCGTCCGACGGCGGGACGCCGGTGCGCGACCTTCCGGACCGTGGGCGGGTCCACGCGGCGGTGGCCCGCACCGAGGAGACGCTGACCGGAATGCTGCTCGGTCACGCGGTGCTGGCGACGGTCGCGGCGGCCGTGCTCGCGACCACCGGCGGGACGGCGGGGCGGGTGCTGGTGGCGGTCACCGCCGGGGTGCTGCTGCTCCGGTCCCGGCTCTTCGTGGCGGTGCGGCACCGGGTGCCCCCGGTGGTCGCCGGCCTCGTCGGGTCCGCCGTCCTCGGGGCGGTGCTCGCCGGGCACGCGGGCGGCGCCGGGCGGCTCGTGCTCGTCGGGGCGGGCGCGGCGGTGGCCCTGCTGGCCGTGGTGGCCGGCACCACGTACGCCCGCCGGCCGGTCTCCCCGTACCTCGGTCGGGTCGCCGACCTGACCGACACGGCCCTCGTGGTGGCGGTCGTGCCGGTGGCCTGCGCGGTGCTCGACCTCTACGAACGGGCCCGGGGGCTGCTCGGCTGAGCGGCCCCCGGGCCCGTTCCGGAAGTCGTGGCGCGGTCAGTGCGCGGTCTCGCCGCGCTCTTCCGCCTCCTTGGCGCGCCGGTACGACGCCAGGATCTCGGCCTCGGCCTCGGTCCGCCCCACCCAGGTGGCGCCCTCGACCGACTTGCCCGGCTCCAGGTCCTTGTAGACCTCGAAGAAGTGCTGGATCTCCAGGCGGTCGAACTCACCGAGGTGGTGGATGTCGCGCAGGTGCTCCTGGCGCGGGTCCTCGTAGGGGACGCAGAGGACCTTGTCGTCGCCGCCCTTCTCGTCCGTCATCCGGAACATGCCGATGGTGCGGCACCGGATCAGGCAGCCCGGGAAGGTCGGTTCGGGCACCAGCACGAGGGCGTCCAGCGGGTCGCCGTCCTCGCCCAGGGTGCCCTCGATGAACCCGTAGTCCGCCGGGTACTGGGTCGACGTGAAGAGGGTGCGGTCAAGCCGGATCCGGCCGGTCTTGTGGTCGACCTCGTACTTGTTGCGGTGACCCTTGGGGATCTCAACCGTGACGTCGAAATCCATCTGCACGCTCCCTCGTTTGCCCACGCTGGCCAACGGAACCACCGGCTGCCGTCCGGACAGGTGAAAGCCACCCGCCGGCTCCGGCCGCCGCATAGTGTTCGGACCGAAGTAGTGTCACCCAGGCCGGTTTTCACACGGGGAGGAGGGGGCCGTGGGGAGGGAAGATTCACACTACCGCCCGGACGCGGGGTCTGGACGCGGTACGGGACGATCTGGTTCGGGCAGTGCCAGCGGCCGCGTATCGGTCCCCGGAGCCCATCCACCCCGCCCAGACGAGGGTAATCCACTCCCAGCCTGGCAACCGCCGCGGGACACGCCGGCTCGCCCGGGCCAGGGTCGATTTCCCGTCCTCGGGCCCGATCGGCCGATGACGCCGCCCACCTATCCGGCGGCCGCGCCCACCTCCGGGCCGGCGCCGACCTCCGGGATCCCGACCAGCCCCGCGCCCGCCGGCCCGAATCCGATCCACCGTCCGGTCGACCGTGGCTACGCGCCGGCCGGTGCCGCGGGACCGCAGGCCAGCGGCCGCGCCCAGGTCGGCCCGTCCGGGTCCGGCCCCACACCCGGTTACGCCGGTGGTGGTCCGGTGAGCGCCCCGCCGGCTGGGCCCGACCCGGCCGGCGGCTCACCTCGGCGGCGCCGCCTGCCCGTGGTGCTCGCCGTGGTGCTGCTGCTCGTGCTGGCCGGCGTCGGCGTCGCTGTGCTCCGCCCCGGCCCGGTCGCCGGTTGGCTGGGTGCCGGCGACAAGGACGGCCCGCAGGCCGCGGCCGTGCGGCCCGACCCGTCGCCGTCGCCCGTGCTCGCCGGAGCCGATCCCAACGCGCCGCTGCCCACCGCCGACGGCGTCCGCGCCGCCCTGGACCCGCTGGTCGGGGCCGCCGCCCTCGGCGGCCGGGTGAACGTGTCGGTCGCCGACGTCGCCACCGGTGAGTCGCTCTTCGCCAAGGGCGCCGACGACGGCACCGTCCCCGCGTCGGTGACGAAGCTGGTGACCGGTGTGACCGTGCTGGCCGCGCGCGGCCCCGGCTACCGGATCCCCACCCGGGCGGTGGCCGGGCCGAACCCGGGCGAGGTGGTGATCGTCGGCGGCGGCGACCCGACGCTCGCGGTCGACCAGAAGGGCTTCTACCCGGGTGCGGCCCGCCTCGACGACCTGGCCGCCCAGGTGAAGCAGGCCCTCGGCGGCACCGCCCCGACCAAGGTCATCGTCGACTCGTCGCTCTACTCCGGCCCGACCCTCGAACCGGGTTGGGACGAGGACATTCCGGTCGGCGGCTACGGCGCCCAGATCACCGCCCTGATGACCGACGGGGCACGTAGCGACGTGCCGAAGGCGAAGAGGGACCACGAGAACGGCGAACACGCCGCCCAGCGGGTGACCCAGCCCGCCCTCACCGCCGGCCGCGCGTTCGCCCGCCTGCTCGGCGTGCCGACCAGTGCCGTCAGCACGGGACGGGCGCCCGCCGGCGAGGGTGCCGCGGCCGGCGCTCCGGGCGCGGAACTGGGCAAGGTCGAATCGCTGCCGATGGTCCGCCTGGTCGACATCATGATCACCGACAGTGACAACATCATCGCCGAGGCGTTGGCCCGACAGGTCGCGCTGGCCCGCAACCAGCCCGCCTCGTTCACCGGCGCCGCCGCCGCGATGGACGCGGTCGCCGGTGAGCTGGGCCTGCCCGCCGACGAGTTGGCCCTCGCCGACGGCAGCGGTCTCTCGCGCACCAACCGGATCAGCCCGTCGCTGCTCACCGACCTGATCACGCTCGCCGGCAGCGGCAAGCACCCCGAGCTGGCCGCCATCTTCGGCGGCCTGCCGGTCGGCGGCTGGTCGGGCACCCTGGGCGACCGCTACGGGTCCACGGGCACGAAGCCCGGCGCCGGCGTCGTCCGGGCCAAGACCGGGACGCTGAGCCGGGTGAGCGCCATCGCCGGCACGCTCACCACGGCCGACGGACGCCTGCTCACGTTCGCCGTGCTCACCGACGATGTTCCCGAGGGCGGCACCGACCCGGCCCGGGTCGCGCTGGACCGGATCGCCGCCGCGCTCGCCGGCTGCGGCTGCCGCTGACCGCGCCGGGTACGACCCGGTCGCCGACTGCCGACCGGCGGGGCTCGACGGCCGCGTCCACCGGGATCGGCGGGGATCGGTGTCGATCGCCCGCCGCGAGCCCCGGCCGGTGTGTTCCCACGCGGGTACGGTGGGTGCATGGCGCAGTTCGTGGACTGGGATCTGGCCGCCGCGACCGCGGGGGCGCTGGGCAAGTCGGGCCCCAAGGTGACGTACGCGGAGGCCACCAACGTGGTCGGCGACCTGCGGCGGCTCACCGACGAGGCGGCCGGGCACGTGGCCGACTACACCGGCCTGCGGGCCCAGGTCACCCACCCGCCGGTGCGGGTGGTCGACCGGCGTGACTGGGCGGCCGCCAACATCGACGGCCTGCGTGAGGTGATCAGCCCTCTGGTCAGCCGGCTCACCGGCGACAAGCGGCCCGGCGCGATCACCGAGGCGATCGGTTCGCGGCTCACCGGCGTCCAGGCCGGCACGGTGCTCGCCTACCTGTCCGGCCGGGTGCTCGGCCAGTACGAGGTCTTCTCCTCCGACCCCGGTCAGCTGCTGCTGGTCGCGCCGAACATCGTCGAGGTGGAGCGGAAGCTCGGCGCCGACCCCCGTGACTTCCGACTCTGGGTGTGCCTGCACGAGGTGACCCACCGGACCCAGTTCACGGCCGTGCCGTGGATGCGGGCGTACTTCCTCGGCGAGGTGCAGGCCTTCGTCGACGCCTCGTCCGGCAACGAGCACCTCCTGGAACGGCTGCGGCGCGGCGTCGCCACCCTCTCCGACGCGATCCGCGACCCGGAGAGCCGCACCAGCGTGCTGGACATCGTCCAGACCCCGGCCCAGCGGGCCGTGCTGGACCGGCTTACCGCGCTGATGACGCTGCTCGAAGGGCACGCCGAGTTCGTGATGGACGGGGTAGGCCCCGAGGTCATCCCGAGCGTCGACCGGATCCGGGCGGCCTTCAACCGCCGCCGCGAGGCCGGCAACCCGCTGGAGAAGGCGATCCGCCGGCTGCTCGGCGTGGACATCAAGATGCGCCAGTACGCCGAGGGCCGCAAGTTCGTGCACGGCGTGGTCGAGCGCGTCGGCATGGAGGGCTTCAACAAGATCTTCGGCTCCCCGTTGACCCTGCCCCGGCTGGAGGAGCTCGGCGACCCGGACGCGTGGGTCGCGCGGGTCCACGGGCCGGTCGGCCCGGTCCAGGCCACCGGCTGACCGCACCCCGTGGCCGCACTCGCCCCGCCGGTCGCCGCCGTCCGGACGGCGGTCCGCCGCGCGCTGACCGGCCTGCCCGGCGACGGGCCGGTGCTGGTCGCCTGCTCCGGAGGCGCGGACTCGCTCGCGCTGGCCGCGGCCACCGCCTTCGTCGCCCCGCGGCTCGGCCGGCGGGCCGGCCTGGTGACCGTCGACCACGGCCTCCAGGAGGGCTCCGCCGAGCGGGCCGCCGCCGTGGCGGCCTGGGCGGACGACGTGGGCCTGACCCCGGTCGAGTCGGTCCGGGTGGCGGTCGCCGGGCGGCCGGGCGGGCCGGAGGCGGCGGCCCGGGAGGCGCGTTACGAGGCGCTGGTGGCGGCGGCCGTACGCCATCGGGCGGCCGCGCTGCTCACCGGTCACACCCGCGACGACCAGGCCGAGACCGTGCTGCTCGCGCTGGCGCGGGGGTCCGGCCCGCGTGGTCTGGCCGGCATGCCCGCCCGGCGTGAGCTCTCCGGGGTGCCGCTGCTGCGCCCCCTGCTGGCGGTGACCCGCGAGCAGACCCGGGCGGCGTGTGCCGTGCTCGGGCTGGAGCCGTGGCAGGACCCGCACAACAGCGACCCCGCGTACGCCCGCGCCCGGGTGCGTGCCGACGTGCTGCCGGTGCTGGTCGACGCGCTCGGGCCGGGGGTCCTGGACGGGCTGGCCCGCACCGCGGCCCTGGCCGCAGCCGACGCCGCGGCCCTCGACGACCTGGCCGACGCCGCGCTCGCGGAGGCTCGGCACCCGGACGGCGGGCTCGCCGTGCCGGCGCTGGCCGCCCTCGTGCCGGCCGTGCGCGGCCGGGTGCTGCACGCCTGGGCGCGCGAGTTGGGCGCCACGCCCGGAGCGCTCTCGCACCGGCACGTCGCCGCGTTGGAGGCGCTGGTCAGCGACTGGCGGGGACAGGGCGCCGCCTACCTGCCCGGGGGCCGGCGGGTGCTCCGCCGCGCCGACCGGCTGTTCGGCCCCGACCCGGCCTGACGTCGGGGCCGGCTGTCCGGCCCACCGTGCGCCCCGGCGGCCGCCGTCCGCGAGCCGCCGTCCGCGAGCCGTTCCGGCCGTCAGACGGCGTGGCTGCGGTCGCGGAAGGTCGTCCGATAGGTGTGCGGGGTGGCGCCGACCCGGCGGGTGAAGTGGTGCCGCAGGGCGGCGGCGTCGCCGAAGCCCACCTGGTCGGCGACCGCCTCCACGCTGAGCCGGGTCTCCTCCAGCAGCCGCCGGGCCAGCAGCACCCGCTGGTTGGTCAGCCAGTCGTGCGGCGTCGTGCCGGTCTCGGCCCGGAACCGGCGGGCGAACGTGCGGGGCGCCATGCCGGCTCGGGCGGCCAGGTCATCCACGGTCACCGGGCGGTCCAGGTGCCCCATGAGCCATTCCAGCACCGGCTCCAGGGTCGGCGCCTCGGGTGCCCTGGGGATGGGCGCCTCGACGTACTGGGACTGGCCGCCGTCGCGGTGCGGGGGGACGACCATCCGGCGGGCCAGCCGGGTGGCGGTGGCCGAGCCGTGCTCCTGCCGGACGAGGTGCAGGCAGGCGTCGATGCCGGCCGCGGTGCCGGCGCTGGTCAGCAGCCGGCCGTCGGAGACGTAGAGCGAGTTGCACTGCACCCGGGCAAGCGGGTGCAGCCGCTGCAACTCGTCCACGTGGCGCCAGTGGGTGGTGCAGTCGCGGCCGTCGAGCAGCCCCGCCGCGCCGAGCAGGAAGGCGCCGGAACAGACGCTGAGCACGTGCGCGCCCCGCGCGTCCGCGCGCCGCAGCGCGTCGAGCACGGCATCGGGGGCGTCCCGCTGATTGTGGGCGGGCACCGCGACCAGGTCGGCGTCCTCCAGCGGGGCGAGGTCGGCGTGCGGGACCAGCTGGAAGCCGGACGCGGTGCGGACCGGGTCGCCGTTCGGGCTGCAGACGTGGAAGCGGTAGGCGGGGAAGCCGTCAGCCGTCCGGTCGGTGCCGAAGACCTCGGCGAGGACGCCGAGCTCGAAGGCGGCGACCTGGTCGAGGGCGAGGACGGCAACCGACCGGAGCATGTGACGAGGGTAACCCATCGAATGGCAGGAAATCGATGGGTGATGGCATTACTGCCACTGTCCGGTGGGATTGGATCGGCGCAGACTTGGGTCAAGTCCGGTGCGCACCGGCGGCGAAATGGTCATCAACCATGCGAAAGCGAGCGCCGCCATGGAGTTTCTGTTCCTTCTCCTGTTCCTCGTCCTCCTCGCCGTCGCCTCGGCGACCGGCCTCACCGCCGACAGCCGCGACTCGGCTGACTGGAAGCCGACCGACGACGGTCACCGCTGGCAGTCCCGTACCTGCTGATGTCGTTGGTCCTGATTTGCGGCAAAAATTCGCGGCGGGACCGCGCCAAAAGGGGCGGCCCCGCCGACGGAGGTCGGTGGACGTACGGCAGGCTAGGAGTCATGGCTGACGGCTCCTGGTACGACGCCGACATCGACCACGTGATCATCTCCGAGGCGCAGATCCGCGAGAAGACGGCCGAGCTGGCCAAGCAGGTCTCGGCGGACTACGCCCACGTCGAGGACGGGCTCCTCCTGGTGTGCGTCCTCAAGGGTGCGGTCATGTTCATGGCCGACTTCGCCCGGGCGCTCGGTCGCAGCGGGCCCCCCGCCGAGTTGGAGTTCATGGCGGTCTCCTCGTACGGCCAGGGCACCAGCTCCTCCGGCGTGGTCCGCATCCTCAAGGACCTGGACCGGGACATCGCCGGCCGGCACGTGGTCGTGGTCGAGGACATCGTCGACTCCGGCCTCACCCTCTCCTGGCTGCTGCGGTACCTGGAGTCGCGCTCCGCGGCGAGCGTCGAGGTGGTCGCGCTGTTCCGCAAGCCGGACGCGATCAAGGTCCAGGTCCCGGTGAAGTACGTCGGCTTCGACATCCCGACCGAGTTCGTCGTCGGCTACGGGCTGGACTTCGCGGAGCGTTACCGGGAGCTGCCCTACGTCGGGGTGCTCAAGCCGGACGTCTACGCCCGCTCCTGAGCGATCCTCGTATCGGCGTTCATCAAGCCGACGTTCAGCGGACTCTCAGCTCTTCCGACTACCGTGTAGGACGGTGGCGCGGAGGCTCTTCCGCGTCCGGCCCCTCGACCGCGTGACCGGGTGTTCGCAGGTGGCCGGGCCGGACTCCCCGCCACGCCGGTCCCGCCCGGTCCCGCCGTACGCATCGGCGCGGCTGGCGGGCCCCGCGACCGGTACGCACCGTCGATGCACGAGGTGCGCCGAGTGCGGGGCTCGCAAGCTCACTCCGCGCGCACACGGTGTACCGTCGAATGACCGCAGCGCGGCACTTGTCGCGCTTCGGGGTCGAGGCCGGCCCGCACGGCGGCTCCGGCCGCCGCCGCAGGCGGCGACACCAATCAGACGGTCAGGACGTCGATCAGGAGGATGCGGGCGCCCCGGTGCCCGACAACAGCATGGAACGTACGCGTTTCTTCCGCCGACCGGTGGTCTGGATCATCCTGGTCATCCTCGGCGCCGTTGTGCTCAGTCAGTTGTTCACCTCGGGTCCCAGCTACCACCGGGTGGACACTTCCGTTGCGCTTGACCAGCTTCACACCGCCAAGATCGACAAGGTCGTCTTCCAGGACAAGGAGCAGACGCTCCAGCTCGACCTGGCGCAGAAGACCAAGTTCGGCGACACCACGACCGACAAGATCCAGGCCCAGTTCCCGTTCGAGGTGGGCGACGAGGTCTGGAACGAGGTCCTCGAGGCCAAGGCGGCCAACCGGGTCACCGGTCCCGCCGACACCAAGGTGTCGTCCGACAGCATCTGGGTGAGCCTGCTGGTCAACCTGCTCCCCATCGTGCTGCTCGTGCTGCTGCTGCTGTTCTTCATGTCGCAGATGCAGGGCGGCGGCTCCCGGGTGCTCAACTTCGGCAAGTCCAAGGCGAAGATGATCACCAAGGACACGCCGAAGACGACCTTCGCGGACGTCGCGGGTGCCGAGGAGGCGGTGGAGGAGCTCCACGAGATCAAGGACTTCCTTCAGAACCCGGCCAAGTACCAGGCCCTGGGCGCCAAGATCCCGAAGGGCGTGCTGCTCTTCGGCCCGCCCGGAACCGGTAAGACGCTGCTGGCCCGCGCGGTCGCCGGCGAGGCCGGGGTGCCCTTCTACTCCATCTCGGGTTCCGACTTCGTCGAGATGTTCGTCGGTGTCGGCGCCAGCCGGGTCCGCGACCTGTTCGAGCAGGCCAAGGCCAACGCGCCGGCCATCGTCTTCGTCGACGAGATCGACGCCGTCGGTCGGCACCGTGGCGCCGGCATGGGCGGCGGCCACGACGAGCGCGAGCAGACCCTCAACCAGCTGCTCGTCGAGATGGACGGCTTCGACACCAAGGGCGGCGTCATCCTGATCGCCGCCACCAACCGGCCGGACATCCTCGACCCGGCGCTGCTGCGCCCGGGCCGGTTCGACCGGCAGATCCCGGTGGACGCCCCCGACATGGAGGGCCGCAAGGCCATCCTGCGGGTGCACGCCAAGGGCAAGCCGTTCACGCCGGACGTCGACCTCGACGCGGTGGCGCGGCGCACGCCGGGCTTCAGCGGCGCCGACCTGGCCAACGTGATCAACGAGTCCGCGCTGCTCACCGCCCGCAAGAGCCAGCGGGCGATCACCAATGACTCCCTGGAGGAGTCGATCGACCGGGTGATCGCCGGTCCGCAGCGCCGGACCCGGGTGATGAGCGACCAGGAGAAGAAGATCACCGCGTACCACGAGGGTGGGCACGCGCTGGTCGCCTGGGCGCTGCCGCACGCCGCGCCGGTGCACAAGGTGACGATCCTGTCCCGCGGTCGCTCGCTGGGCCACACCCTGGTGCTGCCCACGGAGGACAAGTACACCCAGACCCGGGCCGAGATGATCGACACCCTGGCGTACGCGCTGGGCGGCCGGGCCGCCGAGGAGCTGGTCTTCCACGAGCCGACCACCGGTGCCGGCAACGACATCGAGAAGGCCACGCAGCTGGCCCGCGCCATGATCACGCAGTACGGCATGAGCTCGAAGCTCGGCGCGATCAAGTACGGCACCAGCGGGGACGAGCCGTTCCTCGGCCGCAACATGGGCCACGAGCGGGACTACTCCGACGCGGTGGCCGCCGAGATCGACGGCGAGATGCGGGCCCTGATCGAGCTGGCCCACGACGAGGCCTGGGAGATCCTGGTGGAATACCGGGACGTCCTGGACAACATCGTGCTCGAGCTGATGGAGAAGGAGACCCTCTCCACGGCCGACATGGCCCGGATCTGCGCCCGGGTGGCCAAGCGGCCGCCGATGGCGCCGTACAACGGCTTCGGCAAGCGTCAGCCCTCCACCGAGCCGCCGGTTCTCACCCCGGCGGAGAAGGAGGCGCTCAAGGCGCAGGCCCAGGCCGACGGGGCCCAGGCGGGCGTCGGCGGCACCTCGTCCAACAACTCGGACGGCACGCACTGAGTACGAACCCGGCGGCCAGCTCCCTCGACGGGGGGCTGGCCGCCTCCGCGACCGAACCGGGCGACGACGCGCTGGACTACATCGCCGCCCGGCTGATCAACGGCAAGCTCACCGGTGGGCCGGTCGAGGACAGCGTCGACCTGCCCCGGATCGAGAAGGCCGTCCGCGAGATCCTCATCGCCGTCGGCGAAGACCCGGACCGCGACGGCCTCCGCCAGACCCCGGCCCGGGTCGCCCGCGCGTACGCCGAGCTCTTCGCCGGTCTGCGCGTCGACCCGGCCCAGGTGCTCAGCACGACCTTCGAGGCCAACCACCAGGAGCTCGTGCTCGTCCGGGACATCGACGTGATGAGCCTCTGCGAGCACCACCTGCTTCCGTTCCGGGGCAGCGCCCACATCGGCTACATCCCGGGCCCGGACGGCCGGATCACCGGGCTGTCCAAGCTCGCCCGGCTGGTCGAGGTGTACGCCCGCCGGCCCCAGGTGCAGGAGCGGCTCACCTCGCAGATCGCGGACCTGCTCATGAGCAAGCTCGCACCGCGCGGCGTGATCGTCGTGCTGGAGTGCGAGCACATGTGCATGGCGATGCGCGGCATCCAGAAGTCGGGCGCGCAGACGATCACCTCGGCCGTCCGCGGCACCCTGCAGAACGACGCGAAGTCGCGGGCCGAGGCGATGGCCCTGATCCTGCCCCGCTGACCCACCACCTACCGGTGCGGCCGGTGGACCGGCGCTGACCGGTCCGCCGGCCGTTTCGCCGTGCCGGGGTGGTGCCGCGCCGCAGAGGCCGTCCGGGTCAGCCGGACAGCAGGGCGAGCAGCAGCCCGGCAGTGACCAGAACCGCCGGCACCAGGCAGACCAGGGCGCCAAACCGGGAGGTCCGGTCCGGGCGCCCACCCGGCCGCCCGCGGAACAGTCGTCCCACGCCGACCCAGCCGGCCACGAAGGCCACCGCCGGCATCGGCAGCC